>CAYMKL010000029.1:55319-58041 GCA_964390805.1 uncultured Anaerolineae bacterium | reverse complement strand
CAAAAGCGACATTACCGCAACTGGTCAGCTACCCGCGAATCGGGAAACTTCTACCAATAATAGAACACCGCGAAGATTATCCCATCGCTATTGGCATCTCTTACTGGTATTCCGTAACGAGGGAGTTTAGTTCAGATCCTGCCGATGACTGTCCATGTGGCATGCAGTGGATCACTGTCACCATTTCACATAACGGTGAGCCAATATTCAGGGCAATAGACTATAAGTTGAACCGATGAGAATAGTATAGTAATGAGAATGAGAGATGAAAATGGATTTAGTCTAACTGAATTGTTGGTGGGCCTGGCTGTCGCCGTGCTGATAGTTGCTGCCCTTGCCACGGCTATCTACCAAATCTTCAATGTTTCTGATTGGGGCAGCAGTGAACTGGGGGCTCAACACGACTTGCGGAACGCCACCACCTGGCTCAACCGCGATGTGGCCAGCGCCTCCGCTGTGGAGGTCAGTGACTCTCAGATGGTCTTAGAACTCCCCTATTCCACCGGTGAGATCATTGACACCAGAACCATTACCTATACCTATTCCGCAGCGAGCCAGACCTTAACCCGCGATGCCGGCGGTTCGTCGCTGGTAGTCGCCCGGCGCGTCGCTGCCGTCACCTTCCCGCTGACGAGCACAGAGGCTCCTGGCACCATAACGATGACCATTTACTCTCTGGCGAAGGAGGGGGTTGACAGCAGTACGCTGTCTCTGGCGATGCGTCCAAGTGGGGAGGGCTATTGGAAAGAAGGAGGCGACTGGGGAGCCGGGGGCGAGGGAGTGCCAACGCCTGATGGGACACCAGTTACGCCTACGGCAACAGTAACGCCTGGGGGGCCAACAGCAACACCTACGGCAACAGTAACGCCTGGGGGGGCAACAGCAACACCTACGGCAACAGTAACGCCTGGGGGAGCAACAACAACGCCTACTGCGACACCAACAGCGACCCCTGTCTGTGTGGAGGACAGCTACGAGGACAACGACACCTGCGGCACGGCTGTTCCCATCACCCCAGGCACCTATCCCGATCTCCAGATCTGCTCCGGCGACGACGACTGGTTCGCCGTGGATCTCCAGGCTGGCGATACCATCATCATCACCCTCAACTTCACCCATGCCGACGGCGACGTTGATATGCAGTTGTATGACACCAATTGTCCCTATGACACCGAGACCGTACGCGACGAGTTCAACGCCACGTCCTACAGCAACAATGATGGCAGCGTGAACTGGGCCGGTGATTGGCAGGAGATTGGCGACGGGGGCGGTCCCGACAATGGCAGAATTCGAATCGTCAGTGGGGAACTCCGCTTTCGGGAAGCTGATCATAATGATGGCATTGAACGCAGTGTTGATTTGTCGGGTGCCACGAGTGCGTATTTGAGCTTTAACTGGGACAAGGATGACTGTGAGGAGGACATCTCCGTGTTCGTGTCGGACGATGGCTCATCGTTTACCCTCTTGGATACTTTTACTGGTTCAGATACGAGTGGTTCCGAGAATTACGACATCAGTGCCTATGCGTCCGCCAACACGACCATTCGCTTCCAGAATGTTGATGGCAACTGGAGCTCCTCTAACGACCAAGCCTTCTTTGACAACGTCCAAATCGAGTTCACGGTCGGCTCTGGTGAGCTGGCCCACAGTTGGTCGGGCACCGACGATGAGCAGATAGAGTACACCGTTGACAGCGCTGGCACCTACAACATCTGGATTTATGGGGACCAGGGGGCTGAGAACAGCTACGACATGCTGATAGAGGTCGAGGCGGCGCCGACGCCCACGGCGACACCAACTGCAACCCCAACGAATACAGCTACCGCAACGCCGACACCCTGCGTAGAGGACAGCTACGAGGACAACGACACCTGCGACACGGCCGCTCCCATCACCCCAGGCACCTATCCCGATCTCCAGATCTGCTCCGCCGGCGACGACGACTGGTACGCCGTGGATCTCCAGGCTGGCGATACCATCATCATCAACCTCAGCTTCACCCACGCCTTAGGCGACATTGATATGGAATTGTATGGCGCCGCTTGCCCTTATGATACCGAGACCGTACGCGACGAGTTCAACGCCACGTCCTATAGCAACAATGATGGCAGCGTGAACTGGTCTGGTGATTGGCAAGAGATTGGCGACTGGGGCGGTCCCGGCGATGGCAGGATCCGAATCGTCGGTGGAGAACTCAGATTTCAGGAAGCTGATCATAATGATGGCATTGAACGTAGTGTTGATTTGTTGGGCGCCACGAGTGCGTATTTGAGCTTTGACTGGCGCACGGGGCATCTTGAGGAGGACATCTCCGTGTTCGTGTCGGACGATGGCTCATCGTTTTACTTCTTGGACACTTTCACTGGCTTATATGCGAGTGATTCCGAGAGTTACGACATCAGTGCCTATGCATCCGCCAACACGACCGTTCGCTTCCAGAATGTTGATGGCAACTGGAGCGCCTCTGACGACCAAGCCTTCTTTGACAACGTCCAAATCGAGTTCACAGTCGGCTCCGCTGAGCTGGCCCACAGTTGGTCGGGCACCGACAATGAGCAGATAGAGTACACCGTGGGCAGCGCTGGCACCTACAACATCTGGGTTTTCGGGCGGGATGGGGCTGTGAACAGCTACGACATGGTGATAGAAGTCGGGGCGGCGCCGACGCCCACGGCGACGCCCACGGCGACGCCCACGGCAACGCCTACGGAGACACCCACGG
>CAYMKL010000029.1:0-55219 GCA_964390805.1 uncultured Anaerolineae bacterium | reverse complement strand
CCCACGGCGACGCCCACGGCGACGCCCACGGCAACGCCTACGGAGACACCCACGGTGACGCCCACGGCAACGCCTACGGAGACACCCACGGCGACGCCCACGGCAACGCCTACGGAGACACCAACAGCAACGCCCACGGCAACGCCTACGGAGACACCAACAGTGACGCCCACGCCCACCAGCACCTCGACACCCACGGCAACGCCTACGGAGACGCCGACAGCGACAGCGACGGCAACACCAACTGCGACGCCCACTCCCACGTCCACCAGCACCTCGATGCCCACGGCAACGCCTACGACGACACCAGAGCAGCAGTGGATGTACGTAAGCAGCTTGGAGGGAAATAGCGGTCCCGGGTGGCTCTTCTGGTGGTGGGCTGAGGTCACTATAACGGTGTGCGACGAGGAGGACGACAGCCCAGTCGCCGGTGCCACGGTCAGCGTTTCCTGGGGGAGTGGCTATGATGAGTGCGTTACCAATAGTGAAGGTCAGTGCCCCGTGGACACGTGGGTTGTGGTTTGGCGAAATTGTGTGACCTTTACTGTGAACGACGTGACGCATGCGACGTTCACCTACAATGAAGATATCAGTGAAACCAGCATTGAGGTCTGCAAGCCGTAGGAGTAGGGCATTGCGGACAGTTTCGTTCACAATCTCCGATTGGAAGGAGCATATAATGCTGAGGGAAATTATTTCAGATGAAAAAGGCCGAGCTTTGGCCCTGGCTCTCGTTGCCCTGGGCGTTGGCATGCTGCTCCTCCCCACCTTCCTGGCCCAAATCAGCACCAACCTCTTTGCCTCTCGAGCCATTGAGGTGGGGATAACGGAATACTACTCCTCGGACGCGGCGATAGAGTACACCCTTTGGCGAATTAAGTGTGAGCCTGGCTTTGTAGATAGCGTAACCGTTGATAATCCTATCTCCTACACCGTTCCCGTCGGCAGTGAGATGGTCTCTGTCTCCCTTTCCCAGCTCACCTCAGGGGGCGGAAGCAACGAGGTTGACGCCATGTTGGTACTGGACCGCTCCGGGTCAATGGACGATGACGGCTACGGCTGTACACTTTCCGAGTATGACAACCCGACGGACTGTGAGAGCGCGGGTGGGGTGTGGGGGGAGCAGCCGATAACCTCTGCCAAGGAGGCGGCTAAGACCTTCGTTGACATACTAGAGGGGTACTCCGATGAGAGCATCTCTCATCAGGTCGGTTTAGTCTCCTATTCCAGCAGCGCCACATTGGACATGGGGCTGACCACTTATTATCAGGGTGTGCGGGATGCGATTGATGGCATCTCGGCTGATGGCTATACCGGTATCGGCGATGCCATCGGTCTCGCCGCCCAGGAACTGCTGAATAATGGCCGACCAGACTCGGTCAAGGCGATAGTTCTCCTCTCCGATGGCAAAGCCAACGCCTGCCCCGGCTGTTCCCACCCTCCATGTGAGGACACGTGCAAGCAGTATGCCGAGGACATGGCAGATGTGGCCTGCGAAGCCATGGAGGGCGGCATCAACTTCTTCACTGTCGCCCTGGGCACGGAGACAGATACAGACCTGATGAAGTACATCGCCAGGTTCGACGAGAGCAAAGCCGACGGATGCGAGCCCAGGAACGGGGTAGACCCGGGCGAGACACCGGACTTCTACCAGGAATCGCCCTCCTCCGAGGACTTGGAGGACAAGTTCAGGCGCATCGCTTTATACCTTACTTCACCTCAATACAACATCATAGCTACTACTGGGGACACCACAATTGAAAGCAGGGTCCAACATAGCGAAGAGTATGACATGGTTGGCATTTTCACATGGTTTACGAGGTGATCCCTGCTGTACTAGCAGACATTGTTGCCCGTCGAAGATGGTTTGCTGTCTGAACTCAGTAGATCACAACTTACCCTTGCCGGATCCCTTCGCTGGCTCAGGGCAAGCGCCAGAGCCAGCGGTCTGGCGGCGGATTTGGCAATCCACCGCGAGCGATTGTGATCTGCTGAAACTCCTCTGGCCATGACAGATGTCGTGGCCTTTTTTGAATACAACAGGAGGCCCCAAATGCACCAGTATCTCACCGCCTCGTCGATCCGCAAAACCTTCACCCTTTTCATCATGGCCGTCCTGGTGGCCGGGCTGGCGCTGAGCGTCCTGCCGGTGTCCCACGCGGCCGACATTACTGTTACCACCTTGGATGACGAAAATGGCACTTGCGCGACCGGTAACGGCTGCTCACTGCGCGAGGCCATCGCAGAGGCCACCGCTGGTCAGGAAATTGACTTCAGTGTCACGGGCACCATTGTCCTGACCAACGGTGAACTCACCATCAACAAAAATCTGACCATCACAGGTCCCGGTGCGGATAGTCTGGCCATCAGTGGCAACAACACCTCCCGCGTCATCAGTATCGCCAGCAGCAGTACCGTCACTATCACTGGCCTGAAGATTCAGGGCGGCAAAGTCTCCAATGATACCGGTGGCGGCATCTTGAATGATGGCATGTTGACGCTGGACAACTGTAACATCAGCAGCAATGCTGTTGACGGCGACCAAGGCCAGGGCGGCGGCATCTATAGCAAAGATACCCTGACGCTCAACAACAGCACCGTCAGCGGCAACACCGCCAACATCGGCGGTGGCATTGGCATTTATTTCGAAGCCGGCGCGACGACGATCAACAATAGTACAGTCAATGGAAACACTGCGGTACTAGGCGGCGGCGGCATTGTCATTTATTCTGGAGCCGGCGCAACGACGATCAACAACAGCACAATCAGTGGAAACAACACGGGTGGCGGCGACGGCGGCGGTATCATCACCGGTGCTGAACTGCTGCTCAGCAACTGCACTGTCTACAACAATACTGCCGGCGCAACCGGCGGGGTTTGGATTTACGGGTCGGCCACGATCGTCAAAAACACCATCATCGCTGGGAACACTGGTGGGACTGATGGGAACTGCCATACTGAGGGAGGGGGAAGTGCGATAACCTCCCAGGGCTACAACCTGGAGAGTGGCACGGACTGCGGCTTCACTGAGGCTAGTGACTTGCAGAACGCTACCGCCAGCCTTGGCCTATTGCAAGACAACGGCGGCCCCACCTGGACCCACGCCCTGCTGTTCGGCAGCCCGGCCATTGACCACATTCCCTACAACACCAACGGCTGCGGCACCACCTACACCACCGACCAGCGCGGCTATTGTCAGCCAGAATCCGCAGGAGGAGATTGTGACATCGGTGCGTATGAATACGACTCCGTGCTCCCAACGGCGACACCTACCGGTACATCCACGCCCACGGCAACCGATACACCCACAGTAACTCACACGCCCACGTCCACGCCTACCAACACACCAACGCCTACTGAGGGGCCTACCGCTACAGCCACATCCACCCCGACTGCGACCAGCACGCCAACGGCCACCCAAACGCCTACCGCCACAGCTACATCTACCCCGACTTCGACTAGCACGCCCACGCCTACGCCCACTATCCCGTCTGCTGTCGCCTGCGACGTCACCGAACTCATCACGGTCATCAACATCTCCAACAGCAACGGGCAGCCTGACACCTTTGATTTGGCGGCTGACTGTGCTTACACACTGACTGCCATGAATAACAACACCGATGGCTCCAATGGTTTGCCCTCCATCACCAGCGAGATCACCCTCAATGGCAACGGCGCTACCATCGCACGCAGCAGCGACCTCGGCACGCCGGAGTTCCGCATCTTGCACATGGCCAGCACGGGTGTCCTGACGCTGACCAACGTTACTATCGCCAACGGCAACGCTGGCAGCAACCCCGGTGGCGGCATCTTTAGTGAAGGCCTGCTGAATGTCAACAATAGCACTTTCTCTGGTAACACAGCCTCCTACGGCGGCGGCATCCTCAACAACGGCGGCACACTGAACATGACCAATAGCACCCTCTCTGGTAACACAGCCAGCGTATGGGGCGGCGGCATCCTCAGCAGTGGCACGGCCAACCTTAGCCACAGCACCTTCGCCAATAACACAGCCACCAACGGTGGCGGCGTCTATCATGGAGGCGGCACGGTCAACGTCGAGAATACGATAGCTACTGACAACACTCCTGATAATTGCAGTGGCACGATGACGTCCCAAGACTACAACCTAGAAAGTGGCACGGACTGTGGCTTCACCGGAACCGGTGATCTGCAGAACGCCACCGCCAACCTTGGTCCCCTGCAATACAATGGCGGCCCCACCTGGACCCACGCCCTGCTGGCCGGCAGCCTGGCCATTGACCACATTCCCTACACCACCAACGGCTGCGGCGCCGATTACACCACCGACCAACGCGGCTATGATCGGCCGTGTCCCACAGATGGAGGTTGTGACATCGGCGCGTATGAAGGATACGGCCTCTCCGGTGACATAGACTGCGACTGCGATGTGGATGTCGAGGACGTCATGCTCGTTGCTGGCCGTTGGCGTTGCAGGAGCGAGGACGCTTGCTATAATGACCGCTATGACCTCGATGCAGATGGCGATATTGACATCGTGGACATCATGCTGGTAGCAGCGAATTGGGGGGACACCTGTTAGCGCGGACTGGTCCGCGCTGTGTGCTCTGAAAGTCCACATAAGAGAAGAACCGCCAGGATCAACAGGGACCTGAGAGGATCTCCACAATCCTCTCAGGTCCCTGTTTTTGTTTCCCTCAAGTTTGTAACCTGTTTGTAACCTTTTTGTTACCTGGAGTTAACCTTTATGTGGTATAGTATTATCAGTAGCACCGAGGTCAGATCGGGGGTAGGCAAATGGCAGCAGACAGGATCATGGTAGTAGACGACGATCAGAACATCCAGTTGGTGCTCAAGTATCGGTTGGAGAAAGAGGGCTATCAGGTGCTGCTAGCCGGGGATGGAGTGGATGCCCTGAAGAAAGTCAAGGCCGAGAAGCCCGATTTGATCATTTTGGACCTGACGATGCCCAGGATGGGCGGGTTCGGGTTTCTGGAGGAGATGAGGAGCAACGGTAGGGCCAACTCTGTCCCCGTCATCGTCCTGACGGCCTACGGGTTCGAGTCGAATCGGGCCAGGAGCCTGGAGTTGGGCGCAGTGGGGTTTGTGACCAAGCCCTTCAGCCCCCGCCAGTTGGTGGCTGAGGTTTGGAAGGTGTTGTTGAAATCAAGGATGTGAGGTAACTACTCACCCTCCCGCAGGTTTAGTCGGTAATATCGAGCAAAACGTGCAGTCCAAGCGAATGCTCCGATACCCAAACCGATAGAAGCAACCTGCGGGAGGGTAGGCTGAGTAGTCACGATGTGGGGAGGATCAAGCGAGAGTGGTTGGGGTAAAGAAATCAAGATCGTTCGCAAAACGGCACCAACGCTACATGGTTATCAACACAACTCGTAGCAAGAAAAACACAAAGGAGGAGAGAGAATGTTTAAGGAGAGAATCCAAATGAGGGCCAAGCTAGTACGTATGTTCATGGTGGTCAGCCTACTCACGATGGGATTGCTTTTGGCCACCCCAACCCCGACCTTTGCCTGTCACATCACAGTCAACTGGGACGCCGACTGCGATGGCTTCAGTGGCTCGGTCACGAACAGCATGGACCATAGCGTGAAGTTCGAGTGGAAGGTCAAGCTTTATCAGGGAGATACCCTCGTCGAACAGCATAGTGGGGAGTCAGGGAGAATCTACGATGACCACACTTACGACTTCCCGCCGGTTACGTGGGACCATACCCCTATGTGTGGGCCTTTCCGTGTCAAGGCTTGGGTCAAGGTCTATAGATGGAGGGATGGGGATTTCGAGGAGAGAGAAGACGAGACGTGGGATCTCGACTGCCCTTGCACCTCCCTCGAAATGGATAAAACTTCCGTCGTTAGTGACAACCCGCTCGTGCCGGGTAGTACCATCACCTACAACATTGTCGTCAGCAACCCGACGGCCTCTAGTGGCTCCAACACCAACATCGTCATCAGCGATCCCCTGCCGACAGGTACGAGCTACGTGTCGGGCAGCAGCCAGGTGACTGCGCCAGCGACCCTCACGCAGAGCACCGTACGCGACGAGTTCAATGCCAGGTCGTACAGCAACAATGATGGTACTGTGAACTGGGCCGGTGATTGGCAGGAGATCGGTGAGACTCAGGGGGCAGGCGCGCTTGCGGGCGAGGTGCAAGTTCGCGACGGAAAGTTACGAATTGGCGATCAAGATTACAAGGGCGGGGATCCTGGTGCGTGGAGAACGGCCGACCTGTCCGACGCCACCTCCGCGACTTTCAGCTTTGATTATCAGGCTGTGACAAACGAGAGCTATGATTGGCTCGCCGTTCAAGTATCGAGCAACGGCGGCGGTTCGTGGGACACGCTGAAGACCTTCAAGGGCAGTAGCTCTGGCTCAAAAAGCTATGACATAAGCTCCTACGCTTCCTCCAATACTGCGGTCAGGTTCGTGGTCACGAACCGTTACGGTGGAGACAACGACTTCTTCTATGCCGACAACGTCCAAATCGAGTTCTCGAAGAGTGAGAACGTGACTGCCGCAGGCGGCGCTCCACCCGACCTTGTCACCGCTGCCGCTGGCTATGATCTGCTTCCGGGCGAATCAATGAGCGTCACCTTCCAGGTCACAGTGAACGATCCAATCCCCGATGGCCTCACCGAGATCGAGAACACGGCGTGTGTGACCAGTGACCAGGTTCCCGACCCGCTCTGCGACACCACCACCGATCCCGTAGAGCCGGGTGGCCCCCCGGCCAAGGGCAGCATCGGCGACTACGTGTGGCACGACCTGTTCCACTCCCAGACTCACCAGGTAGACGGTATCCAGGATGACGGCGAGTCGGGCCTTGAGGGTGTGTTGGTCGAGCTGTACCAGGGCGGAGGGAAAGTGGGTGAGTACACCACCGGCGCTAACGGCTACTACGAGTTCACCGATCTGGACGCCGGCGCCTACACCGTCAAGATCGCAGCCAGCAACTTCGCTTCTGGCGGCGTGCTGGAAGGCTGGTACGCCAGCCCACCCAACGAGGGCGGCGATGACGCCAAGGACAGCGATGGCGACGAGACGAATCATGAGGCCACGGTGACCCTGGCGCAGGGTGAGGACAACGACACCATAGACTTTGGCTTCTTCTACAGCAGCTCCATCACCATCGTCAAGCAGACCGACCCTGACGGTGGCAGTGGCTTCAGCTTCTCCGGCGATCTGGGGGGCTTCACCCTCAACGACGATGGGAGCAAATCGTTCGATGATCTGGCGGCCAGTGACTACGACGTGACCGAGAGCGTGCCTGCTGATTGGGAGTTGGACAGCGTCGTCTGCAGTGGCGGCACCAGCGACCCCATCGCCAACGGCGTCACCGTTCACCTCGGCGTCAACGAGCACGTCACCTGCACGTTCAACAATATAGAACAGGCTGGTCCTGCATCTATTTGTCTGCCCAGCATTGACTTCGATACCGATGAGATGGGCAGCTCGCTGGGTGAAGGTACCATCGTCGCCGAGCAGTGGGCCGCCAGGGGTGTCCACATCACCACGAGCAATCCCACCAATCACCCGGCGATGATCTTCGACAGCAGCGATCCCACCGGCGGGGATTCCGATCTGGGTACACCCAACGAGGACTTTTGTGCGGACGGTAGTGGTCTATATGATCCCTCTACTTGTACTGCAGGGCGTGGTCCTGGAATCGGCAATGGCGGAGAAGCAGGGACGTCGGGCGAGAACAGCCTGGCGCTAGGCAAAATCCTGATCATTTCCGAGGACAACAATCCGAGTGATCCAGATGACAATTGGCGTGGTGGCACCATCACCTTCACCCTCGACGAGCCTACACGCGTTGAGGAGGTCCATATTCTGGACATTGAGGAATCAGGGGGGAAGGTCAGGGCCTGGAACGCTGAGACCGGTGGCACCTTGCTCCGCGAGGTCAATATGCAGGCCTATGGCAACAACAGCTTCCAGATCGTAACAGTCAATGCGGTTGGTGTTCGCAGGCTGGAGATCATCTTCGGGGGCAGCGGTGGGGTGTCTGCTGTCGTGTTCTGCAGCGAGGAGGAGGGCAGCCTGGGCGACTACGTGTGGGAAGATTTCGGTGAGAACTCGGTACAGGGCGACTTGTTTGATATAGGCATCAACGGTGTTGTGGTGGAACTCTGGAAGGGCGGTGTTCAGCAAGACACGTTCACGACGATCAATGACCCTGACACGGGCAATCCTGGCTACTACCTCTTCGAGAACTTGACGGCAGGTACCTACACCGTGAAGGTGGCGGACAGTAACTTCGATGAATCAGGGGACCCGCTCTATGGCTATACATTTGTTACACAGAATGCTGGCACTGACGATACCTTGGACAGCGATTTCGATCCTGCTACCAAGTCAGCATCGGTGACATTGGGTGCCGGCGAGCACAACCGCACTATTGATGCCGGCCTCAAGGCAGGTGGTACCCCCACCGCCGTCACCCTCTCCTCCTTCGCTGCCAAGTCAAGCGCAGGGGGCGTGGCCAGCCCGCTGTGGCTAGGGTTGGCAGGTCTGACGGTGGTGTCCGCTGGCAGCCTCTTCTGGACAAAGCGGCGAGTCGGTTGGTGAGACAGGTAAGGCAGGTAAGGTTAAGGTAAGAAGAAGGCGACGGGTTTCGAGGGAAGCCCGTCGCCTTTTAGTTTATCTATAAAAGCGCCAAATCTTAAGTTTTGCTATGAGGGCCATTTTATGTTATAATTGGGTCGTCCATAGAGAAGACCGAAACGAGCGGGAGAAGGAATGTCTCCAGAGAACCGCCCTGGCGCTTCACTAACAGCAGAGGAACTGCTTCAGCGGGGCATAACGGCAGCGCGAGAGGAGCGGCGCCGGGAGGCTCGCCGCTGGTTGCAGCAGGTTCTGGCCCTGGATCCCCTTAACGAAGAGGCATGGCTCTGGCTGGCCAGGATCGCCACTGACCCTCGCTCTGCTTTGGCTTACTTCACTCAGGTGTTAGACATCAACCCCCGAAACCAGCGGGCCAGGGACGGGTTCAGCGCAGCCAGAGCACAGTTAGCGGAAAAAGACAGCCCTCCTCCTGCCCCCTCAGCCACCGAGCGCAAATCCTCTTTTTCACCTTCACCAACCTTCGCCAACCTCTCTGCTTTTCTCGAGAGCAATGGCCCTCTCATCGGATGGGTTGGGCTGGCTCTGCTGGCCTTGGTCCTGGTGGCCAACGGCTGGGCCGTTGGCCTGGGCCAGGCGGCCTGGGACCAGTGGATAGCCACCAGCACGCCGACCCCCACCGCCACACCAGTTCCTACCCCTACGCCCACCATAGAACAGTTGATGGCCCCCCTGTGGTCAAAATTGCACGGCGCCTGGGACAACCGGGCCTGGAGCTACGCCATCGAGCTGTTGGATCAGATCAGAGCCATTGACCCTGCCAATGCCGACGCCGAGGAGAAGCTCTTCGCCGCCCACTTCAATTTTGCCACCCAGCTCGTGGAAGAGGGCCAATTGGAGGAGGCCGTCACCCACTTCGACCAGACGCTTCTACTGCGTCCTGACTATTTCCCGGCTCAAGAGGAGCAAGAGCTGGCTGTGACGTACCTGAAAGGAGTGGAAAGCCACGGCCAGGAGAACTGGTCAGAGGCCATTGACTATTTGGAGAAGGTTTACCTGAAAGATTACAACTACCAAGATGTAGGGTCTCTACTCTACGAGGCTCATTGGCGGCAAGGGGCGGCCCTTCAAGAAAGCGGGCAACTGGTTGAGGCTCTTGCCGAATACCGACGGGCTTTGGACATACGGCCTTACGGGACAGAGGCCGCGACCAGGCGATCCCAGTTGGCGATCCTCCTGAAACGCATTGAGGTTGACGTCTCGGAGCAAAGGCTCACTGCCTGGGATGGCAATACGCTGGTCTACGACTTCGTCGCCTCCACGGGAAAGTCCGGAACTCCCACCCGGTATGGCAGATTCAGCATCATAAGCAAGCTTCCCGAGGCTTATGGCAGCGCGTGGGATATAAGGATGCCATATTGGATGGGCATCTACTGGGCCGGCGGCAGCGAGAACGGCATTCACGGCCTGCCCATTCTCAGCAGCGGCCAGACCCTGTGGTCGGGATACCTGGGCCAGCGGGTATCTTATGGCTGTGTCGTCCTGGATACCTGGGCGGCCAAGCAACTGTACGATTGGGCCGAAGTCGGCACTGAGGTGATCATCCGAGAGTGACGTGGACGAAGCACCAGAGTCCCGAACCCCCGGCTACGGAGGGGCGTCCGTTCGGCTGAGCCCTTCGGCAGGCTCAGGACAGGCTCACGACGAAGCCTCGCCCCGATTTCGTGGTCAAACCGCTCGTAGCGGGGCGGGGACGCCCCTTGGTAGCAGTTTTTGGCGGATGTGACAAATTTGCAGAAATGTGCTAGAATTATTGAAAACCGATCGTTTATGGAGGGGAGGTCTAGCTCAAATGACGCCTGAAACTACTCTACCCGATTTTATTGACGTTAATATCCTGCCAGAGCAACACCGGCCGCGCCAATTGCCCCGAAGGGCAATCTTCCTGGCGGTGATAGCGGTTATTCTGGCCATCCTTCTTGTGTCCCTCTACTTCTTCTCCGCCAGGATGCGCAGCGATGTCGCTTATCTGGACGACGAGATTCTCTTCGTTCAAGACGACCTGGCGAGGATAAGCACTCCCGCCCCCGAGGTACAAGAGCTCATGAACACCTTGGCCCAGACCCAAGGATCGAGTGGCGAGCTCGGGGAAGCACGTTCTGCCATCGCGGCTGACCGCATTGATTGGCTGGCGGTGATGGCTGCCATCGGCAACTTCAACCCGGATGAGCTTGCTCTCAGTTCTGTCACTCAGAGCGATAGCCAGGTCACCCTCGAAGGGCGAGCCATTGACAAGCCTGTGGTGGATGCCTACGCCGATTCTCTCAAGGCGTCCAATCTGTTCTCCGCCGTGAATGTGCAGTCCATAACCAGCGTTGAGACCCCCTTTGCCCCACCAACGACCGCCCCGCCAGAGGTAACCATAACGGTTACCAGAGAGATAACACCCACCGAGCCGATAACGCCCACTGTGACGCTAACGCCTACCGTGGCTGCTACACCTGTTGGTCCCGACGAGTACGAGATAGATGACTTCCAGGCCAGGGACATCATCCTGGGCCAGACGCAGTTGCACAACTTCTACCCCGTCTACGACGTGGACAAAGTCAAGTTCCTGGCCAAAGCGGGGCGCCACTATCGGGTCTCCACCTCAGACCTGGCTCCAGCGGTGGATACTGTCCTGGATGTGAACGTAGGCGGCGACCTTCATACCAACGACGATTGCAATCCGGGCTCAGGCGACCTGAGCTCCTGCCTGGTGTTTGAAGTCACCAGTAGCTATGACGTGGACGCTACCGTCAAGATCAGTAACCGGGGGCAATTTGGCGGGGAGATGTGGTACCAGGTCACTGTGGAGGAGATTGCGCCGACACCCACGCCCATTCCCACCGCTACACCGATCCCGACCGACACGCCGGTCCCGACGGCTACCCCCCTGCCAACCGCCACGCCACTGCCGACGGATACGCCGGTACCCACAGAAACGCCCGTTCCCCCCACGGCTACTCCGGACCTCCGCGACCCCTACGAGCCCGACGATCCTGATCCTCAACCCATTGGCGTAGCAGAGACCCAGACGCACAGCTTCTTTCCTGATGGTGACAAGGACAAGGTGACCTTCGGAGTTAAAAGTGGCCGTTTGTACGCTGTCAACACCTTCAACTTAGCTCCTGGCGTGGACACGGAGATCGTGGTGGAGATAGACGGTGAGATCTGTCCTGATTGCCAGAATGACGATGCAACCGACCAGTTCCTGGAGTCTGAGGTGCGTTTCGTACCTGAGCACGATGGCGCGGCGGTGGCCAGGATCAGCAACGTCAAGAATAGCCAGTACGGCGAAGACAAGACCTATGACTTGACCCTGACCATGCTGTCGAGCCTGGTTGATGGCTATGAGCCCGACGATCCCTTTGCCAAGCCCATCGCTGTTGAGGGGACACAGGAGCACAGTTTCTACCCTGAAGATGACCGGGATTTGGTCAAGTTCATATCCAAGGAGGGGCGAAACTACGCCGTTTACACCTCCAATCTGTCCCTGGGGGTGGATACTGGCCTCAAGGTAGTGCTGGAAGACCAGATAATGGGTGAGAACGATGACTATCAGCCAGGCACGGGCAATTTCGCTTCGGCGGTCTGCTACCAGGCCCCCAGAGACGCCACGTCGGTGGTGATGATCACCAACCTGCAACAGCAATACGGCGTTGATAAGACGTACGAGATCAACATCAATGAAGCGCCTATAATGCAGGTCAGCCCCCTGAACCTATCCTTCACGGCCGTGGAAGGGGGAACGAACCCGCCGGCGCAAGCGGTTAACATCATCAACAAAGGTGGAGGGGCTTTGAACTGGATAGCTGTCAAGGATGCCTCTTGGCTGACCGTTAGCCCATCCTCTGGGATTGCTCCCTCCGCCATGAACGTGGCTGTGGATATCACCGGCTTACCAGCGGGTACCTATACAGGGTATGTTGACATAGATGGAAGACATCCGATGTCCTTGTGCTGCGCCGAGCCTTGTTTGCGAACGGTCAGGGTAACTTTGCTGGTCATACCTCCGACACCTACGCCAGTAACGTCCTACCTAAGGCCTCCTGACATGGCCTCGTTGGGGCCCGTTTTGGCCATGGCTGCTTCTCCCTACCGCCTGCAAACGATGGGCGAGCGAGTAGGCATCCTCCCAAGCAGAGGGGGCTGGATGGCGTCAAGCCTTCTCAGCCCGGAGACGGTGGAATTCGTGATCGTGCTGGAGTTGAAGGGGAAGGAATGAAAACCAGTAAGGCGCGGTCTAAACTGATGTTCGCTCTAGGGGCGACGATGTTGGTTGGCGCGGTCTTGCTGCTCATGCTGAACGCCGGTGGCGAGGTCTTCGCCGTTGGATCACTGCCCCCGTCGCAAGAGCCTGCCCGTCAGGTAGCGCCGACGCTGCCGCCGCCACTTGAGCCGCCCCCTCCCCGCACAGGTTTCATACCGGTGCCCATGGACCTGTCTCATCTGAAGGGGGACAGAATGCCCGAGGGAGCTACCGCCGCGGCCCTCCTGCCCAGCAAGTGGGATTGGCGCGACCAGGGCGTGGTCACTTCGGTGAAGAATCAGGGCGTCTGCGGCGCGTGCTATGCTTTCGCCGCCATCGGCAACATCGAGTCAGAGCTACTGATTGACGGCGCCGGCAGCTACGACTTCTCGGAGAACAATGCCAAGGAATGTTCCTGGAGCGATCCCAGTTGCGCTGGGGGGAACTATTACATGCTCGCCAGTTTGTTCTCCCAGAAGGGCACTGTGCTGGAGTCTTGCGACCCCTACGTGGACAGCAACGTTGACTGTACTGACACCTGTCCGTACGTAAAGACACTGCTGGACTGGCAGATCATCTCAGGCGACGAAGTGCCCAGCACCGAGGTGCTCAAGAGCTACGTTTATGCCACCGCCAGCCCGGTTTACACGTCCATGTATGCCGGCGATGGCGACGCCTGGGCGACGGAGCTCGGGAGCTACGACGGCTCCTACACGCTTCACTACACAGGAACAGAAACGCCGAACCTCGCCGTGCTGATCGTCGGCTGGGATGACGATTTGCCTCACGCGGGGGGTACGGGTGGCTGGATAGTGAAAAATCATTGGAGCACTGGCTGGGGGGACAACGGCTACTTCACCATCGCCTACGGCTCGGCCAGCATCGGCAAGTTCTCCTCGTTCATGCACGACTGGCAGGATTATGACTCCGACGGCGACATCATGTACTACGACGAGGGCGGCTGGACGAGTATGGTGGGCTACTTCGGCAGCACGACCGGCTGGGGTCTGGGCAAGTTCATCCCTGCCAGCAACACCTACGTCACCCGGGTGGAGTTCTGGACCACGGACCGCACCACTGACGTTGACGTGTACATCTACGACACCTTCGATGGCGTGACGCTCAGCAACCTGCTGTGGAGCAGCCAGGACCACAGCTTTGATGAGGCCGGCTATCATGGGGTGGCGGTGGACCCGCCTCTGGGGGTGACCAATGGCAACGACGTCATCGCGGTGGCAAAGCTCACCAATGCTGATTCCCAGTACCCTATCGCCGTTGACACGGAGGGACCCCACGAGACACAGCAAACTTATACCAGTGGCGATGGCAGCGAGTGGTTCGATGAGGGGGATTACGGTGATGACGCAGCCATCCGTGTGCGTACTTCAGGGGTGTTTGTTCCACCCACACCTACACCAACGCAGACGCCAATACCCACCTTTGAGGTGTTTCTACCCCTTATTTGGAAACAACCTGCTTTTGTCCTCTGGAAGATAGGGGCAATGGCCAGGGAACTATACACACAAGCTCCGATCAGCGGAGTGGGAATCGAGTTTCGGTACTTGCGGGATAATAGCTGGATAACCTATGGCCATGCCCAAACTGGGGTGGACGGCAAGGTGGAATGGAATCCGAACGAGGGTTGGTGGGCGCAGGGTCCTGACGGAACGGGGAAATGGGACTTGCAGCTCAGAGTCGCCGTTCCTCCGCCCCAGGGTACTCCCGAGCCCCCCACTTCCGACGACGGGGGCACGAACTGCTCAGGGTACAACTGCTACGACGATAGACTCTATTTCTGGAACGTCTCTGTGGTGGATAGGACATACACCCGCAACTACTTCGACTTCACCTTCCCTCCGCCCACGCCGACCTCAACCAGCACCTCCACACCGACGAATACCCGCACCCCCACCCGAACACCCACCAGGACGCCCACTCCCACTCCGACGCCGACGGCTACGCCCACGCCAATCCCTGGTCTCGATGAGTACGAGCCTGACGACACGCTTGAGGATGCCCAACCCATTGCTATCGGCGAGACACAGATACACAATCTTCACCCTGAGGGCGACAAGGACCTGGTGTGGTTCCCGGCCAAAGCAGGATACTGGTACGATGTCTACACCTCCGACCTGGCTTTGGATGTGGATACGGTCATGACCGTGACCGTGGGTGGGGACGTTTACTTCAACGATGATATCAGTGAGACGAACCGTGCCTCCAAGGTGACTTTTTCGACCACCATCGCCGCCACAGCGGTGGTGACCATTACCGACTTCGCCGGTCGTGGGGGGGATGATCACTGGTACAACATCACCGTTGAGCAACTGGTGGACATCTACGAGCCTGATGACACCGACGAGACCGCGAGCCCTATTGCCATCGGCGAGACGCAGACGCACAGCCTTTACCCTGACGGCGATGTGGACAAGGTCAAATTTGGGGTCAAAGAGGGGCTCTTGTACGCCCTCGGCACCTCTAATCTGACCCTGGGCACGGATACCTTTATCACGGCTACAGTAAATGGCACGGTGTGTGATGAAACCGACTACTACCGTTGCGTGAACGACGATATCTACACGGGATTGCCTGATCCAGAATGGATTCTTGACCCAGAGTTTTTTGCCTCAGAAGTCCGCTTCGTGCCGGACGCGGATGGTAGCGCCGTGGCGGAAGTCAGCAAGGGCATAAATGGCTACTACGGCCCCGACAAAACCTACGACCTGGCCCTCACCCTTCTCTCCGTGCACGTTGACAAGTACGAGCCCGACGACAACAGGCCCAAGATCATTGACGACAGAGAACCGCAGGAACATAATTTCTATCCTAATGGCGACAAGGATCTTGTCAAATTCCCGGTCAAAGAAGGCCGCTTGTACGGGGTCTTCACCTCGGACTTGGCCTTTAGCGTGGATACCAGGCTCGAGGTCACAATGACCAATCGCCTGGGGGAAGAGTGGGGATGGGAGTGCGATGATTATGATCCAGGCAGCGGCAACTTCGCCTCCTCACTCTGCTTCCGGGCCCCCTTCACTCCCTCCCTCGATGAATGGCCGGTGGTGACCACCACCAATCTCTACGAGTTTGGCCCAACTAAGGCATATACCATCACGGTGGTCGAGGAGCCCTTCATAGAGGTTGAGCCCGAGTCACTCAGTTTCGAATGGGAGCCGCCTTTTCCTCATCCCTTCCCCCCGCCGCAGACCCTCAACGTTTTCGTCCCTGGCGGCGGCAACTTGCTCTGGAGTCTTGAGGATGACGCTGACTGGTTGTTCATAAGCTTCTCCGAAGGCAAGACCCCCTCGGTCGTGACTGTATGGGCGGATGGCTTTGAGGAGTTCCCGGATGGTCTTTATGAAGCGACCATTACCATTACGGTCAGGTCAAGCAATCCCTTGCCCTTGGATGGCTGTTTTACCTATTGTGAAGAAATCCAATCTCGTACGGTTCCCGTCCGAATGGTTGTCAGGCCAGTTGTGGCTACGCCAACCGTCACGCCAACGCCAACAAACACTTACACACCCACCCCAACGCCTACACCGACGTCCACACCAACGAACACGCGCACACCTACTCCAACAAGAACCCCCACCAACACTCCAACACCCACATACACACCCACTTCTACCCCAACGATCACACCGACGCCTACGGCCACCTCTTGTGCTGATGAATACGAGCCAGACGATGACTGGCAGCAGTCCAAGCTGATAACGGTGGATGAGGCTCAGCTCCACAATTTCCACGTCGCAGCAGACCAGGATTGGGTCAAGCTCAATATAGGACACCCTTTAACCTACACCATTTGGACGACATCAACAAACGGCTCCGACGTTGATACGACCCTTACCCTTTTCGATACCGACGGCACTTCGCAGTTGCTTGGCGGTTACAACGATGATGACTTTGCTAATCCGCCGTTTTCCAAGATCATCTACGGCTTCCCTGTGACCGGAACCTATTTTGCTAGAGTGAAACACTTCAACCCCAGCGCTGGCGGATGCGACCTGGAGTATAGATTAGCCATCACGACGGCTTCCCTGTCTTCCCCGATGCCACCGGAGGGCGTGGCTGGCCTCCCCCCCGGCCTGCTGATGTACGAACGGGACGTCTTTCTCCCGCTCTACTGGAAAGAATGGAATGGCCTCAGGCGTCTTCGCCCCTGAGGTAACGGAATTAGTGAACGTAGGTGTCATTGCGAGGAGCGGTTTTTGCGACGCCTGTCCTGAGCGCTCCCCTGAGCCTGCCGAAGGGTTGTCGAAGGGAAGCAATCCCCCGCGTACATCGGAGGAGATTGCTTCGGCAAAAACGCCTCGCAATGACACTAATTAGCATTGTCAAGGTAACATGGAGGAAGGAATGCTATGGATTCTTTGAGGAATTTGCGAGACAACATCCAGGTCGCAGACCGCCTTTCTTTGCTGGCCTTAGTTGTCATCATTGTATTGGTGCTTGCCAATGTCCTTGTTGTCTGGAAGTTTGTCCTTCCGGCGTGGCAGGATAGGAGGGAGCTGGCTTCCCAATTGGACTCGGCTCAGAAAGCGCTGGACGAGGCCCTGAAAGCCCGGGATGCAAGCCCTGACGAGTTGCGGAAGCAAGTAGAGGCCGCGCAAGCCAAGTTGGACGATGTGGCCAGCGCCTTCTTCAGCGACTCCCAGACGAAGGAAGCGTTGAGCAAGCTGGATCAGTACGCCAGCGAGAGCCAGGTGGAGATCGCCAACCGGCAGATCATACCTGTTTCAGAGGAGGAAAAGAAGGGCTCATACGATGTCGGGAAATACCGCCTGCAAGTTGCAGGATCCCTCCCCGGTCTATTGGATTTCGTATCCCGCATCGAAGAGGCCGTGTTTGAGAGCTTCGTGATTTCCGACGTGAGCATCACGGAAGGAGAGGAGCAGCACACCCTCTACATGGACATTGCTCTCTATACTTCTCCTCTTTCTCCCGGAGCGACCGTGCTGCCAACGCCCGGCGTTACGGTGATACCAGAGGACCTGGCACAGATGGAGGAAAAGTTGGGGACGGCCTGGGATTCGGGGGATTGGGCGCTGGCCATAGGTCTCATTGAGCAGATCCTGGTCCTAGAGCCCGATTACGCTGATATGACCGAGAAGCTGTACGCGGCCCACGTCAATTATGGCGACCAGCTCTTGAGGGAGGGTGATCCTGATGAGGCGAAAGTGCAGTTCAACAATGCCCTGGAGATCAAACCCGACGGGCTAGAAGCCCAGGCGGGGCTGCAACGGGCAGAGACCTGGGTGCCTACACCAACGACTGCGCCGCCTACACCCGCTACGCCAGCGCCAACGCTGACTGCGGAAGACCAGTTGGCCGAGAGCTTGCACGAGCCGTGGGCGGCGAAGGACTGGGAAACGGTCATAGGGTTGGTCAATCAGATTCTGGCCATCAATCCTGGTTACGCTGACATGACCGAGAAGCTGTACGCGGCCCACGTCAACTACGGGCAACAACTCGTCGCCGAGGGCAAACTCGAGGAAGCGAAAACCGAGTTCACCCGCGCCCTAGACGTCAACCCCGACGGAGGAGAGGCCATGGCGGAGCTGCAGGCGTTGGCGGTTGGGGAAACGCCTGTGCCGTCCGCAACTCCAACTCTAGCCCCACAGTTGACATATACCACCCATGTGGTGAAGTCGGGTGAGAACCTGTACCGAATCTCACTCAGATACGGTACTACTGTGCAGGCCATCATGGTAGCCAATGGACTGACTAGCTATAACATCTATGTAGGACAGCAACTGCGCATCCCCCTCCAATAGGCACAATACAACACAATCGTCATTGCGAGTCTTCCATGTCGCGGTGCGCCATCCGTAGGGGACAGAAGCTTCACCGTGTCATTGCGAGGCACGGTTTTTGTGCCGAAGCAATCTCCAATTCGCAGGGTGGGGATTGCTTCGCCTTCGGCTTGCAATGACACTAGAAAAGGTAGGTGTATCATGAGACTAAGTTTGCGTGGCAGCGGTCAAGAAACAGTGACAGTTAACATTGAGGAGAGGAGCCTGCGACTGCTTACAGTCAAGGGGAACAAAGTTCAGAAGTGGGGACAAGTACCTCTGAACCCTGGCCTGGTCGAGAACGGCCTCATACGTGACCCTGCGCAAGTGGGCCTGGCCCTGGAGACCCTTTTCGGGGAGCACAAGGCACCCAGGAAGGATGTCGTCACCAGCCTGACGGTGATAGGGCTGGGTTCGACTTCTCAGATCTTCGACCTGCCCAGGATGAGGCCCAACCTGTTGGCAGATGCCGTCACTCGCGAGGCGAGGCGAGCGATGCCCGTGCCTGTGGATGAGCTTTACCTTTCCTACCAGGTGATCGGCGAGAAGGATGATATGCAGCAAGTCTACGTCCTGGGTGCGCCACGGGACATTGTGGATGCCCACATCAGCGCTTTCCAAATGGTTGGGATCCAACTCAGGGCGATAGATCTCAAGCCGCTCGCTCTCGTCAGGGCCGTGAATCAGAGAAATGCGGTTATCGCTGACCTGGAAAACGAAAGCTTCCATGTGGTAGTGGTGGCGCATGCTGTCCCCGACATCACGCGAAGTGCAGTCCTGCACAGAGAGGGTCTCGACCCACAACAGAAAGCACGTCGCCTCGTCGAAGAGGTAATCCGAACCATTGACTTCTACAACCATAGCCACCCCGATAAACTGCTGGAGGCCACGGTTCCTGTTTTCCTGACGGGGGAGTTGACGGGCATACCCGCCGTATCCGAGACTATCCAGGCTGAGATGGGATATACCATTAAAACGCCCAAGCCGCCATTGGAGTATCCGGAGACACTACCTCTTCCCCAGTTCATGGTCAACATTGGGCTTGCTCTCAAAGCAAAAAAGGAGGCTTGAGCGGCTGAAATGGTCCTGCTCTATGCCCTGCTGGGACTGGTCGTTAGCAGTTTCCTCAACGTCTGCATAGACCGTCTGCCGGAGGGCGGATCCATCGTCTCACCGCCCTCTCATTGCCCCGCCTGTGGACGAAGATTGACCCCGCTTGATCTGATCCCACTTCTTAGTTATCTCTTCCTGAGGGGTCGGTGCCGCTATTGTGGAGCACCGATACCCCGGCGCGTCCTGCTGGTCGAGGCAATGACGGGGTTGCTCTTTGTCCTGCTTTGGTATCGTTACGGCCTTTCTTTTTGGTTGCTGTTAGCTACCCTGTACACCTGTTTCTTCATCGTCATCTTCTTCATTGATCTGGAGCATCAGCTTGTGCTCAACCGGGTGATCTACCCGGCCATCCTCGTTGCCTTGCTGGCCATCCCCATTACCCCCAACCACGATGCGGTGAAATTGCTCGCTGGAGGAGCGCTCGGCTTTGCGCTGCTCTTCCTCATCGCTTTTATCTATCCAGCCGGGATGGGGATGGGCGATGTCAAGCTAGCCACTTTCATTGGTCTGATAGTGGGCTTTCCCGCAGTCTTCGTTGCCCTTCTCATCTCCTTTGTCGCAGGAGGATTGATAGGGGGTGGTCTGCTGTTGACCGGCCTGAAAGGGCGCAAAGATCCCATCCCCTTTGCGCCTTTTCTTGTTACAGGAGGGATGGTAGTCATGCTGTATGGGCAGCAGATCATAGACTGGTATGTGAGGTGTTTATTATGAACATTGACGACTTGCTCCGCCTTGTAGCAGAGCGTGAGGCCTCCGACCTGCACCTGCTGGCGGGCAGCCCTCCTGTGCTACGCGTTGACGGAAAGCTCGTTCCCTTGGATGAGTCGTTGAGACTTACATCTAAGGAGCTCAGAGAGGCCCTTGAACACGTAACTGATAAGGACCAGAGGGAGGAGTTCGCCAGGGAGCTGGAGTTGGACTTTGCCTATGGCATCCATGGGGTGGCTCGCTTCCGCGTCAACGTTGCCCTCCAGAAGGGCACCATCAGCTTGGCCTTTCGCCGGCTTTATTGGATGATACCTACCATCGAGGAGCTGGGGCTGCCGGAGGTGTGCAAGGTTCTGGCCTTGAAGTCGGATGGGCTGATCCTGATCACCGGGCCCACCGGCTGTGGCAAATCCACTACGCTAGCGGCCATGATAGATTACCTCAATGAGAAGGAGCGCCGTCGCGTGGTCACCATCGAAGACCCCATAGAATACCTCTTCAAGAATAAGCAGTGCTTCATCAGCCAGCGGCAGTTGGGAGCAGACACCAAATCCTTTGCTAACGCCCTGAAGCGTGCTCTTCGCCAGGACCCAGACGTCATCCTGGTGGGGGAGATGCGCGATCTGGAAACCATCAGCACCACCCTCACGGCTGCGGAGACGGGGCACCTGGTCCTTTCCACCCTGCACACCCCCAGCGCCGCTCAGGCCATTGACCGTATTATTGATGTCTTCCCCGCGCACCAGCAAGGTCAGATCCGAGCCCAGCTCTCAACCACCCTGCGGGGTGTGCTCTACCAAGCGTTGCTCTCCAGGGCGGATGGCAACGGCCTGATCGCCGCCGTGGAGGTCATGATCGCCACCCCTGCCATTCGCAACCTCATCAGGGAGGGGAAGACCTATCAGATACCCAACGTCATTCAGGCCGGATCCCAATACAGCATGCAGAGCATGAATCGGGCGCTGAGGGACCTTTATCAGAAGGGGTTGATCACTCTGGAAGAGGCACTTGCCAGATCGCACAACCCCGAGGAGCTGCGGGACCTGATGGGAGACCGCAGCCGTGGCTAAGCCTTCTTTCCTCACGCAAGATTCACGCAACTTTTACACTATTTTCACCCACAAAACCCTCAAGTTGTGCTAAACTGGAGAAAATCGAAATGGAGAACAGATCATGGACTGGTATGTGAGGTGTCTACTATGAACATTGATGAACTGCTTCGCGTCGCGGTTGAGCGTGAGGCCTCTGACTTACACCTGAAGACGGGCAGCCCTGCCGTGCTACGCATCCACGGTGCGCTTACTCCCTATGATGGCGACTCGCGGGTCACGTCTGAGGAGATGCAAGAGACCCTTGAGCACATAACCACTGCGGAACAAAGGGAAAGATTCGATGAGGAGAGGGAGTTGGACTTCGCCTATAGCATTTCTGGGTTGGCCCGCTTTCGCGTCAACACTGCCCTCCAGAGGGGCACCATCAGCCTGGTCTTTCGTCAAGTGAATTGGAGGATCCCCTCCCTCGAGGAATTAGGGTTGCCGGAGGTGTGCAAGATGTTGGTCATGAAGCCAGACGGGCTGCTCCTGGTCACGGGCCCGACCGGCAGTGGCAAGTCTACCACTCTGGCGGCTATGCTGGATTACCTCAACGAAAGGGAAGCCCGTCGAGTGGTCACCGTCGAGGATCCGATAGAGTATCTCTTCAGGGACAAGAAGTGCTTTATCACTCAACGGGAGCTGGGGGCGGATACCAGGTCCTTCTCGGCCGCTCTGAAGCGTGTTCTTCGCCAGGACCCGGACGTCATCCTGGTGGGGGAGATGCGCGATTTGGAGACCATCGCCACTGCACTCACGGCCGCAGAGACAGGGCACCTGGTCTTTGCTACCCTGCACACCCCCAGCGCCCCTGGGGCCATTGACCGCATCATTGACGTCTTCCCTCCGTACCAGCAAGCCCAGATCCGCTCCCAGCTCTCAACCACTCTGCAGGGAGTACTTTACCAGACGTTAATCCCTGAGGCGGGCGGCAACGGCCGGGTCCCTGCCGTGGAGGTGATGATCGCCACCACCGCCATTCGCAACCTCATCAGGGAGGGGAAGACCTACCAGATGCCCAATATCATTCAGACCGGCGCGCAATACGGCATGCAGACCCTCAATCAGGCATTGAGGGATCTCGTTCGGGGGAATTTGATCACCCCAGAAGCTGCGTTCATGAAATCGGATAACCCTGATGAACTACGGGAGTGGATAGGAGGGAGTCGCCCCCGTCGGTAGCTGGAAAGGAATAACCAGCCCCACTGTTTGTTCATACAGAATTCACGCCAAATTCACGTTATTTTCACGCAAAAGTTCACGAGTTATGTTATAATTGGGGCACAGCAAAGAGGCTAATTAAAGAGACTAATGTGCGTGAAGGAGTCATTTAGGCGCTAAGAAAGGAGGCGAAAGGGAGAAAAACCACTTGAGATCCAAATATCTCGTCTCTGATTACGAACTACAAATAAAGACCAGAATAAGGAGGTAAACTGAAATGTTCAAGAGAATCCGTAGTGAGCGTGGTTTCACGCTGGTAGAGTTGCTAGTGGTACTGGCCGTTCTGGCCATCCTGATCGCTATCGTGGTCCCCAACCTGGCCGGCATCACAGGTGGCGCCCGAAGATCGGCCGCTGAGACGGAGTTGGACACCGTCCAGTCCGCGATGGATAGCATGATGTCTAAGTATGAGGCGGTATCCGTCACTGCACAGGCCGTTCCAAACCGTATCACGTTAGGCGAGACGCTTGACATGTGGAGGATAATCGGATATGATGCGGTTGCGGAGGAGGATACCACCGGCGTCATAAGCGAGACCTGGATGTTGCGTACCTCAACGCACGGGACGTATACCTGGATTGCGGATGGCTTGGTCACCCAGGTTGCATATGAGTAGTAGTGCAAGCAGCATTGGGTATTCGTGATCGGCTCACAGATCAGAGATATAGAGGGCCACAGGAGAGACTGTGGCCCTCTGTATCTTTATATACCTGAAGCCTTGATAGAAGGGGTAGCAGCCCAACCGCCCTGGGCGTCGAGGGGTGCCAACAGTTGTCTAGGCCTCAAACGGCCAATACGCTTGCACTGAGCCTGTCGAGGTGATTGGCCTTCTACCCACTTCATGCTATAATATGCACAATCTGAAAAGCTGGAGCTTGATCGGTTACGGCTCCGACAGAGCAAGCGCTGCCGAGGAGTAGCGTCTCAATGAGGCTTCATCTGCTGTCCAAAAAGGTCATCCAGTTTGGCTTACCGACGATTGTGTTGCTGCTTCCCATCCTGGTCAATCCCTTCGGTTGCCGATTCTATGAGATTCCCAAGGTTGCCTTTCTCCGTTTCGCTGTCCTGCTCGTCTTGACCGTTTGGTTGGTGGATCGAATCAATCTCAAGGGCCCCGTCGCTGGTTCACTCCGGAAACTGCTTTCCAGGCCGCTCGTCCTCCCCGCGCTCATCTTCACCTGCACCTATGTTCTGTCCACCATCACTTCAGTGGATCCCCACGTTAGCTTTTGGGGGTCATACTATCGAGTGTACGGTACCTACAATGTTCTATGCTATGTCCTCTTTTTTTCCTTGATAATTATCAACCTCCGCACTGCCAATCAGCTTGAACGACTCATCACCCTCGCCCTTCTCGCTAGCCTGCCCATCGCCCTCTATGGAGTGCTTCAACACTTCGGCTTCGAGCCTATCTTTCCTGGATATGATCACAGCGAACAGGTTATCTCGACCATAGGCAACCCCATCTTCCTCGGCGCCTATCTAATCATGGTCATCCCTCTCGCTCTTGGTAGACTGCTCGTTAGCTTGCGCGCATTGCTGGGGAGGAGCCAACTTGTCTCGTCTCGCCGCTTGATACCTCTCAAGGTTATTGGCTATGCCTTGCTTCTGGCTCTGCAATTGATGTGCCTCCTCTATACCTGGGCCCGCGGGCCGTGGTTTGGGCTCTTGAGCGGCATCTTGTTCTTCGCTGTCTTGAGCGCCCTGCGATACAGTATGAAGAATTTGCTGCTCATCACCATTGCCGTGAGTATGGTCCTTATCACCCTACTAGTCGCGTTGAACATCCCCAACACACCACTGGAGCCATTCACTGAATCAACGTACCTATCGCAATTAGTGTTTTCTGACGAACTGACAACAGGCACGGGCACAAGTTGGGTCAGGTTATTCATCTGGCAGGGGACCCTGGAGCTTATCAGGTCTAGCCCCAATATCGGTCTCACACCTGACCCGCTAAAGTCCCTCCGCCTCCTCATCGGCTACGGCCCTGAGACGATGGGAATCGTCTTCCCTCAGGCCTACCCTCCCAGTCTGGCTCGCGTCGAATCACGCGAGGCAATGGCTGACCGCGCTCATAACGAGTTGCTCGATCTTGTAGTTACGACCGGTGTGTTGGGATTATTGGCATTCCTTTTCCTGGTGGGGAGCTTCTTTTACTATGGGGTTTCTCTTCTCTGGCGGACACGCTCCTTCAACATTCAGATTTCATTGATCGCCCTGCTCTCTGCTATGTTTGCTCATCTTATCGAGGCTCAATTCGGCATACTGCTCCCCTCTGCCGAGTTGTTGCTCTGGCTTTACCTAGCTCTGATGAGCACTATGTACGTTACCGAGATGGGAGAAGCCGACCCAGGGAAAACCGGCCTGGTCAGCTTCCCCCTTGCTGAAGCAAGCGCAAAAGATACTGGCCGGCTGCGGAGCATTCTCTCTCTGCTGGTTGTCTGCGTAATCCCCTTCTTCGCCAGCTTGAGCAGCATCAATCTTCTAATCGCTGATACTTATCTCGCAAGGGGGATGCGGTTCCAGTCCTATGGCGAATGGAGCAAAAGCATCGCTGCCTACGACCAAGCTATCCAAGTCTTTCCAGGCCAGAGCAAGTTCTATGCGTTTAAGGCAGATGCATACTTCCAGCTAGCTCAGAGTATATCAGACGACGAGCTAGAAGCCAGAGAAACACTTCTCCAAGCTAGTGCAGATGCTCTAGCACAGGCTAGAAAGTTAGAGCCTTTGGAACCAGAGTACTATGCTGATGCCGGCAAGCTTTATGCTTATTGGGCCAGGATGGTTGATCCCAGCAAATCCGAACAGGCGGTTGAGTTATACGAGCAAGTGGTTCAACTAAGCCCCCACAATGCCCTTTATCGGAATGACTTGGCGCGGGTTTACTTTGACGCTGGTCGTCATGAGGAAGCCGTACGGCAGTTGAAGCTCTCCCTGGAGATTGATCCTGATTTTCATGCCACCTACTACAACCTTGGCCTGGCCTATCTAAAGCTTGGGGAAAAAGAAAAGGCCAAGGAGCATTTCGAGACATCTCTGCTCCTCGACCCTACGTGCGCGGAGTGTGCTGAGAAGTTGGAATCGTTAGGGGGCGATTAGAACTCAGTTGTACTTTCTGAGAAGTGATTGCCACGTAGGGGTAAGCAAGTCTTACCCCTACGTGGCTTTTGGGGACCTTGCCCTACAGGTGCGGGGTTATCTTGGCCAGGAGAGTTCTCTTCGGCATAGCACCGACCAAACGCTCGACCGCCTGGCCGTTTTTGAAGAGGATCAAGGTGGGGATGCTCATCACCCCAAACTGAGTAGCCGTGCGTGGATTGCTGTCCACGTCGAGCTTAGCTACTTTGAGCTGGCCAGTGTACTCGGCGGCGATCTCTTCCAGCACGGGAGCGATCATGTGACAAGGGCCACACCAGATTGCCCAGAAGTCGGTCAGCACAGGCAGTCCCGCCTGGACAACCTCAGTCTCGAAGGTTTCATCGGTAACAGCTATGGGTTTACTCATTGTTGCACTTTCCTCACTTGATCTCCACCACAGCGCCTTCGGCTTCCAGCCTGCTCTTGACATCCTCGGCCTGTTCCTTGGGAACGCCTTGTGTCACAGGGCTAGGCGCGCTATCTACCAGTTCTTTGGCTTCCTTCAGACCCAGGCTTGTGATCTGGCGTACTACCTTGATGACCTGGATCTTCTTGGGGCCGATCTCCTTCAGGATGACGTCGAATTCGGTTTGCTCCTCCTCCGGCTCCGCGGTAGCCGCAGACGGAGCCGCAGCTACGGCCACGGGAGCTGCAGCGCTCACCCCCAGCTTTTCTTCCAGAAGCTTGATCAAGTCGGAAGCCTCAAGAAGAGTTAGCCCCTGAATTTCCTCAGCGATCTTTTCTAGTTTTTCTGACATTTTGATTTGCCTCCTTTAAGCTTGGCTAGATTGTTGTTCTAGTTGTTCGACTCGCGCTTTAAGCACGTACAGAAGACTGCGGATGCCGCCGGCAACGGCCCTGGTGATCCCGCCAGCCGGCCACTGGATAGTACCCAAGACCTGGGCCAGCAGTATCTCTCGGGGCGGCAACTCGGCTAGAGATGTGACCTCGTCGGCGCTGATGACCCTGTCACCCAGGATCCCTCCCTTGATGACGAGGATCTTGGATTCCTTGCTGAAGCCCACCAGCACCTTGGCTACAGCGGGCACCTCTTCGAAACAGAAACCAGTGGCCGTTGGGCCTTTCAAAAGGTCCTCGGGCACAGGTAGCTCCGCCTTTCTTAGGCCCAGCTTCAGCAGCCTGTTCTGGGTCACGTGGTATTCGCCCTGAGTCTCCTGCAGCTTTCTGCGCAGTTGACTGATATCCGCCACCGTTAGTCCTCGATAGTCGGTCAGAATAACCGCGTTGCTACGCGAGAATAGATCAGTGTACCAGGATACCAGTTGTTCTTTTTTCTCCCTCGATACGGCCAATCTTTCATCACCTCCTCTCGGTTAATGGGTGGTCATAGAAAAACAAAAGTCTTTGTGCCGCCGACACAAAGACTGGTAGAAAAATCATCTTCTCATTGTCTTTGCCTCGGCAGGCCTTCGATTAAGCGCTTCCGCGCACCTGCTGTCTTAGGCTTGTGTATTCAACTGCTTCCGTATTGCGTATTCCGTTCACGCAACACGCAATACGTTCAAGCTGTTTCCAGAGCCAGTGCTTCAGAGGTATCGAGCTTGATGCCCGGGCCCATGGTTGTGGCCAGGGTGATTTTTCTGACATATTGCCCTTTGGCGCTGGCAGGCTTGGCTTTCTTGACCGCCTCAAACAGTGCTGCCATGTTGTCCAGAAGTTTCTCTGTCGGGAAGCTGACCTTACCGATGGGCACGTGCAGGTTGGCTGTCTTGTCAACCCTAAACTCCACTCGCCCCAGGCGCGATTCTTTGATGACCCGAGGCAGGTCTTCGGCGGGGACGATGGTGCCAGCTTTAGGATTGGGCATCAAGCCCCTTGGCCCCAAGATCTTGCCTAGCCTGCCTACCTTGCCCATCATCTGGGGTATGGATATGGCAACATCGAAGTCTAGCCAGCCATCCTGGATTTGCTTGACTATATCGTCGCTGCCCACGTGATCAGCTCCAGCCTCTCGGGCTATCTTCTCAGCTTCGCCTTCAGCAAAGACCAGGATACGTACCTCTTTGCCCAGCCCGTGGGGTAACAGCACCACGCTCCTCACCTGTTGATCAGCGTGGCGAGGATCCACCCCCAGGCGCATGTGTACTTCCATCGTGGCATCGAAATTGATGTAAGAGGTCTTCCTGGCTAGCTCGATAGCTTCCTCGGGCGGATAATATTTTGTTCGATCTACCTGCTTGCTCACTTCTAGATACTTTTTGCTTTTTTTCGACATCTTTTTCCCCAAGATATACTAGTCTGCAATTTTTATCCCCATACTGCGGGCTGTGCCTTCGATCTGGCGCTCGGCGCTGGCCAGGTCTAGCGCATTGAGATCCCTCATTTTCAACTCGGCGATCTCTCGCAATTGCTCCCGAGTGATGCTGCCCACCATTTGTCGGCGAGGCTCGGCGGAACCTCTCTCTATACCACAGGCCTTTCTCAACAGGTCGGCGGTGGGCGGGGTCTTGGTCACAAAAGTGAAAGATTGATCCTGGTAAACGGTTATCTCGACAGGGATGATGCTGCCTACCTGGCTCGATGTGCGAGCGTTGTATTCCTTGCAAAAGGCCATGATATTAATGCCGTGCTGGCCCAAGGCCGGCCCAACGGGTGGGGCAGGATTGGCTTTGCCAGCCGGTATCTGTAGTTTGATAATCGCTTTAACCTTCTTAGCCATCCATTCTCCTCTTTCGCCTCGGTCGGGAGACCTTCGGCGATCAAAAGTATTAGCCTACATCTTCTCCACTTGCAGGAAATCCAGTTCAACAGGCGTGTCCCGGCCAAAAAAGGCGACTAGCACACGTACCTTGCTTTTATCCATATCTAGGTCGTCAACGTTGCCCACAAAATCGGTGAAGGGGCCATCTATGATCCTGACTCTTTGTCCTGGGCGGAAGGTCACCTTTATCTTTGGCGCTTCTTCCTCCATGCGTTTCATGATCCTCTGGACTTCCTCAGGACGCAGAGGGGTGGGCTTTTTGCCCATGCCGACGAAGCCAGTCACCCCAGGGGTGTTGCGGACTGTGTACCAGGAATCGTCGGTCATGAGCATCTCCACCAATATGTAGCCGGGGAAGATTTTCTTCTCAGTGATCCGCCGTTGGCCATCCCTTACCTCGATCTCCTCTTCTGTGGGCACGACCACCTGGAATATCTTGTCCTGCATTCCCATGGATTCGATGCGCTGTTCCAGATTGGTTCTCACCTTGTTCTCGTAGCCAGAATAGCTGTGAATCACATACCAGGCTCTTCCGTCTGATTCTGGCTTCTCTTCCTCTTCTTCTTTTCCTTCTACTTCTTCTACCAACTCTTCCATATCAAGTTAACTTTGCTTTCGGTAGGGGATACTCTCTGCTCTGGTTCAGATAAAAGGCAGGCCAACCCATATCCACCATGATAACCTGGATGGTTTCGCCTGCCACTAGGGTGGTTTATCTGATTATCAGGCCGAATACCCAGGCAAAGATGTAGTCTATGATACCTAAGAGAGCGGCCATGAAAATCGTGAACCCGACCACGATGAGAGTTAAGTTCAGCACTTCTTGACGAGTGGGCCAACTTACCTTCCTCAACTCTGCTCTGGTTTCCTTGAGGTATCTAACGATGAAATTATCCTTCTTAACTGATGCTTTGGCCAATCTTTCTCTCCTGCTCAGTGATGACCAACCCTATCGTTCAAGACACCGCCTTGGGAGACGGTGTCTTGAAGAAGAGCAATTATCTGGAGGCAGGGGGTATAGGAATCGAACCCATAGCCTACGGTTTTGGAGACCGTTGCTCTGCCAATTGAGCTAACCCCCTGTGTACTCGCCAGTCTGGAGAATGGCGAGATCATTTCTGTCAACCTACTTTGTTTCCCTGTGAGGTGTATGAGTTCGACACCGGGGGCAGTACTTCCTCAGTTCCAAACGGCTGGGGTCGTTTCTCCTGTTCTTACTGCTTGTGTAATTGCGTTCCCTGCACTCGGTGCAGGCAAGGGTGATTGTGAGTCTTATAGCCTTCTTAGCCATTTACATTCCTTCAATCGAGGATTTCAGTGATCACGCCAGCACCAACGGTCCGCCCACCCTCCCTGATGGCAAACCGCGACCCAGTCTCCAACGCCACAGGCTCTATCAACTTCACATGCATATTCACGTAGTCCCCAGGCATCACCATCTCCACCCCGGCAGGCAACTCCACTGACCCAGTCACGTCCAGCGTCCGTATGAAGAACTGCGGCCGATACCCAGCGAAGAACGGCGTGTGCCTACCTCCCTCATCTCTCCTCAATACGTACACCTCTCCCGTGAACGCGGTGTGCGGCCTGATCGAACCAGGCTTCGCCAGCACCATACCCCTCTCCACCTCATCGCGATCAATACCCCGCAACAGACAACCCAGATTGTCCCCCGCCTGCCCCACATCCAACGTCTTGTGGAACATCTCCACCCCGGTCACTACCCTCTTGATCACCTCATCCCTCAACCCGACTATCTCCACCTCTTCCCCGACCTTGATCGTACCCCTGTCTACCCTGCCAGTCACCACCGTACCCCTACCCTTGATGCTGAATACGTCCTCAACCGACATCAGGAACGGCTTGTCTGTCTCACGAACAGGCGTCGGAATGTACTCATCCACTACCCTCAGCAGCTCCAGAATGTTCTCGTACTCCGACGCCCCAGGATCGGTGGACCCGCTCTCCAAAGCCAGCAGTGCGCTCCCTCTCACTATCGGCGTGTCGTCTCCAGGGAAGCCATACTCGTCCAGAAGCTCCCTCAACTCCAACTCCACCAACTCCAGAAGCTCCTCATCTTGCATCTTGTCCGCCTTGTTCAGAAACACCACTATCGAGGGCACCTCCACCTGACGAGCCAGCAGCAAGTGCTCCCTCGTCTGGGGCATCGGCCCGTCGTCGGCAGCCACCACCAGAATGGCCCCGTCCATCTGCGCCGCCCCGGTGATCATGTTCTTGATGTAGTCCCGGTGCCCAGGGCAGTCTATGTGCGCGTAGTGCCTGTTCTCCGTCTCGTACTCCACGTGGGAGATGGCTATCGTCAAGCCCCTTTCCTTCTCCTCAGGAGCGTTGTCAATCTCGTAGAAGGTGTACCACTTGCCCAGGCCCTTGTAGCTTAGCACCTTGGTCATCGCCGAGGTCAGACTCGTCTTGCCGTGATCAACGTGCCCGATAGTACCGACATTCACATGCGGCTTAGTCCTCTCAAAATGCTCCTTAGCCATTATTCAAAACCTCCTGATGATGTTCTGGAGCCCACGAGCGGGTTTGAACCGCTGACCTCCTCCTTACCAAGGAGGTGCTCTGCCACCTGAGCTACGTGGGCAAACTGGCAAATGGCTTATGGATGATAGCTGATGGCAATTCTCAATGCAAGTGACTATCTGCCATAAGCCATCCGCTATTAGCCAAGAGTGGGCAGGGAAGGATTCGAACCTACGAAGGCTGAGCCAGCGATTTTACAGACCGCTCCCTTTGGCCACTTGGGTACCTGCCCGTGATGGAAAAAAAGCCGACGGTCGGAGTCGAACCGACAACCTACTCTTTACAAGAGAGTTGCTCTACCATTGAGCTACGTCGGCTTTGCCAGGACACTGCTGCGGGCAAGTTTCTCAAGCCGACGCCAGCAGTGATAGTATAATAAAATTCCCCAAAATGTCAAATCATCGGGCAGAATTGGGCCGCTCTCCCAGCCCTCGTTGCCGCCAGACCTCGTAGAGGGCGATGGAGCCGGCCACAGCCGCGTTCAGCGAGCCGATTCTCCCTCTCATGGGTAATCTGATCAATATGTCACAGGTCTCCCTAACCAACCGGCCCATGCCCCTGCCCTCGCTTCCCACCACCAGGGCCAAAGGCATTTTCAGGTCGCTTTGATAATAGGGTTGGGCATGGGGCACATTCTCCAGGCCCACGATCCAAAGCCCCTTGGCTTTGAGCTCCTCCATAGTCCGCACCAGGTTGGTCACTCGGGCTACCAGGAGGTGTTCCGTGGCCCCGGCCGAGGAACTGACCACAGCCGGGGTTATCCCCACTGCGCGACGCTTTGGGACAACGACGCCGTGAATGCCTATTATCTCGGCAGTGCGCAGCAGGGAACCAAAGTTTTGGGGGTCCTGGAGGGAATCCAACATTAGCAACAAAGGCATTTCCTGGCCTTGATCGGCCTCGGCCAGAATCTCCGCCAATTCGACGTAGGGATACGGAGCCGCCTCGGCGGCGACCCCCTGGTGTTTGAAGTCGCCAATCCTGTCCAATTGTCGCCGTTCCACTTGCTGGATCGCCACCCCGCTTTTGTTGGCCAGGGTCGCAATGTCGGCAACGATGCCCGTTTCCTTCATCCCGTGGGCCAGGATAAGCTTGTAGATCTTCCGACGCCCCGCTCGCAGGGTCTCCCACACGGCATTGCGGCCGTATAGTACTTCGTTCATTGCCTGCTGATCCGCCACCTTGCCCCCTCGGGGCGGTCCTCCAGGACTATCCCCAGATCGGTCATTTTGGCACGGATCTCGTCTGCCAAATCCCATTTCTCGGTTTCTCGCAACCTCTCGCGGGTCTCGATCAGAAGCTCAATGAGGGGCTCTTCCAAACCCGCGGTGGCTGTGGCAAAGCGGTAGCCCTCACCGGGGATGACGCCCAGGACATCACCGCCCAACTCACGGTAGAGGTTGTTGATGGCTACAAGGGTCTCGCGGCTGATTTCCTCTTCGGAATCCAACAGGGTGTTAACTTCTTTGTTGAGGTCGAACAAGACGCCAATGGCTGCCGCCGTGTTGAAGTCATCCTCCATCCCTTCGAGGAAACGCCTCTTGTGCTCTGCCAGCTTGGCAACGAAAGTCTCGTCCAAATCCCCACTTTCTGCCCCTGAGAGACGATCCTGCACTGCTTGCGCTGTTCCATATAGGCGTTCTAGCCCCTTGGCCGCGGCCTGCAGAGCTGTCTCGCTGAAGTCCAGCGGACTGCGATAGTGGCCACCGAGGATGAAAAAGCGGATTGCCAGAGGCGGATAGCGCTCAAAGGCTTCCCTCAGGGTGATGAAGTTGCCCAGGGACTTATGCATCTCCTCTCCCTTGATCATCAGCATTCCGTTGTGCAGCCAATAGCGGCAGAAAGGCATCCCAGTAGCCGCCTCGGATTGAGCTATCTCGCAGTCGTGGTGAGGGAATTTGTTCTCCATGCCGCCGCCGTGGATGTCGAAAGGCTGGCCCAGGTATTTGGTGGACATGACCGAGCACTCCACGTGCCAGCCAGGGAAACCCCAGCCCCACGGGCTTGGCCAGCGCATGATGTGCTCCGGCTCCGCTCTCCTCCAGAGGGCGAAGTCGGCCGGGTGACGCTTGTCCGGGTTGACCTCCACCCGCGCTCCCTCCATCAGCTCCTCCACCCGCCGACCGGAGAGCTTGCCGTATTCAGCCCACTTGGCCACGTCAAAGTAGACCGAACCGTTGGCCTCATAAGCATAGCCCTTCTCGATGAGGACTTTGATCAACTCGATCTGCTCTGGAATGTGCCCGCTTGCTCGAGGCGAGATGTCTGGGCGCAGCACGTTGAGGGTGTCCATGTCTTCAAAATACCGCCGGGTGTATGTTTCCACCAGTTCCATGGGCTCCACCCGCTCTCGGGCCACCCCCTTCAAAATGCGATCCTCACCCGAGTCGAGAAGATGTCCCACGTCGGTTATGTTCTGGACATAGCGCACCTTATAACCGAGATAGCGCAAGTAGCGCACGACGGTGTCGAAGTTGACGTATGTCTTGCCATGGCCGAGATGGGCGTCTTCGTAGACCGTCGGCCCGCAGACGTAGATACCGACCCGTCCTTCATGCAGGGGCACGAATTCCTCTTTTTGGCGAATGAGGGAATTATACACCTTCAAAGTCATCTCTTTCTCCTTGAATGTTGAACTACTCTAGGCGCGCGAAGATCATGCGCCCCTGGACGGTTTGCAACACCTTGGTTACCACGACCTCAATGGTGTTGCCGATGTAGCGGCGTCCATTCTCTACCACTACCATGGTTCCGTCGTCCAGATACCCCACACCCTGACCTAGCTCCCTGCCCTCCTGAATGATGCGCAGTTTCATTGACTCGCCGGGTAGGAGGATGGACTTGACCGCGTTGGCCAGTTCGTTGATATTGAGCACCGTCACACCCTGCAGCTCGGCTACCCGGTTGAGGTTGTAGTCATTTGTGACGATGGGGCAGCGTAGCTTCTTGGCCAGCATCACGAGCTTATCATCAACCTCGTGCGCCTCCTTTGCATCTATGTCATTGATGTGGATGGGAACCACCGATTCCTTCCGCAGCTTATTGAGCATGTCCAATCCTCTTCGACCGCGATTGCGACGCAGCATGTCCGAGGAGTCGGCGATGTGCTGGAGCTCATTGAGAACGAAGCGAGGTATCAACATGGTGCCGCTGATGAAGCCAGTGCGGCTGATGTCCGCGATGCGTCCGTCAATGATCACGCTGGTGTCCAGCAGAACATAATCCTTCCCGCGAAGGGCTACTTCCTTCAAAGGCAAACGTCCGCTGAAGAGATTCAATATGTCTTGTTGCCGGACGGTCATCACAGTTATGCCCAGGTAACCGCAGATGAGCGTACCGATAAAGGGCAACACCGTGCCCAAGATCCCAGGCAGACGTGACAGAGGCCCGGCAAGGAGTGCAGCAACGATCAAACCAACGACTAAGCCAATGATAGCAGCTACCAACTGGTGAGTTGGAAGCTGACGAATCTTGCTTCGCACCCATGAAAAGGGCCTGGTAGTCAACCAAGGCGTGAGGAACAGCCCCAAGGCCGCACTGGCCACTAGGAGAACGACTCTTATAACGTAACCGATATAAGGTTCAGAAATCCCTTTGGCAAAGAAGTCGCCCAGATACCAGCCGGCAAGGGCGAATATCAACATTCCAATTAGACGCAACACAAGCTCGACTCTCATTCCTTTCACCTCCACTTTCCTTTCACCTCCACTTTGATTTTTGATGAATTAATGATGACAGAGACAAAAATGAGTGTACCGTAGAGTACACTCAAGCAGACAACGTGTTGCTCGCAACCCTGCTGCAAGTTGACGCTATAACCGGTGATGCCAACGCAGCAGTTTTGTGTTATCTTAATGACGTGTGGTTGGTACGAATAATAGAGAGATAAGTCCTATGAAATTATGGTTTTGCGAATGATGGCAGAATTATTTCTTAATCAAAGCCACTTGAAGGGCTTCTTGTAATGAGCGTACGCCGATGACTTCTATCCCGTCGGAGGCGATCTCCTGACGGCGGAATGACTTGGGGACCAGACAGCGTTTGAAACCCAGCTTGGCCGCTTCGTTCAAGCGCTTGGGTAATTGCCCCACTGCCCTGAGCTCTCCTGAGAGGCCGATCTCGCCCACAATGGCCAGGTCCGCCGCCACGGGAGTGTTCTTAAAACTAGAAGCGATGGCGGTGGCTACAGCCAGGTCCGCTGCTGGCTCGTTTATCTTCAGACCACCTACCACGTTGACGAAGATGTCTTGATCAGAGAGCCGCAGCCCCACCCGCTTGTTGAGCACGGCCGCCAGGAGGAGCAGTCGGTTGAAGTCCACTCCGTTGGCCGTTCGCCGGGGCAGGCCAAAGCTGGTGGTGCTGGCCAGGGCCTGGATCTCCACCAGGAGAGGGCGTGTGCCCTCCAAAGTGACGGCTATGGTGGAGCCAGCCGCGTTGGGCAGCCGTTCGGCCAGGAATGCTTCGGAGGGATTGGCCACCTCGCTCAGCCCCTGGCTTCCCATCTCGAACACGCCTACTTCTGAGGTTGCCCCGAAGCGATTCTTGACGCTGCGAAGCAGCCGGTAGGCGTGGAAACGATCTCCTTCCAGGTAAAGCACCGTGTCTACTATGTGCTCCAGAACCTTAGGCCCGGCGATGGCGCCTGCCTTGGTGACGTGCCCAACGAGGAAGATCGAGATGCCCTCGCCCTTGGCTACCTGCATCAGTCGAGAAGCGCACTCCCGCACCTGGCTGATGCTGCCCGCCGTTGACTTCAACTCGTCCAGATAAACCGTCTGGATGGAGTCAACGACTACCATCTTGGGCATGAGCTCCTGGATGTGCTCCAGGATAATGTGCAGGTTGGTCTCCGTCAGAAGATAGAGTCGGTCGGTGGTTATCCCCAGGCGCTGAGCGCGCATCTTCATCTGCCGCACCGACTCCTCGCCGGAGACGTAGAGCACCTTCCCCAGGACTTCGGTCATCAGGGCCGAGACCTGCAACAGCAGTGTAGATTTGCCTATCCCCGGATCGCCTCCTACCAAGACCAGCGAGCCGGGCACAATACCGCCTCCCAGCACGCGGGAGAATTCGGGCATGGGCAGTTGCACGCGCTCCAGGTCATCGTCTGCCACCTCTGAGAGGCGCTGGGGCTTGCTGCGCTGCACGGCATACGAAAGGGGAGAGCGTTCCTTGCTCTCCACAATCGTCTCCACCAGGGTGTTCCATTCACCGCAATCCGGGCAGCGCCCCATCCATTTTGGCGAGGTGCTGCCGCACTGTTGGCAAACGAATTGAGTGCGCGCTTTAGCCATTTACGGTCATATAGTCACGATAAGCTAGCTTGACGGGGATGACCCTCACTGCCATTGGTTCTTGTCTCCCTCAGACCAACACCTCTGCCATCAAGGGGGCCTCAATCTGCTCCTGGGCTCGCAAGACAATCTCGCCGTCCTCCACGCCTGCCACGACCACGTCACCTGGCTGGAACTCACCCGACAACAGCTTCTCGGACAGGGGATCCTCAACCAAACGCTGGATGACCCGCCGCAAGTGCCGGGCCCCAAACTCGGTGCTGTAACCCTCCTGGGCCATAAAATCCTGGGCCTCGTCGGTGGCCCTTAGTTCTATCTGATGCTCGTCCAATCGCTCTCTGATCTTGCCCATTTCCAGAGCAACGATTTGCTTGATCTCCTCTTTGGTCAAAGCTTTGAAAACCATTATCCCCTCCACCCGGTTGAGGAATTCGGGACGGAAGGTCCTCTTGAGTTGAGCTAAGAGCTTCTCGCGCATCTCCTGGTAGGTTTGCTCTTCGCCTCCAGCCTCGTCACGAGGCACAGCGAAGCCCAGGCTGGTTTCCCGTTTGATGAGCTGGGCCCCTATGTTGGAGGTCATGATGATGATGGTGTTGCGAAAGTCAACCTGCCGCCCCCTGGCGTCGGAGAGATGTCCCTCTTCCATGATCTGAAGCAACATGTTGAAGACCTCAGGGTGGGCCTTCTCCACTTCGTCGAAACAGATAACGGAGTAGGGGCGACGGCGGATGGCTTCGGTAAGCTGTCCAGCGTCGTCGTAGCCGACGTAGCCTGGCGGAGCTCCCACCAGTCGAGACACGTTGTGACGCTCCATGAACTCGGACATGTCTAGCTGCACCAGGGCATCCTCGCTGCCGAACATGAACTCGGCCAGGGCCTTGGCCAGCTCCGTCTTGCCCACGCCTGTGGGCCCCAGGAAGATAAAGGAACCGATGGGCCGCTTGGGGTCCTTCAAGCCCGCCCGTGCCCTGCGAACAGCTTTTGCTATGGTCGTGATGGCCTCGTCCTGGCCAACGACCCTCCGATGCAGGGCTTCTTCCATCTGCAAAAGTCGCTCTGTCTCTTCACCAGCAATACGGGTGAGGGGGATGCCCGTCCACATAGAGATCACCTCAGCCACGTCGTCAGCAGTGACCGATGGGCCCTCCTTTGAGAAATCCCGGCCCAGGCAAAGCTGGTCTAACCTCTCTCGGAGTTCTACCTCTAAGTAGCGTAGGTCTGCTGCATCTTCGTATTGTCCGTCCTCAATGGCGCTGTCTTTTTGGCGTTGCACATCCTTCAAGCCGAGGTAGGTCTCCTTCAGGCCTTGAGTCTGGGGGATCTTATACAGGCGCACCCGTGATGCAGTTTCGTCAATGAGGTCTATGGCCTTATCCGGTAGATACCTGTCCGATACGTAGCGGGCGGCTAGATGCGCGGCCGTCTGGATGGCCTCGTCGGATATCCTCAGCTTGTGGTGAGTCTCGTAGCGACCCTTCAAGCCTTGCAAGATGTCAACGGTCTCCTCGACGGTGGGCTCATCCACAAGGATGGGCTGGAAACGCCGTTCCAGAGCGGAGTCGCTCTCGATGTATCTGCGATACTCCTTGGCTGTGGTGGCCCCGATACACTGGAGCTCCCCACGCGCCAGAGCTGGCTTGAGGATGTTGGCTGCATCCACGGAGCTACCCGCAGACCCTGCGCCAACCAACATGTGTACTTCATCAATGAACAGGATGCTGTCTGAGCCTTTGATCTCATCAATGACCCGTTTGAGCCGCTCTTCGAACTGGCCGCGATATATGGTGCCGGCCACCAGTGAGCCAACGTCCAATTGAATCAGGCGCTTGTCGAGCAAGGGTGCCGGTGAATCACCGGTCACGATGCGCTGGGCCAGCCCCTCCACGATAGCCGTCTTACCCACCCCTGGCTCACCAATGAGAGCCGGATTGTTTTTTGTCCGCCGTGAGAGGATTTGAATGACTCGCTCTATCTCCGTTTGCCGGCCGACAACGGGGTCCAGCTTTCCCGCCTCAGCCAAGGCCGTGAGATCGGTAGCAAGTTGATCAATGAGAGGGGTCTTCCTCTCCTGCCTTGCCTGCCCAGCATAGACGGGGTTCTTCATCATGACCCGCGTGGTCTCGGTGCGCACCTTGTCCAGACTCACTCCCATGCTCTTCAGCACATCAATGGCCACGCCGTCACCCTGGCGCACTAGCCCCAGGAGAAGGTGTTCGGTGCCAATGTAATGGTGCCCCAGCCGCCGCGCCTCGTCAAAGGCCAGCTCTATCACCCTCTTGGTGCGTGGAGTGAGGTATATCTTGCCGAATGAGGCCTGCCGGCTGGGCCCATTAATTCTTTCGATAATACCCTGCAGCCGCTTTGGCTTGACACCCAAACCCCTTAGGACCCTGCTGGCCACGCCATTCTCTTCGTACATCAGGCCCAACAGCAGATGTTCGGTGCCGATGTAGCCATGACGAAGGCGATGGGCCTCCTCTTGCGCCAGGGTCAAGACATGGCGGGCTTTCTTGGTGAATCTATCGAGTTTGTTTGCCATCCTACACGCCCTTTCGTCTACTCGCTCGAACTGCCCGATGAGCCAGTGCCTGTCAACAACTGACAACGAAATATGATTGCCTAAGAACTGCTATCGTCTGCTGAAAGGAACTCGGTGGGCTGGAGGGCTTCTGCTAGCGGAATGGCTTCTGGGGCTTCTTCGTCCCCTTCGCTCTCCACCTGGGTTAGTGCCTCGTCTTTCTTACCCTCGCTTTGTACTTCGACTTCGTGCTCCTCAGACTGAGAGGCTTCGCTCTCGGCTACTGGAAGAGCTTGTGGAGCCTCTTCAGCTCCCTCGCTCTTTGCCTGAGTTGGTTTCTCTTTCTGTTCTTTTTCCTTTTTGCTGTCACTTTCTGCTTCGACTTCGCGCTCTTTCCCTTTGAGCATAGCGGCCTGTTCCACGCGCCAGTCCAGGTCAGCGTACTCCGCTTTGGCAACGCTTTTCAGGCTGAGGCCCATGCGGCGGCGATGTGGGTCGAGGCGGATGATTCTCAAGGTAAGGGTTTGCCCTTCTTTAACTACCTCCTTGGGATGGGCGATGCGGTCGTTCGACAGCTCTGAAACGTGGATCAGTCCTTCGATGTCGTCCTCTCTTAGCCGGGCGAAGGCTCCGAATTCAGTCAGCTTGGTGATGGTGCCTTCCACCAACTGACCCTCTGAGTATCTCTCCACAGCTTGGCTCCAGGGGTCGGGCTGCAAACGCTTGAGACTGAGGCCAATGCGACGTTTCTCCTGATTGACGTTCAGGACGTAGACGTCCACTTCGTCACCTATTTGGAGCACCTCCCGGGAATGGGATATCCGTCCCCAGGAAAGCTCCGACAGATGGATCAAGCCGTCGGCTCCTCCCAGATCAACAAACGCGCCGAAGTCACACAAGCTGCTTACCCGTCCGCGGCAAGTGTCGCCTGCTTTGAGTGTGGCCAACAACTGCTGTTTTTGATTCTTGCGCCGTGTTCGCTCGGCGGCTCGTTCGGAGAGGATCAGGCGGTTTCGCTCACGATCCAATTCGATGATCTTGAACATCAATTGCCGGCCGACCATCTTGGCTCGGCGCTCCTCGCGAGTCAGGTCCCTATCCTTGTCCCACCGGGAGGGAGGAACCAACTGTGAGGACGGCACAAAGCCTCTCACCTGACCCAATTGGACGATCAATCCCCCCTTGTTGTGGCCAGTGACTGTCCCTTCGAAGATCTCTCCAGTCTCGAAGAGCTTCCCCAAGGATCGCCACTCTTTCTCCTGATCGGCTTGGCGCAAGGAGAGGACGATCCGACCGTTTTTGTCCTCGGGGTTCACCACATAGGTCAGCATCTCATCCCCGACCTTTATCTCCTTGATGGCCGCTGGCCCCATGCTCTCCAGTTCGCGACCAGAAATGGTTCCTTCGTATTTCCGGCCTACATCTACCAGAACTTCTTCGGGGCTGACTCGCACCACCTTGCCATCTAGAATGTCGCCTCGCTTCAAGGTCTTGAAATCGTAGGCTCCCTCTGGAAGATGTACCCCAGCGTCGGCGGTCTGGTCTTCGACCACCTCTGGGGCCGTCTCTTCTTCTACTATCAACAGGACGTTCTCTTCTTCCATGAAATCTCCCCCATTTTAGGTTGTCCCATATTATACCAACTTTCGCGCTAAAAGGCAAGCAAAAATCGGCGGTTCACCATTTCAGCACAGCACAAGCGAAGATGACTCAACTACATGAAGATCTTGCTCTCTATGGCCAGGCAGGGGAAGAAGCGAGGCCAACTACCAGGTGGCACTCGCTTTACCCCACCGCTGCGATGGCGTCTATTTCCACCAGGGCTCCCAGGGCCAGGCCTACCTCTACGGTTGAGCGAGCAGGCGGCTCGTTGGGAAAGAACTCGCTATACACTTCGTTCATGGCTCTGAAGTCGCCCATGGTCGCGAGGAACACCGTGGTCTTCACCACTTTGTCCAGGGAACTGCCGGCTGCCTCCAGCACGGCGGAGATGTTTCGCAGCACCTGGCGGGTCTGCTTCTCGATACCCCCCTCGACCAACTTGCCTGTGGCCGGGTCAAAAGCCAACTGGCCGGCGGTGAAGACAAAATGGCCAACACGTATGGCCTGAGAATACGGGCCTACCGCCCCCGGAGCCTTCTTGGTGGCTATGACTTCTTGTTTCATCGAACACTCTCCTTTCTCGATTTCGGATACTTCCACTGGGCTCGGTACAAGTTTCGGATTTCGGAATTAACCTCCGCAATCCGAAATCAGTCTACTATCATTGCCCCCGGCCCCAGCATCTTGAACAGGGCCTCCTCCAGGGCAGGACAATAGCCGGTAGCGGCGTTGGGAAAATCCAACTGTACTCGCCTCCCGTCGCTGACCAGATACAGGCTGAAGCGATCATCACCTTCATAGCTTCGCAATAGGTTGTGCACCTGTCCCAGTCGCTCGCTGTCCTGCTCCCGTTCCCCGGTGCGGGGGATGGTGACGTGGAGGTGCCGGGGCCTGCCATGAGCGGTGTCCTGAGCCGCTGGGCTGAGTCTGTCGAAGCCTTGTCGAAGGGCTTTGACGAAGGGCCTACTGGGCCGATATTTCTCTTTATCCACCGGCTGGCTAGTCAGCAAATAATCCTGAACCGATTCGCAGATCACCTTGGGCACCCTGCCCTTTGCGTCCACTCTGCCCTTGACGATCAGTATCTTGTCGTCTTGCCAAAGCTCACGGGTCTTCTCGTAGATCTTGGGGAACACGATAACCTCAATGCTGCCCTGCAGGTCCTCAAGGTTTACGAAGGCCATGGGGTCACCCTTCTTGGTAACATGAGGGCGCAGCCAGGCTACCACTCCGGCTATGACCACCTTCTGGCCAGCCATCTCCTCGTCAATCTCACCGCAGAAAGCGGTCACTGTCCCATCCAGGTTGGCCGCTACCTGCTGTAGAGGGTGCTCGGAGACGTAGAAGCCAACCAGGTCCTTCTCCCAGGCCAGCATTTCCTTGCGAGGTGCCTCGGGAACGTCGGGCAGAGGGATGGAACTTCCCATAGCCATAGAGAAGCCACTAGAGGCGTCGAACATGCTCAATTGGCCCACCTCCTGGGCCCTGTGGGTGCTCTGGCTGAGGGCCATCATGGGATCAATGATGGCTAATAGTTGGGATCGCTGGCCGAAGGCACCGAAAGCACCAACCCTGACAAGACATTCCAGCGCGCGGCGGTTCACCTGACGCAAATCAACCCGCTGGCAGAAATCCTCGATATCCTTGAAGGGGCCACCTTGCCCTCGGGCGGCCAGTATAACCTCAATGGGGCCTTCGCCCACGTTCTTCACTGCCCCCAGACCGTACTGAATCGCCCTGCTTCCCTTCCTGTCTGCTTCTATTGCAAAGTCCAGCGCGCTCCTGTTCACGTCCGGCGGCAGAATCTCGATCTCCATTCTGCGACACTCGGCGATGAACTGGCTGACCTTGTCGGTGTTGTTGCGCTCCACACTCAGCAGGGCCGCCATGTACTCCACGGGGTACTTCGCCTTGAGCCAGGCCGTCTGACAGGTGATGACAGCGTAAGAGACAGCGTGGCTCTTATTGAATCCGTAACGAGCGAAGTACTCCATGGCATCGAATATCTCCTGGGCCTTCTCAGCTTCGATGTTGCCATACTTAAGTGCCCCCTCAATGAAGGTCTCCCGATGCTGGAGGAGCTCATCCTTCTTTTTCTTGCCTACCGCCCGGCGCATCAGGTCAGCATCGGCAGCCGAGTAACCGGCCAGATCGGTCAGGGTGCGTATTATCTGCTCCTGGTAGACGATAATGGCGTAGGTGTCTTTGAGGATGGGCTCCAGCTTGGGATGGATATAGCTCACTTCCTCCCGGCCATGCTTGCGGGCGATGTAGTCGGGAATGAACTGCATCGGACCAGGGCGATAGAGGGCCAGTACCGCCACGATGTCTTCGAAGCCCGAGGGCCGCATGTCGGTGAGCACGCGGCGCATTCCAGCGGATTCCACCTGGAATATGCCAGTTACGTCGCCACTGGAGAGTAGCTCGAAGATGACGGGATCATTGGTGGGGATGGTGAGCAAATCCAGTTGGAGGCCGTGATTCTGGTGGATGAGCTCGATGGCTTTGCGCATGATGGTCAGAGTGGCGAGGCCCAGGAAGTCTATCTTGAGAAGGCCGATGTCGTCCAAGATATCCATCGGGTATTGGGTTACGACTATGCCCCCCTCCGCACCTTTGGCTGGGCGATGCAGCGGGGTGTAGTTAATCAGGGGCGCGTCGGCGATGACCACGCCAGCAGCATGGGTCGAGGCATGGCGAGCCACCCCCTCTAAACTCTTGGCCGTATCAATGAGCTTTTTGATATAGTCCTTGCTTTGGTATAGATTCCGAAGCTCCGCCACTTTATCCAGGCCATCCTGGAGTTTGACTTTTGGTCCAAAGGGAATCAGCTTGGCCACCATGTCCACCTCGTTCAGAGGCAGGTCCAGTGCTCGCCCGGCGTCGCGGATGGCCGCCCGCGCGCCCATGGTGCCAAAGGTGATGATTTGGGCCACCATATCCTGGCCGTATTTCTCCACTGTGTACTTGATCATCTCGTCGCGGCGCTCGTCGGGGAAGTCCAGGTCAATGTCGGGCATAGTCACCCGCCCCGGATTGAGGAAGCGCTCGAAAATGAGACCGTGTTTCAGCGGATCCAGGTTAGTAATGCCCAGGGTGTAGGCTACGATGCTGCCAGCCACGGAGCCACGCACGGTCCACCAGATGTCCTGATCCCTGGCGTGGCGCACGAGATCCCAGACAATCAAGAAGTAAGTGTCGAAACCCATCTGATGAATGATGCCCAGCTCGTGCTGGAGGCGGGCTTCGATCTCCGGCGTGGTGATGGCGTAGCGATTCTTCATGCCTTCCTGACACAGGTGGCGCAGGTAACTCTCGGCATCGTAGCCTTCGGGCACCTCGAAGACCGGTAGATGATAGCCTGTCCTATCGAGGTCCAGGTCGCATTTCTCGGCGATGAGCAGGCTGTTTCTCACCGCCTGCGGCACGTCGGAGAAGAGCGCAGCCATCTCCTCCCCGCTCTTGAGGTAGAAGCTTTCGTCCCCCATGGTCATGTGCTTGGGATTATTGATAGTGGTATTGGTCTGGATGCAGAGGAGGATCTCCTGGGCTTTGGCCTCCTCGGACCGCACGTAGTGGACATCGTTGGTGGCCACGAGAGGGATACCCATTTCGCTAGACAGGGCAATAAGCCCCTCACTCACCTGTTTCGTCTCAGGGATGCCCTCGTGCCGTTGCAGCTCCAGGTAGAAGTTGTCCCGTCCGAAGGCATCGCGGTACCAGGAGGCCACCTGGCGCGCTTTGTCCAATTGCCCATTCAAGATCAGGCGCGGAATCTCCCCTGAGCCGCAGCCTGAGAGGGCGATCAGCCCCTGGGCGTGCTCGGCCAGGTACTTCTTGTCCACGCGGGGTTTGTAGTAGAAGCCTTCGAGTTCGCCAGCCGTAGCGATTTGGAGCAGGTTGTGATAGCCAACGTTGTCCTTGGTCAGAAGGGTTACGTGATGAGATCTCCGGTCTTTTTTGGAGTCTCTCTGCTTCATGCCACGCGGAGAGATGTACATCTCAAGGCCAATGATCGGCTTTATCTCATGCCTCCGGGCCGCCTGGTAGAACTCTATGGCCCCGTACATTGCTCCGTGGTCGGTGAGGGCCAGGGCTGGCATGCCCAGCTCGGTGGCCCGGACAACCAGATCCTCTATCCGGCCTAAGCCATCGAGCAGGGAGTATTCGCTATGCACGTGGAGGTGAACAAAAGGGGGCATGAGATATTCCTCTAGAATGCTGCCCGTATTATACTACAAAATCCTTTTTGTTTCTAGCTCAGAGGGGCTGCAAAGCGGCCTTTGGGGAAATTTTAAGGTTAGAACGCGGAATTGACCTGCCTTTAGTTCGGCTGTATAATCGAGTAACGAGGAACGAGTCAACGAGGAACTGAGGTTCGTTTTATTTGGAATTCGCTGTAGTGCTTCGCCTGATGGAAATCCACTGTCTTCTTGACATCCTTGGCTTATTCGGTGTGGGGGTCTGCGGGCGGATACCCAGCCACTCTTTCATCATCGGCGGGAGGCTGCTTCCGCTCTGTGCCCGTTGCACGGGGACCTATTTGGGCGCTCTCCTGGGTCTTTTGGGCCTGGCTGCGCTGAGGAGGTGGCGGGCCAGCGGGCTACCACCCAGCCCGGTTACAGCTTCCCTGGCCGGTTTCATCGTTCTTTGGGGCGTTGACGGCCTGAACTCTTTCCTGACCCTCCTCCCCAACGCCCCCCACCTCTACGAGCCCCACAATCTCTTGCGCTTGATCAGCGGTGTTTTGCAGGGCCTGGCCTTGAGCATCATTGTCTGTCCCCTCTTTAGCTTCCTCCTCTGGAAGGAGGCCGACACCGAAAGGGTGATCCGCAACTTCCGTGAATTGGCTTATCTTTTGATCCCAGCCGCTCTGCTCGTGTGGATCGTTCAGACCCAGGCCAGTTTTCTACTGTACCCTGTAGCCGTCTTGAGCATCCTGGGGGTGCTGGTCATGCTGACGCTCGTAAACACTATGATCGTCTTGATCGTGACCCGGCGGGAGAGCAAAGCGGAGAGCTGGCGCGATGCTTTTGTCCTCCTGTCGTTGGGGCTGTTGGCTACCTTCCTCGAACTCAGCGCGCTGGGACTGCTACGCCTCGCCTTGACCCAGTGGGTGGCTTTGCCCGTTTAGGATATAGATGATCTCCTCCCGAACGGCGTCCGACAGCGGCTCCGGTCGGTGGCTTTCCATCAGGCCAATGGTCTTGTCGCGCAGGCGGTCGCCCAACCGCTTGCCGCCGGCTGCGCTCCAGGCGTCGGCCCGCTGCCGGTTCCACAGCGTTGGCTGCCACAACTGGCGGAAGTGGCGCAGGGTGTGCCTGGCAGTCAGGAAGTCACCCCCCGGTCCCACCTGGTGGATAACGTCCAAAGCCAACGATTCGGCATCCAGCGAGAAACCCGCCACGAAGCGGCGCATCATAGAGATGACCTCGGCGGTGAAGACGATCATCTCCGGCGAGGTGGTGAGCCCTGCCTCCAGGTAGCCCACGTCGTGCACCAGGTTGTGGCCCGCCAGCAGTGCCACCAGCACCGAAAAGTCGGCGTCGGCCGCGGCCTGCTCGTCCATGACGCAGCTATCGGAGTGGCCGGCGTAGCCCCAGGTGGGCAAGCCGTAGAAGCGGCCCATCTCGGCCACGGCCACCCGCGCCAACTGGAACTCCGGCGCGCCGTAGACGCTGATGGTGGTCTTCATGTCCATGTGGTGCAGCCCACTGCCGTAGACGAAGGGCGCGCCCGGCCGTTGGAGTTGATGGATCACCAGGCTGCTCAGCACCTCGGCGTTGCCCAGGGCCAGCCCACCGGCCAGAGTGACCGGCGCCGTGCCGCCCATCATCGGCGCGGGCGAGTGGACGATGGGCAGGCATTGCTCGGCCATGTACAGCAGCTTGTCCGTGGCCGTCTCGCTGTGCTGTAGCGGCGTGGTGGGCTCGGAGTAGAGGAGCAGGGTGGGGTTGAGCCGCAACTGCTCCATGCCCCCAGCGGCTGCGGAGGCGGCCATGGCAGCCATGGCGGCTATCGCTTCGCAATCAGCACGGTCGTCGCACACAAAGACTGCGGGCTTGGTGGTGTGCTCCAGCATCAGGGCGTACTGCTGCCGGTAGACGTTGCCCACATCAACGTCAGAAGGGATGCCCATGCTCATTACGAAGGCCATCTCCGGCAGGGCGTCGCAGACGTGGAGGCAATCCACCACGTCGGCGGCGGTGAACGGGCGTCGCTCGCCGCTGCGGGGATCGAGGTAGTTGGGGCAATCGGAGCCGGGGCCGAAGTTGACCGTCCGCCCTTCGACAGGCTCAGGACGATGCCCCTCCAGCGGCGCCACCACCTCACTGCTCCCTCGTTTGCACAGGGCAATGCGCGACGGCGCCTGCTTCAAAGCCCATTCCACCAAGCCGGCGGGTAGGTGAACCAGAGCCCCTGCTGAGAATGCCGAAGCATTCTCATCGGTGATCACGGCATCCGTCTCGCCCAACAGAGCCAGCGCCTCGTCGTGATACACCCGCACCCCCGTACGCCGCAGTATCTCCAGCGAGGCGCGATGAACGACTTCGCATTGCTCATGACTCAACATGCTCAAGTGCGGGAAGGCAACGATGTTGTGGGACATGGGATTCTCCGTTCAAGAGACCCTTAGGGTTTTATGAACCCTAAGGGTCTGAGTCTGCAAGAAGTGTGTTTAGGAACCCGCCGTGTGATAGCGTCAACTCAGTGGCAGGTAGATCAGCAAATCCCGGTATTCATCCATGTCCGAGGCACCCCATATGAGAAGCAACTCTTGGATGGTTTCGCCAATGCCCATATCAGGGTTCAGCTCAAAAACACCCGGAACATGCCGGCCTTCATCAAGATGATCCCGCAAATGTTGAGGCATAGACCGGCGGTTGTTCGTCACCAAGATGAAGGCATTTTCCTCGCACCACCGCAAGATGGCCGGATCGGGTGTGCCTCTGGGTGGTGCGCCGGGATCACCAACTTTCCAGACCAGCAGTTTGGGCTCACGTTTCAGCAACCCCGCGCGGAAAAGTGGGTTTGCGTTCTCGTCCAACAAGTATCTGATGCCACTCATCCCGTTGCCAGGGCCCTTTGACCTTCCGTTTTTAACGCGCGTAATCGAACGACGACCGGCGGGGGGTTACGGTCTTGTTCCGCTCTCATTCGGCGACCGTATTCTAACCAATCGGCGATATAGGCTTCCACTCTCTCACGGTTCTGGATGTAGTAGAGAATCGTCGCGTACACCTGTTCCAGTGTCAGCGTTGGGAAGCGGGCCGCAATAGCCTCGGGGGACTGTTCGCGGTGAATGTATTCGTACAGCACCGATTCGATACCGATCCGCGAGCCCTTGATCCGAATGTCATCCGACGCGACAAAATCAAAATAGTCTTCTACTTGCATGGCTCTAACCTCCTTGATTCGAGGGTTACCACTGGCGAAGATTGTGCCACAGGAAATGTCGCACGACAAACGAAGACCTGTGGGAACGTTGGACTCAGTGTACCACAAAAAAGAGCAAACGTCAAACATCAGCCGCGGACGCTTGGAACACGAAACACACGAAAAGCCACGAAAGAACGCGAAAGCCACGAAAGGCTTTCGCGTTCTTTCGCGACCTTCGCGGTCCAAGACTTCATGGCCAGGCAAAAGAGCAGTTTCTTCAACCCTCATTAGTGTCAACTTAAGGCTCAAAGGCCCGTCCCCGGGCCGCCCCGGGGACGGGGCTCTGAGCTTAAGTTGACATTCAACTCTACCCCTGGACGTTCCTAATTGTTATATGCTTCGCTACTTAGCTTCATCGCCAACCGCTGACAGCTACTCGTTCCCTTGCAACATCTCCGCCCGCGCATGGGCCACCGAACAAAAGTAGGGCACCTGCTCGTCCATAGCGCCCGTCTCCAGATGAGCACGAGCGGGACACTGCATGCACAGGTTGACATATAGACACGACTTGCAGGTCTTGAGCAGCACTTCGTTCTCGGTACGCAGGGCGCGCACGCGGGGCACCAGGTTCTCCCAGGCGTCACGCAGGCGACCCTGGCGCAGGTCGTAAGTGGTCCCCGGCGCACAGAGCGAGGAGCACAGCCGGAAGGTGCCGTCGTAGCCCACGTTGAAGCTGCCACCGCCCGCGCCGCAGCCGAACAACCGGCTGAAGACTTCGTACTTGTCGCAGCCATCCCGCTCGCCACAGGCCATGCACTCCTCGTAGGACAACTGCTCCCGGAAGATGAGCTTGTCGCAGCCTTCCTCCAGCGCCTGGAACCGCTCCGGGTCCGCCTGCTCCAGGCCGACGATCTCTTCCGGCGTGAGCCGCTCCGACTTGATCTCCTCGTTGCGGGCCGGATCCCCGTCGAAGCGCAGGTGCAAGAAGGGATCAAAGCGGTAATAGTCCCGCGTCCGCTCGCGGCAGAAGCGAGCGATCTCTGCGATTTCGTGCACGTTGGAGCGCAGGGCCATGGCCTTGAGGCGTACCTTGATGCCGTTTTCGAGCAAGAGATCGAGTCCCCGCACGAAAGCCTGGTAAGAGCCAGGCCTCCTGGTGACGGCCTCGTAGGTCTCTTTCGTCACCCCGTAGACAGTCACCTCGATGTTGCACGGCGGATACCGCTGGAAGAGTTGGACGTGCTCCTGGTTGATCAGCGTGGCATTAGTGAAGACGCGGACCAGCAGCCCCTTTCTCTTCAGGCCGAGGTAGATGTCGGGGAAGTCGGGGCGCAGCAGGGGCTCGCCACCGCTGAGGGTGCACCACAGGGCGCCCAGGGAGACGGCCTGGTCGGCGATGTCCATGATCTCCTCAGTGGAGAGCTCCCTCTCCCTGGCCGTCCGACCTCCGGCTGGCAGGTTGATGTAGCAGTGGCGGCAGTCGTTGTTGCAGCGGGCGGTGACCTCCAGGGAGAAAGCGTTGAGGGCTCGCTTCCCCTTCACCTTGGCCCAGGGGGAAAAGTCCTGTATGTCAACGAATGATACGAAGGATTCGGTCATGGTGATAGTCTCAGTAGAGCCAAAATTGCTCCAAGGGGATTGCCAAATCCCCGCCTTGGGCCTGGATCTGGCGATCCAGGCCGAGCAAAATTGGATCTACTCTCATCTCATGGCCTTCCGCGTTCCCTACGGTAAAGCGACACAACGGGCCGCAGCAGAGGCCAGAGAAGCTCCCGGCGGGTGAGGAAGGCGATCAGGTACCGCTCCGGGCCTAAGCCGAGGTGGACCCGCTTGCCATTTCGCTCCACCCTGGTCACGCGCCCCAGGATATTGGCCCTGGGGATTACGTCGGCGCAGTCAGGGGAGCCATCCCCTCTGATGAGGTAAGAGCCGTCCCGTTTCCCCACCACCCGGTGGACGACGAGCTTGCCGCTCTCAGGACGAGTGAACGCCACCACATCACCCAGGCGGGGTGGGGTGTCCGACAGGGGAGATACTGTGATCACGTCACCGTCCCGCACAAAGGGCCACATGCTGCCGCCTGTGGCCTCAAACCAGAACGGCTCCCCCTTATCCAACACGGCCTGGAGTACCCCGATGAGAATCGGTATAGAAAGGGTGCCTTCCTCATCGTACTTGACGAACGGGCCGTTCTCAAGCTCCTTGGAGTTCATTGCTCACATCCTGATGTCGGAGGAGCGAGCCCTTCGATACACTTCGCTACTCAGGACAGGCATCGGTCGAGTAGGGCAATGCCCTTTGTTACCCGTATCGAGACCAGCGAGCGGGTCTGTTGGGAAGCCGCTTGGCCTCGACTTGTGTTGAGCTTGTCGAAACATACGCCCTTGGTTTCGATACGCGCACTCCGTGTGCTACTCAACCGGCGGGCTACTCGGCCGGCGCGGCTCCGATCTCAACGAGCATGTTCCTCTTGAGGAGTTCCGTCACCAGCCCTGTCACGTCCCCCTCGATCTCCCCGGCCGGGGCCTGGTACTCGGCGGACAACTCTTCCACCACGTCCCTAAGGCTCCTTTGGCCGTCCAGCCGCTCCCAGATGGCCCGGCCAGTCTCGTTGAGGGTGAAGATGGCGTCCTCCTCGTCCTCTGCACGTCCGACTCCCCAGGTCAGGGGCACGATGATGAGCTCTCCCTCAATGTCTCTGAAGACCACGTCCTCGGATGGGACGTAGATGTTGTCCAGGGTTACCTCTGGCCTCATGAAACCCCCCTTTGGGTGCGTAATGAACTCTGCTAGCCGTGCTAGCTCGCGACCCAACACCGCCTTTTCACGTGAGATTTACAGATAGTCATTGGGATTGTCTACCGCCAGTCCTTCAGCGGTGGCAGCACGGTTCAGACGGTCATCGGCAGAGAGGAAGATGAGCGGCACAAGGTTGTTGGCGAGTAACTGATGATTGGCAATCACAGCCGTCGCCAGGTGTACAGCGTCGTAGGCACGCAACGGATGCTGTTCAAGCAGATGGTTCGCCCGATCAATGATGTCGCCGATGGCAGTCACTATCTCGTAGTCATTCAGGCAATCGGCCCGAAAAGCGTTTTGCACTTGCGCATAGTCCGTCAATGTCAAGGTGCCCTCGCGCGCGCGCCGCGTCAAGGCACTGGTCACTTCCACTATTGTCAGGTGGACGACGATTATGGAAGGGGGAGGTCGCGCATCGAGCGTCGCTCGCAGCCAGCCGCTTCCCACTTCGTCAACGTAGCGCTTGATCAATGCGCTGGTGTCCATGTAGTACGCTGTCATGCGCGATCCTCCCGCTCCGCGATGATGATCTCTGATAGAGGCTGGCCCTGCGCCAGTTTCTTCGCCAGGCGCGCGCGTTCTTCTGGTGACACAGGGGAGGGTGTTTCCCAATGAGGCTCGTACAACATCCCTGCCGCGCGTAGCGCTTCTCGCACCCGGGACCGAACGTCCGTCGGCGTGGGTCTGGGGCGAATTACAATCTCACGCTTCTCCCACACCGCTTCCAATTCCTTCATGTACCAATCACCCAGAGCAGCACGGGGAATCAGCAAACCTTGCGGGGTCACTTGGACGACGATCGTTGTAGCCATTTCTCAACTCCTTTCCGCACTCTCAAATGCGGCATTATCCCCCTACAACGTTGAGGTTAGTGTATCACAAGAAAGAGCAAACGTCAAGCACCAATCCGGGGGCGTTTGGAGCACGAAACACACGAAAAGCCGCGAAAAGCGCGAAAGCCCTTTCTTGGCTTTCGCGTTCTTTCGCGACCTTCGTGGTCCAAGACCTTATGGCCAGGCCAAATAGTGCCAGGCCCAGCACAGGGACTCACACCTAGACACGGTCATTTAGAACCACTGATGCACTGATGCCACTGAGCTTCACTGACCTTGGCTCCCAATTCAATGCGGTCAGTGCATTCAGTGCCTCAGTGATTCAGAAGGTACGCTTCATGTTTGCTCAGCACCGCCCCACCGCTCAAGCCCCTGGGTATGTGAATATGAAGCACCTCGAACCCACCTGCCTCAAACTCTGACCTGAGGGCGTCCTCCGACGAAAAGGCGTGGACGAACTCGATGCCGCCGGAGAGCTCGTCGCCCGGCTCGTACCAGAGGTTGCCCAGGGTGAGGCAGGCGACGGCCCTTCTGGCCCGCAGCCCCTGGCGGGAGAACCCACCCCTGGCATCCCAGCGGAATCCGCACACCAGATAGCCGCCCGGTCGCAGGGCCTTGCCGATCCGCTTGAGCATCTCCACGCGCCGCTGCCGGGTGGGCACGTAGGAGTACATGGCCGTTGCCAGCCAGACCACGTCGTAGGAGTGCGCTGGCACGTCCAGCTCCGAGATCTCCTGCACCAGCCCCTCGATGCTCAGCCCGCGCTGGGCCGCGTTCTCTACTGCCTTTTCCACCATCCCAGGGACAAAGTCCACGCCCGTCACACTGAAGCCCATCCGGGCCAGGGGGATGGCCTCCCGCCCGCCGCCCACCCCCAGGAGCAGCAGCCGCCCCTCCTTCAGGGGCAGCTCGTGTAGCAGAGCCGTTTCCTCGGGACGCAGGCCCTGCTCCATCCGCTCGTCACTGCCCCAGATGTCCACCATGTGTGGCCGGACATAACACTGGCGGCTGAACTCTATCAGGTCGTCGGGCCGCATGACCATGATGGCCAGCGACTCGATGAGCTTGCCCAGGCGGATCATAAAACGTGCAAGTGTGATTCTCGGTCTCATGTCTGTCAAGAGACCCTCCCTCACGATATCCCATGGTTCGACGGGCATGGCCTGAGCTTACCTGTCCTGAGCACTTCGGTTCCACTCAGTGTAAACTCCGCCGAAGGGTCAAAGGGATCAAGGGCTAGGGAGCTGACGCCTACCCGATGCAGGGGCTACAGAAGCTAGCGCGCACTGCGCCCCTATCACCAGGCGACCCACCGCAAATCCCAACCGCCGCTCCGCTGTCACTCCCGCTACCCGCATACCTGCAGTTGGTTAGAATCCCCTCTTCCGATTTTCTTCTTACCAGCACGACGAGCTCTGGTTTCACCCACTTCTTCTTCTCCTTCATTACTCTCGCACCTCGTTGTTTGGCTTATTAGAGGTTTGCCTTCGGGCCTGCCCAACTGGCTGGCGCTGCTGGCCCTGCTCCCTGGAACGTTGAACTCAGTATACCACGCGAGAGAGCAAACGTCAAGCATCAGTACGAGGATGTTTGGACCACGAAACACACGATAAGACGCGAAAAACGCGAAAGCCACGAGAGGCTTTCGCGTTTTTCGCGACCTTCGTAGTCCACCAAGACCTCTTTCTCTTACCGATATGCTTCCCTCCGATGCCTGACCCGAAAGACCTTTACGGCCTTCGCCTGCTCATCAATCTCGTAGACGACTCGATAGTCCCCAACCCGAATCCGCCAATCACTGGCGGAGCCCCCAATCTTGCGGCAGCCGGGCGGCCTTGGGTTCTCGGCCAGGGCTCGAATGCGAGGGATTATACGGTGAAAGAGTTCTGGCGGCAGCCTTCTCAAGTCCCGTTCCGCTGCTCGTTCAAGGTAGACCTCATACACCTGGCTGGTACTCCGCCAAGAAGTCCTCGATTCTTCGAAACTCAAGTGGTTTTTTTCTCATCTCCTCTAACATCGCCAGGTCTTCCATATCTTCCAGCCGTTCTAGCATCTTCTGATATGCACCAATATCCAGGATCACCGCTGTGGGTCTTCCGTCTCGGAGAACGATCTCGAGGGATCTTTTTGGCACCTCTGATTGTTCAGAAGCAACCGGTTCGCTCAACGGGTCGCCCTTGAAATCCTCGCCCGGCCCATAGCGAGCGAGTCCTTCCCGGACGGCCTGTAACGTAGCCGCTGTGTTCGGCGCTACTTCAGCCCGCTGCTGCTCTAGCAGCCGATGCTGAATCAGTTCTATCAATGTCTCTTGGTCTTCCGGAGGCAGTTCTTCCACGACGTCCAGTGCCTGCTGAAGTAGTGATGCTTTTGTCTGTTCCATGATTACCCCCTGGGCAAGCCGCGAGCTTTGCGGCAGACACTCCCATCAATTGCAGAGTTGAGCTCAGTGTACCACAAAAAAGAGCAAACGTCAAGCACCAATCCGGGGGCGTTTGGAGCACGAAACACGCGAAAAACCGCGAAAAGCGCGAAAGCCCTTTCGCGGCTTTCGCGCCCTTTCGTGACCTTCGCGGTCCAAGACCCCATGCCCAGGCCAAATAGTGCCAGGCCCTGCGCAGGGACTCACGGCTAGACATGGTCATTAGAACCACTGATGCACTGACGCCACTGAGCTTCACTGAGCACAGCCCACATTTCAGCGCCATCAGCGCATTCAGCGGTTCAGCGATTCAAGTTCGGAGCGGGCCCTTCGGCTTCGCTCAGGACAAGCAGCAGCCCCCGCAAGAGCCCCCGCCCGCCCCTTGCATTACGCCGGAGAAGGTACACAGCCCTTGTAAACCCACGGCAGAGTCCTTAGACCCTACCCTCCCTCACGGATATCCCATGGTTCAGCAGGCTCTCCACAGGAGTGCCAAAGGCCAAGGGATCAAGGGTTGGGGGGCGCTAGAACGAGCAGTTCTGACACCCGAACGTCTCCTCGTAACACCCGCTGAAGTCACTCGCCCAGGCGAAACCGCTGCCTCCAGCAGCACAAGCTTGCAATATCCCCTCCTCCGGCTTCCTTCTTACCAGAACCACCAACTCGGGTTTCACCCACACTTTCTTTTCCTTCATCGTCCTTCTACCTCCTTGTCATTTCTTGGCCCTAAGGCCCTTCCAGAAGAATCGCTGTCCCACAAGTTGAACCGATCTGCCACTACATCTCGCACACCTCCCTCCCGTCTCCTCCCCCGTTCCCAAGGACTGGCTCCCTCCCGCAGAATTCCCTGATCCTCTCCTCCCAGTCCCCCACCTCCCAGGCCTTCTCACCCTCGGCAATCAGTCCCAGATAGCGGGCCTGGGCGTGGGCCACGGTACAGAAATACTCCACTGGCGTGTCCAGCGTGCCGTGCTCTATCCAGGACTTGCCCGGGCACTGCTGGCACAGGCCCTGCAGGAAACAGCGGGCGCAGCGGGCCAGGTAGTCGGGGTTGGTGGCTCGCGTCTCGCGCAGGCGGGGGAAGAAGTTGGTAAGGGCGTCGCGTAGGCGGCCCCCCTCATCCCCCCCTGCTTTCAAGGGTAGGTTTTTGGATCGGGCTTGCCAAATCAGGCATAAGGTGGTA
>CAYMKL010000028.1:0-58104 GCA_964390805.1 uncultured Anaerolineae bacterium | reverse complement strand
TCGTGGAGGTTTTATGAACATCTTGACGAACGCTTACGGCCTGAGTAGTTACGATATTTAGATATTGGTTCGCAGGGGGAGGTGATATAGCAAGCTTGTACTGAGCTTTTGTCGAAGCAGGAAGATTTGTGATCAAGAAACCAGGTTTTTGACTAAGCAGATGCGACTTTTCATACTGCGGAGAGCCCCAAAAGTAACAAATCGGCTATTCGAGTAGCGAAAAACCTGGTTTCTCCCAAAATGCACAGTAGTGAATCACTAAGAAAAGAAAGGAGAATCTAGAAAATGGCATCACTGTTGGAAAAAGTTAAAACGCTGGTCTCAGCCAATCTGCACGCCATCGTGGACGCGGCTCTCAAGTCTAACTCCATAGCGGTCGTTGACCAGTACATCCGCCAGATAGAGGACAGCCTGGAGGATCTGGAAGACGCGACGGCTACGGTCGGGGGGCAGGTCAAGACGCTGCGCCGCAAGCTGGACGAGTATAGCAACAAGGCGGAGAAGCTGGATCGCAATATTGACCTCTTCCTGAAAGACGGGAAGGATGAGGTGGCTGCGGCGGCTCAGAGCAAGCTCAACTCCACGGAGCGGCTGGTGGACAACTATGCGGAGCAGCTCGCCCGACAGGAGAAGGAGTTCGAGGCGCTGCAGAATGCTCGGCTGAAGCTGGAGGCGAAACTGACCAGCATCCGCCAGGAGCGCGAGGAGCTGCAAGCCCTGTTGGACCTGGCTCGCTCGAAGGAGATCACGGCCGAGGCCATTAGCTCGCTCGATGACCTGGCAGGGTCGGGGGACACAGACGTGGCTCGCATCGCCGAATCTATCCGGGCCCGGCTGGACAAGGCGACTGCCAAGACCGAGATGCTGGCTACCAGTCTGGACGCTCAGATGGATGAGATCCTGGAGCGGAACGCCATTGATCAGCAGCTCGCCGAGCGCAAGCAGCGTTTGGGGATCGAGTAGCAAGAGGAGCCAGAAGGGAAACGGGGGAGCAGAGGAGCCAGACATTGCTGTTGCTCCTCTGCTCCCCTGGAAGGAGCAAGCAATGATCGTTACCACTACACCTGGGATCGAAGGTCATCCCATCGAAGAATACCTGGGGATAGTCACCGGCGAGGCGATCCTGGGCGCGCACATCGGCCGCGATATCCTGGCCACTTTCACCGACATCGTCGGCGGGCGCTCGCGGGAGTACGAGGAAGAGGTGCAGAAGGCTCGCGAAATCGCCTTGCAGGAGATGACCACTGAGGCTGCGTCGAAAGGGGCCAACGCCGTCGTTGGGGTAGACATTGACTACGAGGTCATCCGCGAGGGGATGCTCATGGTCTCTGCCAGCGGCACGGCGGTGAAGGTTCGCTAAGAGCAGCGGTTGAAACCGCCTCTGGAGGGCGCAGATGCGCCGGTCGTCCACCGTTCGGCTGAGCTCACGACGAAGCCTGCGTGGACGGTTTCCGCGACCACGTAGGTGGTCGCCCGGCACGGAGTGCGCGGCTGTGGCCTCCGACAGGCGCGATTTCAATCGCCATCCAACTTTGGAGGTGTGACAACATGTATAATGGCAACGCATTCGACCTTTTCGGCTCGTGTCTCGGCGGCCTTTGTTTTCTCGCCATCTTCATCCTGACCCTGGTGGCCATGTTCTGGGTTTATCGAGACGCGGAGGCCAGGGGCAAGACAGGATGCCTCTGGGTGCTGCTCATTTCGGCTACCGGGCCGCTGGGCATCATAGCCTATTTCGTCCTGCGCGATCGAGAGGTTAGGCTCTGACGTAGATCCAACTTCGCTCACACTGGATCGCCAGATCCAGGCAAAAGTGGGGAATGGAACAGGGGATGCTTTTGGAGGTCTTCTAAGGAATGGCAAAGGATATTATTACGCGCAGCTACAAGGGGAGGGCTGTCGAACCTGTTAGCTGGGAAGCTCTCCTTCGGATCTTCGATACAGTTTGGGGAGGCGCGGCCCGGTCGCTGCCAAAAGGCATGCAGGCTATAGGCGCCGTCCATGCGTTGTGGCATGATGCTTCTGGCAACGAGCACGAGGCTGATTCTCTTGCCGAAGTTGGCCAGGCCTACCAGCAGAAGAAAACGGAGTCCATTTCTTTCAACGGATGGCTTGAGCGAGGTCCTCGCTGCTACTTCAGATACTGGCTGGCCAAGGTTGAAGCATACATCCACGTTCGGGCAGGTGATGAAGAAACTGCCGAGCGTATCATTACTGCAGTCCGTCAGGAGTTTCCTCTGGTCGCTAAATATGTGTTTATATCGTACGATACTTCAGAATGCGAGCTTGCCACTTACATGGCGAAGATCCTCAAAAAACGCTTAGTTCCAGGGGTTTCAGTATTTGTGGCCGAGCGCGACATTGAACCAGGAGCGAGTTGGCTCAAAGTCATGCTTGAGGAGCAGCTTCTTCACGCAGAAGCTTTGGTGGCCTTGTGTTCGAACCGATCCAAGACTTCGCCATGGCTCTGGTGGGAGTCATCCGCTGTGTGGGCTCGGGGAGGGTTGGTGACCCCACTTTTTGTCGATTTATCGCCGCGAGAGTTTAACGGCCCGATCACGCTCGTGTGCCAGGGACGATCTTTCTTTGAGGTGGCAGATATGAACTCCACACTGCGCGCTGTCATCGGTAAGGTCTGTCCTGATCATCCCTGCGAAGAACTTATGCCAGAAGAGGTCGTGGAGCTAGAGAAACTTCGGCCTTGGCCATCCGAGTAGACAAGTCGGAGGGTGTGCCTAACATGGCATAGAACCGCTATCGCCCAAATGCTCGCTACGCTCGCACTTCGTTTGTACCAAGAACGTTAGGCGCAATGCCGATAATTGGAAGTTGAGCAGATGAAAGTGAGGACGAGCAACATCGTTATCCATACCAAAGGCCTGACGAAGTTCTATGGCCCTGGAAGTGCTTTTTGCTGATTTGACTGGAGGATAAATGAGTCGAACCCGGATTGTGTTTTTCGTTGTCGTGTTGGCGGCGGTTCTCATCGTCGCTGGCTCCTTCGTTGTACGCTGGCTGGGCCAACAAGAGGGCGTGGTAACAGCCCCAAGCACAGAGACGCTGGAGGTACGCATCGTCTGCGCTCTGCCAGTGGAACCGTGGGTGCGGGAGGCGGCCAAGCAGTTCAACCAGGAGAATCATAAGCTGGAGGGCCAGCCCATCAAGGTGAGCGTGATTCCCATGGACGGCCTGACGGCCATGGGCCGCTACGAGCGGGAGGAGATGGATCCGCTGCCCACTGCCTGGATTCCCGACAGCCGCTATCTGGTGGAGCTGGTCAACGCCGCCTACAAAGAGAAGCTGGGGCGCGATGTGTTCCTCACCGACGGGGAGTACCGAGCGCGTCCCATCGCGGTCTCCCTTTTCTCGTGGGGCATCTACTCCAGCCGCGCCGACGTGCTGCGCGACAAGTATGGCGAGATAGACTGGCAGGCCATCCACGACGCGGCCACAGCCAAAGGTGGCTGGCCCGAACTGGGCGGCGAGGCGGGCTGGGGCTACTTCAAGCTGGTGGTGCCCAATCCCCGCAAGAACGTGGGCGGGCTGGCGGCCATGGTTGCTGCTGCCGGTGAATATTACCAGAAGACCAACATCAGCACCGCTGACGTGACGGACCCTGAGTTCCAGGCGTGGTTGGGAGAGTTGATGGGCGCCGTGACCGACTTCTCCAGCCTGGGGTCCTACTCCGTGGAAAACCTGGCCCTGTTCGGCTACTCCATGGGCGATGGAGGCCAGCTCCTGGAAAGCGACCTCCTGGCCAACATGGCCGGCATCCAGACCCGCTGGGAGGACCCGCTGGTCATCGTCTATCCCCTGTACCTCACCTGGTTCGACTTTCCCTTCACCGTCTGGATGGGTCCGGAGACCACCGCTTTGGAGAAGAACGCGGCGCTGGAATTCGAGAAGTACCTGCTGACGCCTGAGGTGCAGCAGTTGGCCGTCGAGCGGGGCCTGCGCCCGGCCAACCCGGAGGTGCCCGTCACGGGCCAGGACAGCCTCTTCGTCCGCTGGCAGGAGCAGGGGGCCATGACCATCGTGCCCCGGGCCACCGCCATGCGCTCGCCCGATCGCGACGTGCTGATGGCTCTGCTGCGCTGGTTCGATCTCAACGTGGCCCAGAGATAGGGGAGGAGGGACTGTGGAACGCAAACGAGACTCCCGTAGTACGATATGGGTCATTCTGTTGGTGGCGTTCGTCATCTTGCTCGTCATCTGTGCGAGCTGCGCCATGCTCTACAGGGCCGTGACCAATTTGCTCCCCTCTTCTGAGCAGCTTCTCCCCTCCGCGACGCCCTCCAGTGGCGCGACGCTGACGGTGGCCTATTCTCCTGAGAAGCAAGCCCTGTTCGAGGAACTGGTGCGGGGGTTCAACGCTCAGAAGCTCAAGACAGACCAAGGGGAGAGCATGACGGTGTGGACCGTCGAGCTGGAGCCCGAGGCGATGATCGAGGGGGCCCTGGACGGAGATTTCCAGGCCATCAGCCCCGATGTGTCTATCTGGCTGGATCAGCTCGACCGGGGCTGGATGGAGCAGACCGGAGGGGAGTCGCCCCTGGTGGGCGAGACCGTTCGCTATGCCGTGAGCCCGGTGGTGATCGCTATGTGGGAGGACGTGGCGCGCTCCTTCGGCTACCCTGAGAGCGACATCGGCTGGGAGGACATCCTGTCCAAAGCCCAGAGCGATCCCAGCTTCAAGTGGAGTCACCCCTCAACCACTTCGGCCAGCGGTCTCCTGGCAACCCTGGCGGAGTTCTACGCTGGCGCCGGGAAGACGAGGGGCCTGACCATCGAGGATACTCAGCATCAGGCCATCCTGGACTACGTCGCGGCCATCGAGAAAACGGTGCGCTACTATGGCGAGGGAGAGTGGGCCGTCGTCCAGCAAATCTTGGAAAAGGGGCCGGCATATTTAGATGCCTTTGTCTGTCAGGAGCAGTTGGTCATCTATTTCAACAGCCAGGCCAACGCCCCTGGCCGTCTGGTGGCTATCTACCCTGTCGAGGGCTCCTTGTGGGAGGATCACCCCCTGGCGCTTTTGGAGACGCCATCGCTCACCGATGAGCAGCGCTTGGTCTTCGGGCACTTCCGTGATTACGTCACATCCCAAGAGGCCCAGATGCTAATCCTCTCCTACGGCTACCGCCCGGCCGATCTCTCCATCCCCCTGGACGACCCGGCCTCGCCCATCAAGCCGGAGAACGGCGTGAATCCCGCCGAACCCCAGACGACACTGCAGGTGCCTAGCCCGGCGGTGGTGGAGGTGGTCAAGGACGCCTGGTGGTACACCAAGCGCCACACCAACGTGTATCTGGTTGTGGATACCTCCGGCAGCATGAGAGGTGAGAAGTTGGACAACGCTCAGGAGGCGTTGCGCATCTTCCTGGATCAGATCAAGGGCGACATGGAGCGGGTGGGGCTGGTGGAGTTCTCCAGCCAGGTGAACAACATCATCCCCCTAAACGAGCTGAGTCAGAACAGGGCTGACCTCACGGCGGCCATTGAGCAGCTTGAGGCCAGTGGCGACACGGCTCTGCTGGACGCCATCAACACCGCCTACGTCCGCTTGCAGGAGTTGAACGACAGCGAGCGCATCAACGCCATCGTAGCCATGACCGACGGACGCGAGAACAATTCCAGCATCAGCTCGCGTGAGTTAACGCAGAAAATGCGGGCGGGAAACGCCAGCGGTGTGCCCATCGTCGTCTTCTGCATCGCCTACGGCGACGACGCTGACTACGGCGCCCTGGAGGCCCTGGCTGAGGCCACCGACGGTCAGGTGCGGACCGGCGACCCGGAGAGCATTCGGCAATTGTACAAGATATTGTCAACGTACTTTTAGAAAGTGAAACGTAGAACTTGAAACGTAATTACGTCTTACGCATTACGTTTTACGTTTCACGCATCATGTGAGGTTTCATGGCCAAAGGTCTCTTTAGAACAGAATTGGAGCGACAGGCGTGGCGGGCTATGCTTTCCCATGCTATCTTTCGGCTGGAGAGCGCGCTCACCATTGCCGTCACGATCATTCTTGTCTTTCTCTTCCCCAAACCCTTCCCGTGGTGGCAGTGGTGGTATTGGCTCATCATCGGCGTGGTGGCCGAGGCGCTGATCATCTACACCAGTGTTAGCGACCCGGCTCTGGTCCAGAAGGTCGTGTCCGACATGCTGCGAGGGGAGTTCAATGCCAGGGAGCTGCGCAGCTCGAAATATCGTGATAAGGTGGAAAGGGCGCTGGAGTACCGCGAGCGCATTGAGGGCGTCATCCGGCAAAGCCGCCAGGGGGTGTTGCGGGAGCACTTGCAGGAGGACGCCCGCCGCATCACGGAGTGGGTGTCCAACGTCTTTGGCCTGGCCAAGCGGCTGGATGCCTACGAGAACGATGAGATCATCAAGCAGGACACGCGCTCGGTACAGTCGGCCCTCCGGGACTACGAGGCTCGTCTGAAGCTGGAGAGCGATGAGACCGTGCGCCAGCAGATGCAAGAGGCCATTCGCAGCAAGAGGACTCACTGGGACAACTTGCAGCGCCTGCAGAATACCATGGAGAAGGCCGAGTTTCAACTGGAGAACACCCTGTCGGCAATGGGCACGGTCTACGCTCAACTCCAGCTCATCGGGGCCAAGGATGTGGATTCCAGCCGCGCTCGACGGCTGCGGGAGGACATCGCCGAGCAAGTGAAGGCCTTGCAGGACATTGCCGAGGCCATGGACGAAGTTTACAGCGGACTGAAGGATTGAACGGAACAACGGACTTAAGGACCTGTCCAAGAATAACTTCGTACTTTTGAAGGGAAAAACAGGGGCCAAACTCCGAAGTTATTCTTGGACGACTCCTAAGGATTAAGCGGACATGAAGATAGAGAGTAAAGCGTCAAACGTAAAACGTGAAATATCCAATACCCAATATCTAATATCCGTATCGCTTGTTGCCTGCTGCTTGCTGCTTGCTGCCTGCGCACCCGCAGCGCCCAAGGGCGAGGTAATCGTCTACGTGGCGGCGCCGCTGTCGGGCTTCATGGCCAACGGGGGGCAGACGGTGTTGGGCGGGGCCAAGCTGATGGCCGAGCAGCTCAACGAGGCTGGCGGCCTCCTGGGCTATCAGGTCAAGGTGGTTGGGGTAGACGACGAGGCCGATTCCGACGTGGCCGTGGCAGTCGCTGAGCAGATCAAAGAGGCGATCGAGCGAGGGGATAAGATAATCGGGACGATAGGCCATTATAACAGCGGCCAGACCCTGGCGGCCATGGAGGTCTACAAGGACTTGCCCATTGTGATCATCACCCCTACGGCCAGTGAGGTCTCTATCACCCGGCGTGGCTACCGCAACTTCTTCCGTGTCAATGCCAATGACATCACCCAGGCCCGCGTGGATGCCGAGTTCCTGGTCAATACCCTGGGAGCCCGAAGTGTCGCTGTGGTCTACAACGACGACCCGTACGGTCAGGGGCTTGGCGCCCTCATCGCGGAGGACCTTCGCAGCCTGGGAGCTCAGGTGCCCGTCGAAATCCAGGTTGGGGTCGAGCAGTCCATTTTCACAGAAGAAGTCCAGCGGATAGCAGAGGTCAACCCTGATGCCATCTTCTATGGTGGCTACGAGATCGAGGCCCCGTTCCTGCGGGCCGAGCTGGTCGAGGCTGGCATCACCGTCCCCTTCCTGGCCAGTGACGGGGCTTTTCTGTCGGCCACCATTGACGATGCGGATGGGGCAGCGGAGGGGATCTACGTCAGCGCCTTCGCGCCCAGTCCAGAGGCCGTCGTGGACAAACAGTGGATCAAAGAGTATCAGGAGGTGGACTACCGCAACCCCGAGACCTACAGCATCAACGGCTATAGTGCCATGCAGGTCTTGGCAGAGGGAATCAAAAAGGCCAATAGCTTTGACGCCTCCAAAGTGGCTCAGGCCATCCGCCAGTTGGACTTTGATGCTCTAATGGGTCACATCTCCTATGATCAGGATGGCGACCTCCAGGAGCAGAGCATCTACATCTTCCAGGTTCAGGACAGCGCCTTTGTGCAGATCCATCCAGAGCCGTAGGTTCATTGGTGTCCTGGATGGCCTGGCCCATTTCGGGCGTCACCATCCAGCCATCGTGTTCGCCATTCAGTCTCTGCCGGGCTGGTCAATCGTAGCACGGAAAAGCCACCAGAATCACCTGGTGGCTTTTTCGTGTTCATCCGGCAGGTATGTTTAGTTGGGGTAAAAGCTCCTGCAGTATAATCGAAACCGACCACTTCGGCGTCCACTAGACATAATTTCTTAAAATATTCAGAAATTCGCAAAATTGGTGCTTCCAGACCGTATCTAAAACGCCCTTTTTGCATTATTATATTATAAGTGATGCGCCTCGAAAGGGAGCAAGCGGTGGTAGACCAGGTGTATGCCCTGAAAGGCGGCGGCGGTTTCGTACCTCTGACCAACAACCATACGCAGTGCCAGCCTCAAGGCTTCATCGTGACTTCAGCCGAACCATGCCTCATTTCTGTATCTATCTTCACCAGGATTGCAGAGACAAACTGAATAGTCCCCATCAGAATATCTCGAAAAGGCAACCCCATCGTGAGATGGGAGGCGCAAAGTCGAGCGTCTGCTAGTTGTCATGGATGTCTCTGGATGTGATTCCGAGCGCCCCATCCAAGGCGTATCCAGCTTGCAGACAGTCAGGCTGCCGAAGGGTGTTCCCTTGGCAGCCTTTTTGTTTTCCGCAGCTACAGCGCAGCGCACCAACTCTAGAGCATGGCCTGGTTCCTCTCAGGCTGTCATTATCGGCGTGCGAGAGACACGCCAAGGAGGATACAAGATGAGAGAGTATCGCTCTTTATTATTCACACTTGTCGTGATCGTGACGGTTCTGGCCATGGTGATTCCCATGGCCACCTCCGCCAATCCTGGCCCGGTAAGAGAGACCCCCATCCCCATCGTGGCCACAGCGACCCCCACCCCGATCATGGCCACCGTCACCCCAACTCCCATCCCGGGGATACTCGACAGGCTGGGGTACAGCGACGTTCCTGATCCCCAGGAAATGGAGGGTTTCCGCCGCGAACTCCTGGATCTCGTGGACGAGCTTGATGAGCTGAGTGCCAAGGCACCCCGTCTCCCTGGGCAATTGAGCCATGCCCACTCTTCCCTGGAGGAAGCGCGGGGAGAGATTCAACAGCTCACGGGCGAAGAGCTTTATATGATCCAGAGTTCGTTCGAAGCCTCCGACACGGACTTCCGGGTCCTCAAGGCTAGTGTCGAGTATGTAAAGGCTCTCGTTCTCACCCCAGGAAAGGGAACCAGTGAGAAGGATCAACTCCCGGCCATCCCCTCCAGCCCCACCCCTGAGGGACCCGGTGAGAAGGGTCAGGGACCCGGCCCATCACTGAGTTCCTTCACGAGCATCCCCACTCCCACCCCTGTGAGTACCCCCATCGCGCCGGCTATTACGCACAAGAACCACGAACAAATAAACGAGGAAGCGGGGGACCTATTCCCACCTGGATGGCCTACCGATATAAGCTGCCCTGAACAGGGATACCCGGTAGAGGTCATGTTCGGCCTGATGATAACTCTCGATGCGATGGAGGCGGGAGGAATCATTTTGGAGGTGATGTGTAAGGAGAAAACTATCGTCTCGGGCTTAAACTTGCAGGACCCAATCCAGTGTGCAATAAAATCGGTTCTCGACGGCATCAAGTTAGCCGTTCAAGAGGTACATGACGGATTTGACTTTTGCAACGGTAACGTGGCCTCCGCTCGCATCCAGGCCGTTTTCGAGGATACGAAGATCATACACGCGGACCTGGCTGAGCACGACGGGAACCTGCATACCAGGTTCAATACGACCGACAAATTCCTGTTCAACTTCCGCAACCTTAACCTGCGGCTGAACATCGAGGCCAACCTGGCCTCACCAGATGATGAACCACACGCGCTCCTGGCCCTGCCGAGAGACGTCTGCATCTCAACAGAGCTTGAAACGCTCCAGGCCACAGATCCGTATGCCCCTGAGGTCATAGCCGGCTGCGGTCTGTTGGAGCTGGTCCGCGACACCGTACAGAAAGCCATCGAAATGACCCTCGTGGCTGGTGAGAGCGTCCACGACGCCGAGCGGGAGTTCGATGCGGGCGTGGTGCATTACAACAATGGCGAATGGAAGTTGGCCTATACTCGTTTTCGCAACGCATACCGCGACGCGCTGAGACCGTAGTACCTCATCACGTCATTGCGAGTCGGCCATGGCGTGCCCCGCCATTCTAAAGGGCAGAAACTTCATCGTGTCATTATGTCATTGCTAGGCGCGGCTTTTGTGCCGAAGCAATCCCTTGGATTGCCGCAATCTCCAATTCGCGGGGTGGGGATTGCTTCGCCTTCGGCTCGCAATGACAGGGCGGTGAGTGTAAAACGAAGGAGGATGCAAGATGAGCAATATGAGCAAGCTGGGTGTTGTATTTCTCGTCATGGTACTGGTTCTTACTCCAGTGATGCCAATGGCTACCTCTGCCGACCAGGGGGCGCCAACAGAGACGCCAATCCCAACTCCCACGACCGCGGTGGATTGGGGTGATCTCCCTGGATGGGTCAACGGGCAGGGCTCTGAGAGCCGTCCAGATCCCGATGCGGCGGAGGATTTCCGCCGCGCTCTCCTCGACTTGCGGGACACACTCCAGGAGCTCTATCCCTATGCCCAACACTATGCGCAGGTAAGCGGCCAGGAGCTTCCCCTGCTGCCAGGCCGGCAGTTGATCCAACAGCTCACGCATGAAGAGCTTGATATGGCCCGTGAGGCGTTTGGTGACGACTATGAGTCTTTCAAGCGGAATGTCATAATTCTGAAGTCTCTGGTTCTCCCCCCAGGAAAGGAACCTGGCGAGGGACAGGGCCAGCCGTCGCTGGGCTCCTTTATGATCGTACCCACGCCCACCCCAGGAAAGGGACCTGGTGAGGAGCAGGGCCAGCCGTCGCTGAGCTCTTTTACGACCATCCCCACTCCCACTCCTGTGACCACCCCTCCGCCCGGTATCACGCACAAGAACCACGACCAGATTAACGATGCATCAGGGCACCTCGACGAACCTGGCTACCCTACATCTGTGGGATGTCCAACAGAGCGGTATCCCAACCCGACCATGCTCGACCTTTTCACATTGAAAGTCATAGGCGACGTAGCTGACTTCATTGGAGAGATCGTCGGGTGTGAAGCGACGCTTGTCGTCGTGCCTGCTTTGTTTGGGTGCTATGCGACAAGCGCGCCTGGCTGTATTGCTTGGGGGGTTCTCAAGGGAATCGCCCTCGCAACTAACGCTGTATTCGAAGGCTTCAGTTTCTGCATCGCGTGGATTGATGACGCAGAACAAGAGACCGGGCGCAGAAACTTGAGGATCATCCATGCCGACCTCGCTGAGCACGATAAGGGTCTCACGACCAGGTTCAACACAATGGACAAGTTCCTCTTCAACTTCCGGAACCTCAACCTGCGGCAGCGCATCGAGGACAACATCGGCTCACCAGAGGACTCCCCCATCGCGCTTTTCGCCCTGCCGAGACAAGTCTGCATCTCAACAGAGCTTGAAACGCTTCAGGCGACAGATCCGTACGCCCCTGAGGTCATAGCCGGCTGCGGTCTTCTGGAGCTGGTCATGGACATCGTGCGGAGTGCCATTGAGATGCACTCCGTAGCTGGGCAGGACGTCCACAAGGCCCCGGAGGAATACGATACCGCCGTGGTGCATTACAACAATGGCGAGTGGAAGTTGGCCTTTACTCGTTTACGCAACGCATACCGCGACGCGGTAAGACCGTAAGACCGATGAAAGCCTTGACTCTTGTTGGAATCGCTCTCGGCCTGGCGCTGCTTCTCGTTTCAGGCGTGGCCACAGGTGCCCAGGGGCCACGTCCTGAGCCTGTTGAAGGGCCGCTGGCGTCAGGGAGCGGGAGCGGGGGCTGTGTCCCCGGCGACAGCTACCTGCCCGCCTGCGACCTGAATCGCGATAATGTCATAAACGTCGTGGACATCATGCTCGTTGCCAGCAAGTGGAGCCAAGCCGGCACCTGGACCAGCGACAACTGGAGTATCTACGGCAATCCCAACATAACTCCCGAAACCAACTTCATGGGCACCACGGACGACGTGGCCCTGGAGGTGCGGGTGAATAACCAGGGGGCGCTGCGGATTGAGCCCACCACCAGCACCCCCAACCTGATCGGCGGCTACGGCGGCAACAGCGTCGTTGGCGGTGTGGCAGGCGCCACCATCGGCGGCGGCGGCCAGGCCGGTGCCACCAACGGGGTCACCGCGGACTTCGCCACGGTCGGCGGGGGTGAAGGCAACAGTGCTCTGGGCTTCGCCGCCACCATCGGCGGAGGTGAAGCCAACGCTGCTCTGGGTTTCGCCGCCACCGTCGGCGGGGGCGCGAACAACGTGGCTGGGAACGTGGCCGGGAACGCCAACTTCGCCACCGTCGGCGGGGGCATCGCCAACATCGCCGGCAACGAGCACGCCACGGTCGGCGGGGGCATCGCCAACACCGCCAGCGGCAAACGCGCCACCGTCCCCGGAGGTAACGAAAACTCCGCGGCCGGCGATTACAGCTTTGCCGCCGGCCGGCAGGCCAAGGCCAACAATGATGGGTGCTTTGTCTGGGGGGACTCAACTGATGCTGACGTGGCCTGCAACAACAACAACTGCTGGGTTGCCCGCGCCACCGGCGGTGTGTACTTCTACACTAACGCTGGCCTCACAAGCGGGATGTACCTCTCCGTTGGCGGCAGTTCCTGGAACGCGGTCAGTGATCGGGAGCGCAAGGAGAACTTCGCCCCGGTAGACGTTCAGGAACTTGTGGCCCGCCTGGCCGAAGTTCCCATCACCACCTGGAACTACAAGTCACAAGATGCCGCTGTCCGCCACATCGGCCCAATGGCAGAGGACTTCAATGCTCTGACAGATGGCTTAGGTGGTGAAGGTGAGGACTACATCAATATCCTCGACGCCGACGGCGTGGCCCTGGCTGCCATTCAGGGACTCTACCAGCTCGTGCAGGAGCAAGCGGCCCAGATCGCCGCGCTTCAACAACAGAACGCCGATCTGGAAGCGCGGCTGGCGGTGCTGGAAGGGACCACACAACGATGCCCATCCAACTAGACATACATTATTCTCAACCTGGTGATTCATCACCAGGCTAAAACTGCTGCAAGGAGGAACCCCCATGTCTCTAAAGCGATTTTGCGAACAGACTGTACATTTGTGCCTTGCGGCCGCGCGCCCCGCGCTGGCTGCTTTCGTCGCGCTGGCCGCGTTTGCTGGCCTGCTCCTGCTGCTGAGTTCCGGCCCGGCGGTCGTGACCGCCGCGCCCGCCATGATGCCTCCTCCCCCGGGCCTCACCGCCGCCCTCACGAGTTTTACTCTATCTTGCCCAGATACCTCTACGTATGGTGATAACGTCACCTGCACGGCGACGGCCGTTCCCACCACTGCCAGGGGCACTGTCTCCTTCTGGGACACATTTAAGGGCACTAGCACGGAGATCGGCATAGACGCGCTGGACGCAGATGGCGAGGCGACCGTCACCACGTCCTCGCTCGCTGCCGGCTCGCATGAGATCAAAGCCTTCTACGAGGATGGTAATTACGATGCAGCCGAGTCAAACACAGAGACCCTGACGGTGAATAAGGCCACCCCCACGGTGTCGGTTACCGGGCCAGATTCATCGGACTACGGTCGTGAGTCGTCAGTCACCTTCGAGGCCGAGGTGGCGGCAACATTAGCGGGGACACCCACCGGACCCACCGGAAAGGTCGTGTTCAAAGGGTGGGGGGACGACCACGAAGCGACGTTGTCCGGCGGCAAGGCGAGCTTCACCCCCACGGAGTCACACGATGTCGGCAGTTTTACGGTCACTGCCGAGTACCAGGGAGATGACAACTTCGACAGCGCTAGTGGTACAAAGAACCACACGGTGAACAAAGCCAACACCAAGACAGAGCTGACGTCTCCCCTGGACGAATCGGACTATGGCCAGGAGGTCCGGTTCACCGCCTCTGTGAGTGCGGACCCACAAGGCTCAAAGATGCCGACAGGCGACGTCACCTTCAAGTATAATGGAACGGTGATCTCCGGGTGCGAAAACGTTTCACTGGGTTCAGCGGCAACTTGCACCACGTCCGATCTCCCCATCGGCGAGCATGATATCACAGCCGAGTACAACGGTGATACCAATTTCGAGACCAGCACCGCGAGTGCAATAACCCACACGGTGAACAAGTCCGAGAGCGAGACAACCCTCGAATCTTCTGCCAACCCATCGGACTATGGCCAGGACGTCACCTTTACCGCCACGGTGGAAGCGGCTGGAACGGGATCGGGAACACCGACCGGGACGGTCGCGTTCAAGGATGGGGGAACGGCGATCCCTGGGTGCGAGTCTGTTGCACTGGCTTCCGCCGCGACTTGCACCAAGAATGACCTATCCGCTGGCTCGCACAACATCACTGCCGAGTATAGCGGTGATGCCAATCTCAACAGCAGCACATCGAGTACATTCGTCCAGACGGTGAACAAGCCCGCCACCACGACGACTCTCACTGGTCCGTCCTCATCGGCGGTTGGCGACTCCGTCACCTTCACGGCCACGGTATCGAAGACTCTGTCGGGGGACCCTGTCACCGATGGCGACGTCACCTTCTATGATGGCTTGAATGAGCTCGCTACAGTGACGCTGGACGGAGCGGGTCAGGCGACCTACAACACGTCGTCCCTCTCTGCCGGCCGGCACGTGATCAAGGCCGTTTACAACGGTACCCCAAACATCAGCCCGAGCACTTCATCTCGGCTGTACCACACGGTGAGTGCAGTCGGCACCACGACGACGCTGACCAGCTCCCCCAATCCATCGGCCTATGGCCAGACCGTCACCTTCCAGGCTACGGTGACAGGGGCTGGCGGGACGCCCACTGGTGAGGTCACCTTCAAGGAGAGCGCGACAACGCTCGGCACGGCATCGCTGGTCGCAGGTGTGGCAAACTTCAGCACGTCCGCGCTCGCTGTTGGCACGCACCCCGTCAAGGCCATCTATGGCGGTGATGCCACTTTCGCCGGCAGCGAGTCGTCAGTATTGAACCACGTCGTGGGTGGGGGCGCCACCACCACCGAGATAACCTCGCATACGCCCGAACCATCGGTGGTGGGGCAGCCTGTGGTGGTGAACTTCACCGTGACTGGCAGCACCCCCACTGGCAACGTGACGGTGACGGTCAGCGGCGACACAGCCAGTTGCACGGGAACGGTGGCGGCGGGCACCTGTACCCTGACCCCCACCACGGCCGGAAACAAGACGCTCACCGCTACCTATGCTGGCGACGCCAACTTCGGTGGTAGTTCGGACACTGAATCCCACACAGTGAACCCAGCCAATACTACCACCACCGTCACCAGTTCCCCCAACCCATCCCTGCCTGGCCAGGACGTCACCATCACCGCCAACGTGACTGCGAATTCGCCGGGCGGGGGTACGCCCACGGGCAGCGTCACCTTCGAGGATGGCGGAACGGCCATCAGCGGCTGCTCGTCTGTGGCGCTGACATCCGGCTCGGCGTCGTGCACCACTTCCTTCAGCTCCATCGGTGCGCATCCCCTCACGGCCGAGTACAACAACGTGGACGGCAACTTCAGCAACAGCACGGGCGCCGTATCGCACAATGTCAGCGACAACCCGACCGATCTGTCGGTGACGAAGACGGACTCGCCCGACCCGGTGAATGTCGGCGACGATCTGACCTACGTCATCAACGTGACCAATCACGGCCCGGAATCCACCGATGTGACGCTGACCGACACCCTGCCGCCCCAGGTGACCTTCGTCTCAGCCACGCCCAGCCAGGGGAGCTGCAACGAAGCAGGCGGCACGGTCACCTGCAACCTGGGCACCATGGCTAGTGGCGGTAGCGCCACGGTGACCATCGTGGTGAACGTCCCCCTGACCACGCCCGCCGGCACGGTGTTACGCAACACTGCCCAGGTGAATGGTGCCCGGCCCGACCCCGATCTATCCAACAACACGAGCATCGAGGAGACGACGGTCTATCGGGCACCACGGTTGGGGGACTGCAACGGCGACGATACAGTGAGCCTGGCCGACATCTGGTCCATCGTGCAGGACATCTTCGATCCGACCTTCCAGGGCACGTCGGGCTGCGACGCGAACAAGGATAGTAAAGTGGATGCGGGAGACGTTCCGTCCACGGTTCTGATCATGTTCAGGGACACTAGCGCAGCCAGCATGGGCGGTGGTCTCAACTCAGTGACGGGGCCTGCCCTGAGCAGCGTCGAAGGGCCTGCCCTGACCATGCCCGAGGAGGTACAGGCTGTGGCTGGCCAGGCGATTGTGCCGGTGACCTTCGCCGCCAACGGCCACAGCATCACCAGTCTGGCCTTCTCGCTGGATTACGATGAGACCTGGCTGGCTCTGGATCCCACCGACCGGGACGGGAACGGCGTCCCCGACGCGGTGGTATTCAACCTGCCGAGCGACTTTACCTATTCGGTCACCTTTGATGGGGACGACACCACCGGTGAGGTGGACATCTTCATTGGTGACATCTCCCCGTCTTTGACCTGGCTGTCGGATGGGCCAATTGCATTCATGCTACTGGATGTGGACAGCTCGCCCGGCGAAACGCAGGGAGCGGTCCGATTCTCGCTCGACCCGGCGGCTTCCTTTGGCGATACGTCGGGCCTGAGTATCCCCGGCACGACGACGCCAACAGGAAGATACCCATACCGGATCTACTTGCCGGTGCTCCACTAGGACTGCGCATTACGGATTTCGGATTGGATGCTCCGAAGTCCACATTCCATCCCAAATCAGGAGGTTAATAATGGATATTCATCCTACTAACACATCGTCTCGTTCCACTGCAATTCATCTGCAGCGACACAAGCCGGTCCTGTGGCTGCTGCTGGTCCTCGCGGCCGGCCTGGCATTGTTCGGCCTGGCGCTGGTCATTCCCCGCAGCAGCATGTCGGCCGATGCCGCGGCCCCGCCCACGGCCGCCGACAGCCAACCAAGCCTCCAACCAGGCTCGGGGCAGGCCCTCAACCTCCAACCTCCAACCCTGCGACCAGGCTCAGGGCAAGCCTCCAACCTCCAATCCCCATCACTGCTCTTGGCGGGGGTGCCGAATGGAGGATTCGAGAGCGGCGCTCTCGCCCCCGACTGGACCACGGGGGGTAGCGCGGACAACGTGGAGGTTCTTGAGGTGTCCGACTGGACTACGTCCATCGGAGACACAGGGCGTCCCGTACCCACCGAGGGCGACTACTTCGCGCTGCTGAGCACGGGCCATGGTGTCATCGGGGGCGCTCAGGGTAACATTGATCTTGATGGCTTGGCCACTCAGGACTTCGACACCTCGTACCTTACTACGGTCCTCAACCCGACCGCCAGCGATGTGCCGGCCACGTTGAGCTTCGATTGGAGTTTCCTGACCGCCGAAGAACCCACTGGACAGGGTATTTTTGATGACTTCTTCCGGGTGAGGCTCAACAGCGTTATCATCCTGTCGGGAAGCCGCCCCACTGGCGGTGTGTCACCCTTCCCGGATGTGGGGGGGATGGACAACATCCAGTACACGGTGGATTCGCCGGGGGGGGCTACGGACAACAGCTATTTTGGATATGGCCGGAACAGTTTCCAGACCTTCAGGATGATCATCAACGACCCGGGCAGTTACACCCTGGAGTTCATGGTTGCAGATCAGGGCGACGCCAACGATGATTCTGGCCTGCTGATAGACAACGTCCAGTTGATACCGGAGATTGACCTCGAGATCACCAAGACGGCGACGCCCGACCCGGCCATCGCAGGCGACCCACTTGTTTATCACATCAATGTCACCAACTATGGCTCCGGCCGCGCGTTGGACGTCGTGGTGACGGATACGCTTCCATCTGAGGTGGACTACATTAAGGATACTCTTCCCATTTATGCGGACCCAGATCTCCCACAGGGTTGCACGTTTAGCGCCGGCAGCGGCCCCGGTGGTGAGGACCAGCTCTTCTGCGACATGGGCGACATGCTCGGCGGAGAGAGCGTGAGCTTCGATATCGAGGTGGACGTGGATTCGGACGCCCTGGCCAACGGCACCCTGGCCCTGGTGAACACAGCCGAGGTAGATTCCCTGACGGCGGATGGCGACCTCAGGAACAACACCATTATCCTGGAGACGATCCTCCAGGACAGCGCGGACCTGGAGATCGCCAAGGTGAGCAAGCCGGACACCTCGGTAGAGGCCGGCGAAACCTTCACCTACACCATCTTCGTGGACAACCTGGGGCCGTCCCACGCGCGGAACGTGGTGCTCACAGACACGATCCTGTCGTCGGGGGCGTTCACCCTGCTGAGGGTCACCCCTGACCCATATCGCTCTTCTGACTCCTGTGCGACGACCCCCACTTCCGGTGGGACAGTAATCGCGTGTGCGTTAAACGAGTCCCTTGAGCCACAGGGCGATCCACCCCGGAACGGGCGCTGGGTCATCCAGGTGGGGGTTACGGCCAACTACGCCCAGGACGTGGACAACGTCGTTGACGTGTTCAGTATTGATCCAGATGGAGCGGCCGGCCCGCAAACCGCCACGCCCGACCCGGATACGTCCAACAACCGGGCCACGGACTTCATCGCGGTGACTGACGTGGCTGACCTCAAGATAACCAAGATCGGCGAGGATGACGCCAATCCCGGAGTCGCTGATTTTTCGGTGAGAGCCGGCGAGAGGGTTCGATGGACCATCGTGGTAGTGAACGACGGTGGACCCAGCACATCGGAAAACGTCGCGGTCGTGGATATCCTGCCAGCCGGCCTGGTCGAGGGTTCGGTTACCGTGATCGGCGGCGGGCAATGCACCGTCGGCACGCCGGGTGACCCCAACGAACCGCTGATCTGCCAGCTCGGCAATCTGGCCCCTACTGATACCGCCACGGTCACGATCAGAGCCGACGTTGACCCGAGCTACGTCGTGGACCAGCCAAACACCGGCTTCGCAAATTACCTGCCCAACGACGCCTATCTCACCAGCGATACCTTCGATCCAGATACTCGGAACAACATCGTCTTCGACACTCTCGTTGAAGTTACTGCCGAAGCCGATCTGGGGATCCGAAAGGTTGATCGGCCTGATTATGTGATCGCCGGCGAGCAGCTCGAATATACCCTCACCATCAGCAACGGCGGGCCGTCCACGGCGGAGGATGTGGTGTTGCTCGACGAGCTGCCTGACGAGGTGATCGCTCTGTACGTCAATGTGGTGAATGAGCCATACGCGACCTGCAGCATCCGCACGACGCCGGCGAACATCATAGACTGTGGTTTCGGTAACATCCTGCCGGAAAAGGTCATCACCATGGTGGTCACGAGCCTGGTCAAGGCCAACACGCCCGCCGGCCCGATCACCAACACGGCTACAGTTTCCAGCCTGACTCCAGACCCAGTATTAGAACCAGAGGAAGAGGACCCGAACCCCAACCAGGTCCAACAGGAGACCCAGGTCGAGACCCAGGCCGACGTGGAGATCGAGAAGACCAGCGAGCCGGTGAAGGTGTTCGCCGGCGAGCAGAAGAAGTATCACATCAAGGTAACCAACAACGGCCCGTCGGATGCGCAGGATGTGGTGGTCTACGACGTCCTGCCAGACGAGGTGGAGTACGAGATAGACACCAATTCTCCCAATTGCAGCCAGCCGTACGACCTGATGGGCTTCCGGGCCGTGCTGAACGGCGACAACGAGGTGCCGCCGGTCAGCACGACGGCCACGGGCGTGGCGACCTTCGTGCTGATCACCGACACCAACGAGTTGATCTACGCTATTGAGGTGTCGGACATCACCGGCATCACGGCGGCGCACATCCACATGGGTGTGGCGGGTGTCAATGGCCCGGTTTTGGTCACGTTGTATTCCGGGACGCCGCTCTTTGATCCGACCCGTCCGCTCGTGGGCAGTGTGGCCCTGAATCCGGCTGACGCGGCTGCCATCCTGGCTAATCCGGCCGGCTTCTATGTGAACGTCCACACCACAGCCAACCCGACGGGTGAGATCCGTGGCCAGATGGCACAGACGGTCAGCACGCCGCTGCGCTGCGAGATCGGCACCATGACCCCGACTGAGAGCCGCGAGTTCGACATCTGGGTGCAGGTGAGGCCCGAAACGCCACCCAACACAACGATCAGGAACGTGGCGATTGTGACCAGCACGACAACGCTGGGTGATCCGGACATGTCCAACAACGTGGCACACAGCAAGAACCTGGTGCTGCAAAAGGCCGACCTGAAGATCACCAAGTTCGGCAAACCGGATGGCCAGGTACGGGCCGGCGAGATCCTTACCTACACCGTCATCGTGGACAACCTGGGACCCAGCTACGCTGGGATTGATGGTCGAGACCCCATCACCGGCAACGTGGCCATCAAAGACATCTTGCAGTCGGATCTGGAGTTCGACCTGCTGAGCATCATCAGCGACCGCGGGATGGTGTGCTCGTCCGTGCCAACGGACGGTGATCCAACGGATGGCGTACCCAACGTCAACCAGCATCTGGAGATAGACTGCACGCTCCTTGATGCGCTGGAGGTCCTGTCGGCAGACGGGCCACCCAACCCCGGCCGCTGGATCATCACCGCCTCCGTCACCGCCTCCGAGACTCAGGACATCAACAATGTGGTCCACGTGGTCAGCGATGCCTTCGACCCCGATCCGGACAACAACCAGGCCGAGGTGATGCACGAGATCACCGACGTCTCCGACCTGGAGGTCACCAAGGCCGAGATCGGCGAGGTCCAGGTGGATGGCCAGCCTGGCGGCACCGTCACCCTGATCGCGGATCAGGTCACTGCTGGCCGCAGCCTGACCTACACCCTGGTCATTACCAACTACGGCCCCTCCACGGCCGAGAACGTGGTGCTCCAGGACCGGCTGCCGCCGTGGATCGTGGTTACCGGCTTTGACACGAGCCAGGGGGACTGCGATACCGGGACGCCGGGTGAGCCGCTGGACAAGCTGACCTGCGGTCTGGGCACCCTGGCACCAGCACCGGCTCCAGGGTCTAGCGCGATGATCACCATCACCGCTGATGTGCCGTCCTGGGTGCCTGAGGGGGCCATTCTGGAGAACGACGCTCTGGTCTACTCCGACATCTTCGACCCGACCAACGCCAACAACTTCGCCACCAACCTGACCACCGTCAGCGCCTGGGCAGATCTGGGGATCAGCAAGAGCGCCCGGGGCGACAACGTCACCGCGTACAACGAGGAACTGCAGCAGTTCATAAAGGAACAGCGCGACAACGAAGTGACAGCCGGCGAGTTGCTCCAGTACACGCTGGTGGTCACCAACACCGGACCGTCGGATGCTCAGAACGTGGTCATCACCGACACGTTGCCGCCACTTGCCGGCCCTATCGCCACCGTGCACTTCGTGACGGCCGATGGCGCCACCTGTCGCCAGGACCCCATGGACAGGAACGAGCTTACGTGCGAATTGGGGACGATGCCCGTTGGTGACGTGCGCACCGTCTACATCTTGGTGCGGGTGGATCCTGCGGCTACCGATCCGACGGCTACCGAATTCCCGCCGGGCAACAACATGGAAGACATCTTGAATGTGGCGAGGGTATTCAGCGATACGAATGACCCGTACGACGGGCCGCCACCTGTCGGCTCTGGCGACAACAACGGCGCAACGAACACCACGACGGTGAACGCCGTGGCGGACATCTTCGTGATCAAGGTGGACGTGCCGGCGGAGCCACGGCTGGATCAGCCCTTCGGGCCGGACCAGGCCGTGGCCGGTGAGGAGCATCGCTACCTGATCACCTTCGGGAACAACGATGGCCCGTCGGTGGCCCGCGACGTGGTGGTCACCGATACCCTGGACCTCAAGCAGGCCGGCATCCTGGGCGAGACCTTCGTGCGCTGCGAGCCGGTGGATCCGGACGACCTGGTGACGTGTAGTGAGGCTGGCGGCATCGTCAGTGTGGATGAACTCTTAGTGACGAATGAGGCCATCATCTCCACCGGCACCGGCACGCTCAACCCCGGCGATGAGTTCAGCTTCTACCTCATCACGAAGGTGGATCCGGGCTATGTGCTGGACGCCGATGCCACAGGCACGGAGCCCAACCTGATCGCCGAGAACACGGCGTTTATCTCCAGCTCTACCACCGACGTCCGGACACAGAACAACCAGGACACCGAGCAGACGGAGATCATCGCCGAGGCAGACCTGGCAGTCAGCAAGACCGACACGCCCGATCCCGGCCAGAACCTCCACTTCGATCCGGTCACCAACAAGTTCGCCTACACCTACACCCTCACCATTGAGAACCTAGGCCCCTCGGACGCGGCCAAGGTGGTGCTGGTTGACACGCTGCCGGTGGACGCGACCTTCACCGGCTTTGAGACGCCGGAGGACATCCAGTGCTACTTCCGCGACGACGGCATCTTGTTCTGCCTGGTAGGAGAGGACCCCAACAACGAGGGTACGCCCCAGGCCGGCCGCCTGAACGTGGGCAGCAGCAAGGTGATGAGGATCTTCGTCGAGGCTGATGCCAGTGCGGTGGCCTTCCTGGAGAACTGCGTCGAGGTCAGGGCCATCGCCGAGGACGAGTTCCCGTTCAACGGGACGGATCCTGCCGGCGCTCCCATCCTGCCTGCCGACTTCCAGGACGGGAGAACACCGACGCCAGACCCGAACCTGGCCAACAACAGCTTCTGCGAGACCACCACTCTAGTGATGCCTGAGGTCAAGGTGGACAAGAAGGTCTACGTCCGCACCAGCCCCACCAGAGGCATAGATGTCACCACGGATGGCCTGACGGAGGTTGAGCGCTGCGCCGCCTACGCCGCCGACGACATCCTGACGCTGCCTGGCGACGAGCTCACCTACTGCTACACCATCACTAACGAAGGCGACACCTGGCTGAGCTCCGTCACGCTGGGCGACATGTCCGATGCGCTTATCCACCGCGCACCGACCAGCAACTTTGCTGTCGTGTATCCAGCCCAGCCGCCGCTGCGGGGCGCCATCACCGTAGCCGGCGTCGGCGAGGATCAGACTATCACCATCGAGACGACGGAGCCTGAGAAGGCGGTGTTGGCGCCGCAAGGCGTGGTGGATGACTACGACCACATCCTGATCATCCGCAGCTTCATGGTGGACTTCCCAGAGCTTGGCCCTGTCGCTGGGATTGTCTGGGAGGATACAAACGGGAACCACGCGGTTGACTTGAACGAGCCACTCTTGGCGGGCATGGACGTCTATCTGTATGACGAGTCGCGCTCCCAGGTCTTGGACGACACGACCACTGATGCTAATGGGCGATATGCGTTCCACAGCGTGCCGCCAGAAAGGTACAAGGTGTGGGTTTACGGCGGCGCTCCACTTGTGAGCGACGTCTCACCTGTGATCGAATTCGACCCGTCGAACGGGTACTCGATAGCCAACTTGGACACACTCACCGGTGAGTGGTATATCGAGAGTGAGGAGTATAGCGAGCCCATATTCCGAATGTTGGGCACCAACACGGCGCGGGTGGACGCGATACCGAGCACCAAGTACAGCACCCCCCTGCCGGGCATCGAGCCCTCCGGTGATTGCGTGAATCCCAATCTCGTCTGCGACACCGACCTGCTCCACGACACCCTGGCCCTGCCGGTGCTGGAGGATACCACCAAGGAGTGGGCCATCTACGAGGACCACGACGGAGATGGCCTGCCCAGCCCGGGTGACGTCATCGAGTACACGGTGGACATCCCCAACACGGGCATCATCGAGGCCACGGGGAATGCAACGGTGGAGTTCTACAACGAGTTGTACAACTGGATCAATGACAACGCGGATGACCTGAAAGTGCCGGGTTGGCTGATCAACGGCAGCGTGTCCGCTGCCATCCACGTCTACGGCCGTGAGCCTGTCACCGGACGCGTCATTGACGCCGACGTGCAGCCGCCAGACCTGGCCTTCGGCGAGGACCTGTCGCTCCGCACTCACGCGCCAGCGATCGGCGGCGGCTACCTTGAGCTCACCTACCCCTCGGCCGTGGTGCTGGACAGCGAGATCCTCTTGGGCAATACACCTGGCGACGACGAGGCCCACGTGGCTACGCGGCTGGCGATTCCGCCGAAGGGCTACCTGCTGCGCTTCGACGGCGTCACCTATGGCCCGCCCATCCCGGTCACCTTCTCTCTGCGCATCAAGTACCAGGTCCAGCTCAAGGACACAAAGTACGTCAGGCTGGGCACCATCGTCCTCAGCCACGGCTGGGTGACCTGGAGCGAGATCGGCCTGTTCGACCAGCGATTCCCGGACTTCGACCCAATGGATCCGGATGCCCATACAGCAGCCAACAAGGTGGCCAACAACCACGCTGGCACGCCAGGCCGGGCCTGGGAGAGCCCTGAGTTCCCCGGCTGGCCGGAGATTCCGGTGGACGTTGAGCCCACGAACTACCTTGGCGCTCGCTTCGACGACTACGCCCTGCCTGGCGCGCCCATCCGTGACGACGACGACCCGACCTGGTTCGAGTTGGTGCGCGAGCCGCGCCGCATCCAGTTGCCCGCTATTGATAACGAGGGCGGTTGGGAAACCCAGATCCAGGTGCAGAATGGGGGCGACGAGTACACCGCAGCGATTATGTTTTTCTGGGCGGAGTACTCAGGCAAGTGTCCTTATAACGATCCGGGCCCAGTTGGGTCTGATTGCATGCGGGTCGCTGAGAACGGTGTCTGGCGCCTGGAGGGCCTGGACATCCCCAGCACGGCAAAGTCAGCGATAGTCTACTCGGTGGACGAGGACCTCTTTCGCGATGCCTGTAGGGATGCCGCTGATGCTATGGGCGACAGTGCCGCTTGGGAGGACTGGGAGGGTGAGTATGAGGGCACCGGCGAGCCGATAGCAGTCATAGTCCAGCGCAAAGGGCCTAACGACCATGGCACCGTGGTTGCGAGCGCCTACCCTGGCATCTCGGAGAACATGGAGGGGGGTGGACCTCCTTATCAGTACTTTGCGCCCTACGCCATGAGGCATTACCACAACCTGGATACAGAGATGATCATCCAGAACTCCGGCCAGGCGTGCACTGAACTATGGATCGACTATCAAAAGCAAGATGATTGCGCCTTCAGCTACTCGGAGCACATCAGCAAGTTGACGCCGGGGGAATCCATACGGAAAAGGGTGCCTGCGGTGCTGGGTGTGGACTGGCTTGGCACGGCCTACGTCAGGGCCAACGAACCCCTGGGGATCGTCATGGATCAGACCAGCTTCCTGCCGTCGGAGGATCGGGGGGCGCTGCTGACCTATGAAGCCCGACCCTACAAGCTCACCACGGACACGCTCTTCTTTGCCGACTTGGTCTGGCGCGAGCTGAGCGGCTGGGATGCCAGCATCCAGGTGCAGAACCTGACCCAACATTCCATGCCCACCTTCGTCACCGTGGAGTTCTTCGACCAGAGCGGCGATTCCATTCTCTTCCTGGGCGAGTGGGTCTGTCGTGCTGGAGGGACCACCTTCTACCTGCCGGCCGTCACTGACCTGGGTATGGAATACGCTGGGGCAGCGGTGATCCAGTCGCACAGCCAGGTGGACTATCCGGGTGAAGATCACGACGGCCAGCCCATCTTTGCGGTGGTTGACCTGAAGAAGACCAAGGTGTACGATGAGTCGCTGCCTGGCTGGAGACACACCATGCCTGGTGAGATCCAAGGTGGGGCCTACAATGCTCTTGCCGAGGGCGAGAAGAAAGAAGCCAGCGCTGTCATGCTTCCCTCCTTGTCCAAGGCCTTTAATGGTCAAGGCGAGACCTCTCTGATCGCCGTTCGCAACAACTCCAACTGCAACGACATAGAGCTCAAGCTGGAGATCAGGGAAGGGGTCGGGACCGTGGTTAGCTATGTGACTGACTTCTGGCTATCTCCTGGGCATATCAAGCTCGTAGACCTGGCCAACCTGGGCAGCGTGAACCCTGGCTTCGTTGGCGCAGGGACAGTAGAGGTCGTAAACGAGCACCAGTTGTGCGACACGGACGGCGATGGGAGTAAGGATCGGACACCAACCATGCTTTCTGTGGTAGTGGTGAACAAGGCCGCTGGCCCTGGTGACATCACCTCGGTATACGAGGGCATCCCCGTGGCTTATTGGGGTTCCCCGTGAAGTAGTAGCCCATCCGCGTCCCGTTGACCGGCACACAGAAAAATCCGCCGGGATTGCAGAGACAAGAAGAGGGGGCGGGCATTGCGCCCGCCCCCTCTTTTGCATTCAGCCCTCCCCACAGGAGGAGTCAAATCTCTGAATCTTTCACAGCTCCAGTGCATCCCCGCTCAGGTAGCCCCAACGCAATGACTCATCCTGGATATATTCCTTCCCCAGCCGAACAGCCTGGGCTGCCTTCTGCAGCTCTTGCCCCAGGTAGAAGGCGTGTCCGGCGTCCTCGGCGCCAAGTTGGTCGAAGATACGTTGGATGTCACCGTCGGTCTCCTTGATGAAGAGTTGATTGTTGAACACGTAGATTGCCTGGTCGTCGGTGAAAACGCGGAAATTCCTGTCCTTGACCTTGGTCTGCATAGCGCGCAGTTCGTCTTCGGTGTAGGACGTGTGGGGCGGATCCTTAACCGTGATCAACCCCTCATCTATGTGCTTGGGCAAGATGTGATTGCGATGAGCATAGCCCATCAGCTTACGGGCGATGTTTGCCTCTCGCACAGCACCGCGGGCCCAACTGATCACCTCAGTCGTCAAGACGTAGTTGATGCTCAGTTCGGTGACCATTCCCATCATCAAGGCATTGACGCCCGTGCTATCGGCATCGAGTAGCTCGATAACGTTGGCTATACCCATCAGGATCTCGGCGTCAGGGTATCTTTCGCGCACCTGGCGATAGCGCGTAATAGATTCCACGAAGCCAAAATTGATCGGATCAATGATTGGATCTATGATGTATCCCACGCCCCAGGCTTCCAATTGGGCTATGCTGCGTTCCAGTGAATCCAAGCCTCCCCCATGGTCGGGGATCACGACGACCCGGCACGACAGCTCCCGTGCCAGGTCGAGGTTGGAGCCGTTGACGCTGAGGAGGTAGTCAAAGCCGACCCGGTTTGCTCGCAGCACATCCTGGCGGTTGAAAGTGTCCAGGCTGACGATAAAGCCGCGTTCCTTGAGAGCCGCTACCGTCTGCTCCACTTCGGGAAAGTCGCTATTGGCCTGCCAGCCCAGATCAATGATGTCTGCCCCACTGGCCCGAAAGTATTCAGCCTGTGCCAAGATCTCCTCCAGGCTCAACAATGGTGCGTCTACGATCTCGGCGAGTATTTTCGGCTGGCGCTCACGGTATTCAGCATAGCCGGCCGATACGCGCTGGCGGCCGAAGTAGAAAGGAATGTCTTTCACATGCTTTGGCCCGCGGACAACTTTGGCTCCTGTCAGCGCTTCGATAGCGGACAGGTCTCCTCGGCAATGTCCGGGCACCATGACCAGATCGTAGTTGCCAGTGACGTTAAGATGGCGGGCGATCCAATCGGCGGTCATAAAAGCAGCCACGGTGATGTTCATGACAGCTATTTCGTAATCGAACTCAGGCTCCATGACCCTGAGCGTGTTTTCCAACGCCTGGTTGGCCAGCTTCCCTGTTATGAATAGCATTCTGGTCATAGTATGATCTCCCTCATGTTGCACTGATACTGATATGAAAGCCTTCGTTTCTGGCAACGGTATAGAATACCGTTGCCCTATCTTTCTCTTCGACAAAACTGCGCACCGCCTCGGCCAGGGATTGGGCTTGCTCTTTCCCCTCGACCAACCCGTATACTGTAGGCCCCCATGAGCTCTGACCAGCCCCATACGCTCCTTGCTCAAGTATGTAAGCTATCAGTTGTTTGCTGGCAATATTGGTGTAGCGCCCCCCCTGGACGTTAGAGAAGACATCGCCGACCAACTGATCAATCTCAGTCATCGCTTCACCGAAGGGCTTGATTCTCCCCTCAACCAGCGAGGGCAGCATCTTCATCACCAGGATGCGACAGATGTGGCCCACCGCTTCCGGCGGGGGGAGAGGCAATTCGTGAAAAGCGGTCAATTCTGCTTCACCACTTAAGCCGGCCTCCACCTGAGGCGTAGCCACCACGAAGAACCAGTCTTCTGGAAAGGGGTGCCGGAAAATCACGGGTGGGATGGTCTCCTGGCAATGGCTGTTCTCTATGCTACCCCCATCCACGATGAGGCCCCCGTATTGAAAGGCGCCGATGCCGATGCCGGAACGCTTGCCGCGCTCCATCGTCCTGGCCAGATCGGCGACGGTGATATCCAGATCGTACAGCCGCGTCAAAGCAAGGCCAACTGCCAGGGCGAGCTGGGTCCCGGATCCAAATCCCACGTGGTGTGGAATCGCCTTAGGCACGCGCAAATGAGCCCCTCTCCCTGAGAGACGCCGATGCTGAGAGGCATACTGCTGGAAGAAGCGCCGGGCCAGGACCTCTGTCTGCTCCTGCTCTAGCCCTTCAACCAGAAGCTCATCCGTTTGCAACGCCTGGCCTGCCGTCGCCTCCACCAGCAGCGAGGGCTCTTTTAGCGCCACCCCGATGCTCCCAAACTTCCGCCCCAGTCCACCGTGCAGATCAATAAGGCCAATGTGTAACCTGCCTGAAGATTCAACGCGCACGCGCAACGGGCCACCTCCTCACGTAATCACACAAGTACTGCATGGCCTCCCTTTCTTGAGTCCCTCCTGTCTTGTCCACCATCTCCTGGTATCTGCGGAAGGCGGCCTGCACCTCTGCCTGGTCGTGCAAATGCAAACGGGTGGCGACGATTGCAGCTTCGATCACGGCGTTCTTGGCCCGGTTGAAGCCCAGAAAGTCGCGCCGCCACCCCTGCCCCACAACCCGACAACGAATTTCGGCCCTTCGGCCAGGCTCAGGACGGGCCCGCATATCGCCTCTGCCGACCTCGGTGACAATGGCCTCGCGCCAATAGCAAACATCCTCCAGGACGATGGATCGTACGTGGCGGGCATCAAAATGGGGAAATATCGGATCGGACAAAGCGCTTTGGGCAAAGAGCAGAACGTTGTCCGTAACGTTGGCCACGCCACAGCCGGTCGTCGTCAGGTTGCGGTAGGTATCTGTATTGCGGAAGGGGTGGACGATGAGCTCATCTTTGCCCCAAGTCACCCCCATCGGTGCAAAATTGGGCCGTCCGTTTTCGTCCAGTGTGGAGAAGATGACTTCGATAATCATGATGGTCGGGGGTCCAGAGCATCTCGCAGGCCATCCCCAAGCAGGTTGACCGAGAGGACGGTGAGCATGATGGCCAGGCCCGGCGCGGTCGTGATCCAGGGCGCCTGGCGCAGGTACCCCCGTCCCTCGCTGAGCATGGCTCCCCATTCTGGCGCTGGCGGCTGAGCGCCCAAACCCAGAAAACTCAAAGAAGAAGCGTTCAGGATCGCCCAGGCCACGTCCAGGGTGGCCAGGACGAGGACCGGGGCGAAGATGTTGGGCAGGATGTGGCGGAAAACAATCCGCCCGCTACGGCAGCCAACGGCGCGGGCCGCCCTCACGAATTGCTTTCTCCTGGTGACCAGGACAGAGCCGCGCACCAGTCGGGTGTAGCTGGGAATGCCGGCGATGCCCACGGCGATCATGGCGTTGGGCAAGCCAGGTCCCAGCAAGGCCACGATGCTCAGGGCCAGGAGGATGCCGGGGAAGGCCAGCATCATGTCCATGACGCGCATGATGAGGTCATCTATCCAGCGTCCGTAGTAGCCGGCCATCAAGCCCAGGATGAGGCCGGGGATAGAGGCGATGGCTACCGCTACCACCCCCACCATCAGCGAGACCCGTGCGCCGAAGAGAAGACGGCTGAAGATGTCTCGGCCAAAGAGGTCTGTCCCGGCCCAGTGTTGGCTGCTCGGCGGCAGCAATTGCTCCTCCACGGCTACGGCCAACGGATCGTAAGGGGCGAGGACAGGCGCTAAGACGGCTGTGGCTGTCAGCATCGCCATGAAAGCAAGGGACAGCATAGCCCCTTTGTTGCGCCGTAATTGCCGTCGAGTGACTAGAGGAGGGGTTTCCCTTCTTGGTATCGTTTTTCGAGTTGGAATGGGAAAGCGGCGTTTGGTCATTGAATCACAAGACCTCCGAGGTTTCCTGATCATGCTCGTTTGCGGCTTCCAATCAGCCCTTCTGCCACGATGTGTCCGAGTCTACCGTCAAAACCTCGGAGGTCTGGAGGCTTTCTCATCGCTAGTCATAGCGGATGCGGGGATCAATAACGGCATACGAGACGTCTATCAGCAAGTTGACCAGGGTGTAGACGGCCGCAGCTAAGAGAACTGTACCTTGAACGATCGGGAAGTCCTTCCAGAGGATGGCATCAACCACCAGCCGACCGAGCCCCTGGCGGGAGAAGATGGTCTCAGTGACCACCGTGCCGCCCAGCAAGTAGCCGAACTGCAAGCCCGTGACAGTGATGACTGGTATGAAGACATTCTTGAGAGCGTGGCGGGACACCACCAGACGCTCACTCAGGCCCTTGGAGCGGGCGGTGGTGATGTATTCCTGCCCCAACACTTCCAGCATGGAGGATCGTACCAGGCGGGCAATGGATCCCGAAGAGGCTAACCCCAGCACGATGGCGGGCATGGCCAGGTGTTTCAGGCTGCCCTGTCCCGTGGCGGGCAGCCAGTGTAGCAGCGAACTGAAAAGCAAAATGAGCAGGACTCCCGACCAGAAGATGGGCATGGAGGCGCCGGCCACCGCGATGGTCACGCACAGGCTATCCACCCAGGTGTTTCGGTTCAGGGCAGCGGCGATTCCCAGGGCAGTGCCCATGGTGAGAGCCACCAGCATCGCCGCCATCGCCAGTTGGACCGTGTGGGGCAACTGCTCTATGATGCTCTGGGTGACGGGGCGATTAGTGAAAATGGAGCGCCCCAGATCCCCGCGCAGGGCGTTGGCCAGGAAGCGACCATACTGAACGTAGAGGGAGTCATCGAGGCCCAGTTGATGGCGCAGTTGAGCGATGGACTGGGAGGATCCTCCTGATTCGGCCAGCATCAGCTCGGCCGGGTCGCCTGGCAGGAGGTGCATCATGAAGAACACCAGGGTCGCTACACCCCACAACACCGGGATGGAGGTGATCAAGCGCCTTCCGACGTATTGAAGCATTGCCAGTTTTACTTGCTCTCTGCTAGCTGTACATCATACAGCCACGGAAACCAACCACGCACATCATAGCGCAGTCCCCTTACCTGAACGCTGGCAGCGTTCAGGTTGACGTAGTCGCGAATGGGAATGATCAGGGCCTGGGCCATGATGATTTGTTGGGCCTCAGCGTATAGCTCCTCGCGCTTCTCAGGGGCGAGGGTGCGAGCTCCTTCCTCCAGCAAGTCATCCAGGCTGGGGTCTCGAACTTTGGCCCAGTTGAAACCGCCGTCGGAGTGGAAGAAGGTGCGCAGGATGTCCGGATCGCTGCTGGAGAGGCTGAAGGGAATGAGATTGTGCTTCCCTTCGCGGGCCGCCTCCAGTGCGGCAGGGTAGGCGACCACCTGGCTCTGCATCTCGACTCCCACGGCTTTGAACTGAGCCTGCAAGAGTTGAGCCACCTCAGGCATGAATCCCCAGCCCATGAGGTAGGCTTCTAGCATCAGTGGCTGACCGTCCTTCTCCAGAACGCCATCGCTGTCCGCATCAACCCAACCGGCCTCTTTCAAAAGGTCCTTCGCCAGCTCGGGGTTGTGGTTGTAAAGCCCGGCTACTTCTTCGTCGTAGCCTATCGTGACAGCGTTCAAGGGGCCATGGGCCACTGGCGAGAGGTTCTTGAAGATGGCGGCCGCGATGGCTTCTCGATCAGTAGCGTAGATCAGGGCCTGGCGGACTCTGAGGTAGTCGGTGGGAGGCCGCTCCGTGTTCAGGAACATCTGTAGAGATGTGCCAGGCAAGGCTACTGGGATCAACTCAAAGTCAGGGTCATCGGACAGACGTTGGGCATCCTGGGGTGGAATCTCGCCCATGACCTGAGCCTCACCTGATTCCAGGGCCAGGGCACGGGTGGCCGGCTCCACGAAGAAACGAAACTCGATTTCCTCCAGATAGGCTGGCCCCTGGTGGCTACAAATAGCGGGTGCCCAGTTGTAATCGGGGTTGCGCGTCAGGGTCAGGCGGTCCTTGGGGATGTATTCTTTGAACATGAAAGGCCCAGTTCCTACCTGATGCATTTGGTAGTCAATGCCCCACTTCTCTACCGCAGCAGGGGAGGCCATTCCCAGATAGACCTGGCTGAGGGAGTCCAGCAGCGAGGCGAAGGGCTCCTTGAGATGGACCTCGACGGTATGATCGTCCACCACTTCGGCGTGGTCGTAAGGCCCCAGCATGAAGACGGCCTTCTGCGACTTGGTCTGGGGGTCAACAATGCGCTCTAAGTTGAACTTCACCGCCTGGGCGTTGAAGGGGGTGCCGTCGTGGAATTTTACGTCTTGACGCAGGTGAAAGGTGTAGGTCAAGCCGTCGTCGGAGACCTCCCAGGACTCGGCCAGGCCGGGCACGAATTCGCCGTCCAGGTCTTGCCACACCAGGGTGTCGTAGACGCTGGTCAGGGGGATGCCTAGCTCCGAGGAGGCATTAACATGAGGGTCAATGCCCGAGGGGGGCAAAGTGAGGCCGTAAACCAGTTTGCCGCCCTTGGCAGCAGGTGCTGGGCTACAGCCTGCCAATGTCAAGACTAGTACAACTGTTATCATTGCCAAACTGACTACCTTAGTGAGTTTCATTTTTTGTTTCCTCCTGATGTCTAGCGTATTTTCCCAGGATGCCCATCGTTGGGAATCTCCAGATCAGCGATCTTTAGCACGAATCGCGGAGCACCAGCTCGGTTGGCAGGAGTCGTCTTGTGGTGGGCTTGCTCTTGTCCCTGATCCTCTCCACCAGCATCTCGACGGCGGCAGCCCCCATCTCGTGCTTGGGCTGGGCCACAGTGGTCAGGCTGGGATTGGTGAAGGAAGCGGAGGCGATGTCGTCGCAGCCAATGATAGCAATATCCTGGGGTATTCTCAGCTTCTTCTGACTGGCGGCGCAGATCGCCCCGATGGCCATCAGGTCGTTACAGGCAAAGACGGCAGTAGGTGGTTCGTCGAGGGCCAGGAGTTCCCTCATCGCCTCGTAGCCGCCCCTGGAGCGGAAATCTCCCCGCGTTATCCATTCCTCTCGCCAGGGGATGCTATGTTGCTCCAGGGCCCCTTTGCACCCCCTCGCCCGCTTGTTGCTGATTTCCAGCGTCTGTGGTCCAGCGATACATCCTATGCGGCTGTGTCCCAGCCCGATAAGGTGTTCGGTGGCCTGGTAGCCGCTCCCCACGTTGTCGGCGATGACCGTATCCACCTCCACTCCAGGAAGCTCCCTATCACAGATGACGACGGGCATGCCTTGCTCGACGAGGGCCTGGACGTGGCTTGAGCTCTCGCCGGTGGCAACGAAGACGATGCCGTCTACCTTCTTCTCTCGGAGGAGCTCTATGTAATTGGCCTCCATCTCCAGGTCGCCGTCGGAGTCGCAGAGAATGACGTTGTAGCCGAGCTCGAAGCCGGCGTTCTCTACCCCTCTGGCTACCTCGGCCAGGAAGGGGTAGGAGATGTCGGGCACGATCATGCCGATGTTATGGGTTTTACTGCGCCGCAGGCTCCTGGCGATGGCATTGGGGTGGTAGTTGAGCTCCTCCATTGCCTGATGAACCCTCGCCTTGAGCTCATCGCTCACAAAACGAGTCTCGTTGATGACATGGGATACGGTGGCGGTGGAGACCCCAGCTCTTTTGGCCACATCTTTGAGGGTAGCTATTTCGACCACCTCCAGTTTTAGATAATGTTTCGTAAACGATTACGTAATCGTTTAACGAAAATATAGTACAAAAGGCTGTAAAAGTCAAATTTGACATCTCTATTCTTTTGTCTTATAATTACGTAAACGTTTACGTAAACGATTAACATGGGAGGAAGAATGCCTTTTTCAAACACAGCCTATCTGGGCCTGGGCTCGAATCTGGGAGATCGTCAGGACAATCTCATCCAGGCCCTGCAGCAAATGAAGGCCAGGGTCTCGGTAGAGCAGGTCTCCCCCTTCTACGAGACGGAGCCAGTTGGCTATTTGGATCAACCGCCCTTCATCAACGCCGTCTGCCTTGTTTCCACGGAGTTATCCCCCCAGGAGCTTTTCCACTTCGTGAAGCGTATCGAGCGGCGCATGGGACGCCAACCCGCCTTTCGCAACGCCCCCCGCCCCATTGACATTGACATCCTGTTCTACAATGACCTGGTTTTGGATTCGCCTGAGCTCACCATACCCCATCCCCGTCTGGCCCAGCGCGCCTTCGTCCTCGTCCCCCTGGTCGAGATCGCCCCCACCTTAGTTCACCCCATCCTGAAAGTCACCGCCGCCGAACTGTTGCAGACAGTGGAGTCCAGCGGGGTGAGGAAGCTGACCCGCAGCCTGCAAGCCTCTCTCGTGCGCGACGTTCAGGAAAGCAAGCCCGCAGTGCACGTGAGCCTCAGCCGGGTGGGGATCACGGACATGCAGCGTATCATCCGGCTGGCCAGCGACGGCTACCACGATCTCTTCTATGCCGACCTGGAGCTGTTTGTTGACCTCCATCCAGAACAGATGGGGGTTCATATGTCCCGCTTCAGCGACGTTCTGGAGGAAGTCGTGGACGAGGTGACCGGTGAGGAATCAGCGGACATCGAATCCCTGGCCGAGAGGATCGCCCGCCAGGTAGTGGAAAGGCAAGGGGCCGTCCGCTCCGAGGTGCGCCTTCGTGCTAAATATCCCATGGAAAAAGTGACCCCCATCTCAGCCAGAAAGACCCAGGAGCTCTACTCTCTCATCAGCATCGCGGTGTGCAACGGGGAGCAGGTGAGAAGTGTTATCGGGGTAGAGGCTGAGGGCATGCTGGCCTGCCCCTGCGCTCAGGACATGGTCAGGAACTACTCCAAGGAGAGATTGTTGGAGGAGGGCTTCTCCGAGGAGGAGTCGGAGAGAGCTGTATCGGCCATTCCCCTGGCTTCTCATAACCAACGTGGGCGCGGCACCCTGCTCATCGGCGCGGAGGAGCGGGTTCGGGGCGAGGAATTGGTGGAGATCGTGGAGGCCTCAATGAGCTCCGAAACCTACAATCTGTTAAAACGCGAGGACGAGCTCTTCGTGGTCAACAAAGCTCACCGAAACCCCATGTTTGTGGAAGACGTGGTGCGGGAGATGCTCTACAACGTGGTGGACGTGTATCCTGATCTGCCCGATGAGGCCTTTGTGTTGGCCAAACAGGTGAACTTCGAGGGCATCCACAAGCACGACGTCTTCGCCGAGAGATATGGCGCCTTGGGCGAGATCCGACAGGAAGTCCTGGGCGGCCAGCACATCATTAAGCATACCACATTAGAAGAGTGGTTGGAGGGCACAAGATGAGTCACAGAATCGTCATCGAAAAGGGAAACCTGCGCTTTAGCGCGGCTCACTTCATTACTTTTGGGGGCAAGTGCGAGCGACTGCACGGCCACAATTACGCTCTCTCTGTAGAATTGGCGGGAGAATTGACGGAAGATGGATACGTCTTTGATTTCGTGGAGCTGAAGAGCATCCTGCGCGGCATCGGCGATTCCCTGGATCACCGCTTTCTAATCCCCCTGGGAAACGAGCATCTGGGGGTAAAAGAAGGTGAGAAGGAGTGGGAAGTGCGCTACGGGGAACGCCGCTACGTCTTTCCCGCTCAGGACGTTTTACCCCTGCCGGTGGATAACATCACCGCCGAGAGGCTGGCTGAATATGTCTGCGATCAACTGGTAGAGAGGCTGGGGGAGCAAGGAGTAGCCAACTTAAGCTCCATCACGGTGGGAGTAGAGGAGGCGCCGGGCCAGACGGCTTATTATACTCGCTCCCTTTCCCTGCTACTTCCCCCCAGAGTTGGGGGGGACTGAGGGGGGGCTAAGCCATGAAGAGAATCGCCTGGGGAATCACTGGGGCCGGGCACTTTATGGTAGGGTGAAGGGAAAGCGGGGATCGTTATGGTGAGAGCTATCGGCGTTGACCCTGGCACAGTGAGCTTTGACCTGTGCGGATTGGAGGACGGGCGCGTGTTTCTCGATGCGACACTGCCCACGGCCGAGGTAAGCGCCGAGCCGCGAATTCTGGTGGATCTGCTGAGGGCAGCCGCACCGGTTGACATGATCATTGCCCCCTCTGGTTATGGCCTTCCCTGGGTGCGCATCCAGGACTTCGGCCGGCGGGAACGTCTTCAATACATTCTAGCCAGAAAAAAGGGGCGAGGGAGTTCCTTTCCTATCCGCGGAATGGCCGAAATAGTAAGGCTGTTGAGGGAGAGCGACCTGCCCGCATATTTCATGCCCGCCGTTATCCATCTGCCCACCGTGCCGCAGCACCGTAAGGTCAACAAGATAGACCTGGGCACGGCCGACAAGCTCTGCTGTGCGGTTCTGGGGGTCTACGATCAGGCCCGTCACTATAGCATCGCATACGAGGAGACCTCGTTTATCTTGATCGAAGTTGGTGGGGCTTTCACAGCGGTCATGGCTGTGGATGGGGGCAAGGTGGTGGACGGCCAGGGAGGCACCAACGCCTGCCTGGGCTACCGCTCCCTGGGGGCTATGGACGGAGAACTGGCCTACCTGCTGGGCGATTTCGACAAGGAGATCCTCTTCTCAGGCGGGGCGGCCTTCGTGGCTGGCCGACCGGACATGTCGCCCGAAGACCTCGCCCGGCTGAGCCAGACGGATGAGCGGGCACAGGTAGCCTGGAGTGCGCTCATGGAGGGCATCGTCAGGAGCGTGGCCGCCGAGATGGCCGTTGTGTCTGCGCCCCGGGAGATTCTGCTCTCAGGCCGGCTTTGCCGCATCGAGCGAGTCCGCCAGGAGCTAACCGCCCGACTGACCCGCTTTGCGCCGCTGCGCTGGGTCGAGGGGTTTGCTCAGGTAGCCAAAGAAGCGGCCCAGGGGGCAGTCCTAATAGCCGACGGCATGGCCGGCGGGGAATTCGCAGAGTTGATCGAGATGATGGAACTCAAAGGGGCTGCGGGGACGGTGCTGGATCACCTGTACATTAAAGATGCTGAGGCTTTGAAACGGAGGTATCTATCGGATGGTTGAACTCCTCCCCCTAGAGGGGGAGGTTGGGAGGGGGTGGACTTCTCGGCGAAGCGCACACCCTCCCCTGGCCCCTCCCTCCGAGGGAGGGGAACGCACTACCAGGGCCTGAAGAGTTGCCTCAACAGCGATAGATTGTCCTGAAGGATTTGGCTGGGGTGCTTGCCCTGCGTCGCTGCGAAGCGAGAGACACGCTGACCATCCACTTCGAGGATGATTGCCCCTCGGTATCCAGCCTGGTTGAGCCGACGTAAATAGTCCTCGTAAGGCACGTTGCCGAAAACGAGGGGGTTGTGGTCCTCTCCATCGGGGGAGATGTCGTGGAGGTGCGCGTGGCGGACCGAGGTGACGAAGCCGGGCGGAGTAGCCACCGAGCCGTTGCGGGCATCGTGGCCCAGGTCCCAGCAGATGCCCACCTCCGGCAAGCCCAGGCCTGCCCTGAGCCCCATCGCTTGCACTGAAGTCGCTTTGCTTACAGGTCGAAGGGAAGGGCCGGAGACGATTTCTACTAACTCGGCCTTGTTGTCTCCGATCCTGTTCGTCCTCTCCTCCTTAACCAGAAGCTCAATGCAAGGACAGAGGCCCGGAAACTCCTCCACGATCCAAGCTAGAAAGGCCCTCGTGTCACGGCGCAGTTCCTCACGAGGGCTGTTTCCTTTGGCCCCGTGGACGACGAGGGTGGTATCCCCAGCCTCCTCAGCAACATGGGCGGCGTACGCGAGGGCCGGTCGGTAGAGGCGCTCCACTTCATCCCTCTTTGCCCCAGAGAAACCAGCGGGGTTGCAGGGGCCTTTGTATGGGGCGTGAAAAGTAACCCTGAACCCCAGCCGACACCCTTCCTCGATCAGAGAGTCCATCTCTGGCCACTCGGGAGAGGAGAGGTTCAGTGTGAACTCCAGGACGCTCAGCCCGAGATCCCTCAGCGGGAAAAGGAAATCCTCGGCTTTGCCATCCCCTAGCCATTGGGGATGCATGTTGAGGCCCAGTGGTGGCCTGCCCGCGGACAACGTCATCGCTTCTGCCACTCATTCAGCCATCGCACCTGTCCGATCCAGTCAGACGCTTGCGTCTCCGAAAGCAGTCGGGTCAGGGCCGCGATCAGGCCAGACAACGTCCAGTTGCTTTGAGTAGCCAGAATGACGCCGCCGTGGCGGGAACAACGCCGCGCCAGAACTACGAAATCACGGACATTGAAGGTGAAGATACATCGTCCCTCAGCCGTTGCCCCTAACAACTGGGCCTCATCGGTGGCATCCATGGGCATCCAATCATTTGGTGTCCGCGTCACATCGTGGCCCCGCTTGACCAACGCCGCGTGCAGCGCCTTCATGGATGTGTCGGCATCCAGATGAAGCCGTGTTTTAGACATGGGCCTCTTCCATAATCTGTTCGGCCGCAATTGCGGCATCTATTTCCGCACGATGGGCATCATAGAATGCCAGAGCCTCGTTTACCTGAGCTTTGGCAAGGCCATACTCTTTTGCGATTTCAGCGGGCGTCAGGCCCCATTGATGGGTGGTCACCACTACCGTTTGCACGCGAATGCCCGTACCACGCAATACAGGCACGGGTTGTCCCGCAGCCCCTTGACGATATGTGACGTGCAGAAAAGCTGGGTCATCGAGCCCCCCTTCCAGAGTTCCTACCTTCTCAGCCACAGCCCACAGGATGAACTGATTGAGCGAGACACCCTGATTGGCAGCCCATTGCTCTGCATTTCGTTTCAGATGAGTGGGTAAGTTCAAGGAATATCGCGCCATTACTTCCTCCCCTCTATGAAAAACATCACGTAGCACATCATATAACACATCATACAACACATTTCCGCTATTGTCAAATCACGAACCTGCCCACTACGTCCTTCGCGCGTTTTCATCGGTGGGCCAGCGCGCGAAAAACCTCCGAGGCCATTGCCACGAGCAGGGAGAAGCCAAGTCCGACGAACAGGGCGTCTATTTCAAGGGGCTGCACGATCTTCCACGCCAGAGAGGCTAATGCCCCTCCCATCAGGCTGTACAACGCCGTATCCTTCCTCAACTTTCTCCCCGTCAATGCCGCCAGGGTGGGGACCAGGATCCCCGCTGTCCACATGCTCAATGTAAACAGCAGGGCCGGTACGATCATCTGGAACCACAGGGCCAGGCCCAGGCTCAACATGCCCAGCACGATCACCAACAGCCTGGAGAGCGCCAGCAATTGCCCTTGGCTGGCTTCGGGCCTGAAATGCCTGAACACGTCGTAGGCCAGGCTGGAGGCCCCTGATTGCAGGAAAGAGTTGACGGTGCTCATTATCGCCGCCAGCAGGCCCACGAAGAAGATACTTTTAGCTACGACGGGCAGAGCCGTTCCAAGCGCTATGAGGGACATGTCTGGATCCGCCAGGTCCGGGAACAGCCGCAGGGCGGCAAACCCGCCCAGGATGACAACTGTGTCCACAGCCATCCAGATCAGAATGGAATACAGCACCGACTTCCTGGAGCTTGCCTCCGATTCCGAGGCGAAGAACCTCTGATACAAAGGAGCCGAGGTGACCGGCAGGAAAAAGAGCAATATGGAGAACACGGCGATTTCCTGGGCCGATATGTACGAGAAGGGGTTAAGATACTCCGCAGGGATACCGGAGGTGATCCCCGGTTGCAAGCTGGATGAAATAAATGGCACTATCAGGGCGAGCATGAAAAGCATCAGGATGAACTGAACGATATCTGTCATTACGTCCGCTTTCATCCCGCCTATCACAACAGGCGCGATCAGTATAAAAGCCATTATGCCCATCGCCACTTCCACCGGTATCAGCGTGAAGCTGGACAGAATCTTTCCTCCCGCTATTATCTCCTCCGGTATGAGGCACAGAGTCGCCAGCAGCACTGAGCTGGCTATGGCGAATTCCTTGCCGTAGAAATCCCCCAGGAAATCCGGCAGGGTGTATCTTTCTGAGTCCGCTATCTTTTTGAGCAGTAAGATGATGGCTATGTTTCCCAGGTAGAAAGGGACCATGAACCAGATGACGCCCAGTCCCACCTGGTATGTCAGGCTCACCCCCCCAAGGATGGCTGATGCCCCGTAGAACGTAGAGACTATCGTGGCCACCAGTGCCTTTGTGCCCAGCCTGTCTCCGAGGATGAACTTTTCCAGGGTCGTCGCCTTCGCTCTTATGCCTATGGCCATCGTCAGGGCAATGTATAGCAAAAGGGTGGCTTCTCTCATCCGACAAGCCCCCCCTGAATCCCCCCCAACTTTGGGAGGGAAGTTTCAAGCATCCTTTCGGTAGTGGGTTTGATGTAACCCTCGCCCTTGAGCGCTGTCGTGCCGATCACCAATCTGTAGTATTGCTCGTTGACGCTTTCCAGCTTGCCCCTGGCCTCGATCTCCTCGCCGGAATCCACCACATCGCGATAGAGCCCCTCGAATGAAACGACCTCTCTGAGCGAGAGCGCGTCTACTTCTCCCTCGATCACCTCCACTTTTTCTACCCTGTACAGGGCCGGCATGAACAAGGCTTCGCTGGCATCCGAGGCAATGGCCCTTATCCTCGCCCACCCCTTCTCCCGGTATACCCTATCCCCGTAGTTCTCCCTTATCTCGTCATCCTTTCTCGTAGGGTGAATGGAGAAGTACCTGTTGCCGAAGAAGCCATAGTTCCACCGCCTGCTGGCGAGATAGCGAGCCTCCTCGTGGCTAAGGGGAAAGCGCCCGGCCACAGAGTTGCACCATTCTTCCAGCGTCTTCCCCGTCACGGGACTGATCTTAGCTGATTTCCTCTTCTTCAGCGCCGCCCGAACCTTCAGGGCGTTCTCCGGGCCGTAGACCAGGAGGTCAATGTCCGAAAACTCAGGGTTGTGTATCCCCAATAGTATGGAGCCAGTGATGCCGAAGTCCTTTTCCGTGATTCCGGTGCAGGCCATTATCTCGGAGACGAAGGCGCATATTTCTTCGTCGAAGGGGTCGCGTGGGGTCTCCAGGATCTCCTGCAGCCGTAGTTCGGGAAGGTAGTAGTTTTTCACGTATTCCCGAGGGATCATGGAGAACTTGATGTTTCTGACGGGGCAATAGTGGACATAGTGGGGGTAGTTCCGCTCCAGGTAGGCTATGGTGTCGGCCACCTGGCTGACGTGGTAGTATTCCAGTTCCCTTTGATAGTGAACTTCTCTGCCCCTCCACTTTCCCACCGGGGCGGGGGAGTATTTGAGATAGGCGGTGTATTTGTCCGGTGGGTGAAGATAACCGGCCACGCAGAAGAGCATCCCCTCTTTCGTCTCGATGAAATCTCTGTCCTTAGGCTTTCTTGCTCTCCGATCCATCTTCAGCCAACTCTCACGGTCATAGAATCGCCTGGCCCGCCGAGGAGCAGCCGGTGGTAGACCTCTCCCTTGCTCGTGACAACCCTCTCCAGCTTGCCTTTGGCGAACACCCTCTCTCCCTCCCTGGCCTGCTCGCAGAACCTGCCTCGGAAGGAAACGATTTCCCTCAGATCGCTCAGTTCCAGACCGTCTGTCTTTCCCCCCAGAGTTGGGGGGGATTGAGGGGGGGCTTTGAATCTCACATCCCCGACCCTATACGTACAGGGCGTGAAAATGGCCTCGCTGGCGTCGGCGACGGTGGCCTCAATTTTCGCCTGCCCCAGCGAAGTGTACCTCCTGTCGCCGTAGCTCTCTCCAACCTCCGAGGGGGCCCTTCGACCGTTGGCGAAGCGGCGCTCAGGACAGGCTTTGGCGAAGCGGATGAAGTACTCGCAGCCGCGGAACCTGCCTTGGATTACTTTTCGGCTCTCCAACCAGGCGAAATCCTCGAAGCTCATCGGCGTGTCCTGGGAGCGGGCGGTGTACAGTTCCCACATTTCTTCCTCGTTAAGTCTCCTAACTTCCCCTCGCCCCCAATTCTGGGGGGAAAGCAGGGGCTCGTCCAGCAGCTCCCGCAGCGCGCTGTGAACCGCTCGACAGCACTCGTAGCCGTAGACGACGACGTCCAGATCGGAGTGGGGCGTGTGCAGGTCCACCAGGATAGAGCCCGAGATGCCGATGCTGCTCTCCGGCACCTTGGCCCTGCCCGCCAGCAAATCGGCGAACTCGACGGCCTTCTCCGCCAGTTCGCCCAGGTCCTCCCGCCGACGCAACTCCGCCAGCTTCTGGCAGGGATCGTAGACCAGTCTTATGCGCTCCTTGGGGACGCCCTGAAGCTGTGCGCCGAAGATGGGATCGTCGAAGAGGCAGGCAGGGCACCTTTCTCGCAGCAGCTTCTCCTGCTCCTCGAAGTGATAGAGCCTGCGGTAGCGGATGCCATCCCGCTCTCTCCCGCCATCCGGGTCGGGGGCGTATCGCAGGTAGGCGACAACCGCCTCTGGCGGATGGATCAGGCCCTTGACGGCGAAAAAGAGGCCATCAGTAGATTCCACGTAATAGCCTTCAAGGACCGGCCCTTCGACAAGCCGTCGTGGTGAGCTTGTCGAACCATCAGGACACCGCTTCATGGTGTTTCAAATATCCCATAGAGACCGCTCTCCAGGAGAGCCACGAATATCGAGGAGGCCGTGAAATCGGCGGTTGTGCCGGGGTTCAGGCGGTGGCCCTCCTCCCTAAGGTAAAGGTCGAGCTCTGTTACCGCCTCTCTCCCCCGCTCCGAGAAGACCCCTCCCAGTTCCAATGCCATCCTTGCCCTCCGCGAGACCTCCTGGGCCACGGCGGGGCTGTTCTTCCTGCCGATGTGGGTGTCGGGCACCTCAGATAGGATGGTGAGGAAGGTCTGGACGATGGAATCCATCAGGTTGCGGGATTGCTCCCAGTACTTCATCAGGGTGGGATATCCAAGTTCGAAGGTTATCTTGTAATCGGTAACGTACTCGCTGGCGATAGAGTCCCTGTCCCTTGCCAACCCCATGGCCTCCCTGAGGGTGACGTCAACCTCCTCCTCGGTGATGTCGTATTTCCCTATCTTCCCCATCCCGCCGGGCCTGGCGAGCCTTATCGCTCCGTAGACCTGGCGGGCATCGTCCACCGTGAGCGAGGCCAGTACCTTGCCCAGCCTTTCCCTCAAGTTGCCGGGACCGTATGCCTTCGCCAGGGGGGCAAAGAGAAGCACGATGCCCAGGTTTGTGTTGGAGGGGACGAACCTCTGGGTGTCCCTCATTGCCCTCAGGATAGTTTCTCCCACCGATACCCTTCTCGCATCCCTGAGGGCAGGGCCGATGGCCATCGCACTGATGAGCAAATCCTCGAACTTGAGATCCGCGAAGTCTCTATAGCGGGTCACGTTCCCCGGCTTGTCGGCGCTGGCTTCCCAGATGCACGCCATTTGAGCAGCCCACACGACTTCATCGGCTTCCAGGTATCGCATCACCACCTCTAATCACCAACGAGCTTTACCACGTGCTCAACGATCCTTCCGGCGATGTCCACGTCGGTTGTCTTCTGCAACCCCTTCCAGCCAGGGATGCCGTTCACCTCGGTCACGTAGTATCCGCCGCCCTCCGCCTTGAGAATGTCTACCCCGGCGTACTCGGTCTCAAGGACGGCAGCGGCTCTCAGGCTCATTTCTCTTATGAGCTCTGCGGCTTCTTCGCTCAGCTCCAGGGGCTCCACTCGCGCTCCCTTGGCTACGTTGGTTTTCCAGGTGTCGGCCTGGCGTACCATGGCGGCGATCACTTCGTCCCCGATGACGAAAGCCCTGATGTCCCGATTGGCGTGGGGGATGAATTCCTGGAGATAAAAAATATAGCGGCCTAATTCCAGGGCCCTGAAGACCCTGTAGGCCGCATCTTCGTCGCAAACCCTCACCATCCCTCGCCCCTCGGAGCCAAAGAGAGGCTTCACCACTGCATCGCCCAACTCCTTGAAAGCTTCCATCGCCTCGTCGAAGCGCTCCGTTACCACTGTGCGAGGCGTGGGGATGCCGGCATCTTCCAAAAGGGCCGAGGTATAGTACTTGTCAACCGTCCTCTCAATGGTCCTGGCGGAGTTCACCACCTTGACGCCCAGGTTCTCCAGGCGGTGCAGCACATCTACTCTGAAGATGATCTGCTCCAGCGAGCCAGCAGGGATGCTCCGCACGATGATGGCATCGTAGTTTTCCAACACTTGGTCTTCGATGCGGACGCGGGGCTTTTCGAAAATCCTGGCCACGAGACGGGTGATGGGGAAGCACTCTACCGGGATGCCCCTCTCCTCAAGGGCCCTTCGCAGGGCCTGCACGTGCCAACCCCTTCTGGAGCCCAGGATCCCGATTCTCACTCCAGAAGCCTCCGCAGCACCTCCAGATTGGGACTTCCTGCTCGATAGGTCTTTCCGCTGGTCAGGTTGTTGATGATGACCTCCGCCGGGCTGAAGAGGAGCGGATCAATCTGGTAGAAATCTCCCTCATACTGTTGGAAGATCTCGTAGAATGGCCTGCCGTAATCTCTGGAGGCCGACGAAGGGATTTGTTCTATGATCGCTTCTAGGGCCTCGTCGGCGGTCTGGACAGCGTAGTAGGCCTGGCCGCCGTAGAGCACGCCGTCGTTGGTCAGTCCGATGGCCTTCAGGTCGTCCGAGGCCACCGGGGCCAAGGGGCAGGTGCCGAAGCCGGCCACAACCTGCTCCACGTCAAAGCCCAGCTCAGTCATCTTGTGCAGGCCGGTCTCCACCACCCGCGCCGCGACCTGCACCGACCCCACCAGGCTGGCGGTGGGGGCGATGGCCAGCATCAGATTAGCCGCGTCCACCCCGCACTTGCCGGCCACGTATTCGGCCACCTCCTCATTCGGCAGCTTGCGGCCCTCCAGCAGCAGCGCGGCCACCTCGGAGTGATCGCGGTAGCTCAGGTGTTCGAATAGCTCCTCGCGTGCATAGAGAGCCCGCGCCGGGCCGGAGCCCATGGCGAAGAACTTGCCCCGCTTGACGGCCCACCCCGCGTACTGGGCAGCCATACAGGCGATGGCCGGATGCTCGACCCGCACGCTCACCCCCGGCAGCCAGAGCTCCCCCTCAATCCCCCCCAACCCTTCGACCTTCCCTTCGGCTGTGCTCAGGGCAAGGCTCAGGGCAGGCTCTGGGGGGGAGGGGAAGGACAGGCGGGTGAACCCCACCTCGCCCAGTCCACCCAGACAGGCCTCGGCGAACAGCTTGCCTGCCGCGAAACTCCCCGGCACTTTCACGCCGGCGTCAATCACCGTGGCGCCGTTGGGCAAAGTGTGCGCTGCCACACCCAGCACCTCGGCCTGGGCCGTCATCTGCCGCAAGATGACGCTTGCTCGTTCATTCACGCTGATCATAAATCAGTATCTCCCCCTTACCTAAAGCGGTCACGTCGCCGTTGTAGCGGCGATAGAAGCCCTCAAAATACTCATCACCGATAGACATCCCCCACGCCTGCAGTTGCAGCAGGTAGTAGCGCAGGAACGTGGGTTGGAAGCGGCAGTCGTAGTGGAAAGTGGGCAGCATCTCCTCGTGGTCAGCCAACGCCACGATGGTCCCGCGTTTCATCCCCGCCCCGGCCCGCGCGCCGAGACGACCGGAGACGATGATGGAGCCAGCGATCATCTTCGCGCCGGCGAAGTCGCCCACGTCGCCCAGGACCACGATCAACCCTCGGCGCATCTGCGCCCCTACCTCCTGGCCAGCATCGCCCTCGACGACGATCACCCCCCGGTTCATCCCCCGCTTCTCGCCCCGGTAGGCCGCGCCGAGCAGGTGGCCCGCGTTCCCTCTGATCCATAAGCGACCGCCCTGTATGTGTGCGCCGGCCCAGTCCCCGGCATTGCCCTCCACCACGATCTCTCCGCCGCGCATGTACGCGCCCAGGTGCAGGCCCACGTCGCCCCGCACGGTGATGAACCCCCGCGTCATCCGCTGTCCGATTTTCTTCACGTGGCGCAGGTCGCCCTCGACGATGATTTGATCCGATTCCTCGCCTTCCACGGTGAACAGGTCGCCCAGGGTCACCTTCCTCCGGCCGTAGAAGGCGGGCAGCGCCTCGATCTCCGCCTGGCTGCGGCCGACGAAATTGTCGGGGCAGATGCTATCGGCCTCGATGGGGATGGTAGTCGCTTCTTTCAGGCGCAAGGTCACTGCGTTCGTCTCATCTGCCATCCCCATGACATATCCAGCGCACGCTATGCAACCCAATGCTACACACCTCCTTCTTTGGGACCAACTTTCGGGCCATTAAACTTTGGCTCCTTCGAGTGAAAGGGTGGTGATAGGCAACGCCTTGACCTCCAACCTTGATAGGGTGATGATCTTGCTGGCATGGTCAATGTCAATGCCCGCCAAATTTCCCTCGGCGTCGAAATCTAACACCACCCCTGGTGCAATCTCGCGTGATTCCGCGCTTGTCTTTTCTGAGAGGTCAATATAAAGCGAATCGGTTTCAGGATAATAGTGGAACTTCATGACCCCACCTCCTCAAAATCACGATCAGGGAAAGCATTATGCACGGTCTTGCCATCTTCCAGGGTAACCACTCGCAGGTATTTTCCAAGCTCGGAGACAAAAACCCAATAACGAATTCGTCCATCGGGCTGGACTTCGCGACGCACAGGCTCACGCAATGCTCGCTGGCACCATTCGCGCCGAATATAGGGACGCTTCCGCAACACCTGTTCCTCAAAATAGCGCGTCGTTTTCACTCTGTCCCCTTCCCCCGCCACACAAATCACAATGGTCAATAGAGGTGTTCGTTGCTGAAGCCTTACGCCGTGCGTCTAGTATGGCCGCAGGCGAAGGTTTGCGGTTTGTGCAAGTTTGCTGCGTGCCCTGTTCTCGCTATGTGTTCCCTAACGGATGGGAACTCAGCTAGTTCCCACTTGGTCCAGGTATGAGAAAACAGCCTGCATATCACCGCAGCTAGCCATTTGTTCATTATTCTCTCCTACCGGCATAGGGTGGTCTCGTGAATAGAATCTCCGAAGCGAGTTGCGCCGCCCAATTACTGACTATACGGAATTCTCTCTGCCCAATGACCCTCTGTGAAGTTTCATTCGGAAACCATCTCGCAGCAGAGCGCATTGTCCATTCGCCGAATCGTCTAAGCTCCCCCCATTATCTGGCGCAAATGGAAGTGAAACTGACCCAGCGTGCCGCCGTAGTTGCCGGCAGAGATGCGCACGATGCCGGGGATGCAGGCGGCTCGGATACCGACCTGCATGGCCTGCCGTATAGATGACTCGTACAGGCCGTCAATCACGATCTCCAGCACGGAGTTGACGCCCTCCGGCAGCGCGGATTCGGTCTGGCGGCGGATGGTGGGACAGTAGGCGGTGTTGGTCGAGGCGCGCAGGAACTTGTACTGCGACGTGGTCTTGCTCCCACTACGGACGATGCCGCCAGGGAAGGGCATCACCACTCCTCTCACCTTCTCCATTGCCTCCACCGCTCTCTCCGACGCCTCTAGGGTGACATCGAGACTCTCGCCCAGGATGAGAAAATTCCCCCCACCGATGGCTTTCACGACGCCAAAGCTCTCCTCGACCAGGAACTCCCCCTCCATCACCGGTATCCGCCAGAATCTCCTCCCGCCGAGGAGCTTGCTGATCTGGAAGCCATCGCCGAAGTAGCGGAGCGTCCCGCCGACTTTCAGTTTCTTATCACCCGCCAGGCCGTTGAAGCAGGCGGTGGAGGGACAGGTCATGATGCACTGGCCTACCCTGCGCATCAGTTGGTCTTCCATCCCTTTGGAACCCATGGTGAAGACCAGGATGCTGACGCCTGGGCGACCGTCGGGGGTCTCGTCCGCCGGAATCACCTCTTCGATGCCCGCCTCGCAGCCGCAGGCGATGACGGAGGTGGCGAAGCCCGTGGCCACCTGGGCCGCCGTCAGTGCCCAACGCTCGTTGACGGCGGTGATGATCACCCTTGCGGCCCGCATTTTGAAAGCTTCAGCGAACGTGTCCTCGATCTCGACTCCATTTATGCGCATGGGATCACCTCGCTTCGAGATAGGTATTCCGGCGCGACCGGGTAGTTGTCAAATGAGATGGTATAGCACTCCTCAAAATGTGCACGGAGGTCCCTCTCAATCTCCGAATCGTAGGGCGGGGCGACGTACAGCGTCCGGCCCTGGTGCTCCCGCACGATCTGGCCGTCGCGAACCACCACCTGGCCGTCCTTGAGCACCAGGTAGGGCTTGGCGAACATCGCTTCCTTGTCGTCCAGCTTGCGATAGATGGTGACGTCGGCATCCGCGCCCACGCCCAGGTGTCCCTTGTTCCTGAGGCCCAGGGCATGAGCGGTCCCCGCACGGCTGATGATGGCAATCTCGTACAGGGAGTACTCGCGGTCGAGCTCGGGGAGCAGTGCGCTCCTCCGCGCACGGCGGTTAACACCCTCCAACATCTCGGCTCGATAATCGCGATCCATGAGCAGCTTGATGACCTGCGGGTAGCAGAAGAACGGTCCCGCGTTCGGATGATCGGTGGTCAGGAAGACCCGCCAGGGGTCATCAATCAGCAGGAAGAGCTCCAGGCCAATGAGCCACTGGATGGCGTTGACCAGGTTGCTGCGCTTGTATTGCATGGGCACCACACCACCGCCGGTCTCCCCCTCCACGTCGTCGTTGAGCCACTTGTTGCCACTCAGTTTGTGCAGGCGGTACTCCAGCGGGCCGTCGGAGGTCATGGTGGTGGCCTCTCCAAAAATCACCTGGCCGACGTCCACCGTGACGTTGGGGTGCTCGTTGACCGCGCGGGCTAGCTCCGCCGCTCCGGAGCGGATACCCTTGCCCGGCTCCCCTCCGTAACTGAGGAATTGCAGGTGGCAGAAGTGGGCCCGGCGCCCTTCGAGGGCCTCGATGGTCTCCACTGTCGTGCGGGCGTTGCCAGTGCGCCCCAGGTTGATGCAGTGGATGTGGGGCACGTGGGGCAACCCCAGTTCGTCGTTGATCCAGGCCAGGGTTGCGACGATCTGGCGCGGGGTGACGCCAAAGCCGATGACCTCGTCGTCCAGTTCACCCACGTTCCGCCCCCACTTCCAGTTCTCCACTCCGCCGGGGTTGACGATTTTGATGGCATAGCCCTTGGTCGCCCCCAGCAGCCAGGCTACGTAGTCGCGTGCTTTCTCCCCCTGTCCGTCGTGGATGCACTTCATGATGAAGTGGTTGTTGCCCATGGTGATGTAGGCGCCCTTGTCCACCATGGGGGTGTCCTCCAGTTCCTCGTGGGTGTGGCGAGCCACCAGGGGCGCGGTGGCTGCCTCCATCACCGTGGTGTAGCCCATCTCCGCGTAGCCGTAGCCGGTCATGAAGGTGCTGGGCACGGTGTAGCCCGATCCTGAGCGGGTGAGCGCCGTTCGCGTGCGCACGTGGTCGCGGTGGTCTTCTGGGCGGAACTTGCGGCCTGCGTTCACCTTGGCCCCCACGATGTGGCTGTGGATGTCTACGCCGCCGGGCATGACCACCAGGCCAGCGGCGTCAATGAAAGATGAAGGATGAGGGATGAAGGATGAATCCTCGCCTTCATCTTTCCGCCCTGGAGCAGAGACAATCTTGCCATCCTCAATCCAGATGTCGCGCACTTCGCCGTTGATCCCGTTCTGGGGATCGTACACTTCGCCGTTGATGATGCCTAACATCGTTTCACCACCTCGTTCACATTGTCCTCTCGGTTAGTTACCGGTCTGGTAAGGTACTCGGCTCGTAGCTTATCTCAGAGTGGCCACTTTGTCAATCTGGCGCCAGGCGGGCGATGATCTCGCTCAGCACTTCTTCGTCAGTGGGCTGAGGGGAATCCACCACCTTCTTCAGCGGCAGGGGGACGTTGTCCATACGGTAGGCAGTGCCCACCGCGCTGACCCCGTAGATAGCAGTGGGCAACACCACCCTTGCCTCCCGCGCGGTAAGATTCACCTCAGGGTCGAGGACTATGGTGGGAATCTGGCTCAGCCGTTGAGCGGCCTGGCGCGGAAAGTGGGCCACTGGATCAGAAGCGATGATCAGCGCCGCGTCAGCCTCCTGGCGAGCCAGCATGTCCACCGCCGTGAACTCCCCTGGGTTGTACTGAGGGTAGCCTCGGGCGAAGTTGATGGCGAAGGGATAGCCCGTCTGCCAGGTCAGCGTGCAGTCGGCCCCAGCCACATTGCCGTGGCCGCGCATGGCCATCGTGGTGAAGCGGGTGTAGTCGTTCAACTCGGCGACCAGAGCCAGCAGTTCAGTGATGTTCAGGTACTTGCCTCCCGTCTGCGTCACCCCCATCCCGAAGAAGATCACCCCAAAGCGACACCCCTTCATCCGCTCCACCAGATCCACCAGTTGCGCCACGCTCACGCCGCCAACCTCCGTCACGTCCATTGTCTCACCCTTCAGCAGGGCGCGCAGCGCGGTCAGCACTTCGTAGTCGCAGCCGGGGCGTGGCTGCAGGAAAATGTTGGCGCTCTTAGAACTGCGGGTAGGCCGCACGTCCACCACCACCACAGTACGATCCCTGCGCCCTTGGGGGGTCAGGCTTCCCCGCGCCGACACCGAATAGCGCGCGAAGTGACGGATATGGGCCTCGGCCGGGTTGCAGCCCCAGAAGATCACCAGGTCAGCGCGGTGTTTGACCTCGCCCAGGGTGCAGGTGGGCTCGCCCTGGTTCTGGATGCCGATGCTGGTGGGGCCGTGGCACACGGAGGAGGTGCTATCAATGGAGGCGCCCAGTACGTCGGCCAGGGCGATGGCTTTGCGCTGCGCCTCGGACGCGGTGGAGCTGAGGCCGTAGATGAGCGGGCTGGCCGAGTCGGCCAGGATGCGTGCTGCCGCGTCAATGGCCTCGGGCCACTCTACCTCTCTGCCGTCCACTGTTGGGGACGCGGCTCCAGTGTGGGCGTTGAGAAACAGGCTGCGGCCGTTGGTACATGCCTTCTTTGCCGCTGTGATGTGGTTGTCCTCCACCTCGACCACGATGTCGTCGCAGAGGCAGCCACAGAAGGGGCATACGACGTTCTCGATCCTCATAATAACTCCACCTCCGCCTCCAGCCCCTTGGAATCGGGCATCCCGGTCCCTCTGGTCTCAGATCCGATGAGCGCGTTGGCTGTGGGCCCCATGGGCACGAAGATTATGCCCTCAGGCAGGTCGCTCTCCCGAAGTTCTAACTCCGCTTCGCCAAAGGCCGTGCGGACCCTGACGCGCTGGCCTTCCTCGATGCCCAGGCGTTCCCTATCCGGGCGGCCCATCTCCACGAATCCCGTCGCCTGGCGGTACTCGTCGGAGTCCTTGCCCTTGTGGAGCGCCGCTCCCTGCTTGCTCGTGCGTCCCGTGATCAAGGTAAATTCAGACATGCCTGCCATTCATTTCCTCCCCTGCGGTCATGGTTCCACACAAAGGTCTCGATAGGTGCTACTCTTCCCTTTGCCATCAGGAGACGACGGCGGCGCTCACCGACATCGTCTCCCATGCGAAGTGGGCTCACAACAAGCCGTGCGAGTCCCTTCAGCTCAGCAGATTCTCGAAGTCGTCCTCGTGCTCTATCTCCTCCCCGAGGATGTGGACGATGAGCTCATAGGTGATCGGGTCTTTGCCTGCGGTCTTCTTGACCAGCTTGTTGTACACCTCGATAGCCCCTTGCTCGGCTGCGATCACCGTCTTGACCATGCCCTCAAAGTCCGTCGCATCCGTCGGCGGTGTGGGATACCCTTCGTTGCTCGCCTCGACCAGCTTCATCGGATCTGCCAGTGGCTCGCCACCCAGTGAGGCGATGCGCTCGGCCAGCTCATCTTGATGCTCCAACTCCTCTGCCGCGGTGTCACGGAGCAGTTCCGCCAGGTGCTTGGCCGCAGGCCGACCGGTGACCACCTGCGCCATGTGCGTGTACGCGTAGAAAGCTAACCACTCATCGGCGTAGGCCCGGTTGAGGCCCGCGATAAGCTGCTGGACATCCAGTTCCACAATCTCTGTGCCTTTTGTACCCATCTCGCTCTCCTTTCTCTTGATATGGGTAGTTTCAGCTCTTCCGACAGTGCTGCATCGTACCACCCCCTCCGTCTCATAACTCTCGGCGGACGGCATCCGCCGCCATCAAGAGGCGACTCCAACATTCATCACGACTCTCACCCTGGGCCAGCACAGTGCATATCGGATGGTGGGCTTCTATCTTCTCCCCTGGGAAGGGGATGTCTCTCCTCCCCTTAGCCCTCCACCTGACCGTCTCGGGCATCACCACGTCCTCTCTGGCGTACACGATGCCCTTGCCGCAGAAACCGGGGCGATGGACGCCCCCACCCCCAGCCCCTCCCCCAACCCTTCGACTTTGCTCAGGGCGGGCCTTGGGAGAGGGGAATGAGAAGGAGGGTAGCTCCCCATCAAAGGAGCGCACGTGTGCGCCAAAGACGTTCAGCCCATAGGCCCATTCTACCAGCTCCATCGAAGCGGTGTAGCGAGGGTTGGCTTCCACCAGGTAGGGCACGGGATGGCCGCCCTTATCCCACCCCAGCACGAAATCCACGCCGTTGACGCCGCGCAGGCCAAAGGCGCGAGTGAGCTTCTGGAGCATCTCTTGGATGTTGGAAAGGGGGGCGGGCAGGATGTTGCCGCACCAGGTGAACCGCCGCGCTCCCAGTTCCCGTCGCCCGATGAGTTGCTCCGTCAGGCCCAGAAGCACGCACCGCTGCCCATCGGCCACGAAAGCGGCGGAGCAAGGAAGGCCGTCAATGTATTCTTGCAGGAGGCGGCCCTGGTCTAAAGGCTCACCAGACCAGAAAGCAATCCCGTGTCCCCCCCCGCTCCGCATCGGCTTGGTGAGCCAGCGTTTTCCTTTAAGCTTTGCGGCATCTGTCTGCTTTTCCTCGCCGGGCAGCATAGTAACGGGGACGGGGATGCCCTCGCGGCGGCAGACCTGCCGCAAGGTCCGCCAGTCGCGCACCCGGCGTAGGGTTGCGGGATCGTTGCCCAGCAAAGTGTGATCGGCGGCCAGCTTCTCCACCACGTCGGGGTGGTTCTCCAGGTTGGAGATGTAGACGACGGCGCCGAAGTTCAGGCCACGGCTGGCGGTCAACAGGGACTCCGCGCTGAACCCCAGAGCTTGCCCTGAGCTTGTCGAAGGGTCGAAGTCGCGCATCAGCGAGTAGTTCTGCACCAACTCTTTCTGATCGCGGTCGCCAAAGTAGTCCAGGGTGATGACGTTGTACCCGCCTCGCACGGCCGATTCGGCGATGGCCCTGGTGCTGAGGCCGACGATCAGTGTTGGCCGCCCACTTCGCGCTTCGTTGCCTTGGATCATCCCCGACGTTTAACCGCCCAACTCTTTGGCGATGGCGTAAATCTCCTCGGCTCCCAGCACCAACTCATTGCTCTCGAAGAGCCGGGCCACACAGCCCTGATGGACTTTCATCTTCAGGCTGCCGATGCCCAGCGCACCGAAGATGATCTTTCCCTCTTTCTCCTTGCCGTTCCAGTGGGACTTGATCCCCTCGATTCCGGTCGGGGGTACGGCGTTGACGTCAGCCATGACCTTTATGGTGGGGTTGGCTTTCCAGATATCCTCCTCAACCAGCAATACCCCTTCAGCGCCGGCGGTCATCAAAATCGCCGCTCCCTCAAGGACGGCCTGGGCTGTCTCGTCATCGGTCACCTGCCGAGGGGTGACTTCCAGATCGAAGCGATCTTTGATAAGTTCGCAGGCCGACTCCGCCCTTGCCATACGCCGGGAGGTTAGGTGGACGTTAGCGCCCTCCTTGGCCAAGAGGGCACAGGCCCTCAGGCCGACAGGCCCTGTGCCAGCGAAGACCACTGCTTTCTTGTCCTCCACATCTACCGCGCTAGTTATCTTCCTCACTGCGGCAGCGGCCGTCGTGTTCGATCCATTGGGGTCGGCCATCACCGAGACCCGCAACGGACCAAAGAAAGTATTCAGCACCTCCTTGAGCATCGCCTCGCCGCCGGGTACATCGGATCCACCGATGAAGATGGCGGTGTTCTTGAGATCATCTCCCCCACGGGTGAAGATCGCCCCGTATACCAGGTCGCGTACGTCTCTCAAATCAACGCTGCCGACGGCCAACACATGGTCGGCGCCGGCATCGTAGGCCGTGATGGTGTCGAAGATGCTGGGATGCTTGTCGCTATCTAGCTGGAGCAGCAGTTTTTTCATTACTTTCTCCTCCTCAATATTAGTCCTTTAAATCCCGTCAGTCCGTTGTTCCTTCTTGCTCGCGATTGACGCTATGATGGGCTCGATTTCGAAAGGATGCTTCAGGACAGTAATGCCTTCCATATTCCTGAGTCTCTCGACGTTCTCCACATCTATCTTTCGGGTCGTGATCGTGATCTTCTTTCCCCCTGGAGTCTCTGTCTCCAGTCTCCCGAGCTCTTGGTCAACCGGGTAGGTGTGCACATGGGTTCCCCCCTTGATTCCCTGGGCAACGCAATTGGTTATGAGGGTATCCGCGATGCCGTGGGCAATCTTGGCGACGGTGTTGGCCGTTGCCGGTGAGATGAAGAAAACAGAGTAGTAGCCTACTTGAAGACGGGCTGCGACAAACGGCTGGTTGGGTCCTTTCTCCACTTTGGTGTTCTCGAAGCTTGACTCCAGATCATCCCAAAGCTTATACATCTTAAGGACCATCTCTGCACTCTTCGAGACCAAAACGGTGACCTCAACCTCGAGGTCTCTGCTTATCTTCTTCATGACCGCCAGCGACTCGGCAACATAGTCTCCTGCACCAGTTATCCCCCATGCAACCCTGGTCTTTTTCACCTATCTATCTCCGGTTTCAGTATCCTTGCTACCTCTATCAACCTCTCCACCGTCCTCTGGACACTGCGCACTCCCACCTTATCGGCGGCTGCGCCTTCCGCCCTCTTGTCGCGGGACCAGACGGTTCCGCCAAGATTGGATCCATAGGGGCCCCCGCTCACGGGAATCATCTTGTTGGCCAGGTAGAAGGCGTGGATGGCCATGATGGCTGGTTCCTGTCCACCGGCACGGTCGCCTCCCACTGCGATTGCCGCGCCCACCTTGTTTTTGAAGACATCGGGGTTCCTGGCGACCACTGCCCTGCACCTATCCAGAACGGCCTTCAGTTGGCCGGAGATAGTGCCCTGATACACCGGCGTGGCCAGCAGCCAGGCGTCCGCGGCCTCCATGCTGGGGTAGAGATCAGAGACGTCGTCCTTCTGGATGCATCCCTCTTTGGTGCGCACGCAGTAGTCGCAGTGCAGGCAGAAGTTGATCTTCTTTGCCTTCAGAGAGATAAACTCCGTTTCGACACCCCCCAAGGATTCGGCGAACTCCAGCGCCTGCCTCACCACAAAGGCCGTCGCACCTTTCCGGGGGCTTCCCGATATCCCTAGCAATCTCATCGAATCCATCCAATCAATCTTCGAGTCGGGTCATAAGAACCACGGATACAGACTCTATTCTATCACAGGCTTGGGCCTCTGTCAAAAGATGGCCCTCGTAGAAAGAGCTCAGGGAGAAGAAGCGTTATTCTGATCTCCCTGAGCTCTTTTCTCGCAACACACGCTAATCGGCAGCGAAGCTAGATGCCATTCTCCGCCAACGATGAGCGGCTAGTAACTCCCGAAAGCTTAGACCGCCACGTCCCACTGGCAGTAGCCCTTGGCTCCGGCACCGATACCCTTCACGTAGGGCACATTCCTCTTGATCAGGGTGGTGACAGCGCAACTCTTGCAGCCCCTGACCGGCGAGCCCGGCTTATCCGGGTTGAGGGCGATAGCGTTGGTCATCAACGTCGCCGTGGTGCACTCAGGCGTCAGGTAGCAGGGGAAGTCGGACAGGCTCATCAGAGCCGCGAAGCGCTGGGTGATGGCGCAGGCCGGGTAGGTGTAGCGCTGCGGGTTCGAGACAACTGGATGGTTGTCAATGGGGCTGAGGTCCACCTTGATACCCTTGATCTTGCCGCCTTTGCCGATGGGCTTGATGTCGAGGATCTGCTCGCCACGAAGCAGCACATCAATGAAGTCGGCGTTGTGCAGCTCGTCCGCCTCACCGCGCTTGGGGTTCATGGCCGCGTAGTTGTAGAAGCGCTTCGTGAACAGGTCAATGACCATCGGCACGTTGAAGCTGTCCAGCCACAAGATGTAGGCCGCCGCGCAGGCCGGCGCACCAGTGGCCACCGCCAACACGTCCCACGCACTCTCGTAGGCATCCTGCTCCAAGCCACGCTGCAGGGTGTTCTCGAAGACGCCCATCACGGCTTCGTAGATGCCGAAGACCATGTCGTCCTTGAACATGTTGAAGGCCGACTGAGCAATGTGGTGGCCGACGTCACCGACGCAGTAGGCCGGCACAGTCACTATGTTAGCCGCGTGCACACCCGCATTCATCGCCGCCAACACGAAGGGCTTCATCTTGTCCTTGTACTGGGCCATGTACTTGCGCACGTCGAAGGAGCTGTGAGGGCCGTGCCCGCCCAGGTTGTGGGTGTCCATCAGGTGAGCCTGAGCCGCCGATGGCTCGCGGTAGACGAACTGGAGCATCTCCACCTCGGCCTTCTCTGCCTCGGCTGCCGACTTTCCAGCCTCCAGGGCGCCGCGGAAAGCACCGCCCAGCCCGTAGGAGGTGTTCATGCCCCAGGACTTGGAGGAGAGGATGGCGCGCTTGTGGGCCTTGGGGATGTCCAACGCTGCCAAAATGCGGTTGACCAGGTTGGGCACCGAGCCGCAGGAGAAGGCGAAGTCCACCACGCAGGTCAAGCCGTACATCCCCCCGTAGCGCCGTACCGCCTCGCGGCCGACGAGGGCCTTGTTCGCGCCGATGGCGTCAATGAACTTCCACATTGATGCCTTGAACTCTGGATCCTCGTCGTAGAGAATCTCCAGAATGGGTGGCGTCTGATAGTGCTCGACGAAGGGGTCGTCCTCGGGGCGGATGGTGTCCGTCAGTCCCACCAGGATGTCGTAGTGGGCGTTCACTGACTTCACGTGCAGGTCGAAGACCTCCTGGGACTGCCCCTCGGCCACCGCCATTCCATTGACGGCATCCACGTAGGGCTTGGCGTCAGTGATCTTGAAGGTGCCCCCTCGCTTCTCCTTGTTGACACCGAAAACCGCCTTAGTCGCGCCAACAGCCTCGTTGATCATCTTCTCGTAAACAGACATTCTTTGAACCTCCTTGTTTTTTAGTTTACCACACTGTGCAGAACTAGTGACCTTCCTGAGAGCAGTCTCCCTAAGAATCACCTCCTTCCTAACCTGGTCTAGCGGCCGGTGACCCTGGACACCACCAAACAATTCGTTGCCCCATCCCTTAGGGGTGTTCCAGCCCCGGCTCTCACCAGAAGAAGGAACCCTTCAATAACCTGACGAAAGGTATGCAAAGGTCCCTTTTGTCCGCCATAGCCCCCTTGCTGCGGTGGTTGACCACTACACCCATCATTCTACCACATCTGCCCACTCGTTGCTTGACGTTTCTCCCACGGTTGCCCTATGGCTGTCTGCTCTTTGCCAGGTGACGAGGACCTATGCACCAAACACGCACAAGTACTCTGTGCCACCATCGTCCTAGCTGAAAGACAGGTCCACCCTTTTTATGGTGACGTGACTCTATAGACTCACAGGCTCACCGGCAGGCGAGTTTCCACTTGCGGAAAGTAAGAAACCGTTGTATAGTTAGAGTATGGGCGCCCGTAGACGAGGTAAACACGCGATCTACGATCTCAAGTATCGTTTTGTGTGGATCCTGAAGAGCCTCTTGGGCAAGGAGCTATTTCGATAGGTTTCCAGGTTTCGGAGTGAGCTGTGGCAGAGCACCTACGGAGCGATGGTTACTCTGTCTCAGCCCTGGCTCTAGACGAAAAAGACCTTTCAACACCTGATGAAAGGTGAAGAAAGGTCAATCTTGTCCACCATAGCCTCCTTGACAAACCTAGCGGCTCAACCGTTAGAGCCTCGGTAGATCCCATAAAGCCTGTATCGCTAGCTAGCGATCTTTAGCTTAGGCGAAACTTGTATTTTCTTTCTATCTGATTCACTCACAAAAAAACCGAACTGGTAACTACTCAGGCCGTAAGCGTTCGTCAAGATGTTCATAAAACCTCCACGA
>CAYMKL010000027.1:0-62088 GCA_964390805.1 uncultured Anaerolineae bacterium | reverse complement strand
CTCCACTACTACAACACAGAGTGGTGCCCTATCAGTTAATATGTGACCACTACCCGCGGGGGGATGGAGGATATGGGGTAGCCGAAACCGACTGTCCTGGTTGCACGAGGTATTCTAAAATAAGGGCAAGGAACGAGTGCATCTGTCGCTGCATGCAGCTTCCACCGCAGGCTGGTTAACGGCCAAGTAGGGCTAGCCGCATCATTCGTGGTGGACCGTCATGCCTGGGCGGATTCGCCCGTCTCCACGAGTTCGCTGGTTGCCGCGTGCAGCGCCTGCCAGACGGACTCCAAGGCATCAAGAGCACGGCGGAACTGGGGCAGGGCCGCCTGCAGGGAGGCATGGCTGTCTCCCTGTACCCCTCGCAAGAGAGTGAGCTCCTGGTCACCCCGGATTTGTCGGTACAACTGCCACGTCTCCGGCATCGGCTCGATGTGAAGTTCCTGGCGCAGGGTTTCCCGGCAGCGCTGGAACTGCTCCAGGGCCAGGGGGCGTTGTCCGGCCTCCACACAGCAGCGCATCAGTTCGCGGTGTACGTCTTCCTGCAGTGGGTCTAGAGCCAGCAGCCGATGGCCACAGGGGATGGCCGCTTCGAAAGCCCCACACAGGCGATAGTGACGCTGCAGCCGCTTGAGCACCCGCAGGAGGAGAAGCTGCAGCCGTTCTCGTTCTACCAGGCACCAGTCGTCGTAGCAGCCCTCGAGAAGATCGCCACAGTACAGGTGCAGGGCCTCTTCCAGCGCCCGGCGGTGGGCCTCGGCGCAGGGAAGGGAGCCTGCCATCCCAAAGGCGGCTTGCCGTTGGAAGACCTCCACATCGAACCAGTAGGGCGCAGTCGTATTGAACACCAGGGTGCTGCGCTCAGTTGGCAGATAGAGTTGGGCGGAGGAGCCCAGGCATTCCAGGTTCTGGCGCAGTCGCCACAGGGTAGTGGACAGGCACCGGCGCGCCTTCCCGGGTGGGCGCATGGGCCAGAGCCGTTCGGCAATCAGGTCGCGCTCCAGCGTTTCCCCAGCATGCAGAAGCAGCAAGCAGAGAAGGCTCTGTGTCTTTTTCGTAGGGAAGTGGAGGGGAGCCTGATCGTAGAAGACACGCAGCCGTCCCAGGGCATAGATACGCAAAGTAGCCATAGCATCCATCCTTTCTGTTGCAGAAGAGGATCCTCATCGAGCACATACACAAAACGCCAGCCACAGGGCATGCAAGGGCACGGCCTTGGCTGGCGCCGGATTTGAGGGCTGTGTTGTTGGCTACTTTGACCTGGCACTACCAGGGGCAAGCTCTTGCGCCCTATCTCAGCCAAATCATCAGGCATCAATACAGGGATTGCCTGTGTTGGTTCCCAATGTATATTATACCATACCGGTGGCTGAAACGTCAACTGGGAAAACCCTGGTATCGCTCAACAGTTCGCCATAGAATCGGCCAAATCGTCTATCTGGGCAGCCACCTATGGGTAAGAAGTCTGCCCGCGCTGTGACAGCAAAAGCCAGGTCTGTCGGTATGGCGCCGGCCCGGCACCTGCACGGCTGGCGCTGGCTGAACAACGATGTGGTCAACTCCGGCAGTTCCATCGTGGGCAGTTTGATGGCTGGCTTTTTGGGGTGGCTTGTCTCTTGATAGCGGGGGGATGGCTGTGACGAGCAGCGTGCGCTTCGCCGGAAAGCCGCCCGCAAAGTTCAAGAGCTCAAACTTGCCAGCCTACTCTGCCCTAGCTCCCACTCTTGCCAGTAGGTGTTCAGGTAAGTGTAGGCTTCCTGGAGAGTCGTGACAGGTAGTTGTAGATCCTGGGCCAGGGCTGCGTAGGGTTCTGCCCAGTCTGTAGGTGGCATCGGCAGTCGAGTCGGGATATGATGAGTCTTTTGCGGTGGGAATCCCGGCAAAGCTGAGAAGTGGACTTCCCGCCACCCAATCGGGCTGACCCAGCACCGCATCACCCAGGCCCACGTCCAGGTGAAACCGGGCAAAGACCCGCCCTGCCAGGCGAGCCTCGACAGAACAGCGGATACCACCCCAGGGCGCCCCGGTTGGCTCGTCCTGCGGCGCCCGGATCAGGAACGCAAAACCGTCATTCAGGTCGCGTTCTGCGGCCTGCTGCAGATGCTCATGAACCAGGTCCGCACGGGAGGTTTTCTCACCAGCAACAGTCGGGAATCAGAGACGGTCGAGATCAGGCATGGACATGTCCAGGTCGAGAGTGGACCGCGCCTGGTCTTCCAGGCGCAACTCCAGGGCGTAGCCGCCTTTCAAGAGCCAGGGCGGATCTTCTTGTGCGAAGAGCCGCGCCAGTAACCGGTCAAAGGCCACCCGACGCTGTAGCCGCTGCAAGTCGGTGCCACGGCTGTGGGCGATGTTCCTCAGCCGTGCCTCCAGTGCGGCGCGAAAGGCTTGGGCGGTTTCGTAGGGACCAATCAAGTTACCGATTCTTCTCGCCTCGCTGCTGCCAATGCCTGGTCCAGGCGGCGACGTGACTTGGGGGAGCAAGGCGCGGTTTCCAGCAGACGACGGCGGACAAGACCGCGCTCCAATGCATCGCGCACGGCTCTGTTGAGGTGCTCCCGGCTCAGAGGGCTATTGGCCGCGTCGAGCAGGGTGCGCAAGGGGGTGGTTACCCGGTAGCCGGTTCGGGGCTCGATCTCCGTGGAGGTCAGGATAGCTTTGTGAAGCACACAGCCGGGGGGCACGTTTTTGCGAAACCCTGGCGGCACCGTCAGGTGAACCTGTGCAGGCATGACATCGCTCAGCTCGTGAACCGTCAGCGCCGTGTCGTGGGAGACAACCGCCTGGGGCGCGCTCTTCTGATTGCGACTCCACAGCGACCAACGGATGAGGTCCTCGCGCTCGCCAGGGGGGAAGTCGCGCAGCCGAAAGAGGCCCCGGTCAATCTTCAGCCAGTTGCCGCGTGAAACGTGGAAGTGCTGTTGGCTGTAGGCATATCCGACTTGCCTTGCCTGGGCCGCCGTAAAATAGCCCCCTTGAGCGGCGGCGATCTGGTAGAGCGCTCGTGCGTTCTTTTGTGAATCTTGCTTCATTTGCAAAAACCTTATATTTACTATAAGTATTTTACATCAAACGCGATGGGATGTCAAGTTGGGGCGATGTGGATCAGCAAATCAAACCTGCAAAAGCGAGGGTTTCCGCCCTCGTGCATGGCGGTGGCTAGCAGGAGCTGGAAAGTCTCTTGGAGTGCGGGAGGCTGGCCATTGAGATTGTACCTGAAATCCACAAAAGAGCCGAATTATGATTTGTGACCAGCGGCAGGAAGAGCAGTTTTCCCTCCGCGTTGCTCAATGAAGCATGACCCCAATCAGCGAGAAATCAAGTGTAATCACTATATATGCGGTGAGAACAACACTGGGTTTTCCATTTCCCGTGTCCCAAACATGTAACGCTCACACTCCAGCCCGGTCGAGCCAGAGCAAGGATCGGCAGGGCCGATTTGTCCAACTCTCCCTTTTTGGTGTATACTTAGAGGTGCATTCAGGGGGGCTGCCGTGAGGGTTTATCTGGAGAGCGTGGGCTGTAAACTGAATCAAAGCGAAGTAGAGGCTTTGGCCCGTGGTTTCGTCCGGGCTGGCTACCAGTTGGCTCAAACGAGCGAGGAGGCCGACTTGTGTGTGGTCAACACCTGCACCGTGACCCAGGTGGCGGATAAGAAGTCACGTCAACTCATCCGCCACCTGCGCCGCGCCAATCCAACAGCCCGCTTCATCGTGACTGGTTGCTACGCCGAGGTGTCCCCTCAAGAGCTGAAGGCGATTGATGAGGTGGATTTGATTGTAGGCAATCAGGACAAAGAGCGATTGGTGGAGTTGACTGAGGGCTTGGGAAGAAGCTCAAAGCTCAAAGCTCAAAGCTCAAACTCCGAACTCCAAAAACTAGGCCAATTGGGCCATACCCGCGCCTTCGTTAAGGTCCAGGATGGCTGCGACAACCGCTGTGCCTACTGCATCGTCTCTCTGGCGCGCGGCAGCGAACGAAGCCGGCCTCCACGAGATATCCTGGCGGAAATCGAAGCTCTGGTGGCTGCAGGGTACAAGGAAGTGGTCCTGACCGGCGTCCATGTAGGGGGGTACGGGAGAGACCTGAGCACTGGCCTGGGTCAGTTGGTCGAGGACATCCTGATCGCGACCACACTGCCTCGCCTGCGCCTCTCATCCATCGAGCCCTGGGACCTTAACCTCTCGCTTCTGCGCCTATGGGAGAACCCGCGCCTCTGCCGCCACCTGCATCTGCCCCTGCAAAGCGGTTGCGACGCCACCCTGCAACGCATGAGACGCCGCTACACCACATCCGAGTATGCTGATTTGATAGACGCCGCGCGCCGATCAATCCCGGACCTGGCCGTTACCACCGACATCATCGCTGGCTTGCCTGGCGAGACGGCCGGGGAGTTCGCCGCGAGCTTGAGCTTTGTGGAAGATATGGGATTCGCTCGCACCCACGTCTTCAAGTACTCGGCCCGGCCAGGCACCGCAGCCGCCGAGATGCCTCATCAAGTGCCCTATGCAGAGAAGAAAAAGCGCAGTGAGGCCATGCTGGATCTGGCGCGGGAGACCAGCCAGCGATTCCATCGCAGGTTCTTGGGTCGAAGGATGGACGTGCTCTGGGAAGCGCAGTGCAGAGACGACAAACACAAGCGAGGTTTTCCGCCCTGGTCGGGCTTGACGGACAACTACATCCGGGTAATGACCCGCAGTGAGCTTGATTTAGCCAATACCATTACTTCGACCAGACTGGTGAGTTTGGTCGAGGGAGGGATGCGCGGGGAAGTCGAGGACTAAGGAGAAACGAGCCATGTCAACAAATAAGCCAAGCATCTTTACCCAAGCCGTGCACGCAGGGGAGCGTGGCCCACGGCCCGATTTCACTCCAGTGGTGACCCCTATCTATGAGTCAGTCGGCTACCTGTACGAGAGCATGGATCAACTGGACGCGGTCTTCGGTGCCGAGCGCGAGGGCTACGTCTATACCCGCTACGGCACTCCCACCAATGCGGCCCTGGAGCGAGCGGTGGCGATCTTAGAGGGCGGAGAGGCGGCTGAAGGAAGCGCAGCGGCTCTGTCCTTCGCTTCAGGTATGGCGGCTGTGCATGCCGCTTTGTTGGCCACAGGTCTGGAGGCGGGCCAGGCCGTGGTGTCCGCTCACGATGTCTACGGGGCCAGCTATGCTCTCCTGGCTAACCTGTTCACCTCCCTGGGTATACGGGTGCGCTTCGTGGACATCGCTGATCTGGCCTCGGTGGAACGAGCCATCGCCGAAGAGAAACCCAGGGCCGTTTTCTGCGAAATCATCTCCAATCCCTTGCTCAAAGTGGCCGACGTGCAGGCTTTGGCCGAACTGGCTCACGCCCACGGAGCCGAGACGATCGTGGATAGCACCTTCGCCACTCCCTACCTCGCCCGACCCTTGACCCTCGGCGTAGACTACGTCGTCCATAGCTCAACCAAGTACCTGGGCGGCCACGGCGACGTCCTGGGTGGGATAGTGGTCACCTCCGCCGAGAGACGAAAGCGCCTTTGGGAGCTCATCAAGATCACGGGCGGCAATCTGGGACCTCAACAGGCATGGCTCACTATGCGGGGCCTCAAGACGCTGCCCCTGCGTATGGCTCAGCACTGCCGCAACGCTGCTGCGGTGGCCGCCTGGCTGGCCGAGCATCCCAGGATAGCCAAAGTGAACTATCCTGGCCTGCCAAGCCATCCCCAGCACGATGTGGCGACTCGTCTTTTTCGAGAAGGTTGCTACGGCGGGATGGTCTCTTTTGAGATAGCTGGCGCCGACCGACCCAGGGTTTTCCGCTTCATGGAGGCCCTGAAGCTCATCTTGCCGGCCACTACCCTGGGCGACGTCTACAGCCTGACCCTCTATCCGGCCCACTCCTCTCACCGCGCCCTGTCCTCGCAGGAGCGCGCCGCCATCGGCATCGGCGAGGGATTGGTGCGTCTTTCGGTGGGGATCGAGGACGCAGAGGATATCATTACTGATTTGGACCAAGCGTTAGAAAAGGTGTCGTGATGCGTGAAGGCGTGTTGCGTATTCCGTGCCAAGTAATTCACGTTTTACGCATGACGTTTGATGCATACCTTTCTACCCTGCCAGGTTGAGGAGATTCCAGTGACCGTAGCCATCCAATTCGATAACGTTTCCAAGAGATTCACCCTTCGCCACGAACGGACGCGTTCTTTCCAAGAGACGGCGCTGGCTTTTCTTAAACGTCAGAACAACTCGAGGGAGGAGCTATGGGCGCTAAAGGACGTTAGCTTCGCCGTGGAGCGCGGCAAGACCGTGGGCGTCATCGGGCCGAATGGATCGGGAAAGAGTACGGTGCTCAAACTCATCACGCGCATCCTGGAGCCAACCTCCGGCCACATCGTCGTCCAGGGTCGGGTATCGGCCCTGATCGAGCTGGGAACTGGTTTTCACCCTGACCTCACGGCCCGTGAGAACATCTATCTCAACGGCTCGATCCTGGGTTTTAGCAGGAAGGAGATGGAGTCCAAGTTCGACAAAATCGTCGCGTTTTCGGAGTTGGAGAAGTTCATTGACGTGCCCATCAAACACTTCTCCTCTGGCATGCACATGCGGCTGGGCTTTGCGGTGGCCATCCACGTTGATCCCGACATCTTGCTCATTGACGAGATCCTGGCCGTGGGCGATCAGGCATTTCAGAGCAAATGCCTGGCTAAGATCGGTGAGCTCAGAAGCCAGGGGTTGACCATCCTCTTTGTTTCCCACGACCTGGAGGCGGTGCGGAACTTGTGCAATTCGGCCATCTGGCTAGAGGACGGAGTGATCCAGGACAGAGGGACAACTGACAGGGTCATTGATAGCTATCTGAGCAACGTGACCGCTGCTACAGAAGCGCGATTGGGCCGAGAGCAATGGATAACGGATAACGAGAATCGCTGGGGGAGTGGTGAGGTAGAGATCACCGATTTGAAGTTACTCGACGCTCAAGGTAGGGAGCGCCGAGCTTTCAAGACGGGAGAGAGCATGGTCGTCAGGTTGAAGTATCATGCTCACACCGAGATCAAACAGCCTGTCTTTGGCATAGCCATCTACGGCAAAGGCGGCGTTCACATCAATGGCCCAAACACAGAGTTCTCTGATTATACCGTGGAATCAGTGGAGGGGGCAGGGGAGATTGACTACATCGTGGACATGTTGCCCCTGCTGGAGGGCACCTACGAGCTCTCAGCCGCGGTCTATGATCAGGATGGCCTGCACGCTTACGATCATCAACACCGCATGCACAGCTTCATGGTTCAGCGGGGCACGGTGAAGGAGCGGTATGGGATGATCTATATCCCATGTGAGTGGAGGCATAGGGATTTGTAACGGCATGCGCATCTGGAACGGCAGCAGGGAGTGAGAAAGTAGTGGGCTCGATTGGTTAATCTAGCAAAGGGGCAATAACACAACTGAGGAGACGACTTAAGGATATGAAAGCAAGGTTTTCACAGGGTGACTACGCCGTCCTGATTGTCAGCGGAACCGAAGGCGACACGCAACGATACCGCTGCTTTCACCAGCAAGAACAGTTGATGCTGAACGACATCCAGTGCACGGTGAAACACTTCAGCAACTCGCAGTTGCTAGAGGACGCGGCGGACTATCGGGTTGTCATAATGCACCGCGTTCCCCACACTGATGCTATTGAGGCCGTGATCCATCGAGCCCGTGCGGCTGGCGGCGTTGTCATCTTCGACACCGACGACCTGATTTTCGAACCGGAGCTGACTTCGTGGGTTGATGCGCTGTCCACCATGCCATCCGATGAACTGAAGCTGTACCATGAGGGTGTGCGTCGCTACAGGAGAACCCTGGATTTGTGCGATTGTGTTTTGACCTCAACGGAATTCATTGCCGATCTGGTACGCCAGCTTGGCAATCGAGCCTACGTCAACCGAAACAGCCTGAGCGTGGAGTTGATCAGGCTCTCCGAGGAAGCTCGTCGTCGGCGGACGGAGCAAGGGAGCGGCCCCACTATCGGCTATGCCAGCGGGACGAGGACACACAACAAGGATTTCCAGGAGGCGGCCGAGGCTTTGTTGCACGTCATGGAGCGGTATCCGGACCTGGAGTTGTGTATCGTCGGCTATCTGGATATGCCGTCCGAATTCGAGCATCTTCAGGATCGGATCAGACAAATCCCGTTTATCCCCTGGCGGGAACTGCCCAGCGTGATCAGCACCTTCGACATCAATCTGGCCCCCTTGGAGATGGGCAATCCCTACTGCCGCGCCAAGAGCGAGCTGAAGTACTTCGAGGCGGCCATCGTCGGGGCGCCCACCGTCGCCAGTCGCATTGACGCCTTCGTCCACGCTATTGAGCACGGGGCCAATGGCCTTCTGGCCGGAGATACCGCTGAATGGATTGCTGGCCTGGAAGCGTTGATCAACGACGAGTCGTACCGACGAGCCATAAGCGAGCGAGCACGGCAGGATGTCTACCAGAACTACACCCCACAGGTACGAGGCCGTGAATTGATCCAGACCATAGATGACATCGTGCACGATTTTCTCTTAGGACAGCCGAGGGTTACTGCACCCTCTCGCTACGAAGGGGCGTCCCCGCCCCGACTTACCGTGAACTGGGCCCTGTTGGAACCCATCAAGGGATCAGGGGGCTACACCAGCGTCTTTCGCATGATCAGGCGCCTGGTCCAGTCGGGCCACGAGGTCCGGGCCTACATCAAGCCTGACAATCTTCTGATGGGCAAGAGCGAGAAGGAGATCGAGGGATTCATCAACCAGCACTTCTTCGAGACAGGGGCCCACATCGTCAAGGGCCATGACTTCGCTCGCTCCGATGCCATCTTTGCCACCGCCTGGCCCACGGCCAAAGTAGTCAGCGAAGATAACAGCAGTCGCAAGAAATTCTACTACGTTCAGGATTTCGAGCCTTATTTCTACTCTATGGGCGAGGAGTATGCGACAGCCGAGAGCACGTACAAGCTGGGTCTCTCGCACATCACCCTCGGCAAATGGCTGACCGACCTGCTGCGAGAACGCTACGGCGCCGATGCCGACTACATTGATTTCGGATTAGATAGGGATATCTACCAGTATCGCCCGGCCCAGAACCCCGACAGGCCACGCATCGTTTTTTACGCCCGCCCCAGCACCCCACGGCGAGGCTTCAACCTGGGCGTCGAAGCATTGAACCTGGTTCATCGCAGCGCACCTGACGTCGAGATCGTGATGTTCGGCGCGCAGCGTCTCCGAAACTATCCCATACCCTTCCCCCACGTGGATCTAGGAATCGCCTCGGAGGAGGAGCTGGCCGAGCTGTATGCCAGCGCCACCATGGGCCTCGTCCTGTCCTACACCAACTGCTCGTTTGTGCCCTTCGAGATGATGGCCTCCCACTGTCCGGTGGTGGCCGTTGATACTGATCCGGTGCGATGGTTCCAGCGGGATGGAGTCAATGCCGTCGTGACCTCTCCGGAACCGCGTTCTCTGGCCCAGGGGATGTTGACCCTGTTGGAGGACGAAGAGCTGCGCCAGCGGATCGTGGCCAATGCCTACCAAGACGTGCAAGACCTTTCCTGGGAGAGATCCATGCAGCAGTTCGAGGAGATCTTGCTGCGGAAGGTCGCTTCCACGAGCAAAGATCGCCGCATCGCAACTGGCTATCCAAAGAGGCTGGCCCAGGATAAGCAAGGGTTGGCGGTTAGCAAAGACCTGGATGTGCTGCAAAACACCTACGACCGCGCTTTGGGGGAGATATGTGACGAGAAGCGAGTGGGGCAAAGCTTCCTGTCGCGGCAAAAGAACTTGTGTCGCATTGACCTGATCATGGCCACCCACAAACGGGAGAACAGTGGTCAACTCATCCTCCATCTGCGCGATGACCCTACCTCGTCCGTGGATCTGGCCACGGCGTCGGTGGATATGGGCGACATCATGGAAAGCGCCTGGCACGCCTTCATCTTCCCTCCCATCCTCCACTCCCAAGATCGCCAGTTCTACTTCTACCTGGAAGCGCCCCAGGTTCCCCTCGGCAGCGCCGTCTCGGTCTGGATGAGCACATCTGATGATGCCTACGCCGATGGCACCGCCTACGCCGATCATCAGCCTGTCCAGGGAGACCTGGCTTTCCGCACTTTCTATCTGAGTGGGTTGGGAGAGGAAGAGGTGGAAGAGATGCCTGATGATACTCACGCGCTGGCCAATCATGTACAGAATCTCCAGTGGGATCTGCGCCAAGTGAGAGCTGAGTTAGCGATGATCCAGAGAACAAGAGCATACCAGATCTGCTCTAGGCTGGGCTTGATAGACACCAGACCAGTTAAGCAGTACCATCGCCCCTGGAGCGCTCAATCGCCATTCGTGGTCAAGGCCTGGCGAAGTCTGCGCTACACGGGGATCCGCGGCCTGCTCAATGAAGCGCGATCCTATTTGCGTTGGCGCTTTGTGCTCAAGGGGAAGGTTTGATGGTCAGATAGTGGAAGAGATGCATAATATACTGCTTATCAGCAACGACGTCATTGGGGAGAGAATGGCCGGGCCTGGAATCCGCTTCTGGGAGTTCGCCAAAGCTCTGAAGGACGATTTCCAGGTCAGTCTGGCGGTGCCTAATAAGGATCACCCTCTTGGCGACGGCTTCGTTGTGTCTTCATACGCTCAGGATGAGGAACGGCTGCGGGAGCTGGCCAGCGCCGCCGATACGGTAGTCCTCCAGGGCTTTGTCCTTCACAACTACCCCTTTATAGCAGAGCTCGGCGTGCCCCTGGTAGTTGATGTCTACGATCCCTTCATACTGGAGAACATGCGGATTCACTCCCCTGAAACGATGTCGGAGAGGGAGAGGATCCACGGGTCCGACCTGACGGTTCTGAACAGCCAGCTTTGGGCGGGCGATTTCTTCCTCTGCGCCAGCGAGAAGCAGCGCGATTTCTGGCTGGGGATGCTGCTGGCCCTGAATCGAGTAAACCCTTATACCTACGACAGTGATGAAACGCTGCGTAGTCTCATTGACGTGGTGCCCTTCGGCCTGCCCTCCAGCCCGCCTGAGCACACCGAGCCGGTTCTTAAGGGTGCTTACAAGACCATTGGCCGGGGCGACAAGGTCATCCTCTGGGGCGGGGGTATTTGGGATTGGTTCGACCCCTGTACCTTGATCAGGGCAATGGCCAACATCACCGCCCATCGCCAAGACGTGAAGCTGTTCTTCATGGGCATAAAGCATCCCAATCCCTTGATCCCTCCCATGCAGGCCACCAGCCAGGCCATCCAACTAAGCAAGGATCTGGGTCTCTATGATGAGTTCGTCTTCTTCAACGAATGGGTCCCCTACGGGGAGAGGCAGAACTATCTATTGGAGGCCGACGTCGGGGTCAGCCTGCACCTGGATCACATCGAGACCCGGTTCTCCTTCCGCACCCGCCTGCTGGACTACATCTGGGCCGGCTTGCCCATTGTCACCACCAGAGGCGACTCCATGAGCGAGCTGGTGGAGCAGCATGATCTGGGGAGGGTAGTGGACTATGGAGACGTCGAGCAGGTGGCCGATGCTCTGATGGAATTGCTTGAGGCCCCGAATCTGCGAGAGGCTTATGGCCCTGGCTTTGAGGAGGTGAAAGGTCAGTTCACTTGGCAGAGAGCGGTGGAGCCTCTGGCCAGGTTCTGCGCCAACCCCCGGCTTGCGCCCGACAAGGCCGCCCCAGGCATCCGTGACTTGGTCGCCTCTCCGGGCCAAAGTGCTGTCAGGCCGACCCCCTGGTGGGCCCTGCCAGGCAGGGCGTGGACTATCCTTAGAAGAGGCGGCTGGGATGTTTTGCGGAGGGAAGTGAGATCGTACCTGCGCTTTAAGCTTGGCAGCTAGCAAACTGGAGGAGAGAACCGCGGATCGGCAGGAAAACGCGGATAAAGAAATAGCCCAATCCGCGTCTTCCCTTCGGCAAGCTCAGGACACCGCCTGGAAATCCGTGGTTATCCTCGCCCCCGAGCTCAAAGCCGGTCTGTCCACTTTATCCAGCGTGGACGACGACGCCGACGGCCTGACCAACACGCAGGAGCAGTGGCAGTGCGACTGGTCCTGGAGCCCGGCGCTCAAATCTTCTTGACAGGTGAGCGAAAAGGTGATAGTAATGAGAAAATTGGGAAAAACCTATCAGGTTGTCGTGTTCCTCAAGGAAGAGTTCATAGCTCCTGACGAGGCTCGCTATTACACTGAGTCATGGATCCAAGCTGAGCGGGAAGCGACAGAGGCTTATCGCCAGGGCGGGCTGAAGGCTTATGCCAGTGTAGATGAAATGATGGATGACATCCTCCCCCGACGCCAGCCACGGCCGTGCCCTTGCGTGCCCTGAGGCTGGCGTTTTTGTGTGCAAGGCAACCACGCCTCCCCCATGTTATGTGAATCATCCTTTACCTTACACTCGAATTAACCCTTTCCTTACACCGATGTAAGGTTTTTCGAAGTCAAAATTCAGGGCTTGACCTATTGACATTTCACCCTCCGGTGTGGTATAATGTAGAGGAAACACATGAAGAAACGCTGAGATAGGGCGCAAGAGTTTGCCCCCTGATGGTGCCAAGCCAACACATCCGACACTGCTCTCAACCCCGACGCCAGCCCAGGCCGCACTCTTGCGTACCGGAGGCTGGCGTTTTGCTTTCACTACCAAGACAAATAGTGAAGCAGTAGGGTGTGAGCGCGGGGAAAGCCAAATGGATCTCAAACGTGAGCAAATCGTAGACGTCCTCTTCACCACCGCCATCGTCGGTGTGGGGGTGCTGATCGGCAACCCGGTAATGACTGGGGTGGTGGGCGGCATCGGTGCCGAACTGGCGGCTGATCTGACCCAGAAAGGTTGGGGACACGTCCGCCAACGGCTTCTGGGTGAGTCAGGGGTGCTCAACCACGACCTGCAGCAAGCCCTGGTCCGGGCCTTCCGCCAGACGATAGCCCATTTGGAGCAGGATTGGTGGAAAACGACTCGGGGCGTGCAAATGAAGCGTAGCGAGCCCGAGGCCGCCCGCGTAGCCGACGAGGCCTTCAAATTGCTGCGGGAGGATGCCGACAAATTTTGCACGCCCGACGGCCTGGGGCGGGCCGCCGGCAACGAGCAGGTGCAGCAACTTCTCTATGGTGATGAGACCGCCGGCCGCCAGGCCTTTTCGGCTTGTTTGTCGGGTTACTTGTACGGTCACGATTCCCAACTGGTGGCCTTCATTGAAGCGCACCTGGTGGAGGAACTGGCCTTCTGGTTTGGGGAAGATTTGAAAGCAGACCGGCCCGAGAGCAACCGGGCTTGGCGGGTGTTCCAGCGGCTGCTCTTGCTGGGCTTGCAGGCTGGACTGGGTGAGGTAGAGGCAGCACAGCAGGAGATTAAGCTTGTTCTGAACGACCTCACGGCTTGGACTCAGCGCATGGAGGCTCGACTTCCGGAGGAGCGAGAGTCTACTGGCCAAGTAGCCTTGGAACAGACACTGGTGGACGCTCGGAGCCAAATCATTGATGCCATTGCGTTGGAGTCTGGCCGGACCCGGCTGGCCGTTGAAGATGGGATAGATCAAATAGCTCTTCTGATGCGCCAAGAACTGTCTATGCTACGCCAACAACTCCTGTCCTATCGTCCTGAAATCCGATCTCCCCCAGAACCGAACCGCCCACCTGAGATACCCGGTTTCGTGGGTCGGGACGCAGAGATAGACTACTTCCGCCATAAGCTAGAAACATCACACCTGGCCGTCATCACTGGCATGGCCGGCGTGGGCAAGACAGTGCTGGCGGCCGTGCTGGCCCGGCAGGTTGCTGATCCTGACAAAACCTTCTGGCACTCGTTCCACGAGGGCGAAGGGATTCATGCCATCATCTGGAAGCTGGCCGCCTTCTTGGCCAGGCATGGTGAAGAGGACTTATGGCGTATGTTGCATAGTACCTCGCAGAGCGACGACCAGACCCGACCGCGTGAGATGCTATTGGACTACCTGATCCAGCTAATCGGCGGACAGGGCTATCTGCTGTGTTTCGATGACTTCCACCATGTGGACAACTTCGTGGATGATGCCCCTCTCCTTGAGAGCTTTGTCCAGCGACTACGCACAGAGGTGCCGGCCGACGAACTCTCGATCATTATAGCATCGCGACGGATGCCAGTGTTTGTGTCAGTAGAGGAGTTTGATGAGCTGAAAGGCCTGAGCCCTGACGACGCCCGCCGCCTGCTGGCGGAACGAGGCGTATCACTGTCTGATGACCTGATAGACCGACTTCACGACAGCACCGAGGGAAACGCCAAATTGCTTACACTGGCCGTAAATGCGCTACGTCGTTCGACGAACCCGGCACGCTTGATCTCCCGACTGGCGAAAACGCGCAACATCACGCGGTACCTGATGACTCATGTGGACGAGGGGCTCAGCCAGGACGAGCGGGACGTGATGAGAGCAGTGTCTATGTTGTTGGACTACCCTGGTACTGCGGGTGCTATTGAAGCTATCTTGGGCGAAGACGAGATCGAGATGTGGGACGCATTGACCAACTTGAGCGAGCTCTATCTGCTAACCATGGAAGATGGGGAAGCGGGTTGGCAATACGGGCAGCATGCCATTGTGCAAGACTTCTACTACAACCGGCTGAACCGGGAGAGGCGGCAGGCGATGCACCGCCGCGCGGGCGAATACTACGAGGCGGAGGAGCCAGACGCGCTAAAGGCAGCGCGCCACTTCGAGCGCGCCGGGGAGTATGAGCGGGCAACTCAGCTGGCCACGGCCGATCTGTGGCTGACTATCAACCAGGGCCAGGCTCTAGCGCTGCGCCGCTTGTTGGAGCGGTTCACGGCCCAGCAGTTGGACACAGCCCAGTGGGCGAACGTCAACATTGCCCGCGCTCAGCTTTATGCACTGTTAAGAGAGGGACAACCGGCCCGTGATAGCTATCAAGAGGCGCTCTCACAACTGGCTGCTCTTGATGACTCGCCGGCAGTGCGCATACTCAGAGGCCGCGCCTGTCGGGGGATGGTGGATTTGCTACGATACGAGTCGCCGCAGGAAGCGCTGGAATGGCTACGCCGTGGGCTGGATGAAGTGGCAGGAGCCAGCACTCTGGAGGAAGCTGCCCTGCACATCCGAGTTGGCCATGTCCAGATCAACATGGGAGAGTACGACGCTGCCTTGTGTGAGCTTGAACAGGGACTGGATCTCCTGCCCGAGGAACCCAGCCAGATGCGCGCCATTGCGCTGCTCAATCTTGGGATCATCTACTGCATCCGAGGTGATGTTGAGCGCGGCAGGGACTACTATCTTCGTGCTTTGAAGATCAGTGAGAAGTTGCATGACTACTGGAGAATGGTAGACATATGGATGAACCTGGGTATCGAGACAGATATTGCTGGCAATTGGGATGATGCCATTGTCGAGTATGGAAAAGCACTCGCTATGGCAAAGCAATTGGGCAGCGTGAGACAGCAAGCAGCGCTGGAATTGGCGCTGGGCAACGTGACAACGAAGCAGGGGGATTACCAATCTGCTGAAATGCACTTGTCGAACTGTGTTAAGATGGCAAGGGACCACAAGTTAAGAGAGCACCACATCGCTGGCCTATCGAGTCTTGCCCATCTGCATCTGCACCGGCGCGAACCGGAAGCTGCCAGCTCCTTGCTCTCCGAAGCGGAACGACTGGCATTGGAGATGGATGCGAAGGACCAATTGCCAGAAATCTATCGCGGGTGGGCGCAGGTGCGACGTGCGGAAGAGCAACTCCAAGAAGCGCTGGGCTATGCTGAGCGCTCCGTGAACTTGGCTCGCGGCCTGGGGCTGGACCTCGAGGAAGGCATGAGTCTGCGCGTGCTGGGCCAGGCGCTGCTCGCCAGTGGTCAGCACCAGCCGGCGTTGGCTGCTTTTGAGCAAAGCCTCTCGCTCCTGGCTGATCGTGATCCCCACGAGGCAGCCCGCACCAAGACACAATGGGGGCTTGCCCTGGTGCCCGGTGGGGAAGCAGACCAGGGAACGACCCTGTTGCAGGAAGCACGATCTACGTTCCAGAGATTAGGCGCAAAGCGCGATCTGGCAGCCGTAGATGAGGTCTTGCACAGCAACAATTGAGCTGGGTTGGGAACAGACGAACCGAGGGCAATGGAAAAAGCTGAGAAAGCCCATGGCCAGAGTAGGAGGGATGAAGATGCAAGTGAAAAGCAGTATGAATCGGCAACAGACCTTTCCTTTCACGCGTGCCCTTGGGCTTCTTTTGAGCCTGGGCCTGTTAGCGATATTGCCCCTGGCTGCCCCTTCTCGGACCGCTCACGCCTGGCCAGGCGACATGGGCGTGGCCTGGTCTTCATCCGAGGTGGACGGCACCTATAGTGTGGCCTGGGGGGATTGGGACGGGGACGGGGACCTTGACTTGGCTGTGGGGAACTGGGTTCAGCCTAACCGGGTGTACGCCAACAACGGGGGCACCCTGAGCCTGATTTGGTCTTCGTCGGAGACAGACAACACCCGCAGTGTGGCCTGGGGGGACTGGGACGGGGACGGAGACCTCGACCTCGCTGTGGGGAACTGGGGGCAGCGCAATCGGGTATACATCAACTGCGGGGGTGACCTGACCCTGGCCTGGACCTCGCCTGAGTCAGATCTAACCTTCAGTGTGGCGTGGGGAGACTGGGACAAGAACGGCTACCTCGACTTGGCCGTGGGGAACAATGGTGAGCCCAATCGGGTGTATGCCAACAGCGGCGGCAGTCTGAACCTGATCTGGTCTTCACCTGAGACGGATGACACCCGCAGCGTGGCGTGGGGGGACTGGGACGGGGATGGGGACCTGGATCTGGCTGTGGGGAACTATGGTAACCCCAATCGGGTGTACGAGAACGATGATGGCAGCCTGACTTTGGCCTGGTCTTCACCACAAACAGACCTGACCCATAGCGTGGCCTGGGGGGACTGGGACAACGATGGCAACCTCGACCTGGCCGTGGGGAACGGTGACCAGCCCAACCGGGTGTACGCCAACAGTGCAGGCAGCCTGAATCTGATCTGGTCTTCATCAGAGACGGACGATACGCGTAGTGTGGCCTGGGGGGACTGGGATGGGGACGAGGATTTGGAGTTGGCTGTAGGGAACGAGGATCAAGCTAATCGGGTGTACGCTAATGGCGGAGGCAGTCTGGCTCTGGATTGGTCCTCGACGGAGGCAGACCAGACGTATAGCGTGGCATGGGGGGACTGGAATAGGGACGGCGACCTCGACTTGGCTGTGGGGAACGAGGATCAATCTAACCGAGTGTACGACAACAGCGGAAGCAGCCTGACTTTAGCCTGGTCCTCCACGGAAGCAGGCCAGAGCCACAGCGTCGCCTGGGGAGACTGGGACGAAGACGGAGACCTTGACCTAGCCGTGGGGAATGATGGTCAGGCCAACCGGGTGTATGCTAACAGTGGAGGCAGCTTGACCCTGGCTTGGTCCTCCACAGAGTCAGACCAGACCCACAGCGTGGCCTGGGGGGACTGGGACGGGGACGGAGATCTCGATCTGGCTATAGGGAACAAATCTGAACATAACCGGGTCTACACCAACGGTGTAAGCAGCCTAGACTTGGCGTGGGACTTTTCCGAGACGGACAGAACCTTCAGTATGGCGTGGGGGGATTGGGATGGGGATGGAGACCTGGATCTGGCTGCGGGGAACAATGATAAGCCCATCGAGGTCTACGTCAACAGCGGGGGCAGCTTAACGCTGGCATGGTCAGCGACCGTGACGGAGAACACCCTTAGCCTGGCGTGGGGGGATTGGGACGGCGATGGTGACCTCGACCTGGCCGTGGGGAATGATGGTCATCCCAACCGGGTATACGCCAACAGCGGGGGCAGTCTAGGTTGGGCCTGGTCTTCGCCTGAGGTTGAAAGAAGCTCCAGCGTGGCGTGGGGGGACTGGGATGGGGATGGAGACCCCGACCTAGCTGTGGGAAACTTGAATCAGCCCAATCGAGTTTACGATAACACCGGGGGAAGCCTGGTCCGGGGCTGGTCCTCACCCGAGGTAGACGACACCTTCAGTGTGGCCTGGGGAGATTGGGACAGGGACGGTGATCTCGACCTCGCCGTCGGGAATAATGGTGAGCCCAACCGGGTGTACGCCAACAGCGGGGACAGTCTGAACCTGGCTTGGTCCTCGGCAGAGACGGACGAGACCCGCAGCGTGGCGTGGGGGGACTGGGATCAGGATGGGGATCTCGATCTGGCTGCGGGGAACTATGCCCAGCCTAACCGAGTGTATCAGAACCATTCAGCGGACGGACCCGCGCTGCCAGACTCCGCGACCAAGGCGCGAATTCCCTACCCCGGTCCAGCGGCGGCCAACTTCTTCGCCTCGGCCACGATCCTCGAGGGGCCCAGCTTGCCGATTACCTACACGCTCTTTGACCGAGAGAGCGATCCTGCCCGCTACGTGGAGGCCTACTATTCCCTGGACGGGGGGAGTCAATGGCATCCTGCGGTGGTTGCCAGTGGCACCGTGACGACCAACCTGGCTGCCTCTCCTACGGGCACCGTCCATACTTATACCTGGGATGTCTACGCCAGCGGTGTCTTCGGCGCCAGCGACAGCACCGTCTTCCGTCTGGACGTCTACCAGGGATTCACCGGTCCTGGACCGTACCAGTACCCCTTTCGCAGCACCCAGACGCTTCCCTTCCGTCTGCGGGGTACCCAGGTGCGGGTCATCAGTGGCACGGTACCGGTCAGTCAGGCCTTGGTCTACTGCCAGCCGGCCGGCCAAACCAGCACCTATCAACAGTACCGTGACAGCACTGGCCGCCCCTTCCGTACTAACCCGGCTGGCTACCTCTTGGGATGGGGTGAGTTAGCTCAGGGTGATAAGCTGGTCGCTCTGGCTCCCATTACCGCCACCGGCAGCTATACGCTGTACTACAGCAGCGCAACACCAACGCCCACTGGTCTGGATGCCTACGCCGTCACTGCACAGGGCGTTCAGACCCTCACCGTATCATCTGCCAACCCCCTTGTCCTCTTCAGCCTGGACGTCTCCCTGGAGTGGGATGCCCGCTACGACGAGCGGTTCGTGTCTCAGTTGGAGTTTGACCTGGCTCGCACGTCGGAAGTCCTCTACGACTGGACCAACGGCCAGGCGACGCTGGGCGAGGTGACCATCTATCACGATAGGGAACAGTGGCTGGATGCCCATATGCGGATCTACGCCACGAACCGAATGCGCCCCACTGCCGCCCAGGGAGGCATCATCACCGAAGTCATCACCGACCCATTGCAATCCGACGTCACCTATGCGCCCGGCCAAGTGCAAATGGGGGCGCTCTGGAATCGCTACGGCGAATCGAGTGGTAGTCTTGGCGAGGACTGGCCGCGCACCCTGGCCCACGAACTGGGCCATTTCGCGCTCTTTCTCAATGACAACTACCTGGGGTTGGATGAGGACGGGTTGCTCATCCCGGTGGAGACTTGCCCTGGGGCGATGAGTGATCCCTATCGTGACGACGATGCCTCTGGCTATGGCGAGTTCCACCCCGACGCTGGCTGGTTGCCAGGCTGCGAGCGGACGCTATCCCATCGGAGCACCGGTCGCTCGGACTGGACGACGATCACCACCTTCTATCCCTGGCTGGACGGCACTATCAGCAACCCCGGTCCCAGCGGCCTGCCCTTGGAGGTCACCCAGATCAAGGTTGTCGAGCCCATCACCCCCACTACGGCGCTGGACGTCCCCATCTTCTATCTGTCCCAGGAGGGCCATCGCGTCCAGCCGGGGGCCAGCGCCCGGGCGTTCCTCTTCGAGGGTGATTGGCTGACCGACCTGGGGCGCGCGACGATAGATCGGGTGCTGGCGCGAGGCGCCCGGCCTGGCGACCGGGTCTGCGTGTACGAACTAGCCGCCGTACGGCTCGGCTGTGAGACAATAAGCCTGGGGGATGAACAAATGGCGTTGCTGGCCATGCCCGACTGGCAACCTGAGATTGCTGTCTCACCCGTCACCTCGCGCACCATCGACATCAGCGTGACCAATGTACCGGCTGGGTTGTCGCTGGAGGCTCGGCTCTTCCCGGTGACCGACCCGGCCCCGGATGCCATCGTTCTGGCAGCGGCAGCCGGAGGATATGCCGGGACCTTCAATCTGGACGAGCCAGCGCTGGAAGGATATGTGCAGGTGTGGGTAGCCGAGCCAGAGCCGAGACGTGAGATCGTTGCAGACTATGCAATAGGAGGTAACCCAGGCTACCGACGAGGAGCAGGAGGCTATCGGCGGGGAGCGGGGGGATATCGGCGAGGAGCAGGAGCCCCTGTGCTGTCAGCCGACGGGCAGGTGATCGTGTTTGGGGAGGATCTGGAGTTCGAGGAAGGCGAGTTCTTTGCCCTGCAATCGGCAACGATCATCCCCTCGGCGCCGGCCTGGGCAACGGTCGTGGGACAGGCCTACCGGCTATCCGCCTCGGCCAATGCGCCGGACCTAAGTGGCACGTCAATCAGCGTCAGTTACCTGGGTAGCGAGGTGCAGCCCGGCGAAGAGCAGTGGTTGAGGGTCTACTTCTGGGACGGGGCATCCTGGCAGCGACTGCCCACCAGGCTGGATACCTATCACAACTTTGCCTCGGCCGCTACCCAGGGTGAGGGCCTGTACGCGCTCATGTCCAGCATTGAGATCCCGCTGTATGGTCCAGGGTGGAACCTCCTTGCCTACCCGGTGCAAGAGACGCGGCCTGTCACGGAAACATTGCAGTCTATAGATGGCTACTACACTATTGTGTATGGGTATGATGCGACGGACGTTGACGATCTTTGGAAGGTCTATGACGTGAGCGTGCCAGATTGGGTCAACGACCTGTGGGAGCTGGAGTTTGGCCACGGTTACTGGATCAGCGTGACCCAGAGCATCACTCTGTCACTCAAGGGAGCCTCAGCTTCGAGCCTTGCGACAGCCAGCAGTGTCCCGCGTCCGCCGGCCACCTACTACGGCGCCGTACTGGCTGGCCCCGGGTTCACCCCCACGGCTGGGATGCCGGTGAAAGCCTGGATAAACGGCAACCTATGTGGCCAAGGTCAGACGTTGAAAGTAAACGGCCAAGTGGTGTATACCATTAACGTATTCGCCGAAGGTTCGGGGGAGGCCGCCGGATGTGGAGCGCCGGGGCGGATCGTGACTTTTCAAGTAGGATCACAAATCATGGCACCCACCGCTGTGTGGGACGACAGCCGGCTGTGGGCATTGTCGTTGAGCCCTACTGCTAAACAGCGTCTCTACCTGCCCCTGATATTCAAGGGATGGTGAAGTTAGGCCGCAAGATGCAGAGAGTCAAACTTCTTACTCCACTTTCGGTTGGAGCCTGTCTGCTACTTCTCTTCCTGATAGTGGCTTTAGCGACAGTGACGGGCGCTAGTGCCCAGGGCCCACCAGCCACCTACTACGGGCCGGTGCTCGCTGGCCCTGGTTTCACGCCCACGGCTGGCATGCTAGTGACAGCCTGGATAGACGGCAACTTATGTGGTCAGAGTGAGACATTGGAGGTAAGTGGTCAGATAGTGTACACCATCAACGTGTTGGCCGAAGGCCCAGGAGGTGCTGCCGGATGCGGAGCACTGGGACGGGTTGTAACTTTCCAGGTCGGATTCCAAGTAATGGTATCTACCGCTAAATGGGACAACAGCCGGGTGTGGGAACGGCCGCTCTTGCGCTGCTGTGACTTCGACGGCGATGGCGTGGTGACCGTGGTTGACATCATGCAAGTAGTCAGCCGCTGGGGCTGCAAGTGCGGGGATATTTGCTATAACCCACTCTACGATCTCAATGGTGATTGTGACACTGACGTCGAGGACATCATGAAGGTGGCGGCGCACTGGAGGGAGACCTGTGGGTGAGGGGGCGGTTTTTGGATCGCGAAACACGCAAAAGGCCACGAAAAGCGTGAAACGCTTTCGTGGCCTTTGTTCTTTTGGTACAACCCAGGCCGAGCTTCTGTGTACCTGAGACTGGCGTTCATTAGTGCCAACTTAAGACTTCGGAGGTGTCATTAGCGCCTCTGCTGACAAGGTGGCTTTGCCTGTCTGGTTGGTTTGCTAGCAAAATCGCTTCTGAAAAACCTCCGAGGTCTGGATCGCTCTCTTAAGTTGACACTTATGGGCTGACATTCGTCTTGTGGTTGTGAAGGTTGCGATGTGAAGAAACGGGGACACAACCGTTACAAACTCGTAACATTTGCCGGCACAGGCGTAACCATTTTGTGGTAGAATGTGGGCGCAATCGAAGTGCGCCCTGCGCTTCCTGGGGAGTCCCCATATCCCACCCTCTACCCTTTACTTTTATCTGCCTTTGTAGTAGAATCATGGCAGCATGAGTTCAGTGGTTAACGCTTCGACGGAGATGGTTTTGAAGGCTGGCCAAAAGCGAGAATACATACTGATCGTTCTCATTCTGATCTGCCTGACCTGCTTGTTCCTGAGCGATGTGATCTTTGATGGGAAGGTGCTGCTGGCCGCGGACATCGCCCTGCAATATGCCCCCTGGAATTCCATCGCCCCTAGCACCCCAGCCCATAACACCACTCTGTCCGATTCCATCATGTGGTACTATCCGGCCAAGCACTTTTTCTGGCAGAGCGTTAAGAGGGGGCGCTTCCCTACGTGGAATCCGTACATCTACTCCGGCCACCCCTTCAGCCCCTTGAGCGGTGGCCAGTCGTCCGATCTGGGCCAGTTGCTGACCGAATTCCCAGCGCTCTTTCTTCCTGTTGAGAAAGCTCTCGGTTACGTGGCTGCCTTGCGACTCGTCTTGGCCGGCTTCTTCATGTACCTTTTCCTGCGCGACCTTCGGGCCAGCGTGTACGGGTCGCTGCTGGCCGCCATCGTGTTCATGTTCAATGCCAACACCATAGCCTGGCTGGAATTCCCGGCCCATCTGAGCATTCAACTGTGGATTCCGCTGGTGTTCTTGCTCCTCCATCGAGCCCTTCGGCTATGCCCTTCGACCAAGCTCAGGACAGGCTCAGGACAAGCCCTGACTCGAGAGAGCCTGGCCTATGCTGCGCTTACGGCAGCCGTTCTTGGATTGCTGCTTTTCAACTGGTACTTGCTACTGGCGATATACACTCTTTCGGGGCTGGCCCTCTTCGCGCTGTGGATGACGTTGCGGAGTTACTTTCAAGAGGCGGGCCGGGATCTCCAGCGGTTGCTTCGACAGTTGGCTATCTCCGTTGGCAGTGTGGGAGCGGGGATAGCAATGGCAACGGTGAAAATCATCTCTTATCGCCTCTTGCTCGAAGCCAGCATCAGAGGAGAACAGAGCGCGCTACGAGCTCTGCGTGGCGCCCCTCTCACCCTTCAGACTCTCAGGGAGTTGGTTGCGCGCTCGGTCACCTTCTTCATGCCAGCCTTCTATGGGAACGGCGCCAGTTATCCATACTGGGGCTACGACAATCCCGTCGAAGCGGCTCAGTACTTTGGCATCATCACCATCTTCCTGGTGGCTATAGCCCTCACGCTGGGCAGAAAGAACCGCTATGCTCTCTTCTTCGCGGGCACTGGCATCCTGTTCCTGCTCATCATGTGGCGGATACCGCCCTTTGTCAATCTTTACGGCATCATTCCCAGCGTGCATTTCAGCCCCATCAGCCGGATCGTCACCTTCGTCCTGTTCGGCTTCGCCGTGGCCGCCGGGCTGGGGCTCTCTTACCTGGAGAAGGGGTTGAGTGAGGGAGAGAGTAGACGAGCCTACCTTGGCATGGGCTTGGCCGCCATCGCAGCCCTGATGGTAGTCGCCTGGAACTGGCTGAGGCAAGCGGGGGCCATTTCCACTCGGCCCTACGAGACGAGCAACTTGAGGTGGTTCCTGCTGATGCTCTCGCTCAGCCTGGGTGTAATAATGCTGCTTACTCGGAGCAGATTCAGCAAGAGACTGCTGGCTCAGATCGTCGTGGCTATCCTCGTCGCCGATCTGTTCGCTTTTGGCCTTGATTTCAATACCACGGTGGACGCCGCAGCGGTCTATCCAGTCACCGATGCCATTTCTTTCCTCCAGCGAGATGGGAGCACCCACAGGGTGTTTCCCCTCAGCGGACACGATTTTCTCTTCCTGCCCAACTCTTTGACGGTCTACCAGATACCTGAGGTGACGGGTTACGATAACCCCCTGTCGCAACGTTACGCCGATTTCTTCAGGGAGGTGATCGGGGATACGAAGATTGGCCTCAACGGGGTGATCCAGAGCACTGCTCCTAACAGGCTCAACCTCCTGGGCATGCTCAACGTCAAGTACATCATAGGTCCCGCCTTCCCCTCTTTTGAGGACGTCGCCGGCCTGGAAGTGGTCTACGACGGGGAAGTGAAAATATACAGGAACAGGCATTTCCTACCTCGGGCCTTCGCGGTTCATGGTTCAAAGGTGTTACCAGGCAGGGAACAGATTGTGGCCGAGCTGAAGGATCCACGATTCGATCCGCGTGAATACGTGATCCTGGAAGAGACCCCCCAGACCTCCGAGGTCTCACTAGACCTCGGAGGTCTGACCTCAGAAGTCACTATCCTGCACACTGGTGTTGACGAGATCGAGTTGGCAGTGGAGATGGGGGCCGAGGGCTTCGTCGTCCTCAGCAATCAGTATTATCCTGGGTGGCGAGCCTACGTGGATGGCAGGGAAGCGCGCATTTATCGGGCTAATTACGTCCTGATGGCTGTGCCCCTCGCTGAGGGCAGCCACACCGTCAAATTCGCGTACGAGCCTCCCATGCACCGGGTCAACCTTCTCGTCCGCATCATCGTCCCCCTGGGCCTGGTTGGCGTCATGCTTTTACTACGGCGGGGCTCGGTGCTGGGTGTTGCTAGATGTTCGTTGTCATATCTCGCCATCACCACCCTCTCCCTCATGGCAGCTTCGGCGGCAATTGTCTTTTTCATGAACAGACCCTTGCCCGAGAGGCCCGTACTTGCCGAAGGCGTGAGCATCCTGGACTATCCTTTGCAGTCCCGGTCTGTCCAACACCCTCTGCATCTCAACTTCGATGGTCAGATAGAGCTACTGGGGTACGATCTTAGCGCCGACCAAGTCATATCGGGAGATACTCTTGAACTAACTCTCTACTGGCACGCATTGACGGGGCTGCAGGCAGACTACACCGTCTTCGCCCATTTGCTGGGCGAGCGCTACAACTTGGCGAGCGGGGGATTTCTCTGGGGACAGAAGGACAGCATGCCCCTTGATGGGGCCTACCCTACGAGTCGCTGGCTGGAGAACGAGGCGATCATTGACAGATATGCCATCGCCATTCAACCTGATACGCCGACGGGGCTCTATCGGGTCGAGGTTGGCATGTACCTGCTGGAGACAGGGGAGCGGCTTCCCGTGTTCGATGACCAGGGGCTGCGCTTGTCAGAAGATAGGGTATTGCTGAAAGAGACGATAGAGGTGCTGCCGACGAAATGAGAATCCTTATCAGAGCCCTTGCTTCTGGCATCTTGCTTTTATCAGTCACCTTGTTGAGCGGCTGCGCCGAGATTCCCGATGTCGCCCAGAGCCGATACAGCCAGCCTGTGGGCGAAATCCACGGCTCGCGCACGGTGGGACAGACCTTTGTCTCCCACGAAAACGATCTGAGCAGGATTGAGGTGCTGTTGGCGACCTACGCGAGGAAGAACTCATATCCCGTGACCTTCCGCCTGAAGGAGAGTCCGGACGACGCCGGTGACATCGCAACGATCACCATCAACGCTGCCAGGGTGAAAGACAACGCCTTTCAGCAATTCAGGTTTGCGCCCATCCCCGACTCCGAAGGCAAATCCTACTTCTTCGCCGTCGAGTCGCCGGAATCGGTCACTGGGAACGCCATCACTTTGTGGCATGATCCCGACGATGCTTACGATGAAGGGGCGATGTATGTGGATGGCCAGGCAACGGGGGGAGACCTGGCTTTCAGGACATACTATGGCCGTGGATTGGGGGATGTCGTCGGTGGTGTTCGCAGTGGTATCGGCCGGGGTCTCTCACTGCTTGTTCTGGCAACACTGCTTTTCACCCTGCCCGGCAATGCGCTGCTTACCCTGCTATGGCCTTGGAAAGGAGCAACTATTCACCTGCTCCCGCCGGATCGCCAGATCCGGCGGCTGGACAGGCTGAACTCGGGTGGTTCCAGTCCATCTGGCCAGGATTTGATAATCCAGGCCGAGCAAAGTGAGCAGTCAGAGGAAGAATTTGATTTCACCCAACGTCTGGTCCTTTCGATAGGATTGAGCCTGACCCTCTTCCCGTTGCTTCTTTTCATCAGCAGCAAACTGGGCTTCAGGCTGGATAGTGTGAAGGCAGTGGGACTGTTGGTGGTCTGCGGGGGAGTGAGCTGCTGGGGCCTGTATCGCGCTCTTCGGCGAGGCCAAATCACCTCGGTCAGAGACCTTTGGCGAACGACCAAGCTCACGTTTCACGTTTCACGTTTCACTGGTCTGCCTCGGTCAGAGACCTTCGACAAACTGAGGCACGGGGGTTTAGCCCCGTGCCTTGCCTCGCTGGCCTTCGTCTTCGCACTGTCTTTGGCCGTGCGGTTCCTTATGATAAGGGAAACGCCCTTTCCAGCCTGGTCTGACTCATACCATCACACCATCATCTCCCAGATGATCGCCGAGGAGGGCCTGATCCCCCAGTCATATCAGCCGTACATGCCCGTTGAACCCTTTGCCTACCATTTCGGTTTTCACTCCACCGTGGCCTTTTTCCACTGGATCACCGGGATGGGTTTGCCTGAGGCTGTGTTGGCAGTAGGACAAATCCTCAACGCATTGGCAGCCCTGAGCATCTATCTCTTGACTCACTACCTGACAAAGGACCGATGGGCTGCTTTTGTGAGCGCCCTGATCGCCGGTTTGATCTCTATTATGCCGGCCTACTACGTGAACTGGGGCCGCTATACCCAGCTATGTGGGCAGGTTATCTTTCCAGTGGCTGCTGTACTGACCGCTAGGTACCTCGGAACTGGCAGGCTAGACTACAAACACCTTATCTTGATAGCGCTTGCCGCCGGAGGTCTTTTTCTAACTCATTATCGCGTGCTGCTGTTTTACGGCCTTTTCGTTGCAGCTTACGTGCTTTGCGAGTCGTGGTTCGCCCGTCGAGAGCCCAGGAAAGTCGCTAACCTGTGGCTGAGGTCGTTCCTGCTTGCGTTTTTGTCGCTCACCATCATCTCACCCTGGCTAAGGCCTATGTTGAGCGAATTCGCAGTCAAGTCCCAGCAAGCGCAGGCCCACGGATTTCAACTGGACCCTGACTACAACCTAATCTCTTGGGGCATTGTCACCTCCCTGGGCTTGCGTCCCGCCTTGCTGGTCATGGCCGCACTGGGGGCGCTGTGGGGCTTTTGGCGTAGGGACAGGTACGTGGTTTTGGTTATCGTATGGACGGTCTCCCTTTTCGTCCTGGCCAACCCGCATCTGCTAGGGTTGCCGGGTGCTGGTATGGTGAATAACGGAGCAGTTATTATAGCCCTGTATATACCAGGTTCTATTCTGGCTGGCTTCTTCTCGCGGTATTCAGGCCAGACCCTCGTGTCGGCCCTGGAAGGATGGCCAGCCTTTGGCAGGCTCAAGAGGTGGTCTGGTTACGGTTTGGCAGCGGTGGTGATCCTGGTCTCCCTTTGGGGCGCCGGGAATATCCTACAACTCTTGACGCCTGAGACGTTTTTCGTCACCAAATCCGATCTGAAGGCCATGGACTGGATCCGTGAGAACGTTCCCGAAGGCGCTCGCTTTGCCATCAACACCCACTTTTGGCTGTCGTACGCCGCCATCGGCACCGATGCTGGCTACTGGATACCCTTTCTGACGAGACGAGAGACCAGTCTCCCTCCTATGCTCTATAGCGAGGGAACCTACGAGTATGTAGATGAAGTAAACGCCTTGGCCGAGGCGACCATCGCGTTGTCGGAAAACGATGATACGCTGCCCATCCTGAGGGAAGACGGCGTGACTCACGTTTACATCGGACAACGGGGCGGTAGCCTCAAGCCCCAAAGGCTGCTGGCTTCTCCCAATTATGAGGCCATCTATCACCAGGATGGGGTGTGGGTGTTCGAGATAAGTAGATCCGAATAATGTGGAGGTGAATTTCCAATGAAGAGTATACCAATGACCAAAAGCGTTTTGCATTTTATCTTGGTTGTCCTGTTCCTCTTGCCCCCCTGTCTTGCTTTCGCCGAAGGGCCAAAGCCGCCGACAACCGACGCAGCCCCCCCTTCATCCCCCCCAACTCTGGGGGGGAAAGAGGAGGGGGGGCATGGCGCGATGGAACTCAAGGCGGGTGAGATCATCGTCAAATTCAAGGAGGGCGTTCCGCAGGCCAGTATCCAGTCTTTGCTCCTCGCTGAGGATATCAGTATCCTGGACGAGATGGACAGACTTGGCTTCATGCTGCTATCCGTGCCCAAGGGCCAGGAGCTAGAGAAGATAGAGAAGCTAAAGCGCAGCCCTCTGGTGGAATACGCCGAACTAAACTGCAAGATCAAGGTTGCAGATCCTATCGTGGCTGAGCCCCATTACAATCTTGGCGCGATACCATTCCCCCCAGATGACCCGTATTTGCCTAACCAGTGGAATCTCCCCAAGATTGAAGCCTTCGCTGCCTGGGACATCACTACTGGCAGCGAGAAAGTCGTTATCGCCTTTGTTGACTCAGGCGTTGATCTTGATCACCCTGAGTTCAAAGATAAGATATGGACAAACCCAGGCGAGATACCAGACAATGAGATAGACGATGATGAGAATGGTTATGTGGATGATGTGCATGGCTGGGATTCTGTCAATAGGGACGGCGAGCCCCAGGACGACTTCTGGCTTGGTACTTTCATGAGCAGCATCGCCGCAGCGGAGACCAACAACGGCATACTCATAGCCGGTGTCTCCTGGGGGGCTGAGATCATGCCCATCAAGGTGATGGACAATCTAGGCTACTCGTACCATTGGCACCTGGCGGAGGGGATCACCTATGCCGCTGATAACGGGGCGAAGATCATAAACCTGAGCTGGTCACTTTACAGCTACATTGACCCCCAGCCGCTGCAAGCCGCGATAACCTACGCCCACGACGTCAAGGGTGCTCTTATCGTTGCCGGGGCAGGTGACCCAAACCCCAATGATCCTATTCCCCCAGATGCATACCAGTATCCAGCCGCTCTCGATCACGTTGTTTCTGTTGCTGCCACTGACCGTGACGACGGACGCCCTGATTTCTCAACCTACAATGACAAGGTGGACGTCGCTGCGCCGGGAGTCGGTATCTGGGGTGTCTGTAGCCCCTTTGGGTACCCAATCTGCACCGTCGCCAACACTCCTGCGGCCGCTACTCATGTATCGGGACTGGCAGCGCTGATCTGGTCGGTTAACCCTACTTTGACTAACGACGAGGTGGAGAGCATCATCGAGTCCACGGCCGTTGACCTGGGAGAGGAGGGCAGGGATGACTACTTCGGCTATGGGCGCATTGATGCCAACGCTGCTGTGAGGGCAACGCCCCACTATCTTGAAGTAGAAACCGATGACCCCTTCTACTTCCTCGTCTGTGACGATGGTAGCCCCCCGTCGCGGAAGATCACCAATCCAAATACAAACTCTTCTACGTGGAGCGCCACGGCGATAGATCTCTGGCTCTCCATCAGCGATCCTGAGGGCTACACGCCATCCGCGGTAACGGTTTCCATAAGCAACGGCGGCCTGTCGGATCATGGCGTTTATACTGCGGCGATCACCGCTACCAGTACAATGACCAGTTGCGAGAGCTGCCTGCGAATGATCCCCGTGACTGCTGTATATACGAAATGCTGGAGAAGCTATCTACCCTTGCTATTCAAGGAAGGGGAAAATTAGTGAGAATTCGTGTAATTCGTGGCAAAAGGCCTTTTGGTTCTGGCTTGTCCAGGTTAGGGAAAGGGAATCTGAGATGGAAATGATCAGCATCATCATCCCGATGTACAACGAAGAAGAGGCCATCGGTGATGATTTGGACACGATTATCCAGACCATGAGCAGCCCCACCTCTTTCCCCCCCAAAGCCTGCCCTGAGCCCTGCCCTGAGCAGGGTCGAAGGGAAGGTCGAAGGGTTGGGGGGGATGAAAGGGGGGGTGACATCCCCTGGGAGATCATCGTGGTGGACGATGGCTCCACCGATGCCAGCCCAGAGATCGTGCGGCAGCGGGAGGGAGTGAGGCTCATTCAGCACCCGCATAATCGCGGCACAGGTGCGGCGCGAACGACGGGTCTCCACCACGCCAGGGGCGATGTGATTGTGATGACCGATGGAGATGGGACTTATCCGAACCATGACATCCCCAGGCTCGTGGTCTACATCGGCGATTATGACATGATCATCGGTGCCAGGAAGGCGGAGGCGGGTAGCCTCAGGTGGTTGCGTTCTCCGGCTAAGCTTTTCATCCGCCTGCTGGCATCGTATCTGACAGGGGTGAAGATCCCTGATGTGAACTCCGGCCTTCGTGTCTTCAAAAAAAGCATCGCCGAGAGGTTCCTTGACATTCTGCCCACTACGCACTCCTGGGTGGGCACTCAGACCGTCGCCTTCCTGTCCGAGGGCTACGCGGTCAAGTTTGTTCCCATAGACTATTACAGGAGAAAGGGGAAGTCCTCCTTCCATCCCATCGCCGATACGTACAACTATCTTTCCCTGGTAGTGCGAACCATCATGTACTTCAATCCCCTCAAGGTCTTCCTGCCGGTGGCCCTGGCCCTGATCGTCGTGGGAGCCATCAAGCTGGTTCGGGATGTCATTTACTACCGCGGCCCCTACGTCCCTGGGGTCACACTGATGCTGATACTGACGGCTATCCAGGTGGGGGCGATAGGACTGTTGGCGGATCTGATTGTTAAGAGGGCACGATGAAGGGCGACGGGATATTAGATATTGGATATTGATGAGGGAGATCGTTGCGAGTTTGCTACTTTGGCACTTACCGTGCTAATTACTCACGTAATCAGATAATGATCGAGGGCCTACGGCGAAATGGGGTGGAGGTCGTTGAATGTCACGAGCGACTGTGGCGTGGCCTCGAAGATCGAGTGGCACTGGCCAGCGGCGGGTGGCTGAGGCCAGGTTTCTGGTGGCGTGCGCTGCGCACGTATGCCCGTCTGCTTCGACGTTATCGGCGGGTGGGAGATTATGATGTATTGATTGTGGGCTATCCTGGGCAGTTTGATGTGTTTTTAGCCCGCCTACTCAGCCGACTGCGCCACAAGCCTCTGGTTTGGGACATCTTCATGTCCATCTACCTGATCGCCCTCGAACGCGGACTGACAGAGCAGAGCCGCACGACTGTGGATCTGATACGCCGAGTGGAAAGGGCAGCCTGCCGCTTGCCCGATTTGCTGATCCTCGATACCCCTGAATACGTTGCCTGGTTCCAGACTACTCACAATACTCCAACGGAGTGGTTTCGCTTGGTACCAACGGGAGCCGACGACCGCATCTTTGGCCCGCTAGCCAATGAAGGCACTGACGACGGGTTGTTTCGCGCGGTCTACTACGGGACGTTTATCCCCAATCACGGAGTTGAATACATAATAGAGGCCGCCCGGCTATTGACAGCCGACCCCATCATCCACTTCGAGCTGATCGGAGGGGGACCAGACAGGGACAAGGCTGTTGCCCTGGCCCGCCAGTACGACCTACCTAATGTTGAATTCGTGGGTTGGCTGGCTAAGGAAGAACTGGTGAGACGAGTCTCGAAGGCCGACGTCTGCCTGGGAGTGTTCGGTACGACGCCTCAATCCCTGATGACGGTCCAAAACAAGATCTATGAGGGGCTGGCCATGGCCAAGCCGGTGATCACAGGCGACGCCCCCGCCGTCGGTCAGGCTTTGGTTCACGGCGAGCACCTTTACCTGTGCGACCGTGCTAATCCCCAGGCCCTGGCGGACGCCGTGCGCACGCTCAAGGCCAATCCCGATTTGCGTCGGCGACTGGCTCAAAACGGCTACCATCTCTACCGACAGGAGTTCGACCTGCAACACAACGGGGCACGCTATGCCGCCCACCTGCGCGAACTGATGAAGCGCCACCACGACGAACTGACGTTTTGATTTATGAACATCACCTTTCTCCTTACTCAAAGCTTAGAAGACCCCTCAGGGCTGGGGCGCTACTTCCCCTTAGCTAAAGAGCTGGCCAGGCTGGGCAACCAGGTGAGCATCCTGGCCCTGCACCCTGACCTCGGCAGCCTTTCCCAGCGGCGGTTACAGGTTGGCGGAGTCAAGGTGCATTACGTGGGTCAGATGCACGTGCGAAAGGTCGGTAGCCAAAAGACCTACTTCAGCACCCTCGGCCTGATGAGGGTGGCCCTGGCTTCGAGCTTGCAGATGAGCATAAGGGCCTTGTTGACCGAAGCCGACGTCATGCATTTGGCGAAGCCGCATCCCATCAACGGGGTGGCCGCTCTGGCAACAAGATTCTTGCGAGGAAAGCGCTTGTACTTAGACTGCGACGACTACGAAGCGGACTCGAATCGCTTTTCTGGCAAGTGGCAGAGGTCAGTGGTGGCCCTGTTTGAGGACACCCTGCCGCGCTTCGTCTCTGGCATGACGGTAAACACACGATTCACCCAGGAAAGAAACGTTGCCCTGGGTTTCCCCAAGGATAAGATCGTCTACGTGCCCAACGGCGTGGATAGGGACCGCTTTGCGAATGTTGACCCCGAAAAGGTGCGGAGCCTTCGCCGGCAATTGGGCCTGGAGAGCAAGAAGGTAGTAGTGTACGTAGGAAGCATGAGTCTGGCGAACCATCCCGTAGACCTGCTTTTGCAGGCTTTCGCCATCGTCAGCAGACAACGCAGCGATGCCGTTCTGATCCTGGCGGGCGGCGGACAGGATTACGACCTCCTGCGCAGACGCGCTGAGGAGCTGGGACTTGGGGAGACCGCTATCTTTGTGGGCAGGGTGAAGCCGGAGGCAGTACCTTATTACCTGGCCCTGGCCGATGTCTCTGCCGACCCCGTCCACGATGACTTGACGGCCCGGGCAAGATCTCCTCTGAAGATATTCGAGAGCTTCGCCGTCGGGACGCCGGTGGTGACGGGCGACGTCGGTGACCGCCGAAATACCCTCGCTGATGGCGAGGCGGGCATGCTGGTAGAAGCTGGCGATGCCCAAGCCCTGGCTGAGGGGATTCTGGCAGTTCTGGAAGATGGTGACCTGGCTCATGCCATGAAGGAAGCAGCCTTGAGGTTACGTGAGAGATACTATTGGGACGTGTTGGTGCAGGGCTTTGTTGAGGTATATGGCCTGTGAGGCAATCAGGTGGGAGTGCTGCGTGATCCGTGATGCGTGACTATCACGGATCACGCAGCCAGTAGGTCAAATTCCAATTTGATAAATCGGCTACGGTCATCGTTTGGGCCGGGTGTAGGGCAAGTTGGTAACTTGCTAGGGCGCAATTTGGCAAATTGCGCTACGAGTGGCCGAAAGGATGATCAAGGCCGATAAATCATAGTTTAGGAGGCAAAGTGATGAGGGGCAAAGGCACCCATTTCATCGTTGTATTTCTGATCTGTTTAGCGCTTGTCATGGGCGGATGTAAGGAGTCTGCCCCACGATTGGTGGTGACAGTCAGGCCGCCTGCCACGGCATCGCCGACTGTCGCTGTTCCTACGGCCACAATCCAACCGACGGTTGAACCGACAAAGCCCCCCGGCCCCACTCTGTTGAATCCCGCGAACGTGGTCGTCGGCCCGAGAAAGCGGGACCCCATGAGCATAGTGACCGACGCCGAGGGCAATTTGCACGTGGTCTGGTACGTCGAACCACTGGCAGACTCGCGCGTGCTCTATCAAAAATGGGATGGGGAATCGTGGGCCGACTCGATAGAGCTGGGCGCGGGCCGATCCCCCAGCATCGCCACCGGTGACGGCCATGTCTACGTGTTGGGGGATGATGCTGCCGGCGACGGACAGGAGCTTGTCTACAGTAGCTCAACGGACGGGGGCGATTCGTGGTCGGAGCTGGAGACCATCTCCATCGCCGACGTATTACCTGCGAATGCCGAGCACGCTATTCTGATTGACAGCGCGGGCCACCTCCATACAGCCTGGTCTCGGTTTAGTGGCGCCAGCCACAGTGATCTATTCTACAGCCATTGGGATGGCGACTCCTGGTTGGAGCCCATTCTTATCTCCGACGGCAGCCAATACGCCAATCGTCCCAGCCTGGCTACTACCCAGGCAGGGGGTATACATTTCATGTGGCTGAGCAACGATGGAGGACGGAATGCCATTTATCACCGTTACTGGGATGGCGCAACCTGGTCAACTGCCACTCGCGTTAACGAGAGCAGTCGAAAAGTGGAGCATTATACATTGAGCATTGACAAAGGGGACCATCTTCATCTAGCCTGGTATGAGTTTCACGGGCCTGCCAACAGTGAGGTCTATCACAGTTGGTGGAACGGGGATGTTTGGGCCAAGCCCATAAACGTCTCTCACGACGAGGAAGCATCCGAAGGTCCGCTCCTTTTGATCAACGAGACTGTGCATCTCGTCTGGTTGCAGCCGGCGGGGCAAGAGGGTACCATCAAGCATAGCCAATGGGACGGTAGGGCCTGGTCCGAGCCAGAAAGCATCATTCCTCCGGACTTCATTGTGAACATAGCGGACGGCGTCATGGCCCATGAAGACATTCATCTCCTATGGCGAGCCGCAAGAGAAACGCGGGACGTACAGATTTATCGCTATGGCCGATGGGATGGCACCGCCCCCGTCACTCCGCACAACCTGGGCGGCATTGGCCAATGGGCCCTTATGGGCTTGGCTAGGGACACCAGCGGCAACGCTTACTCGGTAGGATTGAATGTCGGCTTCAATCGGCCTGAGATGTCCCGCCTCCAGGAGTGATGCAACACGATGGCGTCTAGGAAGACTGATCACGCTACAGACCATCCACAGATTGCAGCCGTTCAAGAAGGCGGCAAAACTCCTCCCCCTCGTAGGGGGAGGCTGGGTGGGGGTGGGTTCTGCGGCTTGGAATTAACGGCACTGAGCGAAGCACCGGTTGATTTTTCGACTGAAGTCCCACCCTCCCCTAGCCCCTCCCTCCGGGGGAGGGGAAATGCGCTGCTCGCTGGACACTTGCCACTGGTCTACGTTGTTATAGTGAACTGGAATCGGGCCGACGATACGATAGCGTGTTTGAAAGCCCTCAAAGGCTCGGACTACTCAGACTATCGTCCGCTGGTAGTAGACAACGGTTCCACCGACGGTTCCCCTGATGCAATTCGAGCAGCTTTTCCTGCGGCGGAGGTGATCGCCAACGAGGACAACCTGGGATTCGCGCGGGCCAGCAACATGGGCATTGAGCACGCCTTGCAGCATAGTGCTGATTATGTCCTCCTGCTGAACAATGATACCCTTGTGGATAAGCGTTTTCTGACCGAGTTGGTCGCCGTTGGAGAATCGGATCACCAGATCGGGATGTTGGTGCCAAAGATCTATTACCACGGCGAAGAAGGACGGCTTTGGTCGGCCGGGGCTCAATGGCGCCGTTTTCCGCCCCGGGTGACCATCATCGGTTACGGCCAAGAGGACGGATCAGCATACGGTTTCCAGCGGGAAGTGGACTATGCTACCGGCTGCGCCATGCTGGTCAAGCGGGAGGTTTTCGAACAGGTAGGAATGTTCGATCCGGCCTTTTTCATGTATCACGAGGACTATGACTTCTCGGCCCGAGTTCGGCGCGGCGGCTACCGCATCGTCTACGTGCCCCAGGCAGTGATGTGGCACAAGGTGTCGGCCAGCACTGGCGAGGACTCGCCTCTCAAGTGGTACTATCTGGGCAGATACATCGTGCCCCTCTATCTCAAGCATTTCAGGCCGCCTCGGCTGTCGCTGGCTCTCTTCGTTCTCTGGGTGCTGGCCCGTGAGACGGCGAAGGGAAACGCCCGATATCTGGGGTCGTACCTCCGGGGGCTGCGCGACGGCTGGCGAGAGTTCGCTGCCAATAACCTCCCCCCCAGAGCCTGCCCTGAGCCCTGCCCTGAGCAAGGTCGAAGGGAAGGTCGAAGGGTTGGGGGGAGCAAGGGGGGGCAGTGAGAGCCAAGCTAGAAGAGAAGCTGATCTTCTTCTTGAACAAGCTGTTCCATCGGCCTTATGGCCCCTTTGGCGAGCTGACGGCAGCTAAATCCGGAACAAACGAGTACTTCCAGTGGGAGTTCGATCAGGCAGAACGCTCCTACTCCGAATTTCAACCCCACATCAGCCTGAAGGGCAAGAACGTGCTGGATGTCGGCTGCGGCCTGGGAGGCAAAACCCTGTTCCATCTCCGGAAGGGATCACAAAGCGTGACCGGTCTGGACATCAGCCAGACTAACGCTCGAATCGCCCACTCCTGTTTTGCGGAACGCCAGCCGGACAGCAGCCGTCGCCCGTGGCTGGTCGTGGCCGATGCGGCAGCGATGCCTTTTGCAGGTGATAGCTTCGACTTAACGATCTCTACTTACACCTTCGAGCACCTGGCTGACCCAGCAAGGGTGCTAGAGGAAATTCAAAGAGTTATCAAACCTGGGGGCAAGGTTTTTATTAGCTTCCCGCCTTATTTCAGCCCCTGGGGGGCTCATCTGACAGATTGGATCCATTTTCCCTGGTGTCAGGTGCTGTTTTCAGAGAAGGCCCTTCTCAATGTGGCCAGAGCTATCGAAGAGACCGAGCACATCCATGCCAGCCTCCCAGACTTTGCCAGAATTGATCTGGCGGGGGCGGTCGAGCTGCCCCACGTGAACAAGCTCACCGTAGGTGGTTTTGAGCGACTCCTTAAGGCCAGCCCCTTGGAGGTGTTGAGCAAGACGCATCGTCCAGTTCGAGCGCAGAAGGCCAGAGTGTTGCGTCCTGTCCTGGCCCTGGCTACCAGGATACCTCTCTTGCGCGAGGCGTTCACCAGCATCGTGGTGCTAATCGGTCGAAAAGCTCCCCCTCAGTCCCCCCCAAAGCCTGCCCTGAGCAAGGTCGAAGGGTTGGGAGGTAGGTGCACCTGATGGAAGAGATTGCCTGCAACGTATGCGGATCCGATGACTACATCGTCCTGCACGAAGGCCGTGATAGACTGCACGGATTGGGCGGGTCTTTCAGGTTGGTGAAATGTCAGCAGTGCGGGTTGATCTATCTCAACCCCAGGCCGATTGGGGGCGCAATGGGGCAGTTCTATCCGTCCGATTATGAGCCACACGACCAGCACCTCGGACAGACAAAGAGCTACCTCGCCGATCTGGACTATCGCTATGGCATTGCCAAGCGATGCCAGATGATCACAAAAGGGAAAGCACCGGGGCGCATCCTGGATGTGGGTTGTAGCACCGGGCACTTCCTGAACGGGATGCAGTTGCGCGGCTGGCAGGCATTCGGGGTAGAGGTCAGCGAGGGGGCGGCAGCCCATGCCCGAGAACGGTTCGGCCTGGAAGTCCATGTCGGTGAATTGGAAGAAGCTGAGTTCCCCTCGGCCCACTTCGATGCCGTCACCCTCTGGCACGTCCTGGAACACCTCCACGACCCCCTTGCTGCGCTGAGGGAGATCCACTGCCTGTTGAAGGACGATGGCCTTCTCGTCTTCGCCATTCCGAACTGGGAAAGCGTTGACGCCAGACTTTTCGGCGAGTTTTGGGCTGGGCTGGACAAGCCGCGCCACCTCTACGTCTTCCCTCGACTCGCTTTGGAGAGGCTCTTATCTGAGGCTGGCTTCGAGATAGTGAGAGCTGGGTGCTTTTTTGGCAGCCATCGTGCCTTCGTCCTGAGCCTGCAATTCTTCCTGGAGGAGAAGATGCCGCAAGGGGCTCTCAGGGGGGGACTGCTTCGACTCTCCTACACCAAGCTGGCCCGGCTTGTCGCTTTCCCCTACTTTTGGATCGTGGACAAGCTTAGAAGAGGGCCTGTCATTACCATGACTTGCGTCAAGCAAGAGAACGTGGATTGACAGGATTAGCGGATTGTTTGGGGATCTGGCGGCTGTGAAAGCTATCAGGAGAATGAGCCAAAATAGAGGCTTTAAGGCCATCGCTGCGCTTATTGTCGCTGGGGCATCCTTTGTTTTCCTGGGCTTTGGTCTTTACAGCAACTGGCAGGAACTTGCTCAGTATGAATGGAACATTGACTATCGCTACTTATTGGCCTCCTCTGCCATTTACCCTGTTTCCTTTCTCTTGATAGCCAGCGTTTGGAGCCTGGTCATCAGCCGCTTGGGTGGGTTTTCAGATTACTTCAGAAATCTTCAGATCTACTGCTATTCCGGCCTCACCAAATACATCCCCGGCACTTTCTGGTATGTCCTGGGAAGGGCTTACTTTTACGAAAAGGAAGGGATCGCCAAGTCGCTGACTGCCCTGGGGAGCCTGTGGGAGTTGGCCCTTGCCGCCTTCTCAGGGCTGGCGGTCTATTTGTGCCTGATGATGTACTCTGGTCAGGTGCATACGGGCCCCCTTAATTACCTGCTGCTGCTTCTCGTTCCCTTGGGATTCGTCGTCCTGTACCCTTCGGGATCCAGTGCTGCCCTCAAGTATTTCTTGAAGAAACGGGCTGGGAATATCAGCCTGATTAGGAGCCGAGACGCTTTGGCTTGGATAGCTCTTTATGCTCTTGCCTGGTTGCTCGGCGGTCTGGCCTTCTACCTGCAGGTGAACATGATCTTCCCTGTGCCTCTGGCCCGCTTGCCTGCCGTAGCTAGCTTCCTGGTGATCTCTGGAGTGATCAGCCAACTGGCATTCTTCATCCCCGCTGGCTTGGGCATTCGGGAGGTCTCCCTTTCCCTGCTGCTCAGCGCTTACGTACCCTTTGGGATAGCGGTGGTCATCGCCCTGGTTTTCAGGCTTTGGATGACGTTGAGCGAGGTGTTTTGGACTCTCGTCACCCTGCTTGTTTGTCGTGCTGCAAAGAGCCTTCGTGAAACGTGATCCGTGATTCGTGAACAGGCCGTTCTCACGCATCACGGGTCACGCATCACGCATCACGTGGATAGCAAATAACCTAAAAGTACTATTGACAATCGGCTATTTGTATGTTAAACTATGAGTAGTTCCAAAATACATTTTTAGGAGGAAGACTATGAAAAGCAGATTACTGAAATTGGCGATGATTGTCGCCCTGATGGTGACAGCCATGGTCCCATCGGTGGTCTCTGGGGATGGGTCGGATCCCTGGGTGGCTGGTATCCAGGTGGCCAACCTGGACACTCAGCCGGCCACGATCACCATCGAGTTCTACAACACAAGCGGCACTTTGGTGTACGTCTATAATGACCCTACACCTGTTGCCGCGGGGGATTCGAGGACCTACTACGTCCCCACCATCCTGCCCGATAGTGCCGCAACCTCATTCAGAGGCTCAGCGGTGGTCAGCTCCGAGCGCAATATCGCAGCCATTGTCAACGAGAACGCCGGCTCCGGCGCGGGCTACGACCAGCCCCCCGGCATTCTCAGAGGCAGCTATACGGGCATCAGGGCAGCCGAGACAGCCACTACTCTGTACATGCCTGTAGCAACGAAGGCTTTCTACGGCTTCAACAGCCAAATGGTCGTGCAGAACGCTGGAGCAACGGCGAATATTACATTCGAGTTCTTCAACACCAGTGGTGTGTCCATTGCCACCTACGTGGCTTCCAATGTGGCGGCCAACGCCTCGGCCATCGTCGAGCTGGATACGCTGACTCCCACCACAGGCAGCATCCCCAGCGGGTTCGGCGGCTCGGTGAAGGTCACGTCTAGCTCGAATCTGGCAGGGATGGTCAACAATATGACCTCTGGGGTGCTGCAGACCTACAATGCCCTCTCCGCCAGCGACGGAGGTACCACCCTGTACGCGCCGGCTGTATTCAATGACTACTATGGGTATGTCAGCTCCGTGCAGGTGCAGAACGTCGGCTCGGTGCCCACGGACATCACTGTTACCTACAGCGATGGCATCGTAAAGACGGCAACCGCTGTGGGCCCCAATCAGGCTGCCTTGTTCTATCAGCCGACCGAGGGCCACGCCTCCGGCTGGGCCGGGTCCGCCACTGTTACCAGCAGCGCAGCGGACGTGGTGGCCGTAGCTGCCCAACTTTCGTCCGTCAAGGCCTCCAACTACAACGCTGCTTCGGGCGGGACAGCACAGATTGTAGCGCCGGCTCTGTTCAAGTCCTTCTACGGATACGACACCGCGCTCACGGTGATGAACGTCGGCTCAGTGGCGACGAACATCTCGGTAAGCTACTCCGATGGTTTGTCGGCCTCGGCCACGAACGTGCAGCCTGGTGCTTCTGCCCAGTTCTTCCAGTTCCTGGAAGGCCATGCCAGCGGCTGGAGCGGGGCGGCCACCGTCACCAGCAGCGCCGCGCCCATCATGGGCGTGGTCAATGAGGAGAACATCGCCAAGACCGACGGCGACTGGCAGTACAGCTACAACTGCCTGGCACCGTAGTGGCAACTCTCATTGCTCTGCTAGATCAAAAAAAGTCCCTGAACCCAACAAGGTTCAGGGACTTTTTCCTTTCGTTCGTTTGACATCATCGTCAGAAGGATGTATAATCGAATTGGAAAGGTGGTATAGATATGGCTATGTCATCCCACGTACAACAACTGTTGGAAAGAGTTACCGCTGTTCTCCCCGTCAGCGACGAGGACCTTGTTTATAAGGGCATCGCCGCTGGCGTCACCGAGCGGATCATGACCCTCAAAAAAACAGCGGCGCGGCTCCAAGTAAGATACAAGTCCCTGGAAGACCTGGAGCGAAGGATTCAAGCTGAGGGAGTGTCGCCCGATGACCATACGCTCCACACCGATTTGCTGGAGTGGCGGGCCACTAACCACGAACTGGCTCAACTCCTGCACATCTTCGAGGCTCTTTAGATGGTGTGGCATAGGGTTGTCCTTCAGAGGCTGGTAGCCAGCGGTCTGTTCAGTGAAGTCGGCTTGGTTGGTGCCAAAGTCCGGGCTGCTGTTGATAAGACTCGATTCCTCGATATCCACTACGATCCGACGACCAAGAGCTATTCGTACGCATTCATTGATCTCGGGCTACCCCACCTCGGCGACAAGCGGCTCTTCGGCTGGGATGATTATCCTCACGAAGGCGTGGTCGCAATCGAGCAACTGAAGAACTATCCCCATCACTTCCAGAGGCGGATGGAGGGCGGCAGTTGGATCTTCGAGGCCTCTCCCATGCGGGGCGATATCGAGCACGAAGTCGCTATCGTCATTGCCGTCGTGAGAGCCTATCTCCAGCAGTAGACCTTCCCCTTGCCCCTTTCTTTGGCTCCTCTACACTCACCACTCACTTCCATACACTACACTTAATTCGGCAGCTCACTGCGATTCGAGCATGGGCAAGATAACAGTGAAGATGGCGGTGTACCTTCGGTTAGCGTCCATGTAATCCCCATTCCAGCCGCCCACGGCATAAATCTCAGTATCCACCATAGCCAGGCCCAAGCTCCTCCACTGCCCGCTCACGGGAACTTCAAAGGTCTCCCATTCGTCGGTGCGGACATTGTACACGACGCCGTCCGCTATCTCCCTCTCCCAGCCGCCGCCGATGACGTGGATGATATTGGCGGCCACGGCGACACCGCATCCAGCTCTCCCAACTGGCATAGGCGACCTCACTGTCCATGGATCCCCCTGCCCATCATCCTGGCTGGGCACGTATTCCTCGTTGGTGGCCAGATCGTCCTGGCCGTCATAGCCCCCTATTACGTAGATCTTCCCATCGGCTACGGCGGCGCCAGCAAAGCCCCGCGCGGTGGGCATGGGGGTCTTGGCAGTCCAAACGTCTTGAGCTGGGTCGTACTCGTAGACGGAATCCAGATAAGCGGAGCCATCCCAGCCGCCGAACAGGTACAGCTTGCCCTCCAGCGCGGCCAGAGCATAGGCGCTCAAAGCCACCGGCAACGGGGCTCTGGCCTCCCAGGTGTCGGTTTCCGGGTTGTAAGCTTCTACAACGGCAGTTGGGCTTCCCGAGGAAGTGCGCCCACCGGGTACATAAATCTCACCCCCGATGAAGGCGGCAGCTACATCGGCCATCGCAGTGGGTTTGTCGGCCACAGAGGTCCAATCATCGGCCTCCGGATCGTATCTCTCGACAGCCCCGCTCACACCATCGGCAGACTCCCCTCCGATGGCGAAAACGTGGCCCTCATAGGCAATGGTGGCCAGTCCCTGTCGGGGGATGGGCAGGGGAGCACGATCCTTCCAGCGCTGCACCGAAGCGCCCACCGTGGCTGCGACTGATTCAGGGGTTAGCAAAGCTAAATTACTGGAGGACCGGATAACCGCCTGGGAGATCACCGCGATCACCAGCAGGGACACTGCTACGATTGCCATCCCAAGCTGCCAGGTAAGTCGAGGTCTTGGTTGCTGCGTTTCCACTTCCTCAGGAAGTTGAACGCCTTCGATCCAGCCTTCCTTGATAGCGTGAAGGGTGGCTTCGGTACGCGATTGCACATCCAGCTTGGTGAAGATGTTTCGCAGGTGAACCTTTACCGTGTTGACGCTGATGAACAGCTCCCGGGCGATCTGCTGGTTGCTGGCACCGGTGGCGACCAATCGAAGGACTTCCAGTTCGCGTTCGGTAAGGCTCTCAGGCTCAAAGGCGTCGCGGTTCACGGATCCTACAGCTCCTTTAACAACCCCGTCTCACGGTTGAACTGCTTGATCAAGGCATCAATCTCTCCCGTCTGTCGGTGGACACTGCTCCAATAGTCAGGCTCATACCACTGAGCCTGGATCTCCTCGTAGGTCTTACCCTGCTGCTCGACCCAGGTGTAGTATTTGAGGTTGTGGATGCGGCGCTGGCCCCAGTGGCCCAGCTCCTCCACGTAGTCCACCGTGCAGCCCAGCAGGTAGCGGTGATAATCGGCCGCCGCGTCCACTTCGGTGTACTCGCCGTGCTCCTCGTGCAACTCCTGCAGGCGGCTCTGATAGAGCTCCATTGAGTCCGTGAACACGGTGAGGACGACGTCGTGTTCGCCCAATTCGTACCACCTGGCGAGCTTGATGCAGGAGAGCACGTTGGCGATGCTGGAGATGCCCAGCAGATCGAGTTGCCCCACCAGGCCCTCGGGCACGCCCTGCTTGACCAGATAGGCGCGGCCGGCCGGCTCGTTGAACAGCCGCGCCAGGCTCATGCAGGCTTCGTCGTCAATGGCCATTATCATATCGGTGTTCTTGAGGTTGTGGATCCAGGGAACGTGTTTGTCGCCGATACCCTCGATGCGGTGCCCGCCAAAGCCGTTGAGCAGCAGGGTGGGGCACTGGAGGGCCTCGCTGGCCGCCACTTTGCTGGTAGGGAAGATCTCTTTCATGTAGTCACCGCAGCCGATGGTGCCCGCCGATCCAGTGGTCAGCGCCACTCCCCGGTAGGTGTCCCGCGGCCCCATCTCCCGCTGCAACACCTCCTCCATCGCGTGGCCCGTGACCTCGTAATGCCACAGGTGGTTGCCAAACTCGTCGAACTGGTTGAAGATGGCTATGGACGAACCGTCCGCGTCCTGGCGGGTTTCCCTCAGCTCCCAGCACTTGTCGAAGATCTCTTTGACGTTGCTCTCGCAGCCAGGGGTGGCGATGACCTCCCCGGATACGGTGGAGAGCCACTCGAACCGCTCGCGGCTCATCTCCTCGGGCAGGATGGCGATGGACTCGCAGGCCAGCAGCGTGGCGTTGTAGGCGCCGCCCCGACAGTAGTTGCCGGTGGAGGGCCAGACCGCCTTCTGGTAGGTGGGATCGAACTGGCCGGTGACCAGGCGCGGCACCAGGCAGCCAAAGGTGGCCCCCACCTTGTGGGAACCGGTGGGAAACCACTTGCCCACCAGAGCGATGATGCGGGCTTCAACCCCGGTCAGGGCCGGTGGAAGCTCCAGGTAGTTGACACCGCCAAAGCCGCCCCCCAGGGCTACCGGCTCGTTCTTCCAGGTGATGCGGAACAGATTGAGCGAATCCACATCCCACAGGCCGATGTTTCGGAGTCGCTCCTTGATCCCGTCGGGGATGAGGGCAGGATCCTTCATCTGTGCGAAGGTGGGGATGATGATGCTGCGCTCTCGGGCACGCTGCACGGTTCTTTCCAGTTGCTCTTGGTGAATGGTCAGGTCTATCATCTTTCATCCTTTCAGAATCATACGAAACAGACTTGAGCTTTCATTTGCTATGTAGTGTTTTTGCGCTATAATCTCTGTGAGGTGGATGGTTATGGATAAAAGCATTAATCAGGTGACACTCCAATTGAACATTGGCTTAGAACAGGTGCTATCTTTGGTTGACCAGCTTGGCCCTGCCGAGCGCATTTTGGTTTCCCGGCACCTAGATCAAAGCTGGGCAGAGCAATTCGCGGGCCTTCTAGACCGGATTCAAGCCCGCGTACCTCCCCAGATCCCGGAAGCCGAAGTGCTTCGTGACGTAGCCGAGGCCGTTCGGGAAGTGCGAGCCTTATCCCTCTCACCTGCTCCAATCCTCTTGTGATTCCCCCTCCATGCGAAATCCATGATGAAGTCGTGAGCCTCAGCGACTTTGGCAGCAATGGCGACCTCCTCCAGTCCGAGAAAACCGCCCTGCCCACAGCGCTGAAGACATCTGGAAAAACAGTCCGTTAAATCCTCTCAGTCCGTTGTTCCACCCACCGCTGCGTACTCAAACTGACTATTGTACAGCTCAGCGTAGAAGCCGTCACGCGCCAAGAGCTCCTCCTGGGTGCCCTGTTCCACAATGTCGCCCTCCCTCATCACTAGGATCAAATCGGCGTTGCGGATAGTGGACAGGCGATGGGCGATGATGAAGCTGGTGCGGCCCTGCATCAGGTTGTACATTGCCTCCTGGATGAGCACCTCGGTGCGGGTATCCACCGAGCTGGTGGCTTCGTCCAGAATGAGGACTTTGGGATCGGCCAGGACGGCGCGGGCGATGGTCAAAAGCTGCATCTGGCCCTGCGACACGTTGGTGGTTTCCTCGTTGAGCACCATGTTGTAGCCGTCCGGCAGGGTGCGGACGAAGTGGTCAACGTGGGCGGCTTTGGCAGCGGCGATGACCTCCGCGTCGGTCGCGTCGGGGCGGCCATAGCGAATGTTCTCCATGATGGTGCCGTTGAAGAGCCAGGTATCCTGCAAGACCATGCCGAACATCTGGCGCAGATCGTGGCGGTTGAAGTCCTTGACGTCGTGGCCGTCCACCAGAATCCCGCCGCTGTCTACATCGTAGAACCGCATCAGCAGTTTGACCATGGTGGTCTTGCCCGCTCCGGTCGGGCCGACGAGGGCGATCTTCTGGCCGGGCGTGACAGCCGCAGAGAAGTTGTGGATGACGACCTTATCCGGGTCGTAGCCGAAGCGAACGTCCTGGAACTCCACGCGGCCTTCCAAGACCTGACAGGTTTCCCCAAACCTGTCAGGTCTCTCCTCGGCCTCGTCCAGGAACTCGAACACGCGCTCGGCGGCGGCAGCGGTTTGCTGGAAGACGTTGGAGATGTTGGCGAGCTGCGTGATCGGCCGCGTGAACGAGCGGACGTATTGGATAAAGGCCTGGATGTCGCCGACGGTGATGGCGTTTCTGATGGCCAGCCAGCCGCCCAGGATACACACCACCACGTAGCCCAGGTTGCCGATAAACATCATGATGGGCATCATCATGCCAGACAAAAACTGCGATCTCCACGCCGAGTCGTAGAGGGTGTTGTTATACACGTCAAACTGCTCGACGCTCTTTTCCTCGCCATTGAAGGCTTTCATCACGATGTGGCCGCCGTACATTTCTTCCACATGGCCGTTGACGTGGCCCAGATAGTCCTGCTGCTGCTTGAAGTACTTCTGCGATCGGCCGACGATCAGCATTACCACGACGCCAGACAGCGGGACGATCAGCAGCGCCGCCAGGGTCATCATCCAGTTGATGGAGAACATCATGATGAGCACGCCGATCACGGTGACGACCGAGGTGATGATCTGCGTGAGGCTTTGGCTGAGGGTTTGGCTGACGGTGTCCACGTCGTTGGTGACGCGGGAGAGCACCTCGCCCTGGCTGGTGCCGTCGAAATAACTGAGCGGCATGCGGTTGATCTTCTGAGAGATGTCCTGGCGGAAACGATAGGTTACGTCCATGGCCACGCCGGACATAATCCAACCCTGGATGTAGCTGAAGGCCGCCGAAACGAGGTACAGCCCCCCCGTGATCAGGAGGATGCGGCCGATGTAGTCGAAATCAATGGAGCCGGTGCCGGCGATCTGGCTCATCACGCCTTCAAACAGCCTGGTGGTGGCCCTGCCCAGGACTTTGGGGCCGACGATGGCGAACACAGTGGAGGCGATAGCGAAGATCATGACGATGACGACGGACACCCTGTACGCGCCCAGGTATTGGATCAGCTTGATCATCGTGCCCTTGAAATCATGGGCCTTGTCACCCCTCATCATCATCGCCATAGGCCCGTGCCGTCCCATGGGCCCGCGCCGGCCCGGACCACGTCCTGAGCCTGTCGAAGGGCCACGGCGAGACGAGGTATCTCTGCTCCGCATACTCATATCAGTTCCTCCTTGCTGAGCTGCGACGAGGCAATCTCTCTGTAGGTTTCACAATCTCGCATCAACTCGTGGTGTGTGCCCTTGCCGACGACCCTTCCCTGGTCCAGCACGATGATCTGCTCGGCGGTTTTGATGGAGGAAACGCGCTGGGTCACCATCAGCACGGTGCTGGCGCCGGTCTTCTCCTTGAGCGCCCGACGCAAGGCCGCCTCGGTCTTAAAGTCCACCGCCGAAAAACTGTCGTCGAAGATGTAGATGGGCGGTTTCTTGACCAGGGCGCGGGCAATCGCCAGCCGCTGCTTCTGGCCGCCGGATACGTTGGCTCCGCCCTGCGCGATCTCGGCCGCGAAGCCCTCCGGCTCGGCGAATATGAACTCGCTCGCCTGGGCGATGTCGGCCGCCTCTTTCAAGGCCTCGCCGCTGGCGTTCTCGTCGGCGTACAGCAGGTTGCTTTCGATGGTGCCGGAGAACAGCGTGCCCTTTTGCGGGACGTAGCCGATCTTATCCCGCAGATCGTGCTGGGTGACCTGGCGGACGTCCGTGCCATCTACCAGGATTGCGCCTTCAGTCACGTCGTAGAAACGTGGGATCAGGCTGATGATGGTGGATTTGCCCGAACCCGTGGAGCCGATGAAGGCCGTGGTTTGTCCGGGCCGGGCGACGAAGCTGACGTCGTGCAGCACATCCTCCTCTGCGCCAGGATAGCGGAATGACACGTGGCGGAACTCGATGGTGGCCGCGAAAGGTTCCTCGAGCCGCTTCGGGTGTTGCGGGTCCTCGATCACGGGCTCGGTCTCCAGCACGTCGGCGATGCGGCCAGCGGACACCGAAGCGCGCGGCAGGAAGATGAACATCATGGTCAACATGAGGAAGGCGAAAACGATCTGCATGGCGTACTGCAAGAACGCCATCATGTCGCCGACCTGCATGTTGGCCTCCGCGACCTGGTGCGCGCCGGTCCATAAGATCAGCAGGGACAGGCCGTTCAAGAGCAGCATCATCACCGGCATCATGATGACCATGACGCGGTTGACGAACAGCATGGTGCCGGTCAGGTCTCTGTTGGCCTTGTCAAAGCGGTTCTGCTCGAACTCCTGCCTATTGAAGGCCCGGATGACCATCATCCCGGACAGGTTCTCGCGCATCACCAGATTGAGCCGATCAATCAGGCCCTGGATGCTCTTGAATTTGGGCACGGCAATCGCATACACGATCAGGACCAGGCCGAGCAGCATAGCCACCGCCAGCGCGATGATCCACCACATGGTCGGGTTCTTGCCCATGGCCCGGATTATGCCGCCGATGCCGATGATGGGGGCGTAGAAGACCATGCGCATCATCATGATGACCACCATCTGGATCTGCGTGACGTCGTTGGTGGAGCGCGTGATCAGCGAAGCCGTAGAGAAGCGGTCGAATTCGGTGCTGGAGAAGCTCTCCACCTTGGTGAAGATGTACCTGCGCAGGTTGCGCGCCAATCCTGCCGCAGTCCTGGCCGACAGGAAGCTGACCACTATTGTGCAGGCCCCAGACAGCAGGGATAGGAGCAGCATCAGGGCACCGGTACGGACAATGTAGTTGTTTTGCAGCTTGCCGGTATCCATGCCCAGCGCGGCGTACTCGGCCTTGACCAACCCAACCGCCGTTTGGGTGATCATGCTTTGTCCTGAGCTTGTCGAAGGGCTGTCGTCCATGGTGTCAAACCTGCTGTTGATGGCGGTGGTCATCTGCGAGAGCTGGTCAGCGGGAAGCCTGCTCAGCAGGGCGAAGAGGTCCATTCCCGCAGGGATCATGGACAGATCAAAGTCCAGCTCCTGGCCCATCGCCGCTGCCTGGGACGGGTCATCCATCACCTGTTGAATGAAGGAAACGACCAATAACGCCCTGCCCATCATCGGGTTCAGCTTGGCCATCTCCGCCCCGTCAATGTCGTTCAACACATAGATCGGCTCGCTGGCCAGGGCGGGGTAATCCTGGACGTACCTGTCGTGGTCGGGCGAAGTTTCGTCTACCAGGGTATAATCGCCCAACACCGCTGCCTTGTCCTCTGCGGTCATGAAGAGCACCAGCCTGTCCATCTCGCTTTGGCGGATGGCTCTGGGCACCGCGTTTTCCACGCCGCCCTGCTGGATGCCATTGTTGACGATTCTGGACATGTAATCCGGCAGCGCCAGGTCAGCATTCGCCTGGATAAACAGCAGGACGATGGCGATCAGTATCAGAAGGATAAAGGGTTTCAAGTATTTGGCCAATCGGATCATAGGCGTGTTTGCTCCTCAGGAACGAGATATTCGCGCTTTCTTCTATGGGGCAAGGGGACTCAGGGGAACGCCTCGGCCGAGGTCACGGGAAACTCCTGGGGTCGTCCGTTGCCAGATGGGTGGATAGCACGCATATTGTACACATTAGGGGCGTATTGTCAATTTGGCGGTTAGCTGCTGTACGGCGAGGTTTGCAGAGGCGTAAAGGCGGCGGCGATGGGCAAGAGGTCATCTGCGTCAACGGCACGGTGGCTTTTGGTGAGCGTTACATGTTTGGGACACGGGAAATGGAAAACCCAGTGTTGTTCTCACCGCATATATAGTGATTACACTTGATTTCTCGCTGATTGGGGTCATGCTTCATTGAGCAACGCGGAGGGAAAGCCGATCTTCCTGCCGCTGGTCACAAATTATAATTCGGCTCCTTTGTGGATTTCAGGTACAATACCTGTGTCAGCAACAAACCCACAAAAGGAGCCGAGTCCATGTATTGTACCACATTGTACCTTCACAAACAAATCATGGTCTTCATGCGGGGTAGTTTGTCTTTGTTGTTGTTTGTCAGTCTGTTGCTGTATCCGCTCAATGTGACCCAGGAGCAAGAGGTATGGCATGAGGATCTGGTTCCATGGCGGGCCAGAGGTTGGCTTCGCCGCCGTTGTCGCCGGGTCAGAGTGTGGCGTCTTCATTTTCTGAAGCGACGGGGTATGGTCTTGCTCTGCCGTCTGGGTCTGATGACTGTTCTACTGGTGCAGAGCGGGTGGCCGCAGGGACAGCCCCTGAGTTGGGCTCTGTTGAGTCTGCCGCTGGCTGATGCCCTGCTCTGTATTCTGCCATTGTATTGGCCGCAGGCACTGAAAGTGCGGGCTTATCCACACCTGGTACGAGGGACACATCATCTCTACCGCCTGGTACTGATGGCCCTGGTCAGCGCGGGGCTTTCGCTCCAGGAGAGTGTTGCTGGGCTGTGGCTGATGAGCGGTCGTGTCAAGATGGCCGATGGTGCCTGGGCTCGTGGGGAGGTCCTGGAGGATGGTACCCGGCGACTGGAGATGAAGGGCCATTTCATCTTAACCTACAAGCCCAGGAACTCCTTCGAGGAGCGCATCTTGCTGGTTCTGATGCGCCGATGGCGCACCTCCCAAAGCACCCCCGGCCACCCTTTCTTGCGCCAGGAGTGGTTGGCTGAGTGGTTTGACACCCATCAGGAGTTGATCAGTCGCTGGCAGAGGTATGCACGGGAAGGCGGGCTGCAGAAACTGAGTGGCGAGCACGACCGCTGGGTGCGGACGCCCGAAATAGGTCAGGCTATTCTGGACATCTGGGTGCCCAACTTCTGGTTGAGTGCCAGCCAGGTGCGGGAGCGATTGCTGGCCCAAGAACATATCGCCAAGGCAGAAGAGATCTCCCTGACGAGCATCCACCGGGTGGCGCGGGACACCGGCTTCGCCGAGGTACGTCGCCTGCTGGGCCAGATATTCAAGTTCAGGGCCGACGGCCCGCAGTGGCGGGATCAGGTGTTGCTCGACCGTCTCTTTGAGCTCAATGAGACCTTGATGACTCGTCTTCAGGCGGGGGACGGCCTGACGCCCCAACTGACGCTGGAGGCGGAAGCCCTGAAAGAGGCCGTGAGGGCGCCCATCACGCCGCTGAAGAAGGCATTGCCCTTGGCCTATCGTCTGCAGCGAGCCATCTTTGGCCAGTGGGAGGAGATAGACGACGGCCAGGTTCTTTGTCCTCACTGTGGCTCTTCCCTGGTGGCTGGCAAGGAGAACACGCCTCGCAGCAAGAAGTACCGCCACCCTGAGACAGGGGAATGGTGTCAGGTCGAAGGGCATCGCTACTATTGTCTCAATCCAAGCTGTTCCTTTGGGACCTTTACCGACTATCCACAGGGAGTGCGGCTGCACTCGGAGTGGACGGTGGACACGGTGCTGTGGGGGGTGATGGTCTACATGCACCTACGCACCACCTATCGTCGGGCGGCTGATGTGGTAGGCGTGTCGCATGTCACCCTGTGGCGGTGGTGCATGATGGTGAGTGAGCAGGCGCTGCCTATGGCCACCCTGTTCGGCGTGGTGCGTTGCAGTGGCGTCATCGGCCTCGACGAGAAGTGGGTGTTGGTGCCCAAGAATGATAAGCCCGATGGGAAACGCAAGCGATGGATGTATGTCTACCCTTCGACAGGCTCAGGCCAGGCCTGGCAGTAGACGTCTTCACCTACGACGTGCCAACGAAGTTGGCCTTGCACATTGACATCTACCCGCACAACGGCAAGGCCGAGGCCCGCGCCTTCCTGCAAGCCCTCAAGACCAAAGGGTACACTCCCCTGGTCATCGTTACCGATATGAACCAGGACTACGCCCAGCCCATTCGAGCTGTCTTTCCCAAGGCCATGCATCACGAGTGTGTCTTCCATGCCTTGCAGTGGGCTCAACGACTGGTCAAAGAGGTCTACGGCAACGATTACGCCCAGACCCATCCAGAAGCCGTGCTGCTGAAAGAAAAGGTCTACCGTATCTTCAAGGCCAAAAGCCGGAAGACCGTCAACAAGCGCTATGGGGAAGTGATGGCCCTGAAGAAGGACTACGTAGCCCAGATGCCTGAGGCCCAACGCATCTTCGATTTCCTGGAACACCACTATCCCAAGCTGGTCAACGCCGTGGAGAACCCCCTCGTCCCGTTAACCAACAACACGGTGGAAGGCCAACTTCGTTGGCACGTCATCCGCCGTTTCGATCAGCACTACCAGAACATGTGTGGCTTCGATAGCATTGAGACAGCACGTAAATACCTGCACCTGTTTGAGTTGACCTATCGTTTCACCCCTTTCGCCAAAGACAACCGGCCGGTGAAAGGGCGAGAACTGGACATCCGCGGCAAGTGCCCCCTGGAACTGGCCGGCTATGACATCAGCCAGATACCTATCGCCCGCATCTTGCGCGGGCAGTTGCTGGGCTGGCCGCCTGAAACCCTCCGCGAGCTTGTCCCAAATGCGTAACGCTCCCCCGGAGTAGCTTGCCAAACGTGCTGAAATCTGGTATACTCAGTAGGCTCAAGATCGCCATTCGCGGGCGTGCGAGCCCGCATTGCTTCAGAATTTGGGTCCACCGATACCGTTTACTGGAGGTAAACATGGAAGGAAAAGAGGCGATAAGGAACTACGTCAAGGTGCAGGCCAAAGGACAAGCCGGAGAGCCGATCCTGGTGGCCTCTTTCAACCCACCCGACGACCCAATCGAAGCCAGGGTCTACAGGGTGGATTTCGCGCCTGGCGAAACCTGGTCGGGCAAAGCCCCAGAGTGGTGGTGGGTTGTGGTCAGCAAGTTACCGATGAACCTCTACGATGGTGAGAAGTTCACCGCCGATCAGGTCTATAGCTTCCACCTGGGGGTCATGTTGAGGTTCGCGCACAGCCAGGGTTATCCAGATGTTCCGGACTTCCTGCTAGATTGGATAACAAGGGAGCAACAAGTAGCGAGGAACGAGTAACGGGGAGGAGGACTCATTATCCATTCCTAGTCATCTGTCACTTTAGTTAGGAGGATTCAAGATGGGAGAGAAAATCTTAGTGGCCGTCGCCTGGCCTTATTCATCGTCTTACGTCCACGTGGGCAACGTGGGTGGAGTATACCTGCCAGCGGATGTTTTCGCTCGCTACCAGCGCCTGAGAGGGAACGATGTCATCATGGTCTCTGGCTCAGATAGCCACGGCACGCCCATCACCGTCAGGGCCGGCGAGGAGGGGCTCTCCCCTCGGGAGGTCTTCCAGCGTTATCACCAGAGCTTCCTGGACGATTTCACCAAGCTGGGTCTAACCTACGACCTTTTCACCCACACGGACACCGAGAACCACCACCGGGTCGCTCAGGACATTTTCCTGACGCTTCTGGAGAACGGCTACCTCTTTCAGAAGACGACGCAGCAGCTCTACTGCGAACACTGCCACAAGTTTCTGCCCGACCGCTACGTTTACGGCACCTGCCCCCACTGCGGCAGTGAGGATGCCCGAGGCGACCAGTGCGAGACCTGTGGCCGGCCCCTGGACGCCATCGAGCTCATTGACCCTGCCTGCAAGATCTGCGGTCACCGCCCCGTGGTCCGCGAGACAGAGCATTTCTTCCTCGATCTTCCTGCTCTGAACGAGCGACTGCTAGAATGGGTCCAGGATAAAACGTACTGGCGGCCTAACGTCTACAAGTTCACCCTTAATTATCTCAAGGAGGGATTACGAGCGCGACCCATCACCCGCGACATGGCGTGGGGCATCCCCGTGCCAGTGGAGGGTTACGAGGACAAGACAATCTATGTCTGGTTTGAGGCGGTGATCGGCTATCTGGCAGCCAGTATCGAGTGGGCCAAGATAGCGGGCGAGCCAGAGAGATGGAAGGAGTGGTGGTATGAGCCTGCCCGCAGTTTCTACTTCATCGCCAAGGACAACATTCCCTTCCACAGCATCATCTGGCCGGCTATACTGATGGGGACCGAGCGGTTGTACGCTGAGGAGGGGTCATTGAACCTGCCCTACGACGTGCCCTCCAACGAGTTTCTGAATCTGGAGGGGCGAAAGATATCGGGCAGTCGCAACTGGGCGGTCTGGTTGCCCGATTACCTGGAGCGCTATGACCCCGATCCGCTACGCTACTACCTGACCGCCAACGCCCCTGAGAGTCGTGACACCGATTTCTCCTGGGCCGGTTTCCTGCGTCGCAACAATGACGAGCTGGTAGCCACCTGGGGGAACCTGGCCAATCGGGTGCTGTCCTTCGCCTACAAAAACTTCGACAGGCGGGTGCCAGCGCCGGGCCGATTGGGCGAATCGGACCAGGCTCTGTGGGACAAAGTAGAGGCCGCCTTCGAGCCTATCGGCCAGCTTCTGGATGGCTGCAAGTTCAAGGCGGCCCTGGGCGAGGTCATGGCCCTGGCCCATGAGACCAACCGCTACCTCAACGAGAAGGCCCCCTGGCTCCAGATCAAGGAGGATCGTGAAGCGGCAGGTACCTCCATATACGTCGCTTTGCGGGTGATAGACTCGCTAAAGACCCTCCTCTACCCCTTCTTGCCCTTCTCCTCGCAAGAATTGCACCATTTCCTGGGCCATGATGGAGACATCATGGGCCGACAGTACATCGAGACCCTCCAGGAGGAACACGGAACCCACCAGGCTCTCCGCTACGATGGCAGCGACTTAGAGGGGGAATGGGCTCCCAGCCAGTTGCCCGCCGGACAAGCCTTGCGCAAACCCAAGCCGCTGTTCAAGAAACTGGACGAAAGCATCGTGGAGGAGGAACTGGCGCGGCTCATGAGTTGAGAGTTGTGAGTTTCGAGTTTCGAGTTTCCTCCTCTCTCATTTCTCGTTACTCGTTCCTCTCCAATACCCTATGTCTGATCCGTTTGCCCGCAAAAGCCCGTTGATAGTGCTAATCATCGCTGCCTATCTGGCCGTGGGCACCCTCTACGCTGTCAACACGCCTCCCTGGCAAGTGCCCGATGAGCCGGCCCACTATAATTACGTCAAGTACCTGGCAGAGACCCATCGCTTCCCCGTCCTTCAGATGGGCGACTACCCCCACGATTACCTGGAGGAGATCAAAGCCAGGCGATTCCCTCCTGAGATGCCCATCGAGCCCCTCCGCTACGAGTTCCACCAGCCGCCTCTCTACTACGTCCTGGCCGCTGTGGTCTACAAACTCTTTGCTGGAAGACTCCTCCCCCTCCGCCTGCTCTCCGTCCTTTTGGGCTGCTGCCTTCTCTGGGTGGCCTATCACGTCGCCAAAGAGATCTTCCCCCGAGACGAGGCTCTGGCCCTCGGCGCCACCGCCTTCGTCGCCTTCGTCCCCATGCACATCGCCATCACCGCAGCGGTGAACAACGATACCCTGGCAGAGCTGATACTGGCGGTGATTCTGTGGATTTTGGTGAGGTATGTCAAACGGGTCAGGTGGTCGGATGGTCGGATGGTCGGATGGTCGAGAGAGACATCTGACTACCTGACTACCCGATCAATGAGGAGAGGGGCTGAGGGGATGAAAACCTCCCCCCCAGGATTGGGGGGGATTGAGGGGGGGCGATTCGTCGGGCTGGGCGTGTTGATGGGGCTTGGGCTGCTGACTAAAATAACGACCCTGGTTGCGATTCCTTTGGCCCTGGTCGCCGTTCTCATCAAGGAAGGTTGGCTGGAACCACACCAGGAACCCACGCTAACCGTCCACAAGAGTGGTGAAACCCCTCCCTCTAAGAGGGGGAGGCCTGTCCTGAGTGAAACCGAAGGCTCACCCTGCCCTAACCCCTCCCTGCCTGGGAGGGGAAATGCACCGCTCGCTGAACGCTTACGGCGCTGCCTGCTACCTGCTACTTGCCTCCTGCTTCCCGCTCTTCTCCTTGCCCTTCCGTGGTTCGCCCGCAACGCTCTGGTTTACGGCGGGTTGGACATCTGGGGCCTGGGGAGACACGATGCCATCGTGGTTGACCAGCCTCGTACATCGGAGTGGTTGGCCCAGCTTGGACCAACTGGCTTGGCCAAGGAATTCGTCCTCACCACCTTCAAGAGCTTCTGGGCCCAGTTCGGCTGGATGGGCATCCTGGTAGACCAGCGAATCTACTTGACCTTGGCTCTACTCTGTGCCGTGGTCGGGCTGGGCCTGGTGCTCTTTGTCATCAGAAATCAGTGGAGCCCAAATTGCTCTGAGGGGATTGCCAAATCCCCGCTTTTGGCCTGGATCTGGCGATCCAGGCCGAGCAAAACTGGAAACGTCAGACAACGGACGTTAACTTCGTCTCAAAGGAGGACCCTTGGCCTCCTGGCCCTGTCAGCCCTCTTAACTTTGCTCTCCTATTTCTGGTACAATTCTAAGTTCGTCCAGCACCAGGGACGCTATCTCTTTCCCGCGCTGGTTCCCCTTGGCCTGGCCTTCGCTTTGGGCCTGCGGGAGATATTAGCCAGAGATAACGCCAAAGCAATGGCTGTCTTGTTTTTGGCAGGCGCCTTGATCCTGGCAGCCAAGGGTCTGGTAACTGAGGACTTCAACAGGCTGGGCATCTTGTTGCTGGGCGGGGCGGCGGCGGCTTTTGGAATCAAAGCGGTCCTGGCTGAGGAATACGATGATTGGGTCTTCGCTCTACCCTATCTGGGCCTATGGGGACTGGACCTGATTTGCCTGTTCAAGTTCATCATTCCCTACTTTCAACCGTAAACCGGACTTTGGACAGAATCGCGACGGCAGCCAGAAACCCGTTTTCTCGCAGCAGAATGTCGTCCATGCCCGCTTGAAACAAGCTGATTCAGGCAGATTTCGGTGGCGAAGTTGTCAGAAAACGGGTTTCTTTGGCTTTGTCCAAAGTCCAACGTAAACTAACGGAGGTATAAACATGAGCTTTTTGAAGAAGATAGTATCGGCATTGTCACCCAATGGTGTTGAAGACGGCGATGCGCTCTGGGTGTACGTGCGCTGCCATAAGTGCGGTGAGGCGATCAAAACTCGCCTTGACCTGAAACACGACCTGTCGCCCGACTACAGCGCTGAGGGACGCGTCGCCGACTACGTCTTGCGCAAGGTGCTTATCGGCAGTCAGCGTTGTTTTGAGCCCATTGAGGTGAAACTGACCTTCGATCCCCAACGCCGGGTGATCTCGCGCGAGATCACCGGTGGCCAGTTCATCAGCAAGGAAGAGTACGAGGGCGATAAGTAACGAGGCAACTAGGCAAGGAGTCAATGAGGCAAGGAGAACTCGTTACTCGTTAACTCATCACCCAAACGAGGAGGGTAAGATGTCTTCAGAAGCCCAAGTCACTGCTGCCTACTTTGAGAAGCCGGGCAAAGAGAACACGCAACGAACCTTTGAGCTTGCCAAGAAGCGGGCTGAGGAGCTGGGGATCAAAACGATCCTGGTGGCCAGCACTCGCGGAGATACTGGGGCTAGTGCATGCGAAACCTTTCGGGATTACGACGTGGTGGTGATCACCCACTCCACGGGCTTCAAGGAGCCCAACCATCAGGAGCTGACCGACGAGAATCGGGCGGCCATCGAAGCTGCGGGGGGCAAGGTCTTAACCTGCCAGCATGCCTTTGGTGGGGTGGGTCGAGCGGTTCGTAGGAAGTTGCGCACTTATCAACTGGAGGAGTTCGTTGCCTACACTTTGCACATCTTTGGCGAGGGAATGAAAGTAGTGGTGGAGATAGCACTGATGGCTGCTGATGCAGGACTGGTGCGCACCGATGAGCCTGTCATCGCCATCGCCGGCACGGGCAAAGGCGCCGACACTGCCGTGGTGCTTAGACCCGCCAACGCTCAAGCCTTCTTCGATCTCCAAGTGCTCGAGGTTCTCTGTAAGCCTAGATTGGGTTGAGGATTCACTACCGGACACCTTGAGAGGCCAGCGAGCGTCGGTCGAGTAGCCGAAGGCGTATCGAGACCAGCGAGCGGGTCTAGGGCATAACCCGCTTGGCTTCGATACGTCGCTCCGCTCCTACTCAACCAGCGCTAGTCGCTCACCTGCCCCAACGGTTATTCACGCTAACAAGTCTACCAGATAATGATGAAAATGTTCGCTGACTATCACGGTGGCCTCAGCCACGGCAAGTGCCTGGCCTGCGGCCGACAATCCCCCCTCATTACCTCTATCCTGGCCACCTGCGTGGATTGCATTCGGGAGCGGCCCGAGAAGGTGCTGCCTCACATCCGAGAGATGCAGGCCGAGACACGGCTGGAGTTCGACCTGCCTACGAAGCCGCCGGATGATCCCCAGGGCGTGCATTGTCCTCTTTGTGCCAACGAGTGCAGCATCCCGGATGGTGAGCGCGGCTTCTGTGGCCTCAGGGAGAACCGCGGGGGCAAGCTGGTCCATCTGGCGGGGACAGCCAAGAAGGGCATCCTGCATTGGTACTACGATCCCTTGCCCACCAACTGCGTGGCCGATTGGGTTTGTCCAGGCCACACCAGGTACGGCTACAAGAACCTGGCAGTGTTTTACGGAGCCTGTTCCCTGAACTGCCTATTCTGTCAGAACTGGCATTACCGCCAGATGTCCCCCAAGGGCAAGGGCATGAGCGCCCAGGAGCTAGCCGACAAAGCCGATGCGCGCACCTACTGCGTCTGCTATTTCGGTGGCGACCCTACGCCTCAGATGCCCCACGCCCTGGCTACTTCGCGGCTCCTGGCCCGGCAAGGCGTGCGCATCTGCTGGGAGACCAACGGCACCATGCAGCCCAAGCTGCTGGACAAGGCGGTGCAACTGTCGCTGGAGACCGGGGGCTGCATCAAGTTTGACCTCAAGGCGTATGACGAGAATCTCCACCTGGCTCTAACAGGTGTGTCCAACAGGAGAACGCTGGAGAACTTCGCCCGTGCCGCCCGGCACATTCCGGAGCGACCTGAGCCCCCGCTGGTCGTGGCCAGCACCTTGCTGGTGCCCGGCTACGTTGACGTCAAAGAAGTCAGCCAGATCGCCTCCTTCATCGCCTCCTTCGACCCCACTGTCCCCTACGCTTTGCTGGGCTTCCACCCCCATTTCTACACGCCCGACCTGCCCCGCACCTCGGTGCGCCATGCCGACGAAGCCGAAGCGGCCGCCCGCGCCGCCGGCCTGACCAACGTGCGCATCGGCAACCGCCACCTGCTCTCACGGGCGTACTGAGAGGGTGAAGTCGTGAAACTCGAAGGCACAGCCCCCTCCGTGACGATACGACCCCGCTCCCGGCTGCCCACGTTGATGGCTGTACTACTGATCCTGCTGCAACTCGTCTCCCCCCACCGCGCCTGGATTATCCTCCTCTGCGGAGTGGGAGGGATGACGTTGGCCGCCTACTTGTGGACCCGCTCCCTGGCCCGGTCGGCGCGAGTTACCCGATCCCTGCGCTACGTGTGGGCGCAGGTGGGAGATCTGCTAGAGGAGCGGTTTAGCCTTCACAACCTGGGGACGTGGCCGGTCCTCTGGGCCGAGGTAGACGATGAGTCCAACCTACCCGACTATCCCTCGCAGCGGGTGGTGGGGGCTGGTGGCGGGCAGACATTCGGCTGGCGGGTGAGCACGGTCTGTAAGCGACGGGGGTTGTTCACCCTGGGGCCGTGGACGGTGCGCATGGAGGACCCCTTCGGCCTTTTCACCGTCACCCAGCGCTACGAGCAAACCCGCAGCCTCCTGATAGTCCCCCCGGTGATGGAGCTGCCCTCGGTGATCCTGCCCCGAGGCATGGCAACGGGGCGAGCAGTGGCCCGGCAGCCGGCGGCAGTCCTGACGCTCAACGTCTCGGCCACCCGCCCCTTCGCGCCAGGGGACCCCCTGCGACGCATCCACTGGCCTTCCTCAGCCCATCACGACACCCTGATGTCCAAGACCTTCGACGCCGAGGTAGCCGGTGACCTGTGGATCGTCCTGGACCTGGACGCGGGGGTGCAGGCGGGCGCAGGCGAGGAATCTACTGAGGAGTACGGGGTGATCCTGGCCGCATCCCTGGCCGACAGGATGTTGCGCCAGAACCGGGCAGTGGGACTGGTGGCCTACGGGGCTAGAGAGGCGTACCTGGTGCCGGCCCGGGGGGAGGGGCAGTTGTGGCGTGTGCTGCGGGCTCTGGCCCTGGTGCAGGCTGGGGAGCGACGGCCCCTGGCCACGGTGCTCACCGAGATGCGCGCCGTGCTGGGGCGGCGGACGACGGTGGCGGTGATCACCCCTTCTGGCGACCCGGCCTGGGTGGAGGCTCTGTGGCCGCTGTTGCGTCAGGGGGTGGCGCCCACGGCCATCCTGCTGGATCCGGCCTCTTTCGGCGGTCAGGGCGACCTCTCTGTGGTTCGCAGTATGCTAGCCGGGTTGGGCATCCCCGCCCACGTCATCGCCCAGGGGCACCCTTTCCGCCTCTCTCCCCGCACCCGTCGGCGGGGCGGGAGGTGGGAGTTCAAGACAACCGCCACGGGGCGGGTCATCGTGGTGCAGCGTCCTCGGGAGGCGATGGCATGAGGCTGGCGGGCTGGCTGTGGCGGCGGTTTCGTCCGCCGGAAGGGCGCTTCGTCTTTCTCCTCCTCGTCCTGGCGGTGCTGAGCGCCGCTGTGGGAGGCATTGCCGCCAAATGGGTTCCCGGCGATGAGCTATTCTGGCATGCGGCCCTGGTGGGGGCTCTGGTCGGGCGGGGATTGGGGCACAGCCGGATGCGGGGGCGTTGGGCAGCGCTGCTGCTGGCAGCGGGCGGGGTGCTCTACGTAGGGTGGTGGGTGACCAACCTGACGCCCACGCTGTGGGCAGTGTTGGGGGCGGCGCGGCGGCAGGACTGGCCTCTGGCATTGACCTGGCTGCAGGAGGCGGGGGCCCGGGTGGCCATGCTGGCGGGGGAAGTGGTCGCCTGGCTCAATGCCTGGCTCGGACGGGGAGGAACCCCCGGGACAATGGTATCGCTTTTCTGGATGGCCCTGGTCCTCTGGGGTGGCGCGGCCTTCGCTGGTTGGACAGTAGCCCGAGGGCGGCATCCTCTTCTCGCCTTCCTACCCCTGGGCGGATCGCTGACCCTGAGTGTGTACCTGGGGGACGCGGGGGTGGGATACCTGTTGGCTTCTATGGCCTGTGTGGTGATGATGACCCCGCCGATGACCCTGCGCCGGGAGGAACAAGAGTGGGATTCCCGGCAGGTGAGTTATTCGGAGGAGTTTCGCACCGACGCTCTGATGGTCGCTTTGGCCGGTGTCGCCATCTTTCTCGTCGTCGCCGTCGCCTTCCCCAACGTTCGAGTCTGGGCGGTGGTGGACTGGTTCTGGCAGCAGGCTCAGGGACCGCAGCAGACGGCGGGGCAGGTGCTGGGGCGAGCCTTTCCGGGCGCTCGCCCGGCGACCGGGGGCGGGCCGATGGGCGGGGGGATAGGAGCAGTGTTGCCCCGCGAGCATCTCCTGGGCGGTAGCCCCGACCTGGCGCGAACGATAGTGATGCAGGTTGTCACCAGCGACCCACCGCCTGTGTCGGGTGAGCTCCCGGACGAGGAGGCACGTCCCCGACAGACCTTTTACTGGCGGGGTGTAGTTTACAGCGGATACGTGGGGGTCGGGTGGAGACAGGGACCGGCGGAGGCCGTGCTGCAGCCGCCCTACGCCTCGCTGGGGCTGTCGGAGCGGCCGGGACGGCGTCCCCTGCGGCAGGAATTCACTCTGCTGGCCCCCCACGGCAATACCCTCTACGCCGCAGGCGACCCCCACAGCGTGGACCGGGCCGTGACGGCGCGGCGCCAGCAAGAAAGCGAAGACCTGGTGGCCCTGGAGGGGCGGGCCGACAACTATCACGTTCTCTCCTTGGTCCCCCAGGTCACGGCGCGGCAACTGGCCGAGGCCCCGGCGACGTATCCACCCCAGATCGTGGAGGTGTACCTGGCCCTGCCGAGCAGCCTGCCGGAACGAGTGGTGGATCTGGCGAAGGAGGCGACGGCAGAGGTCGGTACCCCCTACGCGCGGGCGCTGGCTCTGGAAGCGTACCTGCGTTCCTTCTCCTACGACCTGGAGGTTGCCAAGCCCCCAGAAGGACGGGACGTGGTAGACTATTTCCTCTTCGACCTGCAGCGGGGATACTGTGACTATTTCGCCTCGGCCATGGTGGTGATGGCCCGCTCGGTGGGTATCCCAGCCCGGCTGGCGGTGGGCTATGCGATGGGAAATTACGACTTTCAGCAGGGGACCTACGTGGTCACCGAGAAGGATGCCCACGCCTGGCCCGAGCTCTACTTCCCTGACTACGGCTGGATCCCTTTCGAGCCGACCTCCGGGTTAAGGCCGTTAGAGCGAGGGGAGGAGACCGAGGAATTGGAACCCTCCTCGCTGGTGCTCTCCTCCTTGCCCGAACGCCCCTGGTGGGTGCGGATGCAGGTGGAAGCCCGACTGGCCTGGCTGCGCTGGCGGTGGTGGGTGTTGGTCTTAGTCGTAGGGCTGGTGATGGTAGGGGCTGGGTCGCGAGCCTGGCGCCGTCGGCTGACCGGCCTGCGTGAGGAAGAGCGGGTGGCGCTGAGCTACGCCCGACTGCGGGCGATGGCCTCCCGTCTGGGCGTGCCGGTGCATCCCTGGGATACGCCTGCCGAATTCGCCGCTGTTGCGGAACGGGAACTGACGCGCCGTCGTCCCCGGGGAAAATGGCTGGAGGAGGCAGTGCGAAAAGGGCTACAACAGACTCTGGCCGGGGTCTTCCTGGTGACAAAAGTGTACGAGCAGGTCAGCTACGCCCCGACTCCGCCGGACCCATCCCTGGTACATCGGGCGTGGCAGGAGAGACGACGTCTACCCTGGCGGCTGCGGGGGCTGTGGGTGCTTTCTAGATAGGGTAATGAGGTAACGAGTAACAAGTCAATGAGGATTGGTGTTGCATTAGTGTCAACTTAAGGCTCAAAGCCCCGTCCCCGGGCCGCCCCGGGGAC
>CAYMKL010000026.1:0-62192 GCA_964390805.1 uncultured Anaerolineae bacterium | reverse complement strand
GTGCCACCATATGTCTACATCGACTTATCCGCAGTGTTAAGGTACAGTACCCAAGCAAGTGCATTGGTCTACGCAATTATACCATGCTCCATTTTCGCCGGCAACTTATGGCTTGTTCTTCCGGTTCCAGGTTCGCCTCAGGCTCCCACCGCAACTTCGGCTGCCGGGCCGCTCTGACCTCCTCACCTGCTAAAACTGCTACCAACGAAGTTGACCGAAGGGCGTCCCCGCCCTGTCTAAGGGCAGATAGGCCACGAAATCGGGCAAGGACGCCCCTCTGTAGCGGGGGGAGAAAGGGCTGTGCTTCTAAACCGGCTTCCACCGCAACATCGGATGCCGGGCCGCCCTGACCTCGTCCAGGCGGGTGACGGGGGTGGTGTGAGGCGCCTGGTGCAGGAGGTCCGGGTTCTCCTGGGCCTCCTCGGCGATGTTGAGCATGGCCTCGACGAAGGCATCCAGGGTCTCCTTGCTCTCGGTCTCGGTGGGCTCGATCATCAGGGCCTCTGGTACGATGAGGGGGAAGTAGACGGTGGGCGGGTGGAAACCGTAGTCCATCAACCGCTTGGCGATGTCCAGCGTGTGGACGTCGGGGGACTGCGGCAAGGGCCCCGATAGCACGAACTCGTGCATGCAGATGCGGTCGTAGGGCAGGGGGTACACCTTCTTGAGCATGGCCAGCAGGTAGTTGGCGGCCAACACCGCGTCCTCACTGACCTGCTGCAGGCCCTCGGCACCCAGCATCCTGATGTAGGTGTAGGCTTTGATGAACACGCCGAAGTTGCCATAGAAAGCTTTGACCCGGCCGATGGAGGCTTCAGGCATCTCTAGATGGTAACAGGGGCCCGCTTTCTCCTTGTGACAGTCGCACTTCTCGTCCTTGACTGCAATCGGGCCGGGCAGGTACTTCGCCAGCCGTTCTGAGGCACCGACAGGGCCAGAGCCAGGCCCGCCCCCACCGTGGGGTGTGGAGAAGGTCTTGTGCAGGTTGTAGTGCAGCACGTCGAAGCCCAGATCGCCGGGTTTGGCGATGCCCATCAAGGCGTTGACGTTGGCCCCGTCGCCATACACCAGGCCACCGCACCCGTGGATCAGCTCAGCCACCTCCAGCACCTGCTCCTCGAAGAGGCCCAGGGTGTTGGGATTGGTCAGCATCAGGCCGACTACGGTGTCGCCGCAATGGGCTCGGAGTTCCTCCAGGTCCACGTTGCCTCGCTGGTCGGATTTGACCTCCACCACCTGGTAGCCACTCATGCCAGAGGAGGCAGGGTTGGTGCCGTGAGCCGAGTCGGGGATGAGCACCTTGGTACGCTTTGTGTCGCCTCGCTCCTCGTGATAGGCTCGCATCATCAGGATGCCGGTGAACTCACCGTGAGCCCCCGCTGCTGGCTGCAGGCTCACTCCAGCGAATCCTCCGATCTCCTTCAGGTACTCCTGCAACTCGCACATAAGCCGCAGGTTGCCCTGGACGGTGCAGTGATCCTGATAAGGATGGGTGCGGGTGAAGCCAGGCAGCTTCGCCGCCTCCTCGTTGACCTTGGGGTTGTATTTCATGGTGCAGGAGCCCAGCGGGTAGAAGCCGGTGTCCACGGCGTGGTTGAGCTGGGAGAGGTGCACGTAGTGGCGCATGAGGTCAACCTCGCTGACCTCGGGCAGGGGAAGCTCCTCCCGCAACAGCTCCTGTGGCAGCTCGGCCTGGGGCACGTCGAGCTCCGGCAGGAACACCGCCTTTCGGCCTGGCGAGCTGATTTCGAAAATCAACGGCTCGGTCATGATGTCACCTCCTCCAAAGCTGCCACCAAGCGGTCTATCTCGGTCCTGGTGTTCATCTCTGTCACGCACAGGAGCATGTGATTCTCCAGGTGAGGATAGTCGCGGCCCAGGTCGTAGCCGCCGATGATGCCCTGCTCCAGGAGCGCTTCGTTGATCTCGTCAGGCGGCTTGGGGCAGCGGACGACGAATTCCTTGAAGAAGGGTTTGTCCCCCAACAGCTCGAAGCCGGGAATGGCAGCGATCTGCCTGGCAGCGTAGTGAGCCTTGTGATAGCAGAGCTCGGCCACTTTGCGCAGTCCGCTCTTTCCCATGGCCGCCAGGTAGGCCCCGGCCGCCAGAGCACAGAGGGCCTGGTTGGTGCAAATGTTGGAGGTGGCCCTCTCGCGGCGGATGTGCTGCTCACGAGCCGACAGGGTCAGGACGAAGCCCCGTCGCCCCTCGGTATCCACTGTCTCGCCGATCAGTCGCCCCGGCATCTTGCGCATGTGTTTCTCACGACAGGCAAGGATGCCCAGATAGGGCCCGCCGAAGTTGAGGGGGTTGCCCAACGCCTGCCCCTCTCCTACCACGATGTCGGCCCCGTATTCGCCGGGGGGTGTGAACAGGCCCAGGGAGATGGGGTCAGCCATGACGACCAGGAGCGCACCCGCAGCGTGCACCGCCTCGGCCAACTGGTTCAGCTCGCTGGCTTCCGCCAACTGGCCAAAGAAGTCTGGCTGCTGGATGATCAGGCAGGCGGTGTCGTCGTCGAGTTGGGTATTGGATATTGGGTATTGGAGGCTTGCCCTGAGCTTAGCCGAAGGGTCGGAGATTGTCAGGTCTGGGCCTGGCGTATAGGTACGGAGGGTGGCGCGGTACTCAGGGTGCACCGTGGGGGAGACGATGATCTTGCGTCGCTTGCCACGGGAGACATTGACCGACATGAGGGCAGCTTCGGCCAGGCTGGTGGCCCCGTCGTAGTGGGAGGCGTTGGCGACGTCCATGCCCGTGAGGGCGCAGACCATGCTCTGGTACTCGAAGACGGCCTGCAGCGTGCCCTGGCTGATCTCAGGCTGGTAGGGGGTGTAGGCGGTGTAGAACTCCGAGCGACCGATGACGTGACCAACCACACTGGGCACGAAGTGGTTGTAGGCCCCCGCGCCCAGGAAACAGGCGTAGTGGTCGAGATCGGCGTTCTCCTCACTCATGCTTCTCAGTTCTCCCAGGATCTCCAGCTCGGATAGGGGCGGGGGAAGCGTTAGCCCAGGATAGCGCACGCTCTCTGGCACATCCAGAAAGAGGTCACCGACGGTCTCCACCCCGATCTCGGCCAGCATTGCTGCTCGGTCGGACTCAGTGTGGGGGATATAGGACATTAGCGGCCTCCTTCCTCTTCTTCTTTGGCCACGTGCTCCTGGTATTCCTCAGGCGTCAGCAGGTCGTCCACCTCCGAGAGGTCACTGGGAGTGAACTGGATGAACCAGCCCTTGCCGAAGGCGTCTTCGTTGACCAGCTCAGGGGAGCCGGATAGCTCCTCATTGACCTCCGTGATCTCCCCGCCGATAGGCATGTAGCAGTCGGCTGCGGTCTTGACCGACTCTACCGTAGCGAAGACCTCTCCCTTGTCGAAAACATCGCCCACCTCAGGCAGCTCAACGTAGACGACGTCGGAGAGCTGGGACTGGGCGTAGTCGGTGATGCCAGTCGTGGCCAGGTGTCCGACGATGCGCACCCATTCGTGGGTCTCCATGTAGCGACAATCCTTTTCTAGTTGCATTTTTTGATCTCCTTTCTTTTGGTCAGATGGTCTTTGGTCAGATGGTCCTTGGTCTACTCTTCTTCGAGGGGGAAGCGGGGGAGAACTGTAGCCTTTTCATGGAGGAGCATTTTGTCCCCCAAGGACATCTCTTCCACTGGCTTGGTCGGTGGGGCTTTGGTGTGGGGGAGGGGGATGATGCCGATCTGCGCCCCTTCGCGGTTGTACTTCTTGTCAACGTAAGCCAGGCCGACCTGGAACCCTTCAGTATCCAGAGCGCAACTGGTAACGCGGCCTATGTATTTGCCTCTTTTATCAACCACCACGTCCCCCAGCTTAGCCATCCTCACGCCTCTGTCGTTCATGTGGAAGCGAAGGATCTCCATCGTCCTGGTGGCCTCTTTCTCCAGCAGGGCCTTCCTGCCGACAAAGTAGGGTTTGTGGAACTTCACGTAGGAGCCAAAGCCGGCCTCGATGGGAGAGATGTTGTACGGGCCGGCCAGGTCGTGTCCGTGCAGCGGCAAACCTGCTTCGGTTCTGGTCGAGTCTCTGGCGGCAAGCCCCGCTGGTTTCAGGCCATAATCCTGGCCCTTCTCTAGGAGTAGATTCCACATCCTGGGGGCATTATCGGGGTGCAGATAGAGCTCGTAGGCGATGTCTTCCCCCGTGTAGCCCGTTCGAGACACGATGAGATCCATGCCTGCCAGCTCCGTCTCGATGAACTCGGTCCGGCTGATCCTGGCTAGTTTCGCCTGCAGTTTCTTGTCGTCGGTTAAGCTCTGGAGGATGGCCAGGGAGTTGGGGCCCTGGATGGCCAAGTCAACCCGCTGGTCTTTCCCCGACGACGGGTCCTTCAGGTCGCGGATGATCGCGGGGTCCTCGAGCTCAATGTCCGGATGCTCTCTGTCTATCAGCCACTTACCGGAGTTGACGGCGTTCAGCCAGGCCAGGTCCTTCTCAGCATTGGAGGCGTTGATCACCAGCATATAGCGGTCCGCTGCCCGGCGATAGATGAACACGTCGTCAATCACGTCGCCGTCAGGGTCAAGGAGGTAGGCATATTGCGTCTGGCCGTCGCCTATCCAGCGCACGTAGTTGGAAGTGACTGCATCGAGGAAAGCGGTGGCGTGCTCGCCGGCCACCTCTACCACGCCCATGTGAGCCACGTCGAACAGCCCAGCCGTTTCCCTCACGGCTTTGTGTTCCTCGCTGACGCTGGTGTACCAGACAGGCATCTCCCAGCCGGCAAAGGGTATCACTTTCTTGGTTAGCTTGAGATGCTCTTCGTAGAGGCAGGTTCGCTTAAGCTCGCCTTCTTCCTCCGGCCACTGCCACTCCTCTTTCGCCACCCTGGGCCTGACGCTTTCCAGGCTCTTCTGTCCCACGAAGTAGGGCTTGGAGACGTGGAAGAGGGCATCGTGGCCCGCCTGGTAGAGTGAGAGGCCGGTTTGGGGCTGGAGGTTGGAGGCCTGCCCTGAGCTCAGTCGAAGGGTTGGAGGTTGGAGGTTGGATATGGGGTATTGGATATTGGATATTGCGTCTTCGCCTAGATCTTTCACCACCACTGGGCCCTCGACCTTGCGGAAGATGTCCTCGTAGTCGAATAGGATGTACCCGTCGGCGAGGCCGCGGAACCAGGCTTTCACCCTGTCGGTGTTGACAGGGTTGGTCATCACGACGTAGTGATCGCGGCCCCACCTGTCCGGCTCCAGGCGCAGGATAGCGACGCTATCAATCAGCTGCCCCTGGGCGTCCAGCAGGAAGGAGCGCTGGCTCTCACCAGGCTGGAGCTTCGAGACATCATTGGTGGATACCTGCTGCAGGAAGGGCATGGCCCTGTCGCCGAACACCTCCAGGAGTCCCATGTCTGACGCTTCACGTTTCACGTTTGGCGTTTCACGCAGGAAGTAGTAGTGGGGATAGCCGATTCCCTGGGCCGGGGTCTCCACCTCGGCCCCTCTCGCCAGTTCTTCTACCTCAAGCTTGACCTCTTCCAGGATGTCCAGATCAATCTTCCCCCTCCACAGCGGCCCCGTCAGTCCCATGTAGGTGAAGGGCTTGATGTTGACGACGATGCGGTGGATGAGCTCGGCGATCTTGTCCATTTCCGCTGCGCCCATCCCTCGTTGGGTGAGCCAGGGTGTTCCCATGCGGATGCCGCTGGCCTCGCCCGCGTCCTCGTCGCCGGGGATGGTATTCTTGTTGACCACGATGCCCGCCAGGTCCAGGATGCGGGCCACCATCTCGCCCTTGAGGGGGAAACCTTCGGCGGACTTGAGGGGGTTGAGGTCAATGACCAGGAGGTGGGTGTTCGTTCCGCCGTAGGCCAGCTTCAGGCCGCGTTTCTGCAGTCCATCGGCCAGGGCCACGGAGTTCTCCACGATTCTGTGCTGCAGGCGTTTGTACTCCTCCGTCTGAGCGATCTTGGCGGCGACCGCCACCGCCGCGAACTTGTGTACGTGGGGCCCGCCCTGGCGGCCGGGGAACACGGCGTTGTCTATCAGCTCGGCCATGTCCTCGTCGGTGGTCATGATCACCGCTCCGCGGGGGCCGAAGAAGGTCTTGTGGGTGGTGAAGGTGGTGACGTCGGCGATGCCCACGGGATTGGGGTATGCCCCAGCGATGGCCAGCCCCGCCGTGTGAGCGATGTCGGCCATGAGCAACCCCCCACAAGCCTCGGCTATCCGTTTGAACTTCTCCCAGTCGGGGGCCCAGGAGTAGGAGGTGTATCCGCCGACGATGATCTTGGGCCGGTGTTGGAGGGCCAGCTCCATGATCTGGTCGTAGTCCAGCTTCTCGGTGGCCCTGCTGGCGGCGTACGAGACGACGTTGTAGCGCCGACCGGAGATGTTGAAGGGGCTGCCGTGGGTGAGGTGCCCGCCCTGGGGGAGGGCCAGGCCCATGATGGTGTCGCCTGGCTCAAGGAGGGCTTCATAAACTGACAGGTTGGCGGGCGATCCTGAGAGGGGCTGGACGTTCACGTAGATCTCGTTGGCGTTCACCCTCTCGTTGGCGAAACATGCGGCCACTCGCCTCTGGGCCAGGCACTCGATGAGGTCCGCGTAGTCAACCCCCTTATAGAACCGCCTGTCGGCGTAGCGCCTGTAGTTGGCCAGCTCGTGGTCGAACTGGAGGAGTAGTTCCTCCTCGTCTTGGGTCATCTGCAGGCGGGGATAGCCCTCGGCGTAGATGTTGTTGAAGACGCTCCCCAGTGCCTCGCGCACCGGCTTCGGGCAGTAGCTCTCCGACGGGATCATGATCAGCTTCCTGGCCTGCCTCTCCTCCTCGAAGGCGATCAGGTCGGCCACATCGGGATCCACCTCGGCCAGGTTCTTGCCGAAGGCGAGGTCCCAATACTCTTGGTTTTTTTCTGACGTTTTCATTTAGCAAACTCCTTTGTTTGGTTGGGTGGTCAATGGTTAGTGAGGACACTGAAGAAGCCCTCAGTGCATTCAGAGTGTTCAGTGCCTCAGTGTTTCCACGTGCCTCGCCAAATCCACACCCCTGGCCCAGGCCGCTTCCACCAGGGCATACAACCCGCCTGACACCAGGGAGTGGCCGCCCAGGACGATGGGGATGGGGGCTTCTATGGCCGCCTCGGTGAAGCTGCGCACCCACGGGTGGCTGATCTTATCCGGTTGGCGCAGGTCGGAATAGAAACGGTCGGCAGCGGAGGGCCAGATTCTCCGATGGGCAAAGAGGACACGGCTGTCTAAGAAGGCGGCCTGGCTCATTTCCGCCAGGGTAGCGAAGAACCTCTCCAGCCCCACCTCCTCCAGATAAAATCCCAACAGGGACAGGGCTTCGCCTCGCGCCTGGCGGCCACTGGCGCGCATGCCCCGCTCCTCGGAGAACAGGCGCACCCGGCAGGCTGTCTCCTGCTCCAGGTAAGCCCAGGTCGTGGCCGACACCCGCCCCGCTACCAAGACCTCGGCGTCACGGTCGGTGATAAACTTCAGCGCTTGCTCAATGTGGGAGGTATCTAGCTCAAGGTTATCCAGATAGCGTCGGGTGTGAGGCCCCACGCCGGGGTGAGGCTTCAGGGTCATCAGGTCAGTAGGGGTGTCTACATCCAGTTGAGTGGCAGCGGTGCGAGGCAACTCCTTACACGCCAAGCCGGCCTGCTCCACCAAAAGCCAGGCCAGGTCGTTGTCAACAGTAGGAGGTTCTATGGATTCGATGGCTTGGGCAGGGGCAAAGGCGGCGAAATCGGTGGAGTAGAAGTTGTTGGCGATGACGCCACTTCGTGCATATGATGAAGTGGCGTCGTCGGTGGAGAGGAGTGTCTCGGCGATGCGGCCCATTTCTTCGCTGGAGAGCAGGGCACTGCTCCCCCCCCCAACGTAGAAGACCTTCTCCATGCCCTGCTCGGTGATCAGATCTCGTAATCGCCGCCCAAAGTGGAACTCCTCGTCGGGTGCTTCCAGTTCGACATGGACTGGCTTCCCCCGCAGGCTCTCGGCCAGAGAAGCGGAATTGGTGGCAACCACGATGGGGCCGATGGCTTCAACGGCGAGGGCTCTCTCAACGGTGTCGAGGGTGATGGCCTGACGAGCCAGGGACACCATCCTCTCCACCTCGCTCCTCTCGCTGGAGCCTGTCATTATCACCAGGGACACCTTCGAACCGGGCATATTGGGGCCACCTAATCTTGGGGGGGTACTGGATATTGGGTATTAGAGATTATAGACTCTGACCGGTTTTTTGTCAAAAGGTGAACTGAGGAGTTGTCTCGACGAGAGGGTGCACGGCCACGACCTGCCCGCCTTTGAGGTAGACCCTGGTCACACGCGGCAGGATGCTGGTAGTCACTTCGTAGTTGATGGTTTCGGCCCAGGTGGCTACTTCCTCAGCGGTGATCTCATCCTTGCCTTGTCTCCCAATGAGCACCACTTCGTCGTGCTGCTGCACATTCGAACTCCCCCCCGCCTCCCGTTCCCCCCAACCCTTCGACAACCCTTCGACGAAGCTCAGGGCAGGGCTCAGGACACCGCTTTGGGGGGGCAGGGGGGCAGGGGGACTGGGAGCTTCTTCCCCTCCCCTGGATTCGGGGGAGGGGTTAGGGGTGGGGGCTGTCACTTTCACCACAAACTGGTCCATGCAGACCCGGCCCACGATGGGGGCGCGCTGTCCGCGGATGAGCACCTGACCTCGGTTGGAGAGAAGGCGGCGGTAGCCGTCGCCGTAGCCGACGGGCACCAGGGCCACCAGGGTAGGCTCGCTGGTAGTATAGGTGCAGCCGTAGCTAATACAGGAACCAGCGGGGAGAGTACGCACTCGGGCCACCCGGCTCTTGAGGGTCATGGCCGGGCGCAGGGGAATGGTCGGCTCAACTTTGCTTGAGGGGCGCAGGCCGTAGAGGATGATGCCGCAGCGTACCACGTCCAGGTGTGTCTGCGGCAGGTCCAAAGTAGCTGCGCTACAGGCCGTGTGTTTGATGGGGATAGTGAAACCCGCCTCCTCTAGCCCTTTCACCACTTCAAGGTAGGTCTCCAACTGTTGAAGAGTGTACGCTTTATCCGCAGCATCGGCTATGGCGAAGTGAGTGTAGATGCCCTCGAGGACGAGGCCAGGTAATTTGGATATGGCCTGAACAAAGTTCGCAACTTCATCAGGCAGGAGCCCAAAGCGGCCCAATCCCGTGTCCACCTTAACGTGGATAGGGAGCGCTTTCCCTTGATGAAGAGCTGCAGCAGAGAGGGCTTGGGCCTGTTCGGGGGTGTTGACAGTGGGGGTCAGGTCCCAGCGGACGATGGTTTCCGCCTGGGCTGGCAGACTGTAACCCATGATCAAAACGGGAGCCGTGATCCCCGCTTGTCGCAACTGGATGCCCTCCAGGGTGCGATGCACCGCCAGGCGGCTGGCCCCGTTCTCCAGAGCTGTCTCAGCTACCGGCACTGCGCCATGGCCGTAGCCGTTGGCCTTGACCACGGCCATCAACTCCGCAGCCATGTTTCCGGCCTTCTCCCCAACGTGTCGCTTGAGTTCTCGCGCATTGTGGGCGATGGCGTCCAGATCTATCTCGGCCCAGGTCAGTTTGAGGTTTGACGTTTCAAGTTTCACGTTTGCCCCCATCCCTCATTCCTCATCCCTCATTCCTCAGAAAAAGGCTTCCTCTCCACGAACTCCCCCGCCCCCACCTGGCCCACGAACTGGCTGTCCTTGGCGATGACCTTGCCGCGGGCGATGGTCATCACGGGGTAGCCTCTGACGGTGATGTGTTCGTAGGGGCTGTAATCCACATTCGTGTGCAGGTTCTCTGTGGCCAGGGTGCGCTCCTGGTGCGGGTCGAAGATCACCAGGTCGGCGTCGGAGCCAACGGCGATGGTGCCCTTGCGGGGCGAGAGGCCAAACAGCCTGGCAGGGGCGGTGGATACCAATTCCACGAATCTGTTGAGCGAGAGACGGCCCTCGTTCACGCCGAAATGGTGAATGAGTGGCACGCGGGTCTCTATGCCGGGCGCGCCGTTGGGGATTTGAGTGAAGTCGTCCCGCCCTCGTTGTTTGTGAGTGGCAAAGTTCCAGGGGCAATGGTCGGTGGAGATGGTCTGCAGGGCGCCGGCGGCTAGGGCATGCCAGAGGGGCTCCCAATTGGACTTGTGCCGGAGGGGCGGTGAGAGCACGAATTTCGCTCCCTCGAATCCGGGCCGTTCGTACTCGTCCTCGGAGAGGATCAGGTGCTGGGTGCAAACCTCGCCGTAGACGCGCTGCCCCTGGGCGCGGTGTCTTCGCACCACCTCCAAAGACTCCCGACAGGTCAAATGGGCCAGGTAGACGGGACACTCTGTTAACCGGGCCAGAGCGACGACGCGATTCGCCGCCTCAGCCTCGGCCAGGGGAGGCCGGCTGCGAGGGTGATAGCGGGGCTCGGTCTTGCCCTCAGCCAGCAACTTCTTCTTGAGATACTCTATAACCCAGTGGTTTTCGGTGTGTACGATGGGGAGGACGCCGCAAGTGGCGGCGACGGCCATGAGGTTTAGCATCTGGTCATCATTCACCATCAGGGCCGGGTAGGTGGTGTAGAGCTTGAGGCTGGTGTAGCCAGCAGTGGCCAACTCTTTTAGTTCAGCCAGCGTTTTGGGGAGGGCATTGGTGGCCGTCAGGTGCAAGCCGTAGTCAATGGCTGTGCGCCCGTCGGCCTGCGAGCGCCGGTCGGCCACCGCCTGGTGCAGGCTCTGGCCGGGCTTGGGGTCAATGAAGTCTATGACCGTGGTGGTGCCCCCACAGGCGGCGGCAATAGTGCCCGTGGTGAAGTCATCGCTGGAGGTGATGTCGCCGATGGTCATCTGCAGGTGAACGTGGGCGTCAATGCCGCCTGGCATGACATACTTATCGGCGGCATCAATCACCTCGCCCCCCCTTCCTCCCCCGCAACCCTTCGACAAGCTCAGGGCACCGCCTTTGGGGAGAAAGAGGGGGGGGTGCCCGATGAGAGCGATGACGCCATCCTTGATGCCGATGTCGGCCTCATAGGTCTCGGTAGCGGTGACGATTGTGCCGTTTTTGATGACCAGGTCCATTTTAGGCTGGATGTTGGAGGTTGGAGGTTGGTCTTCCGATTTCCATCTTCCAACTTCCAATCTCCAACTTTCAATCGGTTATCCTCAGCAGATCCAAATTCCTGGGTAAGGGAATATCCCGGCTGACTCCAAACATACCAAACTATGTCATTCTGAGCGCAGCGACGAAGAATCCCGTTCCGCTTTGCAAGAAAGAGACCCTTAGCTCCGCTCAGGGTGACAAATTCGATCTACTGATCCTCCCAGGATTGAATTATCAATCACCGCCACCGCTTCGATGGCAACCAGGGCACCCAAGGGCAAAGCTGTCACTTGAAGGGTTGATCGAGCCGGAGGGTTGGCGGGAAAGAATTGGGCATAGATGACGTTCATGGCAGTAAAGTCGCTCATATTCTGTAGGAAGACTGTGGTCTTAATCACCTGGCTCACTGAGCTATGACCTGCTTCCAATATCGCCGAGATATTCTGCAGCACCTGGTGGGTTTCAGCTTCAATACCACCCTCTGCGAGCTTGCCCGTGCCGGGAACTATCGCGATCTCCCCACTAACGAACACGAAATCGCCGATACGCACCGCTTGGGAGTAAGGACCAACCGCAGCAGGGGCTTTATCAGTAGCGATAACCATTCGGTTCATCTATCCCTCCTCCAAGACACCAAGAACCTATCCCAAACTGGTATTCCGCACTTCTCAAATGGCGAACTCTTGGGACACTGTCAGGGTGATGGGGATAGTCCAAGGCAGGCCAGAAGACAGGTGCATAGTCTCGACGGTGCTGCGATCATCAGCTCAACCCATGAAGCCTGTCAGAGGGCTGTAGGCCTACATGTCGATCATCTCAAGGTCACACCACTGCCGGTCGCCGAGGCGCATTGCAGGTAAGTCTCGGGCGTGCTCTTGGGCGGCCTCGGCCTCGGGCACCTTGAGAATGCGGTTGATGAGTACTCCACCGTGGGGTTCAATCGTTTGCATGAAGTTCTTTGGGGTTTTCTCTGCCCGACTGCTGTCTCCTGCATGACAGAGCTTGCTTAAGGGGAATAGCTGGGCATTGTTATGAGCCGCGCGGTCCCTCCCGTGCAACGCGGAGAGGAAGTCTGCTTCTATGTCATGTACCCCAGCATTTGCAGCCGAGCCTTGACCTTCTCACGTTCCTCCTCACTCATAGGAGCTCGGCTGGCTTGCATACCCATGTACCTATCACACAGCTCGCGGGCCTCTTTCCTCAGCAGATGCTCCTCCTCGTCCAAGATGTCTATGAGGTCGACCTCCTCATCAGGATCCGACTGCAAGTTGTAGAATTCCTCTGCGTCGCCTTGGGTGCGGTTAATCATGTATTTGCACCTGTCTGTTCGAATGGCCTGTAGTACCCCTAATCCTCTGGGCTCGAATATCTCCTCGGCATAGGCTACCAACCCTTTTGAGATCCTGCTTTCAATAGCCGGCAGTAGAGTAGTGCCGTTGAAATCCTTCACGGTAGAGAAACCCATTAGGTCTAGCACAGTGGGAGTGAAATCCACGGTTCGCACTTGGCCGCGGGTTCGCTTTCCTACGGGAAGCCCAGGTCCCTTCATCACCCAAAGCACACGCAAGTCCAGGTCGTACATGGTAATGTGCTGGGGATAGGCATGGCCACCGCGCCAAGGAATGCGGGGTAGCGGGCGCTCGCCCAATATGGTGCCGTGATCCGACAGAACGGCGATGATTGTGTTTTCGTACACACCCAGCCTTTCCAAGAGCTCAATCACTGCACCTACTACCTCTTTGTCAGCAAGCTTGATCTTGGCATCGTAGTAGCGGAACTCTGACAGTTCCCCTTCCTTGATACGTCCATCTGCCAAAAGTTGGTGTTCCGAGCCCTCGTGGGTATGCAGAAAGTGCCCCCAGACAAGGAAGGGAGACGTGTGGTTCTCTTCAATCCACTTTAGCAATCGCGGAATCCACCAATTGCCTAGCACAAACTCCCCTCCCCGCTCGTCGCCGGGGAATTGGTGGATTTCCCACGACTCCTCGTCCTCCTTGGGCTCGTCGAAGAGTTCGAACCCCCGATTGAAGCCGGCCTGGGCTCCCATTATCCCCACGCCCACGAAGCCCGCTGTGTGGTAGCCACGATCCATCAGCATCTCCGCCAGCGTTCTGGCCTGCAGGAAGCTGTAAGGATCGCGCATACTATTCAGCGGTGGATGTAGACCAGTCAACATAGCTGCGTGAGAGATAGGAGTAAAACAGGACGAGGAGATGGCCTCTTCGAAAAGCACTCCCTCCTCAGCAATTCGATCGATGTTGGGGGTGCTGATGCGCTTGTACCCATAGCAGCTCGTGTGATCCGGTCGCACCTCATCTAGGGTTAACAAGACCAGATTCTTCTTCTGCATCGGTTATTCTCCTTCTTTAACTTGCGTGGTCGTCACTAGCACTCTACCTTCCAAACGGACTCCTCGTTATAGCTGGTAATAACTCTTATATAGCCTGCCAAGGACTTATCTAGTTCATAGTCGTTAGTATCTACCAATAGCGGACCATTCAAGGAAACCAGCTTCTCTTGCGTACACACGATGATCAGATTGCCTTTTCCTACTTCTCTTATTACTCGTGGGCTGATCTGTTGATTACCCCGGCCAAAAATATACCCTTGCCCCCCAATCACGGTTACAACTATCTTGGCCTTTTTGCCAGTGATGAGCTTGAATAACTGCTCCTCGTTTAAGTCTTTGCCGACAAGTTGCTTCTTATGAACCAGGTCGATTCCCAACAGAGTCTTATCAATCCCCAGCGCCTCGCCGATAGCTTTCACGGTGCTCCCCGGGCCAAGAATGTAGTAGTCCTCATTCATATGATCCACTACAAACTTGGCAATCACCTCTTGCCGGTCCAGAGAACCGAAGCTGCCTTCTTTCGCTCCCTGGACCAATCGCCTCTCGAAAGGAACTCTCAAGTAGCCACGAAGTCGAGCGGAAACGCGCCCCTTGCGAAACAGATCCTCGTCAATATCCATTACCTCCATCTCGCGCAATTGAACGCGCCCTTTGAGGAACTCCCTAATCAGCTGTCCTGCCCGCCGGGGGCTAACGGCAAATACGCTGGAGTGGATTTTGACACCAGCAGGGATACCCAGAACCGGAACCCTACTACCTACCGCCTCGTAGATATCCCTGGCTGTTCCGTCCCCACCAGCAAAGAGGAGGAGTTCAACTCCGCATCCCATCATCTCCTGGGCTGCTCTCCTGGTGTCAGAGGCGGTCGTCTGGCCCGATGCAATCCGCCCAATAACCATTGGCACAAAACCGCATTCTCTGGCCTCGTTCTCCCCCATCTCGAAAGGATAGGTAATGAGTTCGATTTCCTCTCTTAACGATGAGAGATCTCTCAATGCCTGGGTTGCTCTTGCAGGAGCAACCGGCGTAGCCCCTAATGCAATCGCCTTCTTGACGATCTCCAGGCCGTCACTTCCTTTGAGGCCGACCTTGCCTCCGATCCCTGCAATGGGATTGACGATCAGGCCTAGCTTCCTCTTCGCAGTATCGTTGTTCACCCGTAAGAGCGTGTCATGATTGGGAGCCACGGTTCAATTCCCCTCCCATGATGAGTCATGTGAGGCTTGTTCTTCAGCTAATAGTGGCACAGTCTGATGGGGGCGCTTTCCTCAGGAGTGCTCTCCAAGTTGTGATTGCCGTCTCGGGATCCTCCAGCGGTTCTCGGTCAACCTTATGAATCACACACCTGTGGGGAGCGGTTTTGATGATTTCCGGATTGGTGTATGCCTCTTCGGAGATCCTTTGGAATACCTCGACAAATCTGTCAATGTCTTCCTTGGATGTTGTTTCGGTGGGCTCGGGGGCAAAGGGTTCGGGGACAACCCATGGGTAGTGACTGAAGGAGTAAGTCTGAATGCCATAGTCAGCCACCCTCTCGTAGACGTCCCAGGTTCCGATACCCGTGTCCTCTCTTAGCTGCTCCAAGGAGAACCTCGTCTGCTCTAGTTTGGTGCGGTTTGGCCAGCCTATCCCGACACCACGGACTTCCAACAATTTCTTGATCAGATAGTTGTTATTGATCACGGACCACTCGGCGACCTCACGCAGCCCGTCTGCTCCCATGCTCATAATCCAGGCGTAGGCCTTTACAACATTTATGACTACCCCGTAGAACGAACCGATCTTGCTGATGCTATCCGGTAAATCGTAGTTTAGATGACATTTAGAGCCGTCGAATTCCACCACGGGCACGGGCAGGAATCTTCTGAGCTCTTTCGTAACTCCAACGGCTCCGGTGCCAGGACCACAGGACCCGTGGGGTGTGGAGAAGGTCTTGTGCAGATTGAAGTGCATCATATCGGCGCCGATGTCTCTCGCCCTCAACTTCGTGATGATCCCATTGAGGTTGGCTTGGTCCAGAGAGACAAGTCCGCCTGCATCATGGACTACTTTCACATATTCAGCCACCTGACTGTCAAAGACTCCGGTATCATACGGCGCTGTCAGCATCAAGCCAGCGGTTCGCTCCGAAACAGCGGCCTTCACCGCCTCCAGTCCGACATTACCCGTCTCCTTGTCGGGATACAGGATGATAACTTTGAAACCGGCTGCGGACGGACATCCAGAATTGGCAGGGTGGGAAACCGCAGTAGTGATAACCTCATCCCGCTCAGGTTCCCCCCTTGACCTATGGTATGCCTTCATGATGCAAGCATTGACATATATACCGTGCGCACCACCACGAGGCTGAAAGGTGAATTCATCCATTCCGGAAAGCTCACACAACCAATTGCGGAGTTCATACATGATCTCGAGGATGCCCTGCATGTGCTCGTCAGGCTGTAGCGGATGAACTGCAGTTAAGCCTGGTAGACTAGCTAGTTGCTCGTTCACCTTGGGGCTGTATTTCATCGAGGAAGTGCCTATTCCCAGATTGACGCCAGAATCGTAACCAAAGGTCTGCTGAGACAGGCGTAAGTAGTGGCGCATGATCTCGGGTTCGGATAATTCAGGAAGTTCAGGAGCTTTTGTCCTGCGAAGCTTATCCGGAATTCGGGAGAGGACATTGCCTACTCTGTCCCTTATCTCCTCCTCAGCTTCTCCGACAATATCGTTTCTGTTCCCCTTGCGAGATAGCTCGTAGATGACCGGCTCATGCCACCGGACTGCTTGGTAACCTGTTTCAATGCTCTCATAGACATCGCATGTCGTTTCTTTGGCATCCATCTCCTGGACTCCTTTCATCGAGTAACAGCCTCCAATGTTTCAGCCAGCCTGTCTATGTCTTCCTTGCTGTGGACTTCCGTCACGCAGTAAAGAGCCGAGTTTCCGAATTGAGGGAACTCGCTGCAAGTTTCTTTCCCCCCCAGAATGCCGTGCTCAAGGAGAGCCTGGTTAATCTCCGCCACTGTCTTTCCCGTGCCATCGAAATTGATGACGAACTCGTTGAAATGCGTGGAGGAGAAGACAGGGACCTTGACGCCCTTGATTCCGGACAGCAGGTCCATGGCGTAATACGCCTTCTGCATGTTGACCTCTCCCAGTCGTCGCATTCCCTGGGGGCCTAACAAAGCCATATACACGGCGGCAGATATTCCCCACAACCAGGACGCCGTGCCGGTGAACGCTCTTGCTTTATCTAGAATCTCGAAATGCATTCTATGGTAAAGCGTATACCGAGAAAAACCATATTCACCCTCAACAACGGTCTTGGTCAGCCCTGTCATGAATGAAGGCATTACCATTATGAGACGTTCTTCATCGCGACAAGCCAAAATGCCTAGCGTGGCCCCTCCGCAACTCATGTGCAGTCCTAATGGCTGACCCTCTCCACAGGCAATGTCTGCTCCATATTCGCCTGGGGGCCTCAATACCCCCAAAGAGATTGGGTTGATACATACCACGAATAACGCGCCGTTCTCATGGGCAATCTGGGCAATGTCTTCGCATTGAGCTTCGATGAATCCAAAGTAGGCTGGGTTCTCGATGTAAACGGCAGCCGTCTGCGAAGAGATCTTGCACTTTAGGTCATTAAGATCCAACTGCCCCGTTTCGAGGTTATAATCAACCTCCTTGATTTCTAGCCAAGGGTCACAGTATATCTTCATTGTTGTCAGCCGATCCGGGCTCGTTAGCTTCGGAATCAGCACCTCCTTCCTGCCCGTAGCCCGATACGCCATCTGCACGGCGTCGCCACTGGCAGAAGGCCCATCATACACGGGCGCGCTGACCACATCCAGGGCAAGAAGGTCGCCCATCATGCTTTGGAATTCAAACATACTTTGGTACCTTCCATAGTCTGAGTACTCTGCGCCAGCATAGGCGGTCAAGAACTCGGAACGGCCGATGATCTCGTCGCACAAGGCCGGAACGTAGTGCGGCCAGCAACCTGCTCCTAGGAAGCTCAGGAGTTCCTCGGTAGTCTTGTTCTTGGCAAGCAACGCCTTGATTCGCTTCGCTACCTCGAGTTCTGATGCAGGGCTCTTGGGTATGTTCAACTCTCCCTTGAAGCGAAGCTCTTCGGGGATCTCCTCGTAGATCTGCTCAACGTCCGCGATGCCGATTTTCTTCAGCATGGACTCTCTGACCCCTGGGGCCGAATTGGGAATGAACCGATGGACAAAAGAGTCACTCATATCTCTATCCTCCTACAACCAGCAAACCCTGACGAAACTGAGAATCAGCTTGCTACACTCCACACCACTCTGCGATGGCCAACGCGTACACCTTGGCAGCATGGACCAGTTCTTCGACTTTCACATACTCATTGGGGGCATGGGCCTCCTTCAAATGGCCGGGGCCAATCGTGACGGTCGGTATCCCTGCCAGGTTCAGGAAACTCGCGTCGTTGGCCGCCGCGAAACCGTAGAATCTTGCCGGCTCACCCATGGCAGCCTCGTAGGCAGATGCCAGTGCCTTGCAGATGGGTGCGCTGCGCGGAACATCGTACGGTGGCCACCAGAAGTCTCTCCAGTCCACCTCAGGTGGATTCTCCCTCAACCACGCATCTGTGTTGGCGAACCGACTGATTTGCTCTTCGATCTCTTTCTTCACTTGCTCTGCGGTCTCCTGAGGAGCGTGCCAAATCACGTACTCCATGAAGCAATGATCTGGGATACTTGCTCCACCAACGCCACTGGTGAATATCCTCGGGCACAGCGCGAAGTGACCGGGACGACCATACGCCGGATGGCTCTTGGTTTGTCCCCATTCTTCCTCGAGCTTCAACAGTGCCTGGTAGATCAGGAATCCCTTGTCAAGGGCGGAAACAGCTACCTCAGCTCCCGCCCCCCCCGCTCTAACCAACTCGTCTCTCATGGAGGCGTGCGCCGCTTTTCCTCGTACCGTTATTTGTGGGATCAAGACGCCAGGGGCCGCTATCAGTATGCCCAGCGAGTAGGGCGGTGCCGATGGTTCCATTACAATGCCGGCATCCGCCGTGTAGCCCCGCTCGATCACGGCTCTGGTGCCAGCCTTGTCCATTCTCTCTTCGCCAACTACGGTCTCAATGATGACGTCGCCTTGGGGTTCGCAGCCAGCCTCTAGGACAGCCTTCAAGGCCATGATGGCTGCAGCGTCTCCACCCTTCATGTCACAGGTTCCGCGTCCGTATACCTTGTCATTCTTTACTGTGCCACTCCACGGGCCGGCCTCCGTCCAAAGTTCTTCGTTACCCGGCGGCAGTACGTCAACGTGGCCGTTGAAGATCAAGGACCTCCCCCCACCAGTTCCTTCATACACCCCCACTAGGTTGGCACGCCCCTCCTCTGCCTCCCACAAATCGGTCTCAAGCCCCATCGAATCCATCACGGGCTTGAGGAACTCGTTCACTTCGGCTTCCCCTCCTAGGACTTCTTCCCTGATGATGCTGGGTCCGTAGTTTGGCGTAACGCTCGGGATCTGGACGATGTCCGACACAAGCTGGACCAGTTCATCGCTCAGGTCGTCAACAGCAGTCAGAATGTCTTGTCTTGTTGCCTCATCAATCACTGGAGAGCTCCTTTTGAGATAGCTTCATAACGCGATGGAACATGCGACCAAGCAGTTCTGGTAGTCCCATGATACCTTTCGGAAGGAAGAACATCGTGATGATGACCATTGCTCCAAGAAGAACGTAGCGCCACAGCAGAGCGCTTCGAGAAATCTCGTTGAAGATCCTGATAGCGAAGGCCCCAACTGCTGCTCCGGGGTACACTCCGAGGCCTCCGACCAGGATCATCATAATGACAAGCAGGAATGCGTCGAGAGCCACTAGCGCAGGGGACATCATCCCATAATAGTGTGCGCGAAAGGCACCCATGACGCCGCCGATGAAGGCAGAGATGACAAATACCAGAACCTTGTACTTGTAATCGTCTACTCCCAGACTCTTGGCCATAACCCCGGCATCGCGCAGTGCGACAAACGCCAGGCCTATGGGTGAACGAATGACCCAGTAGATCGCACCCATGAAGAAGACGAACAGCACGAGCGCTAGATAGTATGACGGCACCAACTGGAATTGGGTAAACTTGAGGCCGGAGAGTTCGAGCGGTGGTATTCGCTGTAGGCCAAATGTCCCACCGGTATGGAAATTCTCAAAACGACCCGGCCCGGCCCAGACAATGATGCTTGGCAAGATAAACTGGACAGAGAAGCTAACAATGCCCATGTACATTCCCTGCAATCTGAGACAGGGAAGGCCGATCAAGACGCCGATCAGGGTGGCCGCAATTCCGCCTATGAGCAGGCCAAGCCAGGGTGATACACCCAGGTAGACCGAAAGAAGTCCCGAGGTATAGCCCCCCACGATGAAGAAACTCATTTGCCCAAAAGCGAATATCCCGGCATAGCCGGTCACGAGATCCCAAGACTGTGCTACGACGCCCCAGACAAGGCACAGGGTCAACACACTCATAATGTAGGAGTCCTGGTGGAAAAACGCTGGCAGGACGGCCAGAACCAGAAGTGCACCGAGGGCTAGAGACCTCTTCCTTAGCATTTCTGCCTTCATCCGAATAGTCCTCTTGGCCTGAAGATCAAGACGACCACCAACGACACGAGAAAGAAGGGCAAGGCCCACATGCCCCCAACGAAGTAGCTCACGAAGAGCTCCACGATGGCCAACACAAAGGCAGCAACGATGTTGCCCTTGAAGCTGCCAAGCCCGCCCAATACCATCACGCCAGCCGTCTTCAGGAACATGGTCCATCCCACCAGCGGGTAGATCAACGTTCTTGGTGCCAGCAGGATCGCTGCTATCGCCGCTAGAGCGGCGGCGATCCCAAAGCTCACGCTGTACGCGGTGTTCACGGGAACACCAACGATTCTCGCCCCTACCTCATCCTGGGCAACTGCTCGCAATGCCATGCCCAGTCTGGTTCTGCCCATGAAGAGATTGAGAGCAACCAAGATGCATATGGCCAGCATCAGCAGGATAATATTGTGCCTGCTAACAGAAAAGGCGCCGAAGCTCACACTACCTTCCATCAAGGGAGGTAGTGTCTTGCTCAAAGGGCCGAAGGCAATGAGTGTCAAGTTGTCTAGTAGCAGGGCGGAGCCGAGGGTGACGATGATCACGGTGAAACCCCATCCAGGACGACGGCGCAGTGACGACACAATCACTTTCTCGAACACCATGCCGAACAGGAACATCCCCATGATAGCGATCGGAAGGGCTACCCAGCGGTTCAGCCCCAGCTTACCGGCCGACAGGTACCAGGCTACGTAGCCTCCCCAAGTGTAGAACGAACCCTGAGCGTAGTTGAATATCTTCGTTACACCGAAAACCAGGTTCATCCCCATGGCCATGACCATGTAGATTGCACCGAGTGTGATCCCTGCAAGCATTAGGTGGACAAACGTCTCCAGGCTCATACCTTGCACTCCTGCTCGGTCTAGATGCCTAAGAACACCTCGCGAATACGTTCGTTGCTCAGTGCTTGATCCCTGCTGCCCTCAAATACAATTCGCCCATCTTCCAGCACGTAGACTCGGTCCGCGTACTTGGAAGCAATGGCCGTGCTCTGCTCAACCAACAGAATACTGGTGCCCTGTTCTCTGATCTTGGTGATGGCCTCAAAGACATCAATCCTCAAGTTGGGCGCCAGCCCGAAGGAGGGCTCATCGATCAACAGGAAGCGCGGATTTGACATCAACCCCCGGCCGATGGCCAACATGCGTGCCTCTCCTCCACTCAGCGAAGATGCGCGTTGGTTGCGCAAGACCTTCAGCTTCGGAAACAGCCGGAGAACATATTCCCGATTCTCCTCCTCTTTGGCTCTCGCATTTCGAGAGTACGCGCCCATCTTGATGTTCTCCTCCACCGTCATCTCTGGGAAGAGGTTCCGGTCCTCGGGGATGTAGATCATTCCCCTGCCCACGATCTCTTGAATGGGCATGCCGTCGATGGGATCTCCGTCGTGCACGATGGAGCCCGAAGAAGGTCTAAGCAACCCACAAATCACTTTCAGCAGCGTGCTTTTCCCGTGGCCGTTTGGCCCGAAGAGTGCGACGATCTCACCTTGCTTCACCGTGAGGGAAACATCTCTTAGGACCTGAACCTCGCCGTAGGAGAAGTTGAGTTCGCTCACCTCAAGCATATTCTGCCCCCAGGTAGACTTCTATGACCTGCTCGTCGTTCGCTACCGCCTCTGGGGTGCCAGTGCTGATCTTCTGCCCGTTGTGAATGATCATCATGCGTTGGGAGATCCCCATCAGCACCTTCATCAAGTGCTCGATCACTATCAGCGTGATCCCAAGTTCCTCGTTGATCCGCCTGAACAGAGCAACACTTTGTTCGATCTCGGACGGACTCAGACCACCGACGGGTTCGTCCAGCATGAGGAGACGGGGCCCCGTCGCCAGCGCTGCCGCCACCATCAGCAGCTTCTTGTCAAAGAGGCGCAAGGCCTCTGCTTTTGCTCCTTCTTTCTCTTTCAGGCCCACGAAGTCCAGCACCTGTTCGATGACTTTCTCCTTATGCTTGCTCCTGTTGCCAAAATGTGCGCCAATCCTTACATTTTGGTACACAGTGAGGGTGGAAAAAACGGTGGGAATCTGAAAGGTTCTTGCCAACCCCTTGCGGCAAACCTGATAGGGCCGCAACCGATTGAGGTGTTGGCCATCGAAAATGATCTCGCCTGAACCTGAGTACACGCCGGAAATGACGTTGAAAAGGGTGGTCTTCCCCGCCCCGTTCGGGCCGGCGATACCAAAGATCTCTCCCTCTTCGACTTCGAAACTCAGGTCGTTTACTGCGGCCAATTCACCAAAGCGCTTGGTGAGGTGCCGCGCTTCGAGAATGGTTGCCATTGGTCCTCGCTTGCGCACGTCGGGAGATGGGAGCACGCTCCCACCTCCCGAACGCCTTCCGTGGTTGCTCTTTTGCTATTTGATCCACGGTGGGACGATGAACTCCACACCCTCTTGCGGTGCCGCGCCCAGGTACAGGATCACGTTTTTCTGGTCTTGTATCTGGGTCATCTGGATAGGAAGCCACTCGGTTCCTGCGCGACCCTCACGCAGTTCGGCGTCAAAGCCGTAGGTGCCAGAACGCCCGCTGAACGGGTGGTCGTCCAGGGTCTCAAACCACTCGTAGATGCACTCGTAATCCACGGGACTGCCGCAGGTTTCCGCAGCCTCCTTCCACATTCGCAGATTATCGTCCATGAAGTACGGGAAGGTAGCGCCTGGCCTCCTGGCCTGTCTTTTCTCGAATTCCACGGCGTAGGCCTCGTTCTCCGGGGTCGGCAGGCCACCAAGCAGGGTGGACCATATCACGCCGTTAGCCTTGTCGCCCAGTAAGTTGATGAACTCCGGAGAGTTGGGTGACCACTGGATGTAGATGATCGAGTTGGTAGGATTCTCTAGGAACTGGTTCATGAAAGCCACCGAGGAATCAACGGACGTGATGCAGCCGAAGACGATGGCGGGCTCTTCTGCCCGAATCACCGAGAGCTGAGCCCCGAATTCAGTGTTGCCATACGAGTAAGTGTCATCGAGAACGATCTCCCATCCACCTGCCTCAGCTGCCTCCCTGAAGTCCCGCTGGATGTAGATGTCGTAGGTTATGTCTCCACCCAGCAGGGCCGCCTTCTTGTTCGGATAATCGTAGGGCAGCGTATTCACCAGGACGTTGTAAGCGTTCCTCCCGTAGACAAACTCGCTGGCGCACATCTGGAAGATGTTTCGATACTCTGGCATGCCATCCCTGACTGCTGCGACCGAGTCCGAACTGGCGGAGACGTGCCAGAGCGGTTCGTCATACTTCCCAAACGCGTGTACACACGCGGTTCCGGGGAAACTGCCTGGAAAGTTCGCCACAACGCCGGACCTGTGCATCACATCTGCTGCAAGTGTGCAGTCTTCCGAGGTGCTTTCCTTTAGATCCGTATAGACCGCCTCGACAGGCTTCCCTAGCACGCCGCCCTCTGCGTTGACCTCCTCAAGCGCCAGGTTGATAGCGGCCACCGTATCGAGTCCGATCGGCGCTCTGACGCCACTAAACCGCGCTGGAACACCGATCTTTATTGCCTCCCAATCTTTCCAAGTTTCGCTCTCGGGTACCGGGGTTGCCTCAACGACCTTGGTGACGACCACCGTTTCGACCACCTTCTCGGATGCGCAAGCGGTTAGTGCAAGTCCGCTCACCACGACAAGAAGAACACACACTAGAAATCTGAACTTCTTCATTTTTCTCTCCTTCCTTTTGATCTGAATTGACGATACTGACCTGTCTGCTAGCCTAGATCCGTGATCCTTGGCGCTACTCGTGAGGCTTCATTTCATTGTCTACTCCTCCTTTCCCCCTAGAGATCAAGCGACGGACGAATATGACTGTATATGCCTCTTCAGTGTCTGGTTCGTAATAGCAGGTCTTTCAAAAGCCTGTAGAAATTCTTGCTGGCGGTATCACCGCGAATTCTATGTTGATTCCATGGATGCCAGCACACCCTCACATACAGCCATTAAGTGTGCTTGCATCACCTCTTGGGCAAGCTGCCCATCACGAGCTGTGCAGGCGTCGAAAAGGCGCTCATGGTCTGACCGCACCCTCTCTATATGTTTCACAGAACCAATATACTGATAGCCATACGGGCGGGTAGTATCACGGAGGCGCCCAATTATGGAAAGCAAACGAGGCCGACTAGCCAGTTGGTAAATGAAGTTGTGTAAGCGTCCGTTGAGATCCAGCCACTCGTCAGGATCGGTCGCTGAGTTCAGTTGATCGAGAATACCCCTCAAAGTGGCAATATGATCCGCATCCATATTTGCCGCCCCCAAACGGGCTGCTATGCCTTCGAGAATACCCCGAATGAAGTAGGTTTCCTCAATCTCCTCGGGTGAGAGCTGGGCAACGATAGCACCACGGTGTGGATATAGCTCAATCAGGCCTTCGGAAGCGACGATCCGCAGTCCGGCCCGAACGGGAGTGCGACTGACATTTAGGAGATCGGCAATTGCATTCTCATCAAGTCTTTCACCTGGCTTGAGATTGCCCTGCAAAATGGCTTCGCGCAGTTTATCAGCAACAAATATCTCTAGAGTTTGAGGGGCGCTTGCGGTGTCAATTTCCAGCTTTTTCACAGCGAATTCCTTCGAGTAGTAGCCATCTGTGTTCTCGATTTCGTATACTGTATACATGATATATCATACTACACTAACGAGAACTTGTCAAATGCACCTCCTATTTGCGCTGAAACATCTTTGCCAGGTGATGGGACAGATTCTGGTTGTTGAGATACTCGATAGCCCAGTGGTTTTCGGTGTGTACGATGGGGAGGACGCCGTAAGTGGCGGCGACGGCCATGAGGTTTAGCATCTGGTCATCATTCACCATCAGGGCCGGGTAGGTGGTGTAGAGCTTGAGGCTGGTGTAGCCAGCAGTGGCCAACTCTTTTAGTTCAGCCAGCGTTTTGGGGAGGGCATTGGTGGCCGTCAGGTGCAAGCCGTAGTCAATGGCTGTGCGCCCGTCGGCCTGCGAGCGCCGGTCGGCCACCGCCTGGTGCAGGCTCTGGCCGGGCTTGGGGTCTTAATGAAGTCTATGACCGTGGTGGTGCCTCCGCAGGCGGCAGCGATGGTGCCTGTGGTGAAGTCATCGCTGGAGGTGATGGCTTCGGCGAGCTCAGCCGAGCCGTCGCCGATGGTCATCTGCAGGTGAACGTGGGCGTCAACGCCGCCTGGCATGACATACTTATTCCAAGCGTTCATCCTCCCAGGTAAGCCTGCTTTACCTGGGGGTTTTCGACCAGTTCCTCGGAGCTTCCCTCCAGCACGACGTTTCCGGTCTCCAGCACGTAGCCTCGCTGGGCGAACTGGAGTGCCATCCGGGCATTCTGCTCCACGAGAAGGATGGTTGTTCCTTCCTGATTGATGTCTTTTAGCGCATCGAACAGGCTCATCATCAACACAGGGGCCAACCCCATGGAGGGCTCGTCCAAGAGCATCATTTTCCTTCCGCTCATGAGGGCCCTTCCAACGGCCAGCATCTGCTGCTCGCCGCCGCTCAGGGTGCCGGCCTTCTGGGTCATCCTTTCTGCCAGGCGCGGGAAGAGGGAGAACACCATCTCAAAATCCTGCTTGATCGCTTGGCCATCCTTGCGCGCGAAGGTGGCCAGCCTGAGGTTCTCCATAACCGTCAGGTTGCCGAAGAGGCGTCTTCCCTCAGGGACGTGGGAGATGCCAAGCTCGCTGACCACCTTGTCGGCAGGATAACCGGACAGGTCTTTTCCCATGTAGGTCATTCTGCTTCCTGATTCGGCGGGGACCAGACGGGAGATCGCTCTCAGCGTGGTGCTCTTGCCCGCTCCGTTGGCCCCGATGATGCACACAATCTCCCCTTCATCCACCTGGAAGCTGACGCCGTGGAGGGCCCTGATCCCCCCATAGGAAACCCTTAGATTCTCGACTGATAGCAGCATCAGGCTATCCCCTCCTTGCCCAGATAGGCATCAATGACCCTGGGATTGCTTCGGATTTCTTCCGGCGTGCCCTCGGCGATGACCTCGCCAAAGTCCAGGGTTTGAATAATCTCGCAGAGGTCCATGACCACTTTCATCCTGTGCTCGATGAGGAAAATGGCCAGCCCCAGCTCGTCTCGTACCCGCCGAAAGACGTCCATCATCTCAGCTAACTCTTCTGGGTTCATCCCTGCGGTGGGCTCATCCAGGAACAGGAGCTGGGGTTCAGAAGCCAGCGCCCTGGCCATCTCTACCCTTCTCTGGACGCCGTAGGGCAGGTTGATCACCACCTGGTCCGCGACGTGTTTGATCCCCACCATCTCCAGAAGGTCATAGGCCATCTTTTCGCTCTGGGCTTCTTCCCTGTGGCGCTGAGCTGTGCCGAAGAAAGCACCGATTAATCCATAGTGGATCTTCGAATAGCGGGCCAGCTTGACGTGATCGAGGACAGTCATGTGCCTCCACAGGCGAAGGGTCTGGAATGTCCGGCAGATGCCCTGGGCAGCGATCTGGTAAGGCTGAAGTCCCGTCAGATTCTGGCCATTAAAGATGATTTCCCCCTCAGTAGGCTGATAGATGCCTGTGATGAGGTTGAAGATGGTGGTCTTTCCCGCTCCGTTGGGGCCAATCAGCCCTCTGACCTGGCCTGGCTCAATCCCCAGATCGTAGTTGTGGACGGCCCGCAAGCCGCCGAAGGAGTGGGTCATGTTCTTAACTTGAAGTAGGGGCATATCTCACCTCTCTTCCCCTGGTGCTTGCCTGGGCTGCAAAAGGTCCTCGATCTTGACTTCCGTGAAGGCGAACATGCCTATTGGCCGCCTGATCATGAGCACGATGAGTAGCACGGGAATCACGATCCACTTCAAGAGTTCCAAAGGACGCAGTACCTCCATCAGCACCTGGAGGCCCAGCGCGCCGGCGATGGAGCCGACAACTGAGTTCAGCCCGCCCAGATAGACCATCGCCAGGATCTCGCTGAGCTTGTACACGCCAAAGGTGCCGGGATTGATGTAACCGATCACGTGGGCGAAGAGCCCGCCCGCCACGCCAGCCCAAAATGCGGCGAAGAGGAAGGTCACCATTTTCGTGCGCCGGGTGTTGACTGTCATGGCGCTGGCAGCGGTTTCGTCATCGCGCACGGCGCACATTGCCTTCCCGATCGTGGAGCGCGTGAAGTTGTAGATCATCCACACGCAGATCGCCATCCATGCAAACACGGTGGGTAGATTGGCCCACTTTGGCTGGTTCATGAAGCCGCGAGGCCCGCCGATGATTTCCAGGTTCTCGATCACGCTCTTGACGATGAACATGAACGACAGGGAAATGATGGCCAGATAGTCACCCCTGGTGCGGAAGGAGGGGATAGCCACCGCCAGGGCTCCCACGGCGGCCACCAGTCCGCCAACGATCAAGGCGAGAGGAAATATGAACGGCCCCAGTGCCGGGGGGAGAAGCGGAGCCCCGAAGACGTCGTCGTTGACGAAGAGTAAGACGGTCAGGACCGAGGCGCCGTAAGCCCCCAGTGCCATGAACCCAGGGTGAGAGCAGGAGAACTCCCCCATATAGCCATTCACCAGGTTCAGGCTGAGGGTGAGGATAATAGATATGAGGATGAACTTAAGAAAGAGCACTCGGTAGGCGTTGCTTCCCCACAAGTGCATCGTGGCGTAGAACAGTCCCAGGTGGATGATCAGCGAGACCCAGAGTGGAAACCTGTCGAGGAGCTGCTTGGCCACTCTGTTCGCCAGGGGAGCGCTCAAGCGGGCGACGATCAAGGTTGGCAGAGCGTAGACAAGGAGGACGTAAGCCACCGCACTGGGAATCAGCACGGGCTTAGTCAGCATGATCCGCAGGCCGAACAGGCTGGGGACATTGGACAGGCCGAGTGCTCGAGCCAAGGGGTAGCCCACCGTTTGCTCGATCACTACTGCCAGGAGAGCCCCGAAAAGCCAGCCTAGCAGCGGAATCGAGGTCAACTGCGATCGGACTTTCACAAGCAACGTGTTTCTGGCTATCGCTTCTGCGGGCGGCACAGTGCTTTTTCGCACTTCCATCTCGATTTCTCCTTCCTTACCCCAACTCACAGCCTGAGCCGGGCGCTGTAAGGCTCACCGAAGAAACCATGTGGCCTGAAGGTCAGAATGATGGTGATGATCGAATAGGCGATCACGTCGCGTAGGGTGGAGGGGAAGATAGCGGCCACAAAGATCTCGATGAACCCCAACAAGAAGCCAGCCAGCGCTGCTCCCAGGATCGAGCCTCTGCCCCCCAGGATCGCGGCCACGAAAGCCTTCCACCCGATCAAGATGCCCATGTAGGGCTCAAGGATGGGGTAGGCAACGCCGAAGAGGATGCCCGCTGCGGCTGCCAGGGCGGAACCGAGGCCGAAGGTCAGCGCGGCGATCGTGTTCAGCGGCACCCCCATCAGGGGGACGACGACGAAGTCATAGGCCATGGCCCGCATGGCCATGCCCCACTTGGTCCTGCGCACGAACTGATGCAAAGCGAGCGTGAGCAGCAGGGAAAGGAAGACGATCATGATCTTCGTGTTGGTCACCGTTACCGGCCCGAGCTGATAGCCCTGCGTCTCGATCAAGATGGGGAACTTGCGCCGTCGGGCGCCCAATAGAGCCAGGTTGCCCGTTTCCAGGACGATGCCTATCATCAGGCCGGTGATCGCAGCCGAGGCACGAGGGGCACCCCGCAGCGGTCTGTACCCGATCCTTTCGACGAGCATCCCCACGAAGGACGTCAGGAGCATGGCGAGAAGGATGGTCAACGCGAGGATCAACCAGTTGGGCAGGGCAATGATCCCCAGCGAGGCGAAGGCTACCAACCCGCTCGAGACGAAGAATCCAATGTAGGCTCCCACCATGAAGATGTCACCGTGGGTGAAGTTGAAAAGCATCAGGACGCCGTAGACCATGGAGTAGCCCAGGGCGATCAAGGCGTAGAAGCTGCCCCATTGTAAAGCGTTTAGCAGGTGTTGAAAAAACGTAGCCAGAGTCACCTACGCACCTCCCTTAGAAATCGAAAGTTGGAAGGTGGAGATTGGAAGACTAGCCTCCAACCTCCAACCCCCAACCTCTAATATCCAGTCTTGAGAATCTATGGGCAAGCCGACTGGTAGAACTCGAACTCTTGAGCCTCGCTGATCTTGACGATGACCGCGCACTTGATGGGGTCACCATCTTCGGTGAAAGTCATCTTGCCCGTGATGCCATCGAAGTCCTTGATCTTGGCCAGGGCGTCGCGGATGCACTTGCGATCTGCCTTGAGGTCGCCGGTGAGCTTGCCGCAATCCTCGATAGCCTTCTGGACGATCAGCGCCGTGTCCCAGGTCAGAGCTCCTACATCGTCTGGGATATAGCCGTGCTTGGTATTGTAGCGGTCAATGAACTCCTTCGTTGCCCCCTTGGCTCCAGCAGCGGCGTAGTGAGTTGAGAAGTAATATCCTACACAGTCGTCGCCGCAGAGCGGCATCAGCTCCGCCGAGCCCCAGCTATCGCTGCCCATGATGGGCATGTCCAACCCAAGCTCGTGGGCCTGTTTCGCGATCAGGGGGACCTCGTCGTAGTACTGGGGGGTGAAGAAGAACTCGGCACCTGAGCCCTTGATCTTGGTCAACTGGGCGCTGAAGTCCCGGTCTTTGGTGGTGAAGGTCTCGAAGGCTACCACTGAACCCGCTCCATGGATGTCCTCCCAGGCGGACTTGAAGAACTCGGCCAGGCCCTTGGGGTAGTCGCTGGCCACGTCGTAGAGCACTGCCGCCTTGGTGAACCCGAATTCCTCGGTGACGAAGTTGGCCACTACCGGCCCCTGGAAGGGATCGAGGAAGCAGCCGCGGAAGACCCAAGGCCGGTTCTCGGTGGTCCTGGGGTTAGTGGACCAGGGGCTGATGCACGGCGTCTCATTGGCATCTGCGACCTCGCCGGTGGGGATGGCCTGCTTGCTGGAGTAGGCGCCGATGATGGCCAGAACCTCGTCCTCCACGATCAGCTTCGTCGCCGCAGCGGCGGCGGACTCGCCCTTGGACTCGTTGTCCTCGTGGATCACTTCGACCTTGTACTTCGTTCCGCCAACGTCCAGGCCACCTGCTGCTTCGATGTCCTCCAGCCACATCTCCAGGGAATACTTGGCCCCCTCTCCCACCTTGGGGATGTCGCCGGTGATGGGAGCGACGTTGCCGATCTTAATCACCCCTCCGTAGGCGGACTTTGGCGCCTGCTGGCACGCTGACAGGCTGGTGACAAGCAAGGCCAGCACTAGAAATGGAACCATTATCTTCTTGAACATTTTAGCCTCCTCCTATGTGGCTTATGCTAGCCCAGGAATCTTCCCAGGCATTTACAGAGGGAAAAGAGGGGGGACAGCCCAGCGTTCCCACGGCTTCGATTATCGTTGGTGTCCACTATCACCTCCTTGGTGCTCGCCTAATCTGGGTGATACCTTGGCCTGCATGCGCTCAATCTCTGGGCGATAGCCACTGTTCATCGCTTCGAACTCCCCAGGTCGAGCTGTTTGGCGCAAGTCTGCTAACCAACATTGAAAATGGGCGATCCGCTCTTGCGTTACTTGAAGCTCCTGATCGTTTGCAATCATGGAATCACCTGGCCCGGACAGGCCGGAACCAAGCGGGGACGGGATTAGGAGATTGGGAGATGAAACTTAGAAGAATCGCCTAATCCCGGCAGAGGAATCCTCGCTCTTTGTGCAAGAATCTATCTGAAAAGGTACTCGAATCGTCGAGAATGAGGGTATGATAGAAGACGGCGAAGCCTGTTACTGGCAAGTATTATAACGGCAAAATTTCGTCTTGTCAAGTGCTCATTCAAGGGGTTCTGAAGTAATTCTAAGCAGTTTGATTTGCTTTTCCATCATCCATCCAGAGCAAGCTGAAACACGCAACATTCCCGGCTCTGTACGATGCTCAGGCCTAACTCCTCGGCCAGTTGCACAGCTTCACGTGCTGGGCTCACGATCTTGTTGAAGCCGGCCCGCACGGCCAGGGGATCCAATTGGGCTCGATACTTGCCATGGGGCCGCATGCAACCCAGATGAAGCGGCCGGTCGGGGAAGCGCAGCCGGGCCTCGGCCAGGATGCTGACCACCTCCTGGACAGATGGCGGCTGGCGGTCGGCGTAGCGGGTGCCGGCTGTTGGTATGAAAACGATGAACACCAGCCCCTCCACCCCCAGATCCTGGAGCTTATCCATAGCCGGGTACTCGTGGCCGATGGCGCCCCCACGCAGGCCGATGGTGATGTGGGGAATCACCCTGGTGTGTCGGCGAAGCATCTGGTAGGTTTTCACATAGTCGGCGACGGTGCAATCTAGGCCGTAGACCTCGTGGATGGTCTCGGCGTCGCCCACGAAGTCGAAGGAAACGACGTCTGTGTAGGGGGCGATGGCGCGGAGGTCCGCCTCCTCAATGAGGCCCACGTGCCAGTTCATCTTGCGCCCCTGGCGGATGGCCTTTATCTGCTCCAGATAGCGGGTCACGGGCACGCGCCCCGAAGCGTCGCAGCCGCCGGAGATGAGGCAACTGGTGGCTCTCCCCACCTCTGCTCGCCAGACAGGGGCCATGTGCTGAAGGTAATACCCGCCGCAGTGGGCGCAGTCCAGGTCGCAGTGATGACCAGTGAGGCTAATGAGGGCGGTATTGAGGGGATAGACGAATTCGATTTCTGGGGGGAAGTTGGCTTGCCTGACTTGCCAGGCTCCCTGTAAGTGCTGGTGCATGGCGTCTCCAGTTGGTAGATTGGTAGGCTGGTAGACTCAGTAGATCCAATTGTGCTCGGCCTGGATCCCTTCGACAAGCTCAGGACAAGCGCCAGACCCAGGCCCAAAGCGGGGATTTGACAATCCCCTTGGAGCAATTTTGGCTCCACTGAAGTATACCAAATCTCGAGCGAGTTGACAAGTATGATTCGTCAAGAGGGTCGGGTTGTGGTATAATAGAGCGCCAGGAGGGAAGAGGGCATGTCGCTTGATTTTGAGCTGCTCAAAGAAGATTCCCACAGCCGGGCCCGCGTGGGCGTGATCCATACCTCGCACGGCCCAATCCCCACCCCGGTCTTTGCTCCCGTGGGCACCCAGGCCACAGTCAAAGCTGTCTCGCCACGGGAGCTCCGCGAGCTGGGCGCCTCGCTCATCCTGGCCAACACCTACCATCTCTACCTGCGCCCTGGGCCCGACACCATAGCCGATCTGGGGGGACTGCACCGTTTCATGGACTGGGATGGTCCCATCATGACCGACTCGGGCGGCTTCCAAGTGTTCAGCCTGGCCCGCCTGCGGGCGGTGGACATGATGGGAGTGACCTTTCGCTCCCACCTGGATGGCTCCGAGCACCTCTTCACTCCAGAGAGGGTCATCGAGCTCCAGGAGAAACTGGGGGCGGACATCATCTTGTGCCTCGATGAGTGCCCGGAACCGTTGGACTACGATTACAACGTCCAGGCTCTGGAGCGCACCCACCACTGGGCCGAGCGCTGCCGGGCCGCCCACTCTGGCTGCGACCAGGCCCTTCGACCTGTAGGCGAAGCGGCCTCAGGGCAGGCCCTGTTCGGCATAGTGCAGGGGGGGGCTTTCGCCGATCTACGCCGGCAAAGCGCGGAGTTTATCACCGCCCTGGATTTTCCCGGCTACTCCATCGGCGGCCTCTCGGTGGGAGAGCCGAAGGAGTTGATGCACGAGATGCTGGAGGTAACTGTGCCCCTCCTGCCCGCGGACAAGCCCCGTCACCTCCTGGGCATCGGCTCACCCGAGGACTTCTTCGAGGGCGTGGCCCGCGGCATTGACATCTTCGATTGCGTCCTGCCCACCCGCATCGCCCGTAACGGCGCGCTCTTCACTCGCACTGGCCGCCTCAACGTCAGAAACGCCCGATACGCTGACGACGCCGCTCCCATTGAGGAGGGATGCGACTGCTACGCCTGTCGCCACTTCTCCAGGGCCTACTTGCGCCACCTGATCATGGCCAAGGAGATCCTGGGCCTGCGATTGGCCACCCTGCACAACCTGCACTTCATGCTGAATCTGATGCGGGAGATCAGAGAAGCAATTTTGGCTGGCACCTTCTCCGCTCTGAGGAGAGAGTTCTCAGCCAACTACGAGAAGATCCCCCACGAAGTGCGGCAGCGAAACAGGGAAGCGCGGTTGAAAAGGCTACAGTTAGGCAGTAGCGCTCGCTCTGTATGAATTCCTGGAGATGATGCAATGTCCACCATAGATCCACGTCAGCACTGGGATCAGCGAGCACCAGTCTACGCCTCAGACGAGGGTCATCGTCGGTTTGGCCAGTTCATAGATTTATATGAGGAAAGCTGCTGGCGCTATATCGAACCAGCGCTGCCCGAAATTGAAGGAAGCTTGATCCTGGAGGCTGGATGCGGCACTGGCAGATGGGTTGTGCGCTTGGCACCAATGGGATATCGGATGGTGCTTTCCGATCTATCGCCTGAAATGATCAATTATGCTCGTGACAAGGTTGAGCGATTGGGGTTGAGTGACCGCGTGGCAAGCTACCACGTGCTCGATATTTGTGATATGCACGCCTTGTCGGAGTACAGCTTTGATATCGTGCTGGCGCTGGGGGGACCGCTGAGCCTGTGCCGCGATGCCAAGCTTGCTGTTAGCGAGCTCCGCCGCTTGGCTAAGCCTGGTGGCTATGTGATCTGCGACGCTGCCAACCGATACCGCACCGCCCTCGATTTGGTTCGCGATAACAAGGTGAGCCAACTCGTGAAGGTATTGGACACGGGACAGTTCTCGCGTCCCGACGGCCTCACCGATCACCGCTTCGGCCCACAAGAACTCGTTGACCTATTCAAAGCGAACGAGATGGAAGCCATTCACGTGGCAGGAATCTGTCCGCTGTTCGATTTTCTACCCACCAAAGAGACCGTAAGCATGCTTGACAACGAACGCGTTCTTGAGATGATGCTGGATGTGGGCAGGCGCTATGCAGAGGATCCATTTGTGGTTGGTCTAGGCGGTCGCCTATTGATAGTGGCACAAAGAACATGGAGGTAGAGAGTGAACATCATTCAAGCCATCGTCCTGGGCATCGTGCAAGGCGCCACAGAGTTTGTACCCATCTCCAGCTCAGGACACCTGGTGCTGGTGCCCTGGCTTCTTAACTGGCCGGAGCCGGGCCTGGTCTTTGATACCATTGTCCACTGGGGCACCTTGGTGGCTGTCCTGGCCATCTTCTGGCGCGACCTGGTTGCCCTGGCAAGGGCCTGGGCCAGGAGCCTCGTGGAGCGCAATCTGGATCAGACGGAGGCCCGCCTGGCCTGGCTGATCATCGTGGGCACGCTGCCTGCCACCTTGATGGGTTTCTTTGGGGAGAACTTCTTCGAGAGCTTGTTCAGTTCTCCTGGCCGGGTGGCCGCTCTCCTGCTGGTCACAGGGGGCATCCTGGCCCTCAGCGAGCGGCTGGGTAAGCGACAGCGTTCGATGGACGATCTGGGCTGGCTCGACTCTCTACTCATCGGTCTGGCTCAAGCCCTGGCCATTGCCCCAGGCATCTCTCGCTCAGGGGCGACTATAGCCATGGGATTGCTGCGTGGGGTCGAGCGGGAAGCGGCGGCTCGCTACAGCTTTCTCTTGTCCACGCCGATCGTCTTCGGAGGCGCGCTTCTGCCGCTGACAGAACTGCTTCAGGGTGGAGCTGCCGAGATCCAGTTGTCACCCCTTGTCATCGGCTTCGTGGCGGCAGCGATCAGCGGCTACCTGTGTATCAGGTTCCTGCTGGCGTATCTTCAGCGGGGTAAGCTCTACGTTTTCGCCACTTATTGCTGGCTGGCAGGGGTCGCGTCTCTGACGATATTCTTGATGAGAGGTTAGATTGACATTGGCAAGGGTAGGCATTCACCCCTCCCTCCCAGGGAGGGGCTGGGGGAGGGTAGATTCCCACCGAAGTCCCACCCCCACCCCAGCCCTCCCCCTGCAAGGTGGAGGGAGAAAACAACTGCCGGCAAGGAAAGCTACCTGCATCATCCTCTACCTGATTAGCCTGTTGCTCCTTGTCGGCTGTAACAGGCGTGCGGTAGAACCTCCAGAGCCTGTCCACCTCAAGGTGGCTGGCTCTACCTCGATGCAGCCTCTAGTAGAGGAATTGGGCCAGGCATACACTGAACGCTTCAAGCAAGTGACCGTCTCTGTGGAGGGCAGGGGCTCGCTGCTGGGAATCGAGATGGTTCGCCAGGGCCAGGTGGACATCGGGATGGCCTCGTGGAAGGAGTCGGAGGACACGTCGCTGTGGTCAACGCCCATTGCCCTGGATGGCATCGCCATCGTCGTCCACCCCCAAAATCGCGTGGAAGGCCTGACCTTGCTCCAACTCAAGGACATCTTCTTCGGACGGATTTGGGATTGGAGGGATGTGGGGGGGTGGTCGAGGGAGATTGTGGTGGTCAGCCGCGAGGACGGCTCGGGGACGCGGGTGGTTTTTGAGGATCTGGTGATGCAGGGCAAGCGAGTCACCCCGACGGCGGTGGTCATGCCCAGCAGCCGAGCCGTAGTGGAGTACGTGGCGGAGCATCCAGAGGCCATCGGCTACGTGTCCATGGGCCAGCTAATCCAGGAGGTCAAAGTCCTGGAAATCGAGGAGGCGGCGCCGACCCCGGATAGCGTCCGCCAGGGGAGCTACCACTTGCTTCGCCCCCTCTTCCTGGTAACGCGCCAGGAGCCCATGGGCGAGGTCAAGGACTTCGTTGATTTCGTCCTCAGCCCAACGGGGCAGTCCATCGTGGGGAGAAAATACGGGCGGGTGCAGTAGTAGTCCTGGTGGCCGCAGGTCGTCAAGCCGTCGCTCCCTACATGATCCAGCAGGGCGGCGGCGTAATCCTCAACGCCTCGTCCGTCGTCGGCCTAGACGGTAACTTTGGCCAGACCAACTACGTGGCCACCAAGGCTGGCGTGATCGGCATGGCCAAGGTGTGGGCCCGCGAGTTGGGCCGCTACAACATCCGCGTCAACACCGTGGCCCCTGGCTTCATCGCCACCGAGATACTGAGTTCCATGCCCGAAAAGATCATAGAGCGCATGAAGGCCCGCATACCGCTGGGTCGCATGGGTCAGCCGCGCGACGTCGCCAACGCCTACCTCTTCCTGGCGTCGGACGAGGCCAGCTTTATCTTTGGCGCGGTGTTGCGCGTGGATGGAGCAATCGTCGTGGGGACGTAATCATTGGTAAACTGGTAAATTGGTAGATTGGTAAGCTGGCACATCTGGTGGCAGCTACAAGGAAGTCGTCATTGAGGATGCTGGCCACGTGCCGTTTATCTAAAAGCTGGAGGAGTTCAACAACGTCTTCCACGCGCATCTCTTTCGTGGACGGCTCATTGCCAAGTTCTGCAATCCCACAGTTGAGTCAACGAAATAAGAACACCAAAAAAATCTGCATAGGAGATAATCAGTTATGAAAGTAGTCTTGCAGCCATTCGGTAAGCGGACTCTGGGGGAATTGCTCAAATCAGCTCTCAGTGACGAAATGGAGAACTACTCTTCCTTTCAGGCAGCAGTTGCCTTTGTTAAGCGTTCGGGGGTGCAGCACATCCAAGATGAACTGCAAGCGTTCATCGAGCGAGGAGGGTGTGTGCGGATGGCACTGGGTGTGGACTATCAGGGCACTTCATTAGAGGGCCTGTCGGATTTGCTGACGACAATGGGCAATGAGGGAGATGTATTCATTAACCACGACGAAGGCTGGTATGTCTCATTCCACCCAAAACTGTACCTGTTCGAGGGAGAGAATTCAGCTTTGCTAATTGTTGGGTCAGGAAATCTCACCGAGGGCGGATTATATACGAACGATGAGGCTTCGTTGGCTTGCGTGCTTGACTTGAGTGTTGCTGACGACCAGGTAGTTCTCAGAGAAGTAAAAACGGCTCTGGATACCTGGTGCGATGAAGAACTAGAGATGGTGAACCGACTAGACCACTCATTCTTGCAGTCATTGTTGGACGGTGGCTATGTCAAGCCAGAGGCAAGATCAAAAGAAGGAGATGCAGAGGCAGGTGCGGCAGACAAGGCAACAAGGCGAACTTCAGACCAGCCTCCAAGCAAGAGGAAACCTCTTTTTGGTCGCGGAACCGGTCGGTATCGCCCACCCAGGCGCAGACCCAGCGTCGAAAGAGAACCTATTGCAGAAGAAGTGGGCCTTGCAGAAGATGGACCTCGTGGGTTTGTGATGACACTAATGCGAACTGACGTTGGCGTTGGTCAGACGACCCCGGGGACCAGTAGGAGATCTCCTGAAATCTTCATCCCCCTAACAGCACGGAACCGGCACCCTGGGTTCTGGGGATGGCAGAGTCAATTCACCGAAGACCCATCAAAACCTGGGAAATTTGACCGATGGAATGTCCCGGTGCGGGTAGGTGGTGAGGTCGTCAGTGTAAATATGATGACGTGGCCCGACAAGCATGATTTCCGACTGCGGAGCGAAAGATTGCGAAGTGCAGGACGAGAGGGAGATATCATTCGAATTGAAAGAGTTGACGAGGATCTTGGGTTTGTCTATTATGTGGAAATCATCCCAAGGGGAACAAGCGCGTATGAGGATTACCTGGCCATGTGTGCAAACCCCACGCCGAACTCGGAGAGGAAATGGGGCTATTACGACTGACCGTTCCGGAATGCAAGGATGGTCTCAGTACTGCCCGTATTGTTTCTAAAGATATCACGCGAGACGAGCATTTCCATAGAAATAGTCTCTCCAAGTACAAGTCCTACAGATTCGCCAAGTCGGGCCAATAATCTATCAGTCTCAATGTCCACACGCTGACCGCCAGCGATAGTATAATTGCTGCCGACCACAACATATGCTGGAGCATTTGGACGCAGAAACAATTGGAAGTTTTCAAATACCTTCCTCATGTCCAAGAAGTAGCGTGCAAGCAATGCAGCTTTGTTGCGCCGCCGAAAGCCGACATCTGAATTTCGGTTGAGTTCATCTATCCGATCTATGATGGTGGTGATTTCGCTTGGCAATTCGCGTTTTCTGAGCTTGTATTCTTCCCAGTAATCTAGTCGTTGCCCGTTCGTGATCTCGCGATTGCCTATCATGTTGCGCTCACGGCTACGGTGCACGGGTCTGGGAAGGAGACCCAGATAGCACAAGCTTAGACGGTCAGTATCAAGATAGGGGAGGGCGGTAGCATAGGGCGGAGATGTGATGATCATGTCAATACGCCCTGCTAGGTGGCTCAATCTTTGATCAGCAAGCCGGATATCGTCTTCAATGATACTCACTTCGCCAATTTCACATTCTTGGTTCTCGTACAAAAATGCAAGGACGGCATTGACTGAGCGATTGAGCTCGGTAAGGAATACGGTCGTAACGTCCGTATCAAGGTTTGTGAGCTTATCTTTACGGACACGAAGATCGTCATTCTTTTGCCAAGACACTGGCCGGAGGATATTGCTTAGAGACATCTGGAACAGCGTCCGACAGGAGGAGTCAACGGTGTCATGGACACGTGTTGAGATCGGGTCAAGATCGGCAAGCGCTTCGGGCGCGAACCAGCGTGACAGGTAATCTTGATCCTGGGAAGGCAGCTGCTCAAACCAAGGGAGGCCATTTCTGCGGGAAGATGATGATGAAAGCTCCAGCAAGTCTGCTCTCAGGGCTTCATACTCAGCCAATAGTCGCTCTGGATGAATGGAAAGGGCATCACACTTGGCTCGACTCATGAGAACAGATAATGGATTGAGGTCTATGCCGATTGCCTGACATCCCAGTAGAATCGCCTCGACAAGGGTGGTACCACTACCACACATCGGATCAAGGACTGTAGAATCTTGGCTGGCGCCAGAGATGTTGAGCAATGAACGAACAAGCTGAGGAAAAAACTTGCCGCGATATTCATGAATGCCGTGAGTGCCATAGCGCAGATTGCGATGTTTGGGTAAGGGAACCCTTTCAATGAACGGAAGTTGTCTCTGGAGTTCTCCTGACTTCGCGCCATTTCTGGCCAAGCTAGAGGTCGCTTCGCGACGCACTTGACGGGTTAGCAGACCAGCAAATGGATCTTCGCCTGTTGGATAGATAAGCTCCCAGTAGGCAAGGCGGGAAGCGAGATAGGCAGAGGTACTTCGACTGTTAACGTGATACGCTACTGTTCCTGAACTCTGATTCGTCAGGGGAATAGGCAAAGCGCCAGCAAGAGCCTCGAGTTCCTTTAGAGCAAGAGTGCACTCAAATGGTTGAATATATGGTTTCATTTGGCATATCAGTTCATAGGTATTCATCATGTCCGCTCCCCCGCGTTTCTCAGGATAACGATATGTTCTTCCTTGATTTTACCTATTGAAGGGTTAAAGTACTTCTTGGTATCTTGTAGCCGCCGGTTGATATTGGCTTCAAGTCGAAAGCCGAGGCTCGTGGCGACGTCAATGAGCAATTGATCGTTCTTGATAGTCTCGCCCCTGATTGTTGAGTCGCCAATCACAAAGCAAACATGCCGGCTAGGACGCACTTGGACAGCGAGCCAAGAAAGAATGGTTTGAAGCTCACTGCGGAAGGTGTCTACGGTAGCGGCATTCGGTCCTTTGCGACTATACTTTCGATGACTGCCAATCTCCTCACCCTTGAATCGCTGCTGATCCATGTCTAGCCATTCCATGCGAGTGCGATGATAAAGGTGATAGCTAAAAGCATTGGGGTAGGGAGGAGAGCAAACGACGAGATCAACTTGGCCAACTTGAGGACCATCAAGAACGTTGGCCTTGAGTACTTGAGCAGTTACTCTCGCATCTATTTCAGCAGTGAGCTCAAGGGCGCGTCGAATGACCTGAGCCAAAGCCCGGCTGAATCGCTGAAGCGTATCGCCAGGCATAATGTTCTTTTCACGATGAACATAGCGGGTATCTGAATCCTGTTGGGAAACTGCAACGATAATTGATGAGAAGGCTGCCAAGGCTAGTGGGCGGAGTTGACTAGATGGCAGTGCAAGACATTTCTTCTTGATAAAAGCGAGCTCGTCTATAACGTGTTGATCGAACCACTCTGTGATACCTTTGGATATAGGACGATCATCTTCAGATATGGGAACTGGAGGGAGGTCAGGGAACAAAGGCAGTGTTCCAATGTGAGCCTGTTGACCCACACTCGCGGTCTCGTCTGCCAATACATGAAGGATTTCGGCCTCCTCTTCGCTAAGGCGAGTGGTTTTGGCTTGGCTGATAAGGCAAGCCAGTGGGTTCGCATCTACGCCGATAGCACGGCGTCCTAGACGTAGGGCCTCGACCAATGTGGTACCGCTACCGCAGAAAGGGTCGAGGATCGTCTCGTTGACTGATGAAAGCTCTTGAATGATGGCGTTGGGGATTTGGGGAATGAACTTGGCTGGATAGGGATGAATAGAGTGAGTGAGGTATCTAGTGTTGGCATCAACAAAGTCCCAGTCCAACTTACAAAGCCTGGGTATAGAGTCGGCGTAGGGCAGGCTGAGATGGTATGCGAGCTGTGCATCACGCACGGCACTGAACGTAGACGGGGTTGTACCTTTTGCATAGTGCACAATGGTTTCGGCTTCTTCGGACGTGAAAACGCGCCAATTGTTGCGGTCACGACTGGGTTCCGGTATGCGCCCTTCCCGAAGCCAACGCAAGAGAGTATCTCTGTGGACACCTGCCATATCTGCAACCTGTCGAGTACTGTATGCGGTCTCAACCATTGGGCTGTTCTCCTGCGAAATTGATCGTGTCTATATGTAAGTATATGTATTTTGGGGTTTTTGTCAAATCAGTGGGTCCTGAAAGTCTGGAAAGCGGCCTGACAACTCGCTCGTGTGCCTTGCAGGCTGTCGTCTGCTAATCGCGAAAGTCCGCACGTAGCTTCGGCAAGCTCAGCTGAACGGCAACTGCCAGGAGCGAAGTGGCTTCGATGGTATTGGACGGTTCGGTGGCGGGAGAGCCAGGTGAAAGCGACCATACCCTGCTCAGGGGTGGTATTCGGGATTCGATCTCGATCAAGGGAGCTGTGATGGGAAGGGTAGTTCTTGCTCTAGTGTTGGTCTTGATGCCCCCCCTATCCGCCGCTGCTGCGCAGCGGACGCCGATTCAGGTGGCGACCCAAGCGGTGGAAAGCCATTTCCCCGAAGACCTCACCTTCAGCCTGGTGGTGCGCAGCGACGCGGGGGAGATCGTGAAGGCCACTCTGTATCTCCAGGTGGGATGGGAGGAGACGATGCGGCTGCTGGCCTCGGAGCCCTTCGCACCTGCTCCACAGGTGGAACTTGCTGCTGTTTGGAACACCTTTGCCGAGACGATCCCCCCGTTCGTCGAGATCACCTACTATTGGGAGGTGAAGGACAGCACGGGGGAGACGCTAACCACCAGGCCAGTGCGGACTGAGTACACGGACACCACTCACGACTGGCAGTGGCTGGAGGATGATCGCGTGATAGTCTTCTGGTACGACCAGCCTGACTCCTTTGGGGAAGCCCTCTTCCAGGCATCGCGGGAGGCATACGACCACGTGGCCCATGTCACTGGCGCCACCACCGAACGAGCCATTCGCGTGGTCATTTACAACAATCAGGAGGATTTCTGCGCTTTCTATGCCCCTCGGACTTGTGAGGACTGGGTCGGTGGACAGACCTTCTCTGGTATCACCGTTCAGTGGGGCTACGATCTAAATTGGTTCACCGAGGCCGTGGTCCCTCACGAGCTGGCTCATGTCTTCTACGGCGAAATCCTGCGCGACACCTGGCTCCCTGTTCCCACCTGGTTCAACGAAGGGATCGCAATCTACAACGAGCGACGCGACCACAGCCGGGACATGACCCTGGTACTGGATGCAGCAGAGGAGGGCAAGCTGCAAACCTTACCCGTCATGACCCGGGGTGGGGGCGTTGCCCACGGGGAGGTGGGGCTATGGTACGCCGTGGCCTACAGCCTGGTAGCCTATCTGGTTGAGACCTACGGGGAAGAGACGCTGGGAGAGCTGATCCTCACCCTGGCGGACAATGTCCTCTTTGAGGATGCACTGGTCCAAACGATGGGGTTGGATATGGCGCAGCTTGAGATGGGGTGGCGAGCCTGGTTGGGCTACCCGGTGGATTCTATCCCTACTCCCGTTCGCTTCCCGACGATGCCGGCGGTCACCATCGTCCCCCCGACGCTCACCCCGGCGAGCACGCCGACCTACACATCCATGCCAACGGTCGCCTCAACGGCCACACCGACCCATATACCTACTCCGACGGACGCCGCAACGGCCATACCAACTGCCACACCCACGCCGACTGTCCCGCCGGAGGAAACGCCCCCCGTCAGGCCCTGCCTGGGCTTTTTAGTCATCCCGCTGGGGAGTTTGGTGAGCTGGGGGGTTGCCCGCTGGCGACTGGCGGTAAATCACTCTTCCACTTGACGTTTGTTCCCTCCTGTGATACCATGTTGCGATATGGGGGAAAAACATGGAAACGTGGCGGCGATACACCTTCTTTGTCGTTTGCATACTGAGCACGGCTGGGTTGGGATGGCAGGTGCTGCAAGGGCGGCATACGTTTGACTCCCAAACGACATTACCTGCTCTTCTGGCTCTGCTTCTTTGTACTGTTCCTTCATAGAGCGCAGGCCAACAAGCAGAACCACGTGCCGATAGTCCGCCAACTTTACCACTACCTATCCACACAAGGAGACAAGATAAGATGAAAATCACTGCTTACATATTGCTGGGAATCCTTTTCAGCGTCTCTATCTTTGGGTGCGCATCTCTACAACAGCAGCCGGACGACAAAGACGACGTGCTATTTCAGACTTCGACACTCGATGCCCTACTGGAAGGGGTCTATGATGGAGACATGACCTTTGGGGAATTGAGAGAGCACGGAGACTTTGGGTTAGGTACGTTTGATGCCCTTGATGGAGAAATGATTGAAATAGACCATCAGGTTTATCAAATCAAAGCAGACGGGATCGCTTATCGCGTTGACGATACGATGAAATCGCCGTTTGCCGTGGTAACTTTCTTTGAACCCGACCAGACCGCATCGTCAGACAAAGCGATGGATTGTACGCAATTGGAGGAACTGTTGGACAGCTTGTTGCCCACCGAAAACATTCCCTATGCCTTCAAACTGGAGGGGACTTTCGCCTATCTCAAGGCGAGGAGTGTCCCCAGGCAAACTAAGCCTTATCCTCCCCTCGTCGAGGTGCTGGAGAATCAACCCATCTTCGAGTTTCAAGATGTCACAGGCGTAATGGTGGGATTTCGGCTTCCTGGTTACATGGAAGGCGTCAATGCGTCGGGTTACCATTTTCACTTCCTCACTGAGGATAGAACGGCGGGGGGACATGTGCTCGAGTGCCAACCACAGAACGTGACGATAGGCATAGATTACACAGACGAATGGTATGTAGTGTTGCCTGAAGGTGGAGCGTTCTATGAGGTGGACTTTACCAGCCAGAGGTAAGCAAAAGGTGAAACCATGACCTATCGAGAAGCCATTTTCTACTTCTACACTGGCACGGGCAACTCCTACCGCGTGACCGCCTGGATGGCCGACGCAGTGCGCGATGCGGGAACTGCCGTCACTGTGCGTTCCATCCAGTCGGCCCATCCTTCGGAAGGAATCGGCCAGGGCGAGACGGCGCTCCTGGGACTGGTGATGCCGACGCACGGCTTCACTGCGCCGTGGGCCGTGCTGAGTTTTGCTCTCCGCCTACCGCGTCGCCGCCACACGCAAGCTGTGGTCATCGCTACCCGCGCTGGGGTCAAGATCGGCTCGACCTACTTGCCGGGGTTCGAGGGAACGGCTACGCTACTCGTTGCGCTCATTCTCGCGCTGAAAGGCTATCATATCCGTGGCGCGGCGGGCATAGACATGCCCTCCAACTGGATATCGCTGCATCCGGTTCTTCACTCATGCAACGCTCACCCGCTATTATCGTCGCTACCGCGAACCTGAGACCACGCTCAAGCACCTGGAGTGATTACAGGGTTGCCCTCCAGAGCGGCGCGGCTTCGACGGCGTTGGGCGGTTCGGTGAGTGGACGACTGCGATAGGCGATGAGGAGAATATATCTTGCAAAAAGGAATGATCGTTGCGCTTGTTGTGGCAGCGGGGAGTGGGATAGCCATTGGGCTACAGAGTACCCTAAACAACTGGGCTGGGAGACTGGTGGGCCCTACAGGCACTGGTCTGCTGGTTAACTTTGCTGGCGGTGTGGTAGCTGGCGTTCTACTTCTCTTGGCGCCTAGACAGGACGCGCTGCAGTGGGGAGCTTTGAAGGGGACAACCTCATTGACCATATTGGCTTCTGGCGTACTCGGCATTGCAATCATCACAGGGATTGCGTTTTCCTTGCCCCGGATAGGAATAGCGGCTGGCCTGTCGGCAATCATTCTGGGGCAGATGGTGGTTGCTGTTGCAGCCGATAGCCTGGGTTGGGGAGGCGCTGAGCCAATCCCGCTGGGTGCGGCTCGGATCGCCGGTCTGGCGCTCCTGCTTCTCGGAACCTGGTTTTTGCTACCGCGTAAATGACAGGTGGAGTGCTTGGGCTGCAATGGATAGCCTTGAGTGCAGTTCGGTGAGTGGGCGGTCAACCGCACCTTCATGTCGCGGGGGCGGCCTTCCGCCAGTTTGTCGGGGACTACATTCGCGGGAACAAACTCATCAATTGGAGATTAGATATCAGAGATTGGATGGATACGAAGACCAAAGACAGAAGTTCCCCACCTTCTGACTCGATTTCCGTCGGTATCGCCAGCGTCGGCATGTACCTCCCCGAGACGGTTCTGACGGCGACGGACATCGCGGAACAGAGTGGGCTGCCCGAATGGGTGGTCCGTGAGAAGCTGGGGATCAATCAGAAGCATATAGCCGGCCCGGACGACCATCCCAACGAGATGGCCATCAAGGCCGCCCAGGACTGCCTGTCCAAGACCGACATCCCACCAAAGGAAATTGACGTGGTGCTGTGCACCACCGAGGAGTGGCGGGAGTACCTGCTGTGGACGTCGGGCATTCACCTGGCCTACGAGATCGGCGCTACGCGGGCCTGGGGGATAGACATCCATACGCGCTGCTGCACCACGGTTGCGGCCCTCAAGATGGCCAAGGACATGATGATCGCCGATCCCGACATCAATAAGGTGCTCATCGGCGGCGGCTACCGTATCGGCGATTTCATCAACTTCAGGACCCTTGACACTACTCTCCTCTTCAACATTGGCGCTGGTGCTGGGGCCCTGTTGCTACGCAAGAACTGGCCGCGCAATCACGTGCTGGGGGCGCGTATTATCACCGACGGCTCCATGAGCAAGCACCCCCGAAAAGCCGGACGAGTTCAACAAAGTCTTTCACGCCCACCTTCGCAGTGAGTAGCCATTTTAAGCTCTGAGCCCCATCCCTTCGGCAGCCCTTCGACAAGCTCAGGATGACAGCTCAGGACAGGCCCCGGGGCGCCCCGGGGACGGACCTTTGAGCCTTAAGCTAACACCAATGGATGGAGGTATCACATGGTTTTCCCTGACCCGTTTTACCGCTGGAGACCTCATCCCTGGCACGGACTGGAGGTTGGCCCGGAGCCACCCCGCATCGTGCATGCCTACATCGAGATCACGCCGTTCGACTTGGTGAAGTATGAAATAGACAAGGTGACTGGCTACATGCGCGTGGACAGGCCGCAACGCACCTCCTCGCAGCCTCCGACGCTCTACGGGTTCATCCCCCGCACTTATTGTGGCCGCAGAGTGCATGCCTTGTCCCCTGAAGCTGAACGCGGCGATGGCGATCCGTTGGACATTTGCGTCATCAGTGAAAGACCCCTCACCCGCGCTGAGGTGATCCTGAATGCTCGAGTGGTCGGAGGGCTTCAAGCCATTGATGGCGGTGAGGCCGATGACAAGATCATCGCCGTGCTGGAGAACGATGTGTTCTGGAAAAACGTTGAGGACGTTTCGCAGGTACCCGACATCCTGGTCGAGCGACTGCAGCACTACTTCAGCACCTACAAGATGACGGCCCGAGGGACATCGCAGATGTCCATCAAGAAGGTATTCGACCGCGAGTATGCGCTGCAAGTGGTGGTGGCGGCGATAGAGGATTACGACGAAGTCTACGGGGTCTAGCCCGACCCAGGCGTGGAAACCATCTCCCCAGGCCGACGTTGCGGCCATCAGCTAGGCCATGCCATGCGGAGACTTTCGGCATAGTACCCCTTTTTTGGGGGGGGTAGGTACAAGGTCATCCGTGTAGTAGCGAGTTGGGCGGCAGTGGGATGATGTGCGTTTTCAAGGGGCAAGGACAGTTAGCAGTGTCGTCTTCGACCATGTCACCAAGAAGTTCAGTAAACTTTAGAAAGGACTTGAAGACTATGTTAGAAAACCCAGAAGTCAAGAAATATGAAAGAAGAACAACTCCCTTAGAGCGAATGTTTGCACGAGCTCCTTATTCTATCGTAACTGTTGTAGCGCGGATTAAGGGAAATGTGTCCGAAAGTCTGTTAAAGAACGCCGTTGCCAAAGTCCAGCAGAGACATCCAAATCTCAGGGTTCGGATTATGGACGACAATGATCACGTCCTATGGTTTACATCGGACGGGGTCAAAGAAATCCCAGTAAAGGTCGTACCTCGAGAATCTGATGATCATTGGATTGACGTGTTCCATGAGGAATGTCAGATTCCTTTTGAATTTGATACACAGCCAGCTATACGGTTTATTTTGGTTCAATCTCCCATCCAATCTGAGTTGATCATTTTTTGCCATCATATCATTTGTGATGGCATGTCATTAGCGTATCTTGCAAGGGACTTAATGCTTCATCTTGGGGATCCGACCCGAGAAGTGGAAGTGCTACCTGACCCGGTTCCAATTGACAGAGATACTATGCCGAAAGAAGTCTCACTTAACGCTGTTGTCAGGTTCCTTATGAATCGGATAAACAAGAAATGGGAAGGTGACAAGGTATTCTTCGATCAAGAAGATTACAGAAACCTCAATGAAGCTTATTGGAAGAATTACAAACATCAAATGCTCTCCGTTGAGCTGTCCGAGGCTCAGACCTCTGCATTAGTTGAGCGATGTAGAAAAGAAGAAGTGACTGTAAACAGTGCATTAACTACTGCCTCTGTAGGTGCACAGTACGGTGTCCAGGGCGATAAACCCTATCATTCAAGTATAGTTGTTGCTGGTAGTTTGAGGAACCGCCTTCAGAGACCTGCAGGTGAAGTCATGGGCTTTTATGCTGGGGGAGTAACCCTGAAATACAAATATGACCGAAAGATCAGCTTCTGGGAAAATGCCCGAAAGCTTCACCGCAAACTCAAGCCACTCTATACAAACAAGAATCTGTTCAAAGAACCCATAACATGGTGCTATCTCGAACCAGGCATTCTGGAATCCTTTAGTTTCAAGATGATTGGCGGGCTTGTCCCACCGGATTTTACAAGGTATCACAAGCTTTCTGCCTTCAGCAAGCGGGATGACGTGATCTTATCTGTTCTCAAAAGAGAAAAGATGGACTCTCTTGATAGGATCAACATGGGAACGGCTGTCACGAATCTCACTCGTCTGGATTTTCCGAGAAATTACGGGTCATTGGAGTTAGATCGTTTGATCATGAATCCTGGTGGTGCTTATCCCTTGGCTTTGGTCAATTTAGTATTAGGTGCCGTTACTTGTGCTGGAAAACTCAGCTTAGTTCTAGAATATGCAGAAGAAACTGTTGATACAAGAACTATGGAGAGAATCAAAGACAAAGCAATGGAATTCTTGCTTAACGAGTAGGAGGACACATGTCTAAACAGATTGACACTGACAGTTTCAAGAAGGAGCTCTTTGATTTGCTCTAAGACAGGCGCTATGTGTGGTCAAGTGACCAATGGAGCAAACACAGATTCGACGGCACTGGGCGGTTCCGTGAGCGGACGGTCCACGATAGGCAATGATGTGCTGGCGTTGCGGCCATCAGCTAGGCCATGCCAAGCAGAGACTTTCGGTATAGTGCCCCCTGTGGGGGGATCAGGAAGATGACTGTAGGAGAAAGTGTCTATGCTGAATATTGTAAATGTCGGCTATGATTCAAGCAATTATTATGTGATAGAAACGGCCAAAGCGAAACTCCTCATTGACATAGGATGGCCAGGCACTCTGCCAAAACTGCTCCACGCGCTCAAGCGTATAGGAATACCGCCCTCCAACATCACACACCTGCTCATCACCCATTATCATCCCGACCACGCAGGCCTCGCCCAAGAATTGAAACAGAAAGGGGTCAGGCTTATCGTCCTTGAGAACCAGGTCGCCGCCATTCCAGCGCTCAAACAATACATAAAACCAAAATACAATTATGGTGACATTGCGCTCAACGACAACGTCCACGTCCATACGGCCGAGAGCCGAGTGTTTTTGCGCAGTCTTGGTATTGATGGTGAGATTATCATCACCCCAGGCCATTCAGATGATAGTATCACCTTGATTCTTGATACTGGGGTCGCATTCACCGGTGATTTACCGCCCGTATCCATCGCGGAATATCTAACGCCTTCCGTCCAGCAATGTTGGGAGCAGATCCGCGCCCATAACGTGCACGTGGCCTACCCTGGGCATGGCCCAGTACAGGAGCTAACGTAAGATCTGGTTGGCTTGAGGAGGAGGCCATGCCACGCGATCTCAGCAAATTCGTCGCCCCTGACCTTGTGGACTCCAAATGTACCGAGTGCGGCGCCGAGGTGCCGGCTGAGTTCACCAGTTGTGACGAACTCTTCATGTCCATCCTGACCCCGCTGGGGTTAAGATGGGCGGAGTCTCCAGACACGGCTGCGCTGGCCCGGTTGGTCGTAGACACCTTTGGAATGCAGCACCCAAAACGCAGTTGTAAATCGGCCAAGTCTTACGCCGCTCATTTTACGGGCCTATGTTGCGGCGTGGAGTACAACGGCGCCAAATCGGTCTATGCCGCCCTCCAAAGATGGCTGAATGGCCCCGCGGAAGCCATCGGCATTACCAGACCCACAGAACCTGATTGCCGAGGCGCGCTGACGATTCGATATGTTTATGATGCAGAGACCGAGGCAGAGTTTGCCGCGCGCGTGCATGAATGGGCCAGGGAGGTTTGGGAGGCCTACTCGTCGCAACATGAGATCGCTAGGGAATGGATCAGAAAGGCGATTGGGAAATGAACAGACCAAACAACGGGCAGAGATATCGCATTGAATGAACCGGCTCAACACAATATGGCGGATCAACTCATTGCAGATGCCCAAATAAGAGCTGATTAAGGAGGTTTCTATGGATCGCGCTGGAGGATATGAGGACTATGCATTCATCGCCGATCTCTACGACCACGTCGTGCCGTACCGCGACCGACCAGATGTGCCTTTCTTCGTGGAGGCCGCCACAGAATCGGGAGGGCCGGAGCTGGAGATTGGCTGTGGAACAGGGCGGATCTTGATTCCTACGGCCCGGGCAGGGATCGAGATCGTCGGCCTCGACTTGTCGCCGCACATGCTGGACGTGTGTCGGGAACGACTGCTGAAAGAGCCAGAGGAGGTTCAATCCAGAGTCCAGTTGGTGGAAGCAGACATGCGCCAGTTTGCACTGGGGCAAGCCTTCAAGCTGATAACGACGCCCTTTCGACCTTTCCAGCATCTGACGACGGTGGATGACCAGATATCATGTCTAAAGTGCATTCACCGCCACCTGGTGAAGGGTGGTCGGCTGATTCTCGATATCTTCAACCCCTCTCTGGAATCGTTGACCAGGGACGATGTGGGGCAGGAAGGGGGCGACGAGCCCGAATTCACCACTCCCGACGGGCGACGGGTTGTCCGCCGCCACAAGATTGTGTCGCGAGACCGCTTCAACCAAGTCATCTACGTTCAACTGATCTATTACGTGAGCCATCCCGATGGTCGGGAAGAGAGGCTGGTCCATGCGTTTCCCATGCGCTACCTGTTCAGATTTGAGGCCGAGCACCTGCTGGCGCGATGTGGGTTTGAGGTTGAGCAAGTCTATGCAGACTATGACAAGAGCCCTTATGGGTCGAAGTATCCGGGCGAGTTGATATTCGTGGCCAAGAAGGAGGGAAACTACGATGTTCATTGACGTTTCAATGCCCATAACTGCCGGTTCCGTGTTCCGTCTGGGAACGCCGCCAGTCGAGATCGCCTCGCGCAGGTTCTACCATGAGTCTGAGGGAGAATACGAATCCATCGTTCTCTCCTTGTCAGCCCACACGGCCACCCACGTGGACCTGGTATTTGCCGAGAACCGTATCGAACCCGAACGAATGGTCGGCAGGGGAAAACTGCTAGACGTTACCCAGGCGTCCGGAAGCGAAATCCGATTGGACGATATCGAGTACCAGGTCGAAATCGCAAGCGGAGACTTCGTGTTCTTCCGGACCGACTGGAGCAAGTTCGTCCATACAGAGGAATACTACAACCACCCTGAGCTCTCCACTGAGGTCGTACAGTGGCTCGTTTCAAAGCAGATCAATGCCGTTGGGATTGACGCCCTGGGGCTGGGGCGAGATCGTCGGCATGGCGAATATGACAGACTGTTGATCAAGAACAACGTTTTCGTCATAGAAAACCTTGCCAACCTTTCCGCCATCCCCGGAAAGGTGTTCAAGGTCTACTGCTTTCCCTTGAAAATCGAAAACGTTGATGCCATTCCCGCCAGAGTTGTGGTTGAGATTGACGAGAACGACTAATGGCATGGTCTGAGGTGAGCGTGCCGGGCAACTCATCCGTTTGGAATGAGATCTTCAAGCAGCAAGACAGGGTACTCACAGAGCCTCACGAAGACATGCCCAGAGTAGCGCAGTCGTTGAAGGACAGTGGGGCGAGCACCGTCTTAGATCTGGGTAGCGGTACTGGGAGACACGTCGTGTACCTTGCCAGAAGGGGATTCTCAGTCTTTGGGCTCGATAATTCCCCCGAAGGGATAAGCGTAACCCGTCGGTGGCTGGCGGAAGAGGGTTTGGAAGCTGACCTGCAACTGCAGAGTATGACGGAGAGGCTGCCTTATGCGGACGGATTCTTTGATGCGGTGATCTCAGTGCAGGTGATCCATCATGCAGACATCGCAACGATCAGGAAGATCGTCCAGGAGATAACGCGGGTTCTCAAAAGGGGCGGATTCTTGTTTGTCACCGTGCCCGGGCTGAAGAACGGCGGGCCGTTCTCCTCCTGGACGAAGAGCTTTGAGCAAGTAGAACCAAACACCTTCATACCGTTGGATGGGCCTGAAAGAGGGCTGCCTCATCACTACTTCACCCCACAGGAGCTGCGGGAAGTATTCGGCGGCCTTGACATAGCAGAACTCCATTTGGATACGACGTTTCATTACTGCTTATCAGGCTTCAAGCGGTAGGTGGTAGCGAGGCAAAGAGGTTCCCGCTGGGTTATGGGACTTGAACTGAGTGAGAAAGGAGAGTATGTGGTCTAGCTACTCGCTCCGAGCCGTTGGCTCTAAGCTATCGAAGAAAGCGGCATTATTCGCCCTGATCTGCACTGTCTTGCTCGCCTCCTGCGCTCCAGCGCAGACATCTCCTGTACCCGAGCAAACGAACGATGGTTGGCAGACAGAAAGCCTGGCCGAGGTTGGGATAGACAAAGGAAAAATCGGCGAAGCAGTCGAGCACATTCACGACGATACCTATGAGAACGTTCACAGCATTCTAATCGTGAAAGATGGCAAGCTCGTTTTCGAGGAGTACTTCAGCGGCTACACGTGGGACTACAACGGCGATCAGTTCCGGGGAGAACTCACCGATTACGGGCCCGATACGATTCACAATCTGGCTTCGGTCACCAAGAGCTTTACCTCTGCTTTGGTGGGCATTGCCATAGACAAGGGTTTCATTCAAGGGGTAGATGAGAAGGTTTTTGCCTTCTTTCCTGAGTATGCCAGTCTGAATGACGAAAGCAAAGACGGAATCACCTTGTATCATCTGCTGACCATGACTTCGGGGTTAGAATGGAACGGCATGGAAGTTCCCATCAGCGACACAAACAACGATCTCGTCCAACTGTTCTTCGTTTCTGATCCCGAGGAATACATTCTGGCAAAACCTGTCGTTGACGAACCCGGCACAAGGTGGTACTACAACGGTGGAGGAACGAACCTGCTGGGCGAAGTCATCCGAGAAGCTACAGGATTGAGAATGGACGATTTTGCCGCGAAGTACCTGTTTGCCCCTCTTGGCATCACCAACTATGAATGGGATCACATCAATCCCGATATGATCCATGCGTCCGGCAACCTCAAACTGCGGCCCAGGGACATGGCCAAGCTTGGGTATCTGTTCTTGAATGGTGGCCTTTGGCAGGGTAAGCGAATCGTCTCAGAGAAGTGGGTCGAGGAGTCAACCAAGAAGCACGCTTCACCCTTATGGGCCGATGGGTATGGCTATCAGTGGTGGCTAAGGACGTACCATGCAGGTTCAACCTCTGTAGATTCGTTCTACGCGGCTGGCTGGGGAGGACAGAGAATCACGATCTTTCCCAGTTTGGATATGGTGGTCGTATTCACTGGCGGGAGCTACGTAGGGGACGAGCCAGTAGATGAGATCATCACTCGTTACATTCTGCCAGCGGTGCGTTCACTGGACAGAGGAATAGGAGATACGAAATGAGTGAAGAGAAGAAAAGAAAAGGAGGGACAACGATGAAACTCAAATCCAAACTGATAGAACTCATTGAGCAGGCATCCGAAGAGGAGCAAGCCCTGTTCGCCAGACTGTCGGAGGACGAACGGTCGGTTCGAGGCGAGCCGGATCGGTGGTCCGCCAAGGACACGATTGCCCATCTGGCTGCCTGGAAAACGCGGCTGGCGGAGAACCTGGGAGCGGCCACCCGCGGGAAGACTCCTGTGAGGGACGAAGACTACGAGGCGGTGAACGCCAAGGTCTTCGAGGAGAATCGGGATCGTTCGTGGTCGGAGATTCTCGTGGAAGCAGCAAAGGCGAGCCGTCAGCTCGTTGAGCACGTGGAGAAGACGAGCGAAGCCGAGCTGAGAGGCACAGAAACCCTGCCCTGGCAAGGGGAGCGGCCCTTGTGGAGGGTGATCGTGGGGACTGGTACCATTCATCCCCTGGCCATGCACTTGGGCCCACTCCTCGTAGAGCGCGGGGAGAAAGAGTACGCGACGCAGTTGCAGGAGGCGGCGGCGAAGCTGCTCTCGGAGCTGGATGAGAGCCAGAGCTGGCAGGGGACGGTGCGATACAACCTGGCCTGTCACTACGCCCTGGCCGGGGAGACAGAGACAGCCATAGAGAAACTGCGGGAGGCACTGGAGCTGAACCCGGAGCTTACAGAATGGTCGAAAGAGGATGCTGACCTGGCGTCCATTCGCGAGGAGCCTGGCTACAAAGCACTCTACACAAGCTAGAATTAGGAGGCGAGAAAATGAAATACCGAGTTCACCGATTCAACCTCAGGATGACAGTGGACCAAACGAGATTGGAGCAATTCCTGAACAGCCTGGAGGGCGAAGTCGTGGCCATCATCCCGAACGTTACCCCCTTCCCTGCCACCTTTGTGGACTTCGTCCTCATCGTGGAGAAGGTGGGCTGAAAAATAAGGAGGACTGAGAATGGAGCAGGCTGCGAGAGAGGCCATCAGACGAGTGATCGAAGAATCGTACATCCAGGGAATTCACGAAACCCAGGACGAGGCCACCGTGAGGAGCGGGTTTCACCAGGACTTCACTATGTTGGTGCTGCAAGACAACACCATGCTGAAGGTCGGCCTTGAGGAGTGGTTCGACAGGATTGAAGCCCTGAAGGCTGAGAATCCAGAGCTATGGAGCGCAGAGACGACTTGTGAGTTCCTGTTGATAGATGCTGCGGGCGATGCAGCGGTCGCGAAGCTTGAGGTGTACAAGGGGGACACGTTCTTCTCGACGGACTATATGCTGTTGTACAGGTTCGAGGAGGGTTGGAGAATCGTGTCGAAGGTGTTCTCTGTCTCTCACTGATAGCGGCCCCCAAATGGGCAGGAGTTGATGCGGGGAGCGGTGCGTTGAGTCGCATGTGACAAATCATGAGGCCTGGTCGAACGGCAACTGCCAAGAAGAAGATTCTATTTGTGACCCTGGGTGTATTGCTGATCAGCACCGTGCTCGTCACATTCGTCATCCTCCTTACCGATGTGGCCTCGCCTGAAGATCGCTCAACCAAGGGAGTAGCTGAACAATACCTGTCAGCTATCCTCGATGGCGATAGAGAGCGCGCTTTAGGCTTGATTAGACTGGAAGTGTTGTGTTCCGGCGCAGGCATGGAGGAAGAAGTTGACAAGCATCTGGCTCTGTTTGCGTCGGCTGCGGTCCGGCATGTCACGATCACAGTGCGGGACATTGGCGGGGGCGTGGCCTACAACCCTGGCACGGAGGCGGCCGACATTCAGTTTGAATACAAGCGGTTGGTCTGGTCTTGGCCTTCATCACGATGTTCTGGTTCGGACTGCTGCGAGCGTTTGGGCTGGAAGTCAGAGCGTTGGTTGAGACCGGCCCGTATCGCGTGACAAGGAATCCTCAGATAGTGGGCGGTTCTCTACTGGTCATTGGGTCAGCCGTGCAATGGCCGTCGTGGTATGCTCTGGGTTGGGTGATCCTATACGGCGCTATCGCTCATCTGATGGTACTCACAGAAGAAGAGCATTTATTCGACCAACATGGCGAGAATTATGCGCGATACTGCGAGCGTGTTCCACGTTATCTTGGGTTTCGGCGGGGAGCGTAATGGCGGTGGCGCTATGCAGCATCTGGTCAAACATGGAATAGAATGGACACCTGAATACTACATGCGCCGGATCCTGGAGTTGGCTGAAAGCGCTCTTGAGCAAGGTGAGTTTCCCATCGCAGCTCTGGTTGTGCTCGATGGGGAAGTCATTTCCAGTGCGACTACGGCGGAGAGAAGGGAACAGCGCTTCTTGATACATGCCGAGAGGATTTCCCCGAATACCAATTGCCGAACATCGAAGGGGGACTACCTTGACAATGTTAACTTCGCCCGCGTCAGACCTCCGAGGTCTGTGAAACAGCTCTAGGATGGCGAAATCGTAGCTTTTGCAGGCATTTCGACGGGTGCAATCACCCATTGGAGACCTCGGAGGTCTAAACTTAACATTGTCGAACTACTCAGGCGGGAGAGTATCCGTCTCTTTCAAAAGTACGTTTCCATGAATTCACCGGGGCCGATGTGGGAATGGGCCAAGTCATTGGCCGATCTTGGCTAAATGGGGTATCGCTTTCTCTGTAGGGAAAGGCGAGAGACCGATGTCCAGGAAGCCAGGCAGGGATATGAGCACTATCTCTTAGGGAGGCAAGCCATGAGCATTGATCACAAGATCGAGCAACTGCACCAGATGCGGGAGCAGGCCCGTTTGGGCGGCGGACAGGAGCGCATTGACCGCCAGCACGCCAGGGGCAAGATGACCGCCCGCGAGCGGGTGGAAAAACTGCTTGACCCCGGTTCCTTCCGCGAACTGGATATGTTCGCCGTGCACCGCGCCGTCGGCTTCGGAATGGAGGAGAGAAAGTACCTGGGCGATAGCGTGATCACTGGCTGGGGCACTATCAACGGCCGCCGGGTCTACGTCTTCTCCCAGGACTTCACCGTCTTCGGAGGCAGCCTCTCCGAGGTGCACGCCGAGAAGGTGTGCAAGATCATGGATTTGGCGATGAAGAGCGGCGCGCCCGTCATCGGTCTCAACGACTCCGGCGGCGCTCGCATCCAGGAGGGGGTAGTCTCCCTGGCTGGCTACGCCTACATCTTCCTGCGCAACGTCCTGGCCTCCGGCGCCATCCCCCAGATCTCCGCCATCATGGGGCCCTGTGCCGGCGGCGCCGTCTACTCCCCGGCCATGACCGACTTCGTGCTGATGACCAAGGACACCAGTCACATGTTCATCACTGGCCCTGACGTCGTTCGAGCTGTCACCCGCGAGGAAGTGACCTTCGAGGAGCTGGGCGGGGCCATGACCCACGCCTCCAAGAGCGGAGTGGCCCACTTTGCCGCCGAGAACGAGGAGCACTGCCTGGCCCTCACTCGCCAATTGCTCAGCTATATTCCCCAGAACAACCTGGAGGATCCGCCCTTTGTCCCCACTGCCGACCCGGAGGATCGGATGGACGAGGAACTGAAGACCATTATCCCCGACAGCCCGACCAGAGCCTACGATATGAAAGACGTCATCCGCCACGTGGTGGACGACGGCCAGTTCCTGGAGGTACACGAGCACTGGGCGCAGAACATCATCGTGGGGTTCGCCCGACTAGGTGGCTTCAGCGTGGGCATCATCGCCCAGCAGCCGATGATCCTGGCCGGGGTTTTGGACATTGACGCCTCTCGAAAAGGCGCCCGCTTCATCCGCTTCTGCGATGCTTTCAACATCCCTCTGGTCACCTTCGTGGACGTGCCCGGCTTCCTGCCGGGGGTGGAGCAGGAGCACGGCGGGATCATCCTCAATGGAGCCAAACTGCTCTATGCCTACTGCGAGGCCACTGTCCCAAAGATCACCATCATCACCCGCAAGGCCTACGGCGGCGCCTACGACGTGATGAGCTCCAAACACACCCGGGGTGACATCTCCTACGCCTGGCCCACGGCAGAGATCGCGGTGATGGGGCCGGATGGGGCAGTCAACATCATCTTCCGCAAGGAAATCGCTGCCGCCGAGGATCCCGATGCGGAGCGGGAACTGCTGGTGGAAGAGTATCGGGAGCAGTTCGCCAACCCCTACATCGCCGCCGCCCGAGGCTATGTGGACGACGTGATTGAGCCCCAGGAGACCCGGCCCCGTCTCATTGAGGCGCTGAAGTTCTTGCAGGACAAGCGGGACACGAACCCGCCGAAGAAGCATGGGAATATACCGTTGTAGTTGCAGGTCACAAGTCACAGGCAACCCAGCAGTCCGGAGGAGCACCATGGAGAGAAAAACGAGAATTAGCGAAGTGGCGTCCAGGTTAAGCGACCCGTTCAAGCACCTCGTAATTGGACAAGTGGACGATTACTGCGCCTATCTGGTCCGCATTGTGGGCACCTACCTCTTTCATCAGCATCCCAAAGACGAGATGTATCTGGTGCTGGAGGGGGAGATGGCCATAGACTACGCCGACGGTACCAGCGTCACGTTGGGCCCGATGGAGAGCCTGGCAGTTCTGGCCGGTGAGAAGCACCGCTCCCGATCGGAGCAGGGGGCTCTGGTGTTGATGTTCAAGGCGCGGGATTTGTTTGCGGAATAACACGGATTGGCAGGATTGGCGGATGAATCAGATAATCCCGCGAATCCGTGTTCTGGAGACTGTATGATCAACTAGTAGAACACGGATCGGCAGGATTGGCGGATAGAACGGATAGATCAGATAATCCTGCCAATCCGTGTTCTGGAGGAAATATGAACCCACTAAAAATCTGCGACCTAATGCTCCGCGACGGCCACCAATCCCTGTTAGCCACCCGCATGCGCACCGACGACATGCTGCCCATCGTCGAGAAAATAGACCAGGTGGGCTACTGGGCGGTGGAGATGTGGGGCGGCGCGACCTTCGACTCCGCCATGCGATTCCTGGGCGAGAATCCCTGGGACCGCATCCGCCGTCTCAAAGAGCGAATGCCCAATACCCCCTTCCTGATGCTGCTGCGGGGCCAGAATGTGGTAGGCTACCATCACTACCCGGACGATGTGTTGGAGCGATTCGTCGTTCACGCCCACGCCAATGGCATAGACGTCTTCCGCATCTTCGACGCTCTCAACGACGTGCGCAATATGCGCCGGGCGATGGAGGTCGTCAAGCGGGAGGGGGGCCACGTTCAAGCTTCCATCTCCTATACCATTGGCCCGCCCTATAGCATTGACTACTTCGTGGGCGTGGCTCGCCAACTGGCCGACATGGGGGCCGACTCCATCTGCATCAAGGACATGGCCGGGCTGATCACCCCCTACGCGGCCTATGAATTGGTCCGCCGCCTAAAGGAGGAGTTCGACCTGCCCATTCACCTCCACTCCCACTCCACCAGCGGCATGGCCACCACCGCTCATCTGAAAGCAGTCGAGGCGGGAGTAGACATCGTGGATACCGCCATCTCATCTCTCTCCCTCACCACCTCCCATCCCCCCACCGAGTCCATCGTTTCCATGCTGCAGGGGACGGAGCGAGATACAGGACTGAATCTGAGGCTGCTGGCCGAGATCGCCGCCTACTTCGCCAGGGTACGCCGCAAGTACGCCCGCTTCGAGAGCGGCATGTTCGGGGTGGATGTGCGAGTGTTGCAGTATCAGATCCCTGGTGGCATGCTTTCCAATCTGGTCTCCCAGTTGCGGGGGCAGAACGCCGAGGACAAGTACGAGGAGGTACTGGCAGAAGTCCCCCGCGTGAGGGCAGAGCTTGGCTACCCACCGCTGGTAACTCCCTCCAGCCAGATCGTCGGCACCCAGGCCACCCTCAACGTGGTGCTGGGGGAGCGGTACAAGATCATCCCGGAGGAGGTGCGGCAATACGTCCGAGGCTACTACGGCCGCCCGCCGGCCCCCATTGACCCTGAGGTGAAAAAGCTGGCCATCGGCGACGAGGAGCCTATTGACTGCCGCCCGGCCGACCTGATCCCGCCCGGGATGGAGAAAGCGCGAGAGGAGGTCGCTGCGCTTCTGGGCGACCTGGCGCGGAGCGAGGAGGACGTTATCTCCTATGCCCTGTTCCCGCAGGTGGCTAGGCTCTTCTTGGAGCGACGTGCGAGAGGGGGTGACGGGAAGGAGTCGGTGGTGGCAGCTATCACTGGGCTGCTGCTCAAGCGATTGGAGGAACAGGCCGCTGCCAGGACCACACCTGCTGGCCCAGCGGTTTCACCGTGGAAGACTGCCTGGCGGCCGGGGACAGGCCGCTGGACGGGATTGATTGACGGCGCAGGAGGGAGGCGGTAAACGAGTTTCGGGTTGCGAGTTTCGAGTTGTGGATGTTCGGTTGGCCCGGGAAGCTCATACCTGCGCCGAGCGGGTGCTAGAGATGTCTGGTCTCTTGACCGAGGAGAGAGCAAAGTGAAGCAAGAACTCACCCTGACGTTAGAGGGCATTGAGTACCCTGTGCTAGTCGAGGGCGACACCATCACCGTCAACGGTCGTCCCTTCGCCGTGGAGGTCACGGATGAAGGCACAGTATTGGTGGACGGCATAGCCTACGACGTCGCACTGGAGGGAGAGACGGCCACTGTGAGCGGGGAGCCCTACACGGTGCAGGTCAGCGGCCTGGCGGTGACGCCCGTGGCTCCCTTGCCCGTAGCGCCTGGCCCCGCTGCACCTCCCGTAACCGAGGCCGAAGCCGGTGCAGTGCTGGCGATTATGCCGGGCAAGATCATCCGCGTGATGGTGGAGCCGGGCCAGAAAGTCGCAGAGGGAGACCCGGTCTGCGTGCTGGAGGCGATGAAGATGGAGAACGAACTCCACGCCCACCAGAGCGGCACCGTGCGGGCGGTGCACGTGAAGCCGGGCGACGACGTAGAGAAGGATCAGGTGCTGGTAGAGATCGAATAATCTAGCGGTGCCATAGTCCAACAAGACAGTGGGCGCTCTGTTAGGAGCGCCCGCTTGGCTTTACTGCCTCGTTGCTACGAGAGGAAGGGATTGCTACGCCGCTCGCGTCCGATGGTGGTAGCCGGGCCGTGGCCGGGATAGACCGTCGTTTCATCGGGCAAGGCCAGCAGCCTCTGGATGGAGGCCATCAGGACACGGTAGTCGCCACCAGGTAGGTCATAGCGCCCCATGCCCATGTTGAACAGGACGTCGCCATCGAACAGCACGCCTTCCTCTTCGCTGTAGAGGCAGATGCTGCCCGACGAGTGGCCCGGTGTGTGCAGAATCGTGAACTCGATCTTGCCCAGGGTCAGCACCTGGCCTTCGTCCAAGATCGTATCAACCGGGGGGCTGCCCTTGCCTACGATTCCGAAAAAGAGGGCTCCGCCCCCTTTGGTCAACATGGGTGCGTCGGCGGAGTGAATGGCCAGGGATGCTTCCGTGGCTTTCACCACCTCCTTGTTGGCCAGGGTGTGGTCGAAATGGCCGTGGGTGTTGATGACGTATTTGATCTTCAGGCCCAGCCGTTCCACCTCGGCCAGGATGGCCTTTGCGTCTCCGCCGGGATCAATGATGGCTCCCTCTTTCGTCTCCTCGCAGCCCGCGATGTAGCAGTTGGTCTGGAGTGGGCCGACGTGTAGCATCTTTACTATCAAACTCTCCTCCCGATATAATCAGTGATCACTGGTATTGGCGTGACCCTATTATATCGCTTCGGCCTCTGTTGTCAAGCGGGCCAGAGGGATAACGAATGTGCAGCACGTCTCCTTCTCTAAAGCAAAAGGACGTTTACAGCAGGTTTAACCTCTCCTTCGCCTCTCTCTCTTTTTTCTCAACATCCTCAAAATCTCCCCGCTGTCCGGATGGTAGCAGAGTCGCTATCTGGCACATTATCAACCGCGAAATATCCACCCAAAAATCACCCATTTCGAACTCGCTCAATTTCCCCACTTCCGGTGGATTTATCGGCTCCCCAAACCTGATCCTCACTATTCTGGTTTTTCCCCCTCTTTCAGTGGTCACCAGCCCCATTGGCACGATGGGGATTTTCTTCTTGAGAGAGAACAACGCCGCCCCGGTTCTCAAGTCGCGCTCCAACAGGCCGTTGCCCCTCGTGTTGCCTGTGATGGAAAGCCACAAAACGTTCCCTGGGCCGTTGAGGTGAGCCATAATCTTTTTGAGAGTTTCGGGCGCCAAGGTGTATTTCCCGGACTCGTCCTTAAGGGCCGGGAAGATCTGTTGATCCACCCCCAGGACCTTTAGCAGCACGTTTGATCCCGCTGCTACCTCTTTTCTAGCAATTGCTTTTATTCGGATCTCTCGTCCGGGCAAACGACAGCCGACCTTCATGACTGCCATCAGCGTTTGTGAAACCGAGGGATAATTGCTCACTAGAATCACAGACTTACCATTGCCCAAATAGGCGGGGATGGGCTCCACCTCAATGCCCCTTATTGCCACATCCAACATCCTTCGGGCCTGTATGCTCCGTTGCAATAACCTCAATGAACGCAACCTGGCATCAACCCTCTGAGAAACTTTCTCCAACACACTCGAGGCTGCTTGAACAAGTCCTGGCACTCCGCTCATGATTCTTGCTTCCATCCTTTCTACTTTGGGAATCATCACTTCGCCTCCTAGTAAATATAGAAAACCAAAAAACCTAAAAATTCCCCGAAAAAAGAGAGGTCATATTCCCATGATCTTCATCACCTCCTGGGCGAAGTCGGACAGCCTTTTCTTGTTCTCAGCGCTCAGCCTGGCCAGGTGATCCTGGTACTTCTGCGTGTAGGATAGCAGCAGCGTAGTGACGCGACGGTTGGCCCTTTCCACCAGGGTGAGGCCCAGAGTCAGGCCGGCCAGGGCGCTGAGGCCCAGTTCCCTCGGCCATCCCAAAGTGCGCAGGTTTTCCAGCAGACTGCTCGCTTTCGCATCTTCCTTCAACTGATGCAGGTTCAGCAGGACGGCGGTGATCATCTCCGCGGCATAGAGCATGGGCGACTTGCGCTCCGGGATGCGGAGCAGGATCTCATCCAGCAGGTTCTGATAGTCCGTGCCCCTGCCTTCCCGCAGAGCGGTCAGGATGCGTTCCTTGACCCCGGCCCACTCCGCCGCGTCCCAGATCCCGCCCGCCAGTTGCGCCATTACAGTGACAGCCTTCTCTGTCGGAGAAAAGACAATGCTAGAGCGGCCTGGGCCACCCCCTTCGGGCAACACGTACTCCGAGGCTACCAGCCCCCGCTCTTCCAGCAGGCGCAGCATGTCGTAGGCGGTGATCTTGGTCACTCCCACCCTATCGGCCAGCACCGCGTAGTGCAAGGGACGGTCAACCTCTCGGTACAGGTCGAGGAACTTACTGAGAAAATCCTTTTGGCGACCAGTCAGCTTCATGGTGCACACCTTTCTCGGAGAAGACCAAAAAGACTAAAAGAACCAAACAAATCATAGCACGATCGAGGGTTCTTGTCAAGAATCACATCAAGGGCTTGCGCAGCGAATCCAGTTGATAAGGCAACCTGTGCCAAAATCAGGTAGGAGCCCAATGGTCACTTCGACGAACTCAGTGCAAGATTGGGCGGTTCTGGCGCAAAGACGGCCAATGCGATTGGCCTGCTACCCCACAATGGTGAACTGCTGCGCAAGCCCGTCAACCCTTGCGGTTGCCCTGTGAGCGTTACATGTTTGGGACACGAGAACGGGAGAAGTCAGTGTTGTTCTCAC
>CAYMKL010000025.1:0-63435 GCA_964390805.1 uncultured Anaerolineae bacterium | reverse complement strand
CCCAGGTGTTCATTGGCTTGCTTTTGCCCTTCCCACGAAAATAGGTTTGAGCGATAGACGAAAGGTGCCAGGATGTAATGAGCAGATTCGACAGAGACAAGCTTCTAACCTTGATCGTGATCATCGGTTTGTTCAGCCTGGCTACCGTTTTCTTCTGGCCCGTTATCTTCGGAGGCAAGACTCTCCTGCCTGCCGACAATCTTTTCACTTTTGAGCCCTGGCGCTCTTTTGCCGATGATGCCATCGGAGATGGCGGCACCTCCGTGCCCCACAACGAGCTTCTGAGCGACCTGATCCTGGAGAATTACGTCTGGAAGCTCTTCACCGTTCAGTCCATTAAAGCCCGCCAGATTCCCCTTTGGAATCCCTACATCTTCGCTGGCTTACCCTTCCTGGCCGCCGGCCAACATTCGGCGCTATACCCCTTCAGCATCCTCTTCTACGTTCTACCCATCTCTAGCGCCTATGGCTATTTCACTGTCCTGCAACTCTTCCTGGCTGGCCTGTTCGCCTTCATCTATGCTCGGGTCTTATGCCTGGGTCGCCTGGGGGCCGCAGTGACCGCCATCACCTACATGTTCAGCACCTTCATGGTCACCAGCGTGGTCTTCACCATGATCATCGCTGCTGCCGCCTGGCTTCCCTTGCTTTTAGCAATGATAGAGCTGATTATCAAAAAGGCCGAAGGCAGAGCTTCCCCCCCAAAGCCTGCCCTGAGCAAGGTCGAAGGGTTGGAGGGGATTGAGGGGGGGCATTCTCCTCCACTTCTATACATTGTTCTTGGCGCTATTGCCCTCGGCTTTCAACTTTTGGCTGGCCACATAGAGATTTCGTACTACGTGCTGCTGGTCATGGCCTTCTATGCTGCCATCAGGCTATTGCAAATCGGCAAATCGGCAAATCATCGAATCGGCAAGGTGGGGCGAGTTGTTTTCTGGTTGATGGTCATGGTCGTCCTGGGCCTGGGCCTGGGGGCGGTGCAGCTTATCCCCCTCTACGAGTTGGTGAGCAGCAGCTTCCGGCAGGGTTCTGCCAGTTACCAGCAGGTGGTGGGCTGGGCCTACCCCTCCCGACGCCTCATCGCCTTCCTCATCCCCCACTTCTTCGGGAACCCCAGCCACCACAGCTACTTCGATGTCTTCAGTCGCCAGGTCGTGACCGTGACCCAGAACTACTACGGTGATGCCATCAACACCATTTACTGGGGGATCAAGAACTACGTCGAGGGAGGCAGCTATCTTGGAGTCCTGCCCCTGCTTCTGGCCCTGATCGCCGTTTTCAGACGGCGCAACAGATACACTTGGATTTTCGCTGTCCTGGCTGCCATTTCCCTGGCTTTTGCCTTCGGCACTCCTCTCTACGCCCTGCTCTTCTACCTCTTGCCCGGCATCAAGCAGTTGCACTCGCCTTTTCGGTGGATATTCCCCTACACGCTGAGCGTGGCGGTGCTGGCGGGCATCGGGGCAGATCATTTCGGAATTCGGAACGCCGCCCTGGGCCTGTCGAAGGGTTCGGAATTCGGAATTGCTCGCAAGCTGGGCTGGCTCGCCCTCTTGGCCGGGCTCGGCCTGGCGGCTACCCTGGGCCTCAGCCTCTTCTTCCCGGATATGGTTATTCCCCTCGCCGAGCGGGCTATGCTTAGCCTGGCCAAGGCCCCCGAAGCCTTCACCGATGGGCGGATGTTTTACTCCTACGAGCTCCGCAACCTGCTTATGTTAGGACTATTCGTTGCCTCCAGCGGGGCGGTGCTGCTTCTCGCTCGTCGCTCCGTTCGCCTGCCGAAAGCCCTGGGGGGGCACGAAGTTTGGAAGCCTTTGGCTTTGCTAGTTTTGATCTTCGATGTTTTCGTTTTCGGCTGTGGCTTCAACCCCGCTGTTGATCCCGCGCTTCTCGATTTCAAGCCGCCGGTGGTGGAGTTCCTCCAGCAGGATAGGGACCTCTATCGCATCACCACCTACAATGCCCCCGACGAGAAGACCTTCAACGCCAACGTGGGCATGTTCTACGGCCTCAGCGATGTGCGCGGCTACGACTCCATTATCCCCAGGCAGTACACAGATTACATGGGCCTCATCTACGCCCAATCAGAACTGCAATACAACCGCATCGCCCCCATTTACACCGACCACCGCCAAGCCCTGGACTCACCGCTGTTGGATCTGCTCAACGTCAAATATGTTCTGACCACACAGGAAATTGAGAGCCCCAAATACACCCTGGTCTATGATGAGGAGCTGCGCGTCTACCGCAACGAGGGATGCCTGCCCCGCGCCTTTTCCCTGCCCGCGAACTGCGCCGTTGTGACCGACAACGTAGCAGAAGCATTGCGCACTTACGATCCACGCCGGTATGTGATTCTCGAGCAGCAAGCAGCCAATATCCAATATCCAATATCCAGTATCCAACCTCAAACCTGCAACCTGAAACCTGCAACCGTTACTTCCTACACCCCCAATCAAGTCCTGATTGATGTAGAACTGGAAGAGCCGAGCTTCCTCGTCCTGGCCGACAGTTTTTTCCCTGGCTGGAAAGCCTTTCGCCGACCCCAGGGGGCAGGGGAAGGCGAGGAGCAGGAGCTAGAGATCTACCGGGCCGATGGCAATTTCCGCGCGGTTTCCATCCCGGCTGGCCGATGGACGGTGCGTTTCAAGTACGCGCCGATGTCCGTCAAGTTAGGGCTCTTCGTCAGCTTCATGGCCGGGCTGATGCTGGTCTTGCTGCTGGGCTACTGGCTGTGGGGGCGTTTCTACCGAGAAAGCGTCGAGGACTCCGACGCCACGCGGGTGGCCAAGAACAGCCTGGCGCCTATCATCCTTCAACTGATGAACAAGGCCATTGAGACCGCCTTCGCGGCACTGATGCTGCGCATCCTGAGTCCTGAGGACGTCGGGAAGTACTATTTCGCCATCACCATCTGGGTCTGGCTGGACATCTTCACCACCTTTGGGCTGAACATCCTGTTACAGCGGGAAGTGGCCAAGAATCGCACCCTGGGCAATCGGTATCTGGCCAACACCACTATCCTGCGCCTGATCCTCATCGTCATAGCCGCGCCTCTTTTGGGCGCCTTCATTGGCGCGTATCAACTCATCCACCCGCTAGCTGACGATACTATCGCCGCCATGGTGCTTTTGGCTGTGGGCCTGCTCCCTGGCAGCCTGGCCAACGGCCTCACCGCCGTCTTCAACGCTTTCGAAAGGATGGAGTACCCGGCGGCCGTCACCACCGTGACCACGGTGCTCAAAGTCGTGCTGGGCACTCTGGTCTTGTTGCTCGGTCTGAGCTTTGTTGGCCTGGCAGGACTCACTATAGTGATCAACGTCGTCACCGCGGCCATCCTCCTCTACCTGCTGATCCGCACCAGATTGCTGCCAGGGGGCGTCCCCGCCCCGTGCGCCTTCGAACTCGATTTCTCCTTGCAGTGCCGCATGGTCGGCCTCTCCTGGCCTCTGATGCTCAACAATCTCCTGTCCAGTTTCTTCTTCAAAATAGACGTGGCCCTCTTGGAGAGGATGCGAGGAAACACCGTGGTTGGGCTGTATAGTGTTGCTTACAAGTTCATGGATGCTCTGCAAATCCTCCCCGCCTCATTTGCCATCGCCGTCTTCCCCATCATGTCTCGTTACGCGGCCTCGGCCAAGGACTCGCTGATGAGGGCCTATCTGCTGTCCGTCCGCCTGCTGGTCATCATCGCCCTGCCCGTCGCCATTGTCGCCACTGTCCTGGCTGAGCCTTTGGTCTACCTGCTGGGTGGCTCCCAGTACCTTCCCGATTCGCGGATCGCCCTGCAACTGATGATCTGGTCCATACCCGTGGGCTTCATCAACAGCGTCACCCACTACGTCCTCATTACCCTGAACCAGCAGCGCTTCTTGACCAGAGCCTTCGCCATTGGCCTGACCTTCAACGTTGTAGCCAACGTTGTCTTTATTCCGCTCTACAGCTACCGTGCCTCGGCCCTCATCCACCTCTTTTCCGAGTTGGCCCTGCTGCTGCCTTTCTACTATTGCCTGCGTAAGCACTTGGCCCCCGTGTCCTGGGGGAAGCTGCTCTGGCGGCCTGCCTTGGCTGCCGCGCTGATGGGTGGCCTGCTGGGGTTGTTGCGCGAGGCAAGCCCTCTTTTAACCGTGCCCTTAGGTGGCTTGATCTACCTCCTGGCTCTGATCCTATTGAGGACCTTCAGCGAGGAGGAAATAACTCTGTTCAAGAGCTTGTTGTCTTTCGGTCCCTGGAAGGTAGAGCCGGCCTCTGATCTGTCCACAGAGGTTCAGTAAGCTTTAGTAAGATGCTAAGCGGCAGTCTCCTTGATGGATGGGCAGAGTGACCGTGAAGGTGAGTGCCATGCCTGAAGCATGTTCTCTAACTATATCATACCAGAAAACCCATGAATCCGCAATTGGGAAAATCCTTAGTCTTGAGTAAGGAAATCCCTACATTGGACCTCCAAATTGTAGGGAAAAGGAAAATAAGGCAGTTCGCTTTTGGCGAATTGCCTTGACTCCGAGTAAGGAAATCCCTTATTGGACCTAAGGCAAAACCTTACTTGGTCGTAAGGAAAAGGAGAATAAGGCGGTTCGCTAAAAGCGAACCGCCTTATTTCATGTGAGTCTGGCTAGAACGAATGAGCTGCGGCAGTGACTTCGGCCGCCAGAAGAGATCTACCCGAGCTTTGGCTCGGCGGGAATTTGCGCTGCCTTTCTACTTCTCCTCCACCGACGCCAAATCATCCAGAGGATGATGAAGGGGGTGGCAATGAGTGCCAGGGTGGGCAGGGCGCATATGATCAACCAGATAGCGATATCTACGATGCGCTGGAAGGTTGTGACCAGGGTTCGCAGTGCATTGGCTGCGGTACCGGTTGGTCGCCAACCAGCGACCACGATGGGCTTGGCCAGCACATCGGGAATCAATTCGACGTTGATGGTGGCCATGGCCGTCATCTTCTCCAGGTATTGCATCCGCCCTTTGAGCTGCTCGATCTGCTCCCTGATGTAGGTGATCTCCCGATGCACGGCCAGAACGTCCTCCGCCTTGCTCGTCCGCTCGCGCACTTCAGTGAGGAGCTCCAACAACTCGTTCTCGGTGGCCTCCAGGTTGCGCAGCCGGGCGTTGAGGTCGGTGTACTCCTCGGTCACGTCCTGGGTGGAGACGTTTCTGTTCTCGACCCTGATGGCCAGGTCCTTGAGGCGCGCCATGGCCGCATCGAATTCTCCGGCCAGCACGCGGATGGTCAGGCGGGCCCGCAGTTGATCATCCTGATACCAGGAACTGGAGTTGACCACGTAGCCCCCCAGGTCTTTGGCGATGGCCTCGACCTTCTCCAGGCTATCCTCCGCCTCCTTCACGATCAGGGAGACGTCCCCCGTCCAGATGATCATGCGCTCTTCATCGGACGCCAGGTCCCAACCGGTGTCGGCCTGGGGAACGCCTGGAGCCGAGGACATGGCTGCTCTCTCGACTACCACCTCCTTCACAACGGGCAGTTCTCTCTCGACCACCACCTCCCTCTCTATCACCTCAGGAGCCGGCGCAGCGCAGGCCACGACGGCGGCCAGCACAGCCACAACGGCGATCAAACACAATACCTTTCTCATTTTGCTTTCCTCCTTCTTTTGCTCGTTAACTCGTTCCTTAAAGGTCTCACTTATGAGACGCTGCAAAAGATCGAAAGGTTCCCTCCATTTCACCACCCGTATCCTAAGCGGATTATGAGCCGCACTGGCAGGCCCTTCTCCACCATCCTGGCCTGGGTAGTCTCGATGGGGTAAGAGATACGCCGATACCTTAAGGTGAAGTCGCTCCGCTTACGGTCGGAATCGAGGATGGCGTAGCTGGCGCGAGGGTCGCCGTCGCGAGGCTGCCCCACGCTGCCAGGGTTGATGATCAGGCGCTCTTCGCCCAGGACCATCCCCCCCCCATGAGGGGGGGGCAGCGTGTCGCAAGCCTGGCCGGGATTTTCGGGACGATGGCGATAGATGATCGGAACGTGAGTGTGTCCCACAAGGCAAAACCTGGTATCAAAATACTCGAAATTGGCCTCGGCGATAGAGGGGTACAAGACATACTCCCAGATGGGGTGACGAGGGCTTCCGTGTACCAGCGTGAAGCCCTCCTCGACCAGGCTCTTGGGGAGGGTCCTCAGGTATTCCAGGTTTGAGGGCGATAGTTGCTCTCTAGTCCAACGGCAGGCTCTCTTAGCGTCGGGATTGAAATCCTCTGTGTCCATATTGCCCAGCGTCGCCCAGTCGTGATTGCCGACCACGCAGACGTGTGGTAGATCCCGCAACTGCTCGACGCACTCGTTGGGGTCGGGGCCGTAGCCTACCACATCGCCCAGGCACCAGACTTTGTCGAAAGGGCCAGCGTCGGCCAGGACGGCTTCGAGAGCTGCCAGGTTAGAATGAATGTCGGAGATGATGAGGTAGCGCATTGCATGTCCTTAAATCGGCAAATCAGCAAGCCTCAGTGGGTCCAAAATCGCTCCAAGGGGATTGTCAAATCCCCGCCTTTGGCCTGGATCTGGCGCTTGTACTGAGCTTGCCGAGGGGATCCAGGCCGAGCAGGATCACTGAGTCCGAACAATGCCGGCGATTTTCTGCCCCAGGTATACACTGTAGTTCATGCCCCGGTCCTCAGGGTATATCTGGGTAGTGTTGGCAAGATACAGTCCCTTGATAGGCGTCTGGTGGTCGGGTACTTGCTGAGAGTAGTTGCAGGTGACGATGGGCTGTCCCGCATCGTCGCGGAAGAGCCAACTCTCCTCCACCCAGTACAGATCGAATTCGGGGTTGATGCGCTGCACATGAGGTAGGTACTCTCGCAGGAGTTCGTCCTTAGGCAGGGAGAAAAGCGGGCTGTCCAAAGACAGGTAGTTGGAGAGATAGAGAACGTGCTTACCGCCGTAAACCTCCGGCGGCATGTAGTTAGTGTGCTCGATGGCGGCGACGAAGGGGATGCTGGGATCGCTGATGTTCATCCAATAAATGTGGCTGAGCGGTCGCTTCATCTTCAGCGCCAGACAGAGCGCGCTTTGGTACTTGACGTGGCTCAGCTTCTCGATGTAGTCAGAGGAAAGCTCCGGCACCATCTCGGTGAAGGCGAAGGAGGGCACGGTAGCGATGATGAGGTCTAAGTCTCGGGTTTCGGGTTTCGAGTTTCGAGCTGGACGCTCCTCCGGAACCTTGAGCTTTGAACTTTGAACCTTGAACTTGAGCCCGGTTGCTTTCCCCTCTTCGACGATAACTCGCTCCACGGGCGCTTCGGTGTAGACCTCGCCTCCCAGCTCCTTAATCTGCTTCTCCAGCTCGTCTATCAGGAGCTGAAAGCTGCCCTCCATGTAGCCCAGTTGCTCCTTTTGCATCCCCTTGGGGCGCGAGCCGAAGCGGAGGCGCATCTTCCCCCAGAACCAGGTCATGGATACCTCATCATAACTGTCGCCAAACTTGCTTCTGAGTAGCGGCTCCCAGATGGCGTTGTAGACGCTTCTGCCCGCGTATCTTTCAAGCCACTCCTTGGCAGTGATGGCCTCGTATTTTCGCCAGTCGGCCTGGCGCTGGAGGTAGACGGAGATGAGGCCGGCCCACAGGCGGTTGAGCAGGCTCAAAGGGGTGAACCGCAGGAGGTCCAGGGGGGTGACGAAGTCGTAGACCTTGCCGCCGTGAAAGAGGCCCACCTGGGAGTCAATCCAGCGCATCCTGGGCGAGAGGCCCAGCTCGTTGATGAGCTGGAGGATGTGGCGGTCGCTGGTGAAGAGATGGTGATAGAACCTCTCCAGGCGAGTCCCTTCGATGGGAAAAGTAGCGGCCTGGCCTCCCAATTCTGCCTCTTTCTCGAAGACGACCACCTCATGTTCCCGCTTGGCTAACTCATAAGCCGCCGTCAGGCCGGCGATCCCTCCACCGATGATGCCGATCTTCATTCATCCTCCTGCGTATCTACTAATCTTATGCTCGCAGCGGACCCTAGTCCGCTGCTTCAACGGCGGTATCCAGCGCTGAAAACCGCGAGACTCTCACTCGATCATGGTCACAAGAGGCCACCAAGTCCACTGGACTAGGGTCCAGCGGGAGCAGGTGAGCTGTTATCCTTCCGCCTTTACCTCTGCTGCCAGTCCAAACTCTGCCCACGAGACGCTCTCCCGCCACATGTAATACGCCCCCAGCGCCGTGATGGGAAACCACAGCGCAGCGTGCAGGATCAGCGTGTAAGCTGTAGCTACTTCGTAGTTTACGCCGTAGGCTGCCAGGATGGCGATGCCAGGAGCGTCGAAGGTACCCACGTAGCCTGGGCTGGAGGGAATGGTGGTGGCCAGATTTACCACGCCGTTCATCAACATCAGCACGTAGAAAGGCACGCTGAAATCAAAGGCGTGCATTACGAACCAGTACTTGACCGTCTCCGCCAGCCAGATCACCAACGAGGTGACGAAGATCATCAACACATCTTTGCCACTGCGCAAGGAGTGTAGACCCTCCACGAAGCGGTCCAGCAGCCCGCGAGCCTGCTCTCGAAAGCGCGCTGGTACCAGTCGCTCAATGAACCAGTTATAAACCGTTTGCGAGCGCTGGGGCGAGATGGCCATGACGAAGAAAACGACCAGCGCGCCGAAGAAAAACAAGCTGGCGAGGACGACCACCTGTCTGAGCCACGGCTGCATGGGAACGAAGGGCAAGGAGAAAAAGACGAACAGGAGCATGATCACCCCATCGAAAATGCGCTCCACCACGATGGTGGCCAGAGACGCGCTGATGCTCACCCCTTCCTTCTTCTTGAGAACGTAGGCCCGGATGACCTCTCCAGCGCGCGCGGGATAGACGTTGTTGCCCATATAGCCTATGCAGACTACCGGAAAGAGGCGAGCCAGGGGCACGGGCAGCATGGGGCGCAACAGGTAATGCCAGCGCCAGGTACGAGCCCAAACGCCGAAGAAGTAGACGGCCACGCCAGGGACGATCCACCAATACCTGGCCGTCTTCAAGGCCAGCCAGACCTGGGCCAATTCCATGCGGCTCAGGACAATGTAGAGAAAGATGGCGCTGATGATCAAGCCGAGCCAGAATTGCCACCTCTTAAGCATGATTTCTCCCTTTGCTGGACACTGCGAGAGAAACCAGGTTTTTCTCCCACTTGAATGGACAGGCTCTCGCTTTCAGAGCTCTCCGCGGCGCGAAAAATCTACACCCTCCAAAAACCTGGTTTCTGATTTAATGCTGGCTAATTTTACCACATCATGGGAAAAGAAACAAAAAGGGGCATCGGCTTGCCCGATACCCCGCATGATCAGCTTGGGGCCGTTTATGCTTTAGCCGTGCGCGGCTCGGCCTCTTCCAGCGGCGCAAGCATTACCCCCAGGATCCTCTCCAGAGCCATGGTGTGGCTGCACACCCCCCGCTTGGCAAAGAAGTTGCAACCGCAACCCCATTGCCCCTCGTCGTAGGTGACGGTGTACGTGTCATGGTTTCCCCTGAAGGTAACCTGGAACTCGTTGAAAGTGATCCTCTCGAGCTCCTGAGCGTAGCGCTTGGCCTTTTGGATCTTGCCGATCATACCTGAATCCATTTTTGCCTCCTCTGGCGACTAGATAGGTAGCGGACAGCCTCTTAAACAACAAAACACCAAGACAGAACCAAGCCTCAGTGTTTTGAAACGCAGTATTTGCCGAGTTGTAAAGCAGATACAATCACGATCGCATCCCCCCATGATCCATCTCAAACTCTGGGAATAGTATACCTTCTTTGCATCCTTTTGTCAAACCAGCTTTGACGTGACAGGGACAAGAGCCTACAGTTGGGCCAGACGCTCTTTGAGGTAGTCAATGACTCGCACCGGTGTAGGATTAACCTCGTAGAGCATGGCCAGGTAAAAACTGACGTAATCGCCGAAGTGGATGGCCGAAAGCATCTGAGCCAAGGGGCTTTTGCCGCGGGCGCTCACGACCTCGCAAGCTACCCCTTGTTTGGCCAGAATCTCCTGAGTCACTTGGGAGCGCACCTTATTGCGCGGATGGTCGAGAGAGGAGGTCAGCACGACAACCACCACCATCTGGGCCAACTCTGCTGGGAACTGATAGCCGACCACGGCATTGTGATTGAGCTCCGGCAGTTGCTCGAAGAAGCCCCAGGACTTGGCATTCTCGTTGAGCTGGGTCTTCCAGCGGTGTGCTACTTCGGCCAGGTATCCCGATCCATAAATCACGGACAGGTGCCCATAAAGCCGCTTCGCCAGTTGCTTGGCGGGGTTCTCGGCTATGGGAGCGGTCTCCCTTATCTCTTTTTGCAGGGTATCCATCACGGCGATGGCCTCTTCGAGGTCGTCCGATTTGTCGCCGACGAAGCCCAGTTTTTGCATGACCCCGATCAAAGAAACAAGGGAGTACCCCAGGGCCGCGCGGGGCTGGGATTGGTAATGAAAGGTCAATAGACGCACTCCTAATTCTCGCGCCCGCTGGGCCAACTTGCCATTGGTGGTGATGGCTAAGAGGACAGCACCTCTTTGTCGGGCCTTCTGGAAAGCCGATAGCGTCTCCTCGGTATTGCCGGAATAGCTGGAAGCGATGACCAGGGTCTCAGCGTTGACGAAAGCCGGCACGGTGTAATCGCGGTTGGTCACGATGGGCAGAGCGCACTCAGGCTCGGTCAGGGCGCGCAGCAGATCCCCGCCGATGGCCGAACCGCCCATGCCCAGGATTACCACCTTGTTCACTTGGCGATATTCAGGGGGAAGCTCGAGGCTCTGCACATTGGCCCAGGCGTCTCGGCATTGCTGGGGCAGCTCCGCGATGCGGCCCAGCATGTCGTCGGGATCTATCTCGTGGAAGAGTGTCCAATTATCGAGGTCAATCACTTTCACTCTCCCTCGTCGAGTGTTTTGCGAGAAACTCTGCTGGGGCGAGGCATTCGAAGGTTTCTTGTTCAGCCATCGCTTGCCTAATGAACTCGTGATTGCGAGAGATAAGGCAATCAGCTTGGCCCAGCACAGCTGTTACGAAGACGAGGATGTCTTCGCTGGGAATCTTCCCATTGTATCTCTCGAAAACCTCTATCAACTCCGGGACCGGAATGATCTCTATGTTGAAGGTTTGCCAGATGAAGTTCAGTAGCAGCCCAGCCCAATCTTTTCCGCCAACCCGACGGGCCACGCGCCGGATTTGGTCACTCAATTCATTGGAGAAAAGTAGCGTGAATCGCCGCTGATCGGCCAATTGACGCAATATCTGGCTTTCGACGCCTTTCTCCTGCTGGCTGAGTCCCAGGAATCCTACGATGAAGATGTTGGTGTCAACTAAGACGCGGACAGGCATCTATGCAACCAATCTTCAGTTGTCTCACGCTTTATCTCGTTAACTAGCCGGTCTATCTTTTCGGAGGTGTCGTATCCCTTTTCACGCAATAGTTGACCGAATTGAGCGAAAACGTCGAAGGCATCTAGATCCTTGTCCTCTCGATAGAGAATGACCAAGCCCGCCAAACTGGATATGCCCAATTGTGCACCACTCGTTAGGCCTACATGATCACGTATTTCTTTGGGGATAGATATTCTCCCTTTGGAATCAAGTACAACGGTCCTCTCCGAAATCGCTGCCATGGCACACACCTCCGACAAGAAAACTGTAACTCCCTGGTTTTATGCTGCATGAATTGTACCACATTCCGCACAAAAGCGAAAGTCAGCACTCTCTCCCTTCGACAAGCTCAGGACACTGCAACGCCACCTTATAAACCTCTCGCTTGGGCCAACCCGCCAGCTCAGACACAACCTTGACTGCCTCTTTTCTGTCTATACCCTCCGACGTTAGCTCGGCAAGCATTTCTACCACTCGCTTCTCGTTCCACGTTACTCGCTCCTCTTTCGCCCCCTCAATGATCAGGGTGAACTCACCTCTGGGAGGGTTCTCCTCGAAGTGGGCCAGGGCCTGGCCGATGCCGCCTCGCCAAACCTCTTCGTGCAGCTTGGTCAGCTCACGAGCCAGCGCAATGCGCCGGTCGCCCAGCATCGCTTTCAGGTCGGCCAGGCTGGCAAGCAGCCTGTGGGGCGCTTCGAAGGCCACCAGGGTGTGCCTTTCCCCGGCTACCGATGTCAAGAGCTGACGACGCTCCTTCCGGCGGCGGGGCAAAAAGCCCAGGTAGAGAAAACTGTCAGTGGGCAATCCTGAGACCACCAAAGCGGTGATCAAGGCCGAGGGACCGGGCACCGGCACTACAGGGATGCCGCGCACGATAGCTGCTCGAATGAGTTCGTAGCCTGGGTCAGAGAGGCCGGGCATGCCCGCATCGGAGACCAGGGCCACGTCCTTGTACTGAAGCGTGCTGAGAAGCTCGTCCAGCTTGGTCAGCTTGTTGTGCTCATGGTAACTGGTGAGAGGCGTATTGATCTCATAGTGCGTCAGGAGCTTCCGAGTTCGGCGGGTGTCCTCGGCGGCGATGAGGTCTACCTCACCCAAAATGCGTAGGGCCCGCAGAGATACGTCCTCCAGGTTGCCGATAGGTGTTCCAACCATGTACAAAGTGCCCACTCTTCCTCCTCTCGATACGAGACACTGAATTGAGCTCTGCAACACCCATTATACAGGATTGGCCGTTTTTAGTCCAGATGCAACTTTGCAATCTGTAAGGGCCGATGTTATAATAATACGCGGTGTACACTTTGAGAAAGGAACCCGAGCCAAATGGAAGAGAGCATCCGACAAGAGAATATCAACCTCGTGCCCATTGGGCGAGTGGTCAACAGCATCGAATACCCAAGCGCTGTCAAGTGGGAAACCGTCATCTCCAAAGTGGTTGTCGCCCCCCAGTTGGCGGAGGCCCTGGATGGCATAGATGGCTTCTCCCACGTCCTGATCATTTTCTATTTGGACAAGGTGGACGAAGACCGGCGCTCCCGTCTGAAAGTTCACCCTGAGAGAAAAGAGGAGTTGCCTTTGGTGGGGGTGTTCGCTACCCGGAGTCCCGTTCGTCCCAACCCCATCGGGGTCACGGTGGTGAAGCTATTGGAGCGTCAGGAGAATGTCCTGAAAGTACTGGGATTGGATGCCTACGACGGGACACCCGTGCTGGACATTAAGCCTTACCTGAGACGAGGCGACTTGATTGAAGAAGCCACCACGCCGGATTGGCTGCTTTGCCTCTGGGAGCTTCAGGATAGTGGACGCTGAAAAAGCGGAGCCACCGGCCATCATTTTGCCAGAGTCACTGAAACCTGGTATAATTACTCGCATCAAAGGGGGGAGGCGGTGGAATGCGAATCAGAGATTTTGTACCCAGCGATGCTCACCAATTGGTGGAGATCCTGAAAGCCAACCAGCAGTATGGGCATCCTGAGATTGACGGCCCTGAGGCTATGCTGAGAGTGCACCAGTGCCAGGCCGCCGAATTCTTGGTAGCTGAGGAAGACTATAAGGTGGTGGGGCTCATCAGGGGCGTCTACGATGGCTCCAGGGCTATCATTCACATCGCCTCGGTGCATCCCGACTACCAGCGGCACGGCATCGGCAGGGCCCTGGTGCAGGAGATAGCCGAGAGGTTCAAGCAGCGAGGAGCCTCCTCTTTGGCCGTGACCGTGCCCGGCGAGCTAGGCTTCTGGAAGAAGGTTGGCTTTCGCCAGACCACTCGCATCATGTTCGCCTACCCTGTTGATGACGTCCTCGGCTGACGTAACCGCTAGAGCGCGGACCTGGCAAGCCAAAAAAGAAGAGCCTCGCCCTGGTTGCTGAGGGCGAGGCTCTTTCGTCTGGTCAAAGACTCGATAGCCCATCAGCGACAGCTTCAGCCTCCTCCACCATCCGAGGGTCCAGGTCGAACACCGAGACGCCTTTGCGGTCGGCCTCGATAGCCAGGGGGCTCTCGGAAAGGAAGCCGAGTACTTGAAAGCCGGGCAGGCTCTCGGTGATGAAGTCGCGGTCGGATTGGCTCCGCACCCTGTTGCCCACGACGTAAACCTCCTTGATGCCGATGTCAGCGGCCAGACGAGAGATGGTTTGGGCCGTCCGCAGGCTGCGCTGGCCTGGCTCCACGACGATGAGCATGGCATCAACGGCCCCAGCCGTGCCCCGCCCCAGGTGCTCGATGCCGGCCTCCATGTCGAGGATGATGACCTCGGAGCGCTGCAAAAGCAGATGGCGCACCAGGTTCTTGAGGAGGGCGCTCTCAGGGCAGGCACAGCCGGTGCCCCCTCCCTTGATGGTGCCCATCACCAGCAGCCTCACGCCGCGCCATTCGGCCGAGAAGCGTTCTGGAATGTCGTCCACGCGGGGGTTCAGCTTGAAGAAGCCGCCGAACTCCCCTGGCCTGGCTCCAGTACGCTCGTAGATGAGCTCCTGCATCTCGGCGATGGGGACGATTCGATCGGCCACCTCCATGGGCATGCCCAGGGCCGAGGCCAGGTTGGCATTAGGGTCGGCGTCTATAACCAGCACCTTCTGCCCTCGCTGGGCATAGATATAGGCCAGCAAACTGGACAGAGTAGTCTTGCCCACCCCTCCCTTACCAGTAATAGCGATCTTAGGCATCTTTCCTCCACAATCAATATCTAATATCCAATACCCAGTACCCGATATCTAGTCAATGAACCGCTCGATAGTAGCGCCATCCCACTGCTCCTGCATCCAACGGGCGAAAGCCTGTTCCCTCAAAGAGTTCAGCAGTTCCGGCGGAAGAGGGCGATCGGCGGCCTTTTCCAAGACCTGGACGACGTGGTAGCCGAATTGGCTCCGGACTACTTCGCTGGTCTGACCAGGCGGGAGAGCAAAGGCAGCCTCTTCCACTTCGGGCGAGATCAACTGTCCCCGATGGAAGAAGCCCAGGTCGCCCCCTGCTTCTCTGGTGTTCTCGTCCTGGGATCGCTCCCTGGCCAGGGCCGCGAAGTCGTCTCCCGCTTGCAGTTGAGCCAAGATGGCCTGCGCTTCCTCTTCTGTATTCACCACGATGTGACGAGCGTGCACCTGATCGGCCGTGATCGGGACGGAGCTCGTGACCCGCTCGAACATAGCCAGGGCCAGCAACTGAAAACGGAACTGCGCTTTGAAATCATGGTACGTCAAGTTGCTGGTTAGCAGCCATTCTTCGAAGCTCGCTTGGCCTCCTCCCTCCTCGATGCTTTCCTGGATGGCCGCTTCCAACTCCTCTTCAGAGATGGCCACGCCTTCTTGGGTGGCGGCCTGCTCGATGAGCACCTGCTCGATCATCGAGTCCAGAACCTGGCGGCGCATCTGGGCCAGCCTGGCCTTGCCGTCTTCGCTCTCCAGATCGAAGCCCTGTCCCGCCAGAGCCGCCTCGAACCTGGCCGTCTCCTCCTGATAGTCGCCCAAGAGAACGGGCTGCCCATTCACCAGGGCTGCCGAAGGTTGTTCGCTGGTCGCTGTGGATGAAGGCTCGGCTACCGTTGAGGTTGGCGGAGGCGGAGCCACGGTCTGCACAGCCGTGTTGGTCGGCCTGGGCGTTATTCCCTCGCTGAGGGGAGTCTTTTTTGGCCCGCAACTAACCAGCAAGCCTACAATGATAACGATGACAAATCCTAGTCGTTTACCGCCCAAGTACCCTCCTTGCCGCGAGATCATGGATGATCTGTTCAGGATGCGGAGCTATTATACAGGGAGACCCCGTTTTGTGCAAACGGAGTCTCGCGGGCTACTATTTGCCAAAAGGCCTCTCTTGTGATAAAATAGCCGTCGTGCTGGGAGACCTGCGAGTGCTCAGCTAGGGTTCCCCCAGTCTCACATTAAAGAATGAGGAAAGAGAATCTCAATGAAAGATACACCCAACTCCTTGCCAGATAGCATCTCAACAGTGACAAGAGGAAAGTGGATCAGCCGAATCATCAACTTCGTGCTGATCCCTTTGTTAGTTTTGGCGGCCCTGCTTCTTCCGCCCATCTCGCTGAAGGATCGTATCCTGGAGGTCGGCTATACTGCCATCAATCAAGACAACTGGTCGGTGGAGGATCCCGACGGCACGCGATTGGAGATCCCTCCTGCCGCGTTGTCGGGCCCGGTCAAGATAAAGCTCAATTTGGTGCCCCGCCTTGACTTCCTGCAAGGCTCGGCCAGGAAGGAACTGGTGGCAGCAGCCGAAGCCATCCCCGACAACCTGGACATGAGAAGCCCCCTCTACCAGATTACCCTGCGGGGGCAGATGCCCACGGAGGCATTGCTTACCGTTCCCATTCCCAACGACGCCGAGCCACACCACACTCTCGATCTTTACACCTGGGCAGGCGAGGAGTGGCAGTGGCTTCCTGGCCACGTCATCGCCAAGGACGACGTGATTCTGGCCCGTTTGTCCTCCGTGCCCTCCTCGGTGGCAGTCATGCAGACTGAGACCGCTTCCCAAGTTGTTTGCACGGAGCTGTCCAGCGGAGATGCCGTGCTGCCTGAAGGGAGCGAAGTCCTGGCAGAACTGAATCCTCAAGGTCTCTACCTTAGCGAAGCGGGCAGAATCAGCGGCGACTTCGAATCCCTGTGCAATTTGGGTGAAGTGGCCTCGCCTGCTATCTTGCCCACCCTACGTAATTGGACCGAGGAAGGGGGCATCAGAGACGATCTTGTTAACGGCATGCTTGCCAACGCCGAATTGCGGTACAAACATCTGGTGACTATCGCCTGGCTGGCGAGTGGTAGCGCTTGTGAGGGCGTTGATATAGACTACCGAGGAATCAACGTCGAGTTGAGGGATGAGTTCAGCCTGTTCATCGCTGAGTTGGCCGAAAGGCTGCATGAGAACGGGCAATCGCTGACCTTGAGAGTCTCTCCCCCTAGCCGGGGGGACGGCAGCGGCTGGGATACGGGTGTTTATGACTGGCGTGCCTTAGGACAGGCCGTGGATACCCTCAAAATCCCGGTTCCTGCCGATTCTGATGCCTACGTTCCTGGGGGGTGGGTGGCGTCGCTCCTGGATTGGGCTGTGGGTGAGGTGAACCGCTACAAGCTCCAGCCGGTGATCTCCACTTATAGCCTGGAAAAAGTTGGCGATACCACCACCAGAGTGCCGTACATCGAAACCCTGGCTCCTCTCGTCCAGATCGCGGTCGAGGCCGAGGACTCCGCCGTTGATCCCGGCGAGCAGGTGACTCTGGCCCTGGCTAATCTGGGGGAGTCAGGTGGCCTTAACTTCGACGAGGCCACTCAGACCTACTGGTTCAACTACAGCGACGAGATGGGCGCTCAACACACGGTCTGGCTAGGTAATGCGGAGTGCATCGCCCACAAGCTGGAGCTGATGGCCCGGTACAACCTGCGGGGTGTAACCGTGGCCAATCTGCTCGATGAGGGCAACGATCAGAGGGTATGGGAGGTCGTGCGTGACTTCCGAGAACTCGCAGCGCCTTCGCCAGTGCAAAGCACATTTGCGCTGATCTGGACGGTGCAGGACGCAGCGGGCCAACTGTCGCAGATCATGAAGCCGCTGAGCGATCCTCGCTATGTGTGGACGGCCGGAGAGCCAGGTGACTACACTTTCGCTGCAGCCATCTCCACCGATGGCGGCCGGACGGTCAGCAGCCGCGGTGACGTTGGCGTTCAGGTGCTTGAACCAACGCCAACTCCCACTCCCACTCCCACTCCCACTCCCGCTCCGACATCAACACCTACACCTACACCTACACCGATGCCAACGCCAACGCCAACATCCACCCCCACCCTCACCCCCATCCCCACCCCCACACCGACGTCTACTCCCACATCAATGCCTACCGCCACGCCAATGCCTACCGCCACCGCTACTCCGCTACCAACAGCGACGCCTACCCCTGTGCCCCAGCCAACAGCGACCCCTAAACCAAAGGCCCCGGCACTTACAGGTTTAGGTTTCGACTACGGCATCCAGGCGCACGCCATTAACCAGGATCACGGGCCTATCGTTAACGCCGTCAAGGACCTGGGGTTCCGCTGGCTCAAGCAACAGATTGAGTGGAAAAATTACGAGCCCTCCAAAGGCCAATACCAATGGGGCGAAATGGACCGGCTGGTGGAGAGCTGCCAGGCGGCTGGTATTAAGCTTCTTTTTAGCGTGGTCAAGGCGCCGAAGTGGGCCAGGCCAGGGAATACTGATCTCAGCGTTGAGGGGCCGCCGGCTAACCCTCAAGACTTTGCGGACTTCCTGGGCGCAATGGCTGAGCGCTACAAGGGGAGAGTGCAGGCCTACGAGGTCTGGAACGAGCAGAATCTTCACTATGAGTGGGGCAATGAGGCCCTGGATGCTGGCCGCTACGTGCAACTTTTGGCCGCTGCCTACCGAGCTATCAAGGCCAAGGACCCTGGCGCCATCGTGGTCAGCGGCGCGCTGACTCCCTGTGGAGACAATCCCGGCAAGGCCATTGATGACCTTCGTTACCTGGAGCAAATGTACCAGGCCGGGCTGAAGAACTACTGCGATGCGGTGGGAGTCCATCCCAGCGGCTACAACGTGCCGCCCGATGCCGACTGGCAGACCTGGAGCGATCCCACGGCCTTGTTCCAAGGGCCTTCTGGCAATCACCATCATAGCTGGGCCTTCCGCGGTACCATGGAGGGGTCTCGCAATGTCATGGTCGTGTACGGCGACAGCAGCAAGAGACTCTGGCCTACCGAGTTCGGCTGGGCCTCAACCGAGGGCATGGGCGTGGGGCCGACTCTGCACTATGAATACGCGGCCGACAATACCGAGGCCGAGCAAGCCCAATTCCTGGTCAGAGCCTACGAGATAGCCAGGAACTGGGGCTGGGTGGGCCCGATGTTTGCCTGGAACCTCAACTTCTGGCCTGTTGCCGGAGCTGGCAGTGAAACGGCCAAATTCGGCATCGTGCGCGGCGACTGGGGCGGACGACCAGCCTATGCGGCCCTGCGTGATATGCCTAAGTAGGTTGGAGATTAGAGATCGGATATTGGATATTGGGACTTTGAGCTTTTGAGAGGCTAGTTTGCAACCCCGAGGGAAGAGAAGCGACACAATTCAATTTCTGTTAGCGGCTTTGCTGGTGGTGATGGGGCTCTGCGCGGGGGCTTTCTCCATCTGGGCTCTGTTCATCTATGAGCCCACGCCGACAGCGGTAATCCCCGTTGCGGTGTCCCCCGTCCACACTCCTACCGCCAGGCCAGTAGCCTCACCGACGAGAGCAGAGAAACCTACTGCAACCAGTATTCCCACCTTACCTGCCCAACCCTCGACGGATACGCCCATACCGACCGCTCAGCCGCCGACAGATACGCCCATACCAGCCGCTCAGCCGCCGACGGACACGCCGATACCGACCGCTCAGCCGCCGACGGATACGCCAATACCGCCTACCCAACCCCCTACATCTACATCAACAAGTCAGCCGCCAACAGATACACCGGCACCTACAGCCACGCCTACGCCCCGTCCTCCTAAGCCCCTGGCTATGAGCTCGCCGGAATACGGCATGCAGGCCTTCCTCTGGTGGCGGCCGGAGGTGGCCGATCGTGACCTTATGCTAATCAAGGAAGCTGGCTTCGGTTGGGTTAAGCAGGGCTTCGGTTGGAGGGACATCGAAGGGGCGTGCAAAGGCTGCTTCGACTGGAGCTTCACCGATCGCATCGTTGATCAGGTGGAGAGACACGGACTGGACCTGGTGGCGCGCCTGGATCACCAGCCCTATTGGGCCGGGGAGTACCCCAATGGCCCTCCCGCCGACTATGGGGACTTCGGCGACTTCGTTTATGCTTTGGCCAGCCGCTACGCAGGCCGCATCCGTGCCTACGAGATATGGAACGAGCCCAACTTATCACGGGAATGGGGAGAGAGACCGCCTAACCCGGCAGAGTACACCGCCCTGCTGCAAATCGGCTATCAGCGTATCAAGGAGGCCGATCCCAACGCGATGGTCATCTCAGCGGGGCTGACCCCGACCAGCCGCTGGGACCATGTGGCCGTACCCGACGTTGAATTCCTCAGGGGAATGTACGCCGCCGGAGCCAAGCCTTACTTCGATGTCCTGGGAGCTCACGGTGCGGGCTTCAAAGCGCCCCCTGAGGCAGATCCTGGGGAGGTGGCCGCGCATCCGGTCTGGGGAAATCCTGGCGATCCCAGCTCCCTGGAGCTAAAGCGTGTCTATTGCTTCCGTCACGTGGAGGACCTACGCCAGGTGATGGTAGAAAATGGAGACGCCGACAAACAGGTGGCCATCCTGGAATTCGGCTGGACCAGTGACCCGCGGCCCGATTCTCCCTACCACTGGCATTCCGTGTCCGATGAGGAGAAGGCCGACTACTTCGTGCGAGCCTATCAGTACGCCAAAGAGAACTGGTCTCCCTGGATCGGGCTGATGAGTTTGATCTACGTCGCCGACCCCGATTGGACGGAGGAGGCCGAGCAATACTGGTGGTCTATCACCTATCCCAGCTATCCTGAAACCAGAGTACACCTGGCGTATGAGCAGTTGAAGGCTATGCCTAAGTAGGGCAATTTGCGCGTTTCAAAGTTGGATGGTATAATAGCGATGTAGCGGGCGAGTAGCTCAGTTGGTTAGAGCGCACGGTTCACATCCGTGAGGTCAGGGGTTCGAGTCCCTTCTCGCCCATTTTTCATTGGCCGCGGCTGCACCGAGGGTGTCCCCATCGTCGAAGCATTCCCGTGGCTTTTTTGTTGACCAACAAGCAAGGCTCTGGCTCATGGATGCGCTACCATCACTGCTTAGCTTGATAGACTACAGACTGGAAGCGGCCTTATGGGTGGTCTTCTCCATTGGCCTCTACGTCCTGGGAGTTGACATCGCCTGGCACTACCGCAGGCCGAGGTCCGGCCGGCTCGGCCGATGGGCCGAAACTGTCAAGGGATGGCCTCATCGTCACTGGCTCCTGGAAGCTGCCAGATTTCTGTACTACGTCGGTCTCCCTTACGCCGCTTTGCTGCGCGGAGCCGTCTTGCCTCGGCTCATGGGCTTGACGCACCTCGATTGGGTCAAGGGGATTGGCCTGGGGGCGGCGCTGGGTGGGGGTACCTTCTTGTTTTTGGTCCTGATTTGGTGGTGGTATGCCCGCGCCATCGCTGCCTTGCCTCTCTCAGCAAGGGGGCGACAGGGGGAAAGCTTGGGGGGTGATTCTACCAATGGGTGGATTCTCCTGCGCGAGGTCATCTACCTGGAAGCTCATTGGGCCTTCTACCGCAGCGCCGCCATCCTCCTACTCGACAATCACTACGCGGGCGTTTTCCTCGGCTTTTTGCTCGTCACCCTGGAGTGGTTGATTAATCCGGCCTGGCGCACGAATTTGGGTTTGCCGTGGCGGTCAGTGAACATCGTGTTAAAATGGGCCCTGGCCTTGGTCACGGCCATCATCTTCCTCTTCGCCCGTAACCTCTGGCTGCTTGTGCCCATCCACTGGAGCATCGAAATGGCTTGTCATCGCCTGCTGGCTGGCTTTTCCCAGAGGAACAACGGACAGAAGGATTCATCGGACTGATAGGATTTACAGTTCGGTTGTGTGTTTGCCAGGGCCACGTGGCATACTCCTTCCGTAAGTCCTATGCATCGGTGCTCTAAAAACGACGAGGGGCAAGCAGCTTTGTATTCTGCTTGCCCCGTATGCTATCCGTAAATCCTGCACATCCGTGTTCTTTCACCTGATCACAAAGGACAAAACGATCGGCGTGGCCAACATTGTTCCGGCCAAAATAGCGATCCGTTTCAGGTCAGAGTACACGTAGCGATACTCTTCGGCCAACTTTGCCGCCTTCTTTTCCGCCAGTGCCCCAGTTTCCCTCGCAGCAGTGGGGATTGGTGCCGCTACTGACTGCTTTCGCCTGGCCACCGCAGGTATGCTTCTCTTTTTACCCGACCGTTTCTTGGCGCGACGCGATTTCTTCGCCATGTTCTTACCTCCAATTCATTCTTGTTTGAGTAGCTGATTGTATTATACCACATCTTGGCAACAACTTCAAGGACTGCACTTTGCACTTTCTTGACCGTTGCTGACTTCAGATGTATAATTCTCAGGCTGCTGCGTTGAAGCTACCAAGGCAGCGTCTAGTGCAAGATTGGAGCAGAAATGGAAAAGGCCGTTGTCTATCCCTTGATTGGCATCCCAGGTCGCCACGATCAATCGAGTCGCTCTGGTTCCCCCGTCTTCGGGCAAAACCGAACATACGTGGAGGCCGTGGCAACGGCCGGTGGAGCCCCAGTGCTGATTCCCCTGAACTTAGGCAAGGGAACCCTGCGAGCCATCTATGAGCGGCTCGATGGCCTGCTTCTGGCCGGTGGCGCAGATCTAGACCCGAAGCACTACGGCGAGGCCATCCACGAAAAGTGTGGCGAGATAGATGAGGCGCGGGACACAGTGGAGTTGATATTGGCTCGTTGGGCTCTGGCTGGGGGCCTGCCAGTTCTGGGTATCTGCCGAGGCATCCAGGTGCTGAACGTGGCAGCCGGGGGCACCCTCTACCAGGACATCGCCTCTCAGGCGCCCGGTTCCCTCAAACACGACTATTGGCCTGACTATCCCCGAAATCTCCTCACCCATCAGGTGACGGTTGACGACGATTCGCGCTTGGCTGCCATTCTGGGTGGGATCCAAGTGGCAGTTAGCAGCTTGCATCACCAGGCCATCAAGAAACTGGCACCCAACTTCACGGCTGTGGCCCGGTCTCCCGATGGTGTGATAGAAGCCATCGAGGGCCGCGATCACCCCTTCGCCCTGGGGGTGCAGTGGCACCCTGAGGAGCTGGTGAAGGATGCCCCACCCATGCGGCGATTGTTCGAAGACTTCGTCTCAGCAGCGAGGAGGCGGGGTAACGAGTCAACGAGATAGTGAGGAACGAGTTACTCGTTGCCCGTTTCTCAAATAGGGCCGAGTGATAATAATACTTCAAGGAGAGGAAAATGCCAAAGTTTCTTTCGCACGAATGGATCAAAGCGCTCCAGGTTGATATCAACCAAAGCGAGCCGTATGCCAAGGCGGCCGAGCGATGGGAGGGTGACTTCTACTTCATCATTACTCCCGAGGCCAGCATGACGGAGCCCGTCGTCTACTATATGGACCTCTGGCATGGCAAGTGTCGCGATGCCTGCCTGGTCACCGATGAGGATGAGAGGGAACCGGTGTTCAGGATGGCCGCGCCCTTGGGTGTCTGGGAAAAGGTAGTCACCAAGAAGCTGGACGTGATCCAGGGATTGCTGACCCGCCAGATCAAGCTCAAGGGAAACATGATCATGATCATGCGCAACGTCAAGGCCGCCCAGGAGCTGGTGGAGTGCTGCACCCACATCGAGACGGAGTTTCCGTGCTAGAGCTGGCCTATCGGAAGGGCCAAGCGAAATATCCAGGAGGGAGGAGCAATGGCAAGGTTTATCGTGGTTCACAATGTGATCATAGACGGGTTGTCGCAGGATCGGATCGTTGACTTGGCGGAGCAAGTAGCGGCTCGCCTTAAGCCAGGTGTGGAGTGGATCAGCAGTTGGTACACATCAGAGGCGAACAAGCTCTTCTGCGATTGGGAAGCCCCCGATGAGGAGGCCATCCGGGATGCCCTTGGCGAAGCACTAAAGGTGTATCCCATTGAGGCCGTCCATTCAGTGATCCACATTGACCCGACCTGGTATGGTGAGCAGGCTTAGGAGAGAAGCATGTGGTTCTTCAATAGTCCAGAGATCGTCTACGGCGAAGGAGCCCTGGGTTACCTGAGTGAAGTCGAGGGGCAGCGGGCTTTCATCGTCACTGATCGGAACATGGTCGAACTGGGCTTCGTGGAGCTCGTCGCCGAGCAACTGAGAGAAGCTGGGATGCAATACCGGGTCTTCGCCGAAGTTGAGCCCAACCCCACGTTTGAGATGGCAAAGCGGGGCGCGGCGGCCATGAGCGAGTACGGCCCCGATTGGGTCATCGGCCTGGGGGGTGGCTCCTGCATGGACGCGGCCAAGGCCATGTGGGTGCTCTACGAGCGGCCCGACATGGAGCCGGCGGAGATCAATCCTATGATCCCGCTGGGGCTGCGCCAGAAGGCCCGGCTCATCACCATCCCCACCACCAGCGGCACCGGCGCCGAGGTGACCTGGGTCGTAGTCCTCACCGACAGCGAGGACAGGCGAAAGCTGGTTCTCGGCTCCCGAGAGAACATGGCCGACCTGGCCATCGTGGACCCCGTGTTTGTGACGGCGCTGCCGCCCCAGGTCGCTGCCGACACCGGAATGGATGTCCTGACCCACGCCATTGAGGGCTACACCAGCAGTTGGGCCAACGATTTCTGCGATGGCCTGTGCCTGAAGGCCATCCAACTGGTGTTCGACTATCTGCCCCGCATGGTGGCCGATGAGGAGGACGGCGGAAAATCTCGCTTCGAGGCTCGCGAGAAGATGCACAACGCAGCCTCCATCGCCGGCTTGGGCTTCGGCAATTCGATGGGGGCGCTGGCCCACGCCATGGGACATCCCCTGAGCCCGCTGTTCGGGATTCCCCACGGCCGAGCGGTGGGACTATTCCTGCCCTACACCATCGAGTTTACAGCCCGGGAGGCCCCAGGGCGCTACGCCGAAATCGCCCGTTTTCTGGGATTGGACGCCGCTTCCGATGCAGCGGGGGCGGCCAGCCTGGCCGAGGCCGTGCGAGACCTGGCGCGGCGCATCAACCAGCCCACATCGGTCGAAGAGTTGGGCATCTCACGGGAGGACTTCGAGGCCGCCTTGCAGAAGATGATCGAGGATGGCGAGAACGATACCGTGACTAGTGTCCGCATTCCAGATCGGGAGGAGCTAGCCCGGCTGTTCCGCTACGCCTACGAGGGCAAAGCAGTAGATTTCTGAGCAAGACACAAGAGGTCTTCCCTGTTGTGTCTCGGTATCAATTGAGATAAAGCCTTATGTATAGCTGCTAGGGTGCTTTTTCGAACTCGCCTGAAGGAGGAATTCGATGAGCAACGACATTCTGCAGCTTGGATGGCTGGAGAAGATCCTTAATGGGATAACCGGGTTTATTGCCCTGGTTATAACTGTCGTAGGTCTTGTGAAGCTTTGGCGTGGTGATGCTGGCCTAGTGACCGTTGTGCTTGTAGTAACGGGCTTAGGCGGAGCTTGGCTGGGCCTATGTATGGTTTAAGAAAAGCCCCCCACTTGTCGAGGGCGGAAAGAAACGTCCAGCCTTTCCCAAAGCACGCCGGTGGTTTCTAATTGGCCTTATTGTTATTCATCTGTTCACCGTTGCTGCTCTGGTTAGTTGGTGGTATTATCAGAACTTACCTGACGAGATCACTGGCCTGCCAACTGACTTCGTTGCTCGAGGCCTTGTCTATGCCAATCTCGGTGATTACCAGCAGGCTATCGAGAATTACAATAAGGCTATTGCCCTAGACCCTAGTCTCACCCAAGTCTACATCATCCGTGGCCTTGCCTCCCGGCATCTCGGTGACTACCAGCAGGCCATAAAAGACTATGACAAAGCCATCGCACTTGACCCCAACCTTGCAGAAGCCTACAATAATCGCGCTGTTGCCTACTACTCCCTCAAAGACTACCAGCAAGCTATTGAGGATTGCAACCAAGCCATCGCACTTGATCCTGATTTTGCCAAGCCTTATAACTGCCGTGGTCTTGTCTATAGCGACCTTGGCGATTATCAGCGAGCCTTTGAGGACTTCGATAAAGCTATTGAACTCAACCCTGATTATGCCATAGCTTACAGTAACCGCGGTATCGCCTACTTTGACCTTGGTGAGTATCAACAGGCCATCGAAGACCTTGATAAGGCCATCATGCTTGATCCCAACCTCGCTCTTGCCTATTGTAATCGCGGGTTTGTACACAAACAGTTAGGAGAGAGTGAGAAGGCTACCGCCGACTTCAAACGTTGTCTGGAGTTAGGCGGAGAAGCGCCATAAGAGGTGCGGTGGTTATCAGCACAATTCGATGATTCAAGGGAGAGAAATCATGGACGGCTACATGGGAAAGCTGCTGGTCGTTGACCTGACCAGCGGCAAGATCGAGGACGAACCGCTGAACGAAAACTATGCTGCCCAATTCATCGGCGGCAGCGGCCTGGCCTGCCGCTATCTTTACGACTCGCTGGACCCTGATACCAGTCCGTTAAATCCCACAAGTCCGTTGTTCCTCATCACCGGCCCGCTCACGGGCACCCGCGCCCCCATGTGCGGACGACACGTGGTCTGCGGCAGATCCCCTCTGACGGGCATCTGGAACGAGTCCCACGTGGGTGGGTTCGTGGGGGCTGAGTTGCGCTTCGCTGGCTACGACGGTATCATCATCAGAGGGAGCTCACCGAAGCCCGTGTACCTCTGGGTTCAGGACGGGCGGGCCGAACTGCGGGAGGCCGGGCACCTGTGGGGCAAGGACACTTTTGAGACCCAAACCATCATCAAAGAGGAATTGAGCGATCCCAGGGTGCGGGTGGCCTGCATCGGCCCGGCCGGGGAGAACCAGATTCTGCTGGCCAATATCATCCACGACGACGCCCGGGCGGCCGGTCGGGGGGGCATGGGGGCGGTGATGGGCTCCAAGAACCTCAAGGCCGTGGCCGTGCGAGGTCATGGCCGTATACCCGTGGCCGACGAGGAGCGCCTCAAGGCACTGGCCCGCCAGGTGATAGAGATCCTCAAAGACGACTTCATGAGCGACATGCTGCACGCGACGGGCACGGCCTGCGCCATGGATCAACTGAATTACCTGGGCAGCCTTCCCTCCCGTTACTACACCCAAGGGGTCTTCGAAACGGACACCCTCAATGGAGGGTATATGGCCGACACCATTCTGACCGGCACGTCGGGCTGCTATGGCTGTGTGGTAGCTTGTGGCCGCAAAGTAGCCACCGGTGAGGGCAGGTACGCTTTCCCTGAAATAGACGGCCCCGAGTACGAGACCATCTGCGGCTTGGGCCCTATCCTGCTCATTGACGACCTGGCTGCTGTATCCTGGCTGGGCCACCTGTGCGACGGCTACGGGATAGATACCATGAGCGCTGGCTCGACCATCGGCTTTGCCCACTATCTCTTCCAGGAGGGCGTCATTGGCTCCCAGGACACCGGCGGGCTGACCTTGCGGTGGGGTGACCCGGATACGGTGGTCGAGTTGTTGGGACAGATGGCCAATAAGGAGGGTTTCGGGGCCTTGCTGGGTGAGGGTTCCCGCCGACTGGGCCAACGTTTTGGCGTTGAAGAGTTGGCCGTGCAGGTCAAAGGGCTGGAGGTGGGCTATCACGATCCCCGCGCCTTCTCGTCCATGGCTCTGGTCTACAGCACTTCACCCATAGGCGGCAGCCACAACCACAGCGACATGTACTGGGTCGAAGTGGGGCGCTCGGTGGAGGAGCTAGGCATTCCTCTTACGGACCGGCTGGAGGATGTGGGCAAAGGGCCCCTGGTGGCTCGCCATCAAGACTGGCGTAGTGTGACCAACGCTCTGGTCATGTGTATCTTCAACAATGCCCCGGCTCAGTACCACGCTGACCTGCTGAATGCAGCCACCGGCCGTCAGGAGACGCTGGACAGCTTGCTGCACATCGGCGAGCGCATCTGGAACCTGAAGCGGGCTTTCAACAACCGCCTGGGGCTGACCCGTGCCAACGACAGGCTGCCCCAACTGCTCTTGAAGCCCCTCTCCGAGGGCGGCACCCAGGGCTACGTGCCTGACCTGGAACTGATGCTCAAGGAGTACTACGAGGCCAGGAAATGGAACCCGGAAACGGGCCAGCCAAGCCGGAAGAAGCTGGAGGAATTGGGATTGGGATGGGTGGCTGAGGAATTGTTTAGATCATCTCGATAATCATCGCCACTGCCTCTCCTCCCCCCAGGCAGAGGGTGGCCAGGCCGGTCTTGAGGCCGCGATCCTTCAGGGCGTAGATGAGGGTGACCAGTACGCGAGTGCCGCTGCAGCCGATGGGATGGCCCTGGGCAATGGCCCCGCCGTTGACGTTCACCTTGTCCCAGTCCCAGCCCAGCGTCTTGCCGTCGGCCACAACCTGGGCAGCGAAAGCCTCGTTTGCCTCAATGAGGTCTAAATCGTCCAGACCGTAGCCGGTTTTCTCCAACAGATTCCTCACGGCGAAGATGGGGGCGGTGAAAACTTTCAGCGGTTCCACCGCCGCCTGAGCGTAGCCAATGATCCGCGCCAGTGGCCCTGTCCCCAACTCATCGGCCTTATCCCCGCTCATCACCACCACCGCGGCTGCCCCATCAGTGATGCCTGGCGAGTTGCCAGCAGTCACCAGGCCGTCCTTTTGGAAAGCAGGCTTGAGCCTGGCCAGAGTCTCCAGCGAGGTGTCGCGGCGGGGGCACTCGTCGGTATCGAACAGGATGGGCGGCCCCTTGCGCTGAGACACCTCCACCGGCACGATCTCCTCCTTGAACTTCCCCGCATCAATGGCAGCGACGGCCTTTTTATGGCTGTGGTAGGCGTACTCGTCCAGCTCCTGGCGGGTGAGGCCATACTCTTTAGCAATCCATTCAGCCGAATTGCCCATGTGCTGATTAGTGAAAGAGCACCACAGTCCGTCGTGGACCATAGCGTCCACCAGTTGGCCATGGCCCAGGCGGTAGCCAACGCGGGCCTTGGGCAGGACGTAAGGCCCCAGGTTCATGCTTTCCATCCCCCCGGCGACGAAAATCTCGCCGTCGCCAACCCCGGTCATCGCCGCCGCCAGCATCACCGTCTTCAGGCCCGAGCCGCAGATCTTGTTCACCGTGGTTGCCCCGACGAAGGGAGGGAGGCCAGCTTTGATGGCTGCCTGGCGAGCGGGGGCCTGGCCTTGCCCGGCCTGCACGACGTTGCCCATCAGCACCTCGGAGACATCGGCGGGATTGATGCCCGCCCGCTCCACAGCAGCTTTGATAGCCACCGCCCCCAGCTCTGAGGCAGGGACGTTTGCCAGCGTACCCTGGAAGCGACCGATGGGAGTGCGCGCCGCACTGACGATAACGGCCTCGCGTTCGTTGCTCATTTAACTTCCTCCTTGAAGTCTTATCGCTACTTGAAGAAACCAGGTTTTTCCTTGCCTGAGCAGACAGATCGTTGCCTTTGAAGTCTCCTGGGGCGTGCAAGGTGTCTTACCAGCTAAAAACCTGGTTTCTGATTCCTGCGAACAATCAATTGGTAGAAAAAGCCTGCTCCCAGCAAGCGTAGGACCCCGGCGACGAAGAAGGCAATCCTGATGTCCAGGCGGTTGGCCAGGGAAGTGCCCAACAGGGGGGCCAGAAAAGCGGCCACGTTGATCAGGGTGGTGTTCATGGCCACGAAACTGGGGCGTCGCTCCTGCGGACAGACCTCCAGCAGAGTGTTGAAGAAGGATAGGTTAAACCCTGCTCCAAAGATTCCGGCGACGATGGATGGGAGCAGCAAGAACTCGACCCTTGTTGAGAGGCCAGTGAGGACAGGGTAGAATACCATGCCCAGGGCGGAGACAAGCAGCACAAAGCGACTGCCTCTTCGGCTGGCCACCCTGCCCCAGTAGAAATAGGTCAGTATGGTAACGGCGTTATGCACCATAGAGAGTAGGCCAATCCAGGTATCAGAAGCGCCCAGATGCTTTACTCGATAGATGGCGTAGAGAGCCGAGGGCAGATAGAGCCCCCAGTGGAAGATGAAAGCACTGGCGGAAAAGCGCACGAATTCGCGCTGTCTCGTTAGTTGCTTCACCAGTTGGCGCAGGCGAATAGTGACCGGTGCCTTAGCATGGGTCTGTTGTTCAGTCATACTGACATCAGCCACCCGAATCCGGCTCACGTAGTACAGGCTGACCAAAGAGGCAGCGAAGCCAGCACCGAAGAGAAGCTGATAGTTGAAAGGGAAGAGCAGAAGGTCGAGTAGTTTTCCGCTGATGAGCACGGTGACGGTACTGACAGTGGAGACGAGCACACTGCGGATGCTGATCACCTGGGCGCGTTTGTCGGCGGGCACTACTTCTGCGATAAGGGATGTGAAAGCCACGCTGGCCATAGCTGTTGGAAAAGTGATGAGGGCCACCAGGCCGACCAGCGCCTCTGGCCTACGGACGCGAAATACGAAGGGCATCAGCGCGATGAGCAGATAGCCCAGACGCTGCAGAAAGCCCGCCAGTACTATGATGGGGAGGCGTCGTCGTTGGCGCTCGATGATCCGCGCCGAGGGTATCAGCCAGAAGACGTTGATCAGCGCTGGCAGGGAGACCAAGAGCCCCACTAGGGTATTGGAGGCTCCCAGGCGAATGGCGAACACGCTGACAAAGGTGGACGTGATGCCGCTCAAGACTCCCCACCAGGCGACGTCCAGATAGATATTCCACTTATTCTGCTCCTCGACTGTCTCCCGCCGCCGAAACGCCTGGCGCCAAAGGCGGCGAGCGCGCCCCAAAAGAATCGGGGGAGCACTTCGTATGCCCCTCACCCTGATGGGTAACATCTCCCAGGCCAGGCGATGCCGAAGACGCCAATAGGCCAAGCTAAACCTTGATCTCAAATCCTCGTCACCTCATTACTCTTCACTCAGACCCCCAAGCGGCCTTTAGCTTTCGATAAGTGTCGTCCATAAGCTCTGGAATAACACGGGTGTTTGAAAAGACGGGCATGAAGTTGGTGTCCGCCTTCCAGCGGGGGACGATGTGGATGTGGACGTGCCCCTCGATTCCCGCCCCCGCTGCTTTACCGACGTTGATCCCCACGTTGAAACCATCGGGGTGCATAGCTCGGCGCAATGTCTCAAGGCTCATGTTGACCATGAGCATCATCTCAATCAGCTCATCTTCCTCTAACTGCTCTGGGCTTGGCGCGTGCTGATAAGGGATGACCATCAAGTGGCCGTTGTTATAGGGATAGAGGTTAAGCATCACATAGCACTTTTCGCCCCGATGGAGGATGTGATTTGCCTTGTCATCGTTGTCGGCGATTTTTTCACAGAAGATGCACCCCTCGCCCTTCCTGCTCATAATGTATTCCATACGCCAAGGTGACCACAGCCTTTCCACAGCTTCTCCTCTCTATGATCAGTAGTGACAAAGAATAAGGCAGGACTTGTCTCCTGCCCTTTGCTTTCTCTACTATAGTTTACCAGAAATCGCCCCTCTAGTCAACAAGGCTTGACTTTGCCCCCCTTTTGTGGTAACTTTGGCATAGCAAGGAGGCGAGGCTAGGCTTGAGCGAGTTATCAGTTGAGAGCATCAAAAGAAGATTAAAGACAGACCTCATCGGCCAGAGCATAGTGTACTATTCCTCTGTAGGCTCGACCAACGAGGTGCTCAAGGAGTTGGCTGTGCAGGGCGCGCCAGAAGGCACGCTGGTCATCGCCGACCAGCAGACGGCGGGGAGGGGGCGGCTAGTCAGGAAGTGGTTGGCCCCACCAGACACCAGCCTCCTCATGTCTCTGCTCTTCCGCCCCGACCCTTCGGGCAGAGCCCTTCGACTTCGCTCAGGACAGGCCTCAGGGCGAAGCCTGGCCCCCGACCAGGCTCAACGATTGACCATGATCTGCTCTCTGGCCATTGCCGATGCTATTGAAGGACTCACGGGTCTATCGGTGGGTCTGAAGTGGCCCAACGACATCTTCATCCGTGGCAAGAAGGCGGGCGGTATCCTGACGGAATCGGGGACGATGGGTGGACGCCTCGACTACGTCGTCGTGGGGATGGGGCTGAATGTCAACCTGGTCGTCTCCACCCTGCCAGAATTGAGAGACATAGCAACCAGCCTCTCTCAGGAGCTAGGCCGAGAGGTCTCGCGACTGGAGTTGCTGTGCAAAACCCTGGAGGGAATCGAGACCAGCTACAACTCCCTGATGAGGGGTGACTCGCCCCATGAGGAGTGGGCGGCCCGCCTCATCAACCTGGGCCGTCAGGTGCAGGTGACCATGCCTCAGGGAGTGCTGACGGGCTGGGCCGAGGGGGTGGATGTCGATGGAGCCCTCATCCTGCGCACCGCCGACGGCCAACGCAAGCGGTTATTGACTGGGGATGTGACGTTGCGAACTTAAGGTGCTGAACTCTACAACACAGCAGCCTCTCGGAACCCGTATCCGAGAGGCTGTTTTTGGTTGGAGCGGGTGATGGGATTCGAACCCACGACAGTCTGCTTGGGAAGCAGATACGCTACCACTGCGTCACACCCGCACTCAAGTACAATCAGAATTATATCATCTCTCGCTATCCTTGTCAACTGTGGAAACGTGTTTCTATACCTTTGTAGGTGGCCTCATGTCGTCGGGCAATCTTACCGATGTCAATCCATCGCTCCTTCTCATGAATCATATAGATGACTCGCCAAGGACCAACTCGGATGCGATAGATATCATCCATGAGCTTGACACAACCAGGCGGGCGAGGGTTGTCGGCCAGGGCCTGAATAGCCACGGCGATTCTCTGGTGATACCTGAAAGGCACATCATCCAGTTCCTTCTCGGCCCTGCGCCTGATCTCTATGTCAAACACTTCGTTGGCGCTCCGCCAGATACTCTGCAAAAGGACGGTGAGGCTCCTCCTGCCTCTCCAGCATGTCTCGGATATCCTCCAAGTCCTCCAATCGCTCCAGCCTGGCAACCATCTCGTTGTAGCTCTCATAAGAGAGCATCACCACCTGGGGCCGTCCTCTCTGGGTAATCACCATTGGCTCTTCTTTGGCCGCGGCCACTAACTCCCTGGCCCTGGCCCGCAAGTCGCTGATCGGCAGAATGGGTAACGCTTTCACTACCATACAACTCACCTCACTTTTATTTGTACATTTGGGGGTATTATACCAAGTCTCAAGTATTTGTCAAATCGCACTGTGCCAACTCTTGCGTAATCTCCACTTTGCACTATAATCAGGACTTGAGAGCTCAAGAGCTGGAGTGCAGACGTAGGCTTGCGGACTTGCATCCGCACTCCCAAATCAAGAGGTGAAGCAACATGAAACAGGGAATAACCATCGTCGGCCTGGGGCCGGGCGATCCAAAACAATTGACCCTGGAGGCTCAGCAAGTCCTGCGGAAGGCAGGAGAGGTCTATTTGCGAACCTGTCACCATCCCACGGTGGCTTCCCTGCCCCCAGGTCCGACTCTCTGCTTTTTTGACCATGTCTACGAGGAGAGAGAAACCTTCGCCGAGGTCTACGATGAGATAGCTCGCCAGATCGTGGAGCTAGGACGGCGACCCGAAGGTGTGGTCTATGCCGTGCCCGGTCACCCTCTGGTGGGGGAGACTTCGGTGCAGCGCATCCTGGCTTTGGCCAAGCAGCAGGAGATGGGCGTACGCGTGGTGGAGGGGCTGAGCTTCATCGAATCGGTGCTCACCTGCCTGGGCCTGGATGCCCTGGCTGGACTACAGATAGTGGACGCCACTGAATTGGCTGCTCTTCACCACCCGTGCTTGAATCCTGACTTGTCGGCGCTGATTGGCCAGTTGTATAATCAGCAACTGGCCAGCGATGTCAAGCTCACCCTGATGAACCTCTATCCCGATGAGCATCCGGTTACTCTGGTACGCGGAGCGAGCACGGACCAGGCCAGGATCTTGAAGGTGCCCCTCTACGAGCTAGACCGTCAGCCCGACATAGATCACCTGACTTCCCTTTATATTCCGCCACTGCCGCAGCCCAGCTCACTGGAAGCTTTTCAAGACACCATCGCTCGTTTGCGGGCCCCTGGGGGCTGCCCCTGGGATCAGGAACAGACTCATCGGTCATTGCGGCCTCATCTGCTGGAAGAAACCCATGAGGCACTGGCGGCTCTGGATGCCGACGACACAGATGCCCTGCGGGAGGAGCTGGGAGACTTGCTCCTACAGATCGTCCTACACGCTCAGATCGCTGTCGAGGTGGGAGAGTTCAGTCTGGCCCAGGTTATTGAGGAGGTTGACGCCAAGATAAAACGCCGTCACCCTCACGTCTTCGGCGATGTTGTGGTGGCCGACGTGGGTGAGGTGTTGCACAATTGGGAGGAGATCAAGCGGGAGGAGGGGAAGCATTCTGTGCTGGATGGAGTATCGAAGGCGCTGCCGGCCCTGGCCCGAGCTCAGGCCATACAGAAGCGGGTGGCACGGGTGGGCTTCGATTGGCGGGATGCCGAGGGGGTGGTAGCCAAGATAGCCGAGGAGGTGACGGAGCTGAGAGAGGCCCAGGGAGGCGCGGAGCGTGAGGAGGAGTTAGGCGATCTCCTCTTCTCGGTGGTGAACCTGGCTCGCTGGTTGAACATTGACGCCGAGAGCGCGCTCCGGGGAGCCTGCGAGCGGTTCATCCAACGTTTCTCTGGCATGGAAGACCTCTGTCGGGAACGGGGGCTCACCCTGAGCGAGTTGAGCTTGGCCGAGCAGGACGAGCTGTGGGAGGAGATGAAGGGGAGAAGTCGGGGCGGGCGGATTTGAACCGCCGACCTCACGGACCCGAACCGTGCGCGCTGACCGGACTGCGCTACGCCCCGTCGGTGGCTATATTATAGCCATTTTTGCCAGATTGACAAATGGGGTAGGGTACCCATTGTGCCAACCGGTTCTGTAGCTCCCGGACGCGATCGGCCAAGGTCTCAAGCGGCTGCTTGCCCCGGCGAACCAACATCAGGGCCTGAACCGCCAAGCGCAACGCCGTGTAGAGCGTTGTGGGCGAAATTCCCAAGGCATCTGCCAGGGTGCGCATCGCGAAACCCTAGCTCATTTGTTCGATTTGAACACTACCGACCCACTGACCACTAATCATTGCTCTCCAAGGGGTAAAGTCGCTCCCGAAGAGAGCTATGTCAGCATCCTTGCCAGCTTCCAGGCTACCCTTGCGGGCAGCAACACCGATTACGCGCGCCGGTGTTAGGGTGACCATCCGAATCGCCTCGACCAACGGGATGCCAACAAAGTCTGTCAAGATTGGCACCATCTGGCTCACCAACGTGGTGCTGCCTGCAAACCCAGTGTGGTCCAGTAGCATGCCAACTCCATCATGCACCTCATATTCCACCTCGCCCATGTGAAAGCGAGCGCCTTCCGGCATGCCCGTGCCGCTGGTTGCATCGGAGACCACACATAAACGATCTGACCCTTTGCACTTGTATGCCAACTTCATCAAAGTGGGCGGCAGGTGTTTATTATCAGCGATCATCTCCGCAGTCAGTTCGTCGAAGGCCAATGTCGCCTCCAGTAGGCCGGGCTTGCGCCAGGGGCCTTCGCGTATAGTGGTGGATTGTCCGCTCCAGATATGGATGGCATGACGCAAGCCAACCTCCATTGCTGCCAGCACATCCTCGTCTCTGGCAGAACTATGACCCGCTGCTGGCACGATACCCAGCTTTTCTAGCCTGGCCGTGAGTCCCAGCGCCCCCGGCAACTCTGGCGCGTAGGTCATTATCTCTATCACGTCGTGGTGCTCTAGCAGAACGTCGGCGGTGCCGTCATCCGGAAGGCGGATGTTTTTCGGGTCTTGCGCTCCTTTTTGCGCCATGCTGAAATAAGGCCCTTCCAGGTGCACGCCCAACACTTGAGATCCCTTGTGTGGCTCGTGCATCCACTGACGGCTGAACTCCAAACATTCCACCATGTCTGAGATGGGAGCTGTGGATATTGTCGCCAGCAGCGAGGTCACGCCGTGTTTCGCATTCTCCTCTGTGATGGACGCAAAAGCCTCTGCTGCGGGTTCGTTGAACGTATGATCAAGGGCCCCGTGAGTATGGATATCAATCAGTCCCGGTGCGATGTAGCGCCCTCCCACATCAACCTTTCCCGTGCTAGCACCCAGGGATCCAGCATCGGCGATCCCTAAGATCTTGCCCCCTTCTACGATAACCGCTTTGCCAGTCACGATCTTCTGGGGCAGAATAACTCGACCGTTGGTCAATGCGAATCGCCCCTTCGGTTGTTCTAGCTTTCTGCCTAGCATGTTGTTCGTGTTTAGCTCCTCAGTTGAATAGAATGCCTGATCCGGAAGCAACCCTCCAGCCCAAATTGCCTCCCTCTTCGAGGTGAGGTTTTGACGTCGCTTCAAAGACACGGCCACGAGCAACTGTACGCGTCACGCGCAGATCATCGTCCAAGATCACCACGTCGGCATCCTTGCCCACCTCCAAACTGCCCTTGCGATCTGAAACGCCCAGGATGGTGGCCGGCGTCAGGCTGGCCATACGGAACGCATCCGGCAACGACAGGTCCATGCTCTCGATGGCAACGCGCACACATTGATCCATGGTCGCTACACTCCCTGCGTATGCTGAACGATCCGCAACGTAGCTGATTTCCTCTTCAAGAACGATCTCTCTACCCAAGAGAGTGTACGAACCCGGCGGCAGGCCCATCAGTGAACTGCCATCTGTGATGATGGCCAGCTTCTCTGGGCCCTTCACCTTCAGCGCCAGCTTCAACAAGCTGGGCGCGATGACATAGCCGTCGGTGATGAGCTCCGTGGTCACGCGGTCGTCCAGCAAGACCGACTCGACCAGGCCCGCTACCCGACGTAAGTTAACCCTCCGCAGTGTCCCCATGTTGGAGAACATGTGGGTGGCGTGAGACAAGCCAGCGTTCACGGCGCGTTCCAATTCCTCGTCTATGGCAACGCTGTGACCAGCCGATACCAGAATCCCCAGCCTCTTAAGCTCCCTGATGAGGTCCAACGCTCCTGGCAGTTCCGGAGCCACCGTGAAGACCTTTATGGCGTCAGCATACTCCAGCAATTCGGAGTACTCGTCGGGACGGGGCTCGATGAGCAACTCCAGTGGATGCGCGCCCCGCTCCTGCGGGCTCAGATAGGGGCCTTCCACGTGGCCACCCAAGATCTCGGCTCCTGACCCTCCGTCCTCCATTGCTTCTCGAATGGCAGCGTGGGCGGCCACGATGTCGGGAAGCGGGGCCGACCCAGTAGTTGCTACCCATGACGTGACACCATACTGTGTCAGCAATAGCGAAATCGCCTCCAAGCTGGCTACCTCGCCGTCGTCGGTATCATAGCCCCCCACGCCATGGATGTGCATGTCCACAAAGCCTGGCGCGATAGAACCACCGCTGGCACCGAGATGTTGTGCCTCATTGGGAATGACCAGCTCACCTCGTTTCCCAACCGCCTCGATGCGCTGATCATTTATCAGCACCGCCCCATCGGGGATCACCCGCGTGGGGGTGTACACGGTTCCGTTTTCGATCACCAGCATGGTTTCACCTCGTTCCTCCCTCACACCCTGATTCTCGCCTCCAGAATACCATAGTGGATCCCACCCAACTGGTGGAGGGGTTTGGTCTCCTCGTCGTCTAGCAGCCAAGTCTCAGAGAAGGCCTTCGCTTCGGCCCAAGCCGCCACCACCCGGCCGACGAAGAGCGTGTGATCTCCCAAGGAGTAGTGCCCAGCCAGCGTGCACTCAAGATGGCCCAAGCACTCCTCAATGAGGGGGGCCCTTACCAGCTTGGCCTCTGTAGGTGTCAGTTGGGCCTCCCTGAACTTGTCTGCCTTGCGGCCAGAAAGCGTACCACAAAGCTTGACTTGCCTCGCCAAACTCAACCCCGGCACGTTGAGCACAAACTCCCCGCTCTTCTCGATCAGCTCATGGCTGAAACGACGAGGGCTGATGGATACCCCCACCAGTGGCGGATCGTGGCTGATGGGCGTCGTCCAGGCGGCGGTCATGATATTGACGACCTCCTCGTATTTGGATGTGACCAGCACCACAGGCCCTGGATTGATCAGGCGCAGAGCCTTCGAAAGGGTAATCTCGATCTTCTTCATCTCCCAGTTCCTCCAGTGCATCCCTTCCTACCGAATACACGAATCCGATTGCCATAAATCAGCGCTGGCACCTACAAACCTAGCTCAAAAGGAACAATGCTTTCTCATCCACAGCTTGTGTTCTTCTGGAATTGGATCATGATCCTTGGCCGAAAGCATCAAGCAAAGACCAATAGCAGGCAATTCATTGAGACACCACTCGGCAGTCTCGATGTCTTCGACGCCCAGGAGCAGAGGTTTGCTGTTTAGCACTCGCTTTACTACCGGCATGGCCGTCTCTAGCGGCGGACCACCGCTGGAAGGCTGCAGGAAAAGCTGGATGGCCGTAAGCTCCTCTAGCTTTAGCAAGCCGTCAATTTGATGGTACTCAGTGTCGTGCAAGTGAAACGAGTGATAGGGAAAGCTGTTCACGATCCTCTTGTCACACGGGAAGACGAATTCCCCGTACATCCTAGCCGAGACAACCGAGGAGATGTCGTTTTGAGGAGTGACGGCTTGGCCCGGCGCCCACATCTTCATCCTGGTGCAATGGCCGCCGTGAAAGGGTGGAATCCATGGCAAGACAGCCTCGCAGATGCCAATCCACAGATCCGTCAGCTCATCGAGGATTCTTAGCACCTCATCCGGATTGTCATAGAAATCGAGACACATCTGCTTCGGGCTGCGCATGGCGGATAAGGTATCCAAGGGACCTCGCGTCAGAGGCAGCGTGACGGGAAAACGACCATCAGCAAACTCGACCAAGACGCGGGTAAGCTCGATCAACTTGCGGAGCCAAGGGTTGTCCAAGTCAAGGCAGATCCGTGGACGGTTGGCGTAGCTATCAAGGCAAGGTTCCGCCCACAGTGATCCAGGATGTGCGACCACCGGGCACCCTGCAATAGCCTCCACCCAGGGCACACCAAAGGCAGGCGCGAACGTCTGGATCACATCGCTCTGCAATTGACAATCCTGCTGGTAGCAGCTCTCAATCCAATCGAGGAACATCTCTGACTGGACCTGGTCGGGCGAGATTGCCTTTCCCAGCTCTAGCTGGTCTAACATGTCTGGCAGCGGGGGAACATCTGGCTCCCAGGAAAGCCCTATCATAGGTCGCTCTACAGGTTCCCGCTTTCTCCAGGCGTCGTAGCGCTCAATGCGTTTCTCTATTGGTATTGACATCGCTTCCCTTTCCCGCCGCCCGCGATTTGCGCGACAGCTTTAGCAGCAACCAAGCTCAGTCGAGCAGTTTCCTGTAGACTTCCTGTCCTCGGCGTAACAGACTCAGCACTTCTTGACGCTGGCTGTCGTTCCGGAATCTCCCCGTTTGCTTCACCCCTTCCAAAGCTTGCTCAATGGCACGGTCAAACCGGGCTGCAGCTAACCTTCCCTCCTCAGACCGAGTGCCCGTCATGACGTAGACTGGGCTCGTATGCGCATAGATGGGCTCAAGGAAACTGTCCCTGGATGTGCTACCCAGGCGTGCAGCGATCCATCCGTCGGAGAGGGCCTTCACCGCTGTCTTAAAACCCCCCTCCGTGCACCCTTCGGGGAATCGCTGAAAGGCGGCCACCTTCCCATTCCAGACGATGTCTACCCTGTGGATAGCGTAGTGGGACTTCCAAGACACTGATACCGCCAGCTCTTCGCCTGGCTCCCTGACTACAGTGTCTCCAGGCAGGCTATCATCAACTGTCACGAAGAGTGCTGGCCCATTGGTGATGAAAGTGCGTCCTCCTTGCAAGGCCTTCATCCAATCCTCGTAGCCAAAACCGAAACCCGTGTAAGCGTACACCCGGTTGGCCGAGCACAAGAACCAGTCCGATCCAGTGGAAGCGGGAAGTCTCAGTCCACAGTTGAGCATGGAGTACCAGAGGAAATACTCCACATCTGTCCAATAGGGGTCGAACAGATTGAAGGCATCCAGTTTCCCCAGCGCAGCCGCAACGGGGGCTTCCATGCCCCGCCCATTGTGACACCAGATGACTATGCCGCCCTGACGATGGGCGTCGTCGCAGGCATAGCACAGCGGCGGATAATCCGGATCGGTTTCGTCAACCAGGTATCCGCGACTGATCGGCTCTACCACTTCCTTGAGTCTCAGCAGCATGATGTGGCCGTAGCCTTCATCAAGAGAGTCCCGCCGACTGTTGTGCCGGCTTTCCACACCACATTCCACATGATGGTGAGCACTGCAGAATTCGGTCAGAACTCCTGGTGGATACTTGTTGCTGGCGTACTGGCGGTCCCAACGCTTGAGGATGCTGATGGCGGTGACACGAAGATCATTCACCCTTGGGTCCAGGCGCAGCCGCTCGTCGGGCCGCCGTTCGAACTGGTCGTAATGAATGTGGGTATTGCCGGGATGCCAGCCGCGCTCTCCGAGATCGCACCAGCGCTCCATCACGATGTCGGCGGTCACCGTCCCTCTAGCGGGCACATCCACCGTCACCCTGGCCGGCACGTATTCTGTCCCGCGCTCGACGAGGATCCCGGCCGACCCGCGCGGCACTTCCACCTCAAACTCACCATCGCTATAGAAAAAGGGTTGCCCAGGGCCAACTTTCAGAACGGCCCCTTTCGGATGCAGGAATCTTCCTTCGATGGGGCGCACCTGTACGCGGGCTTCGACCCTCTCACCAGTGTGTTTGTCAACTATCCGACCTGCTAACTTAGCCAACTTCGCCCACCTCCGATAGTTGTCACTCACCAGGAGATGATGACTGTGTTCTCTGCAACACCAACAGGGTAACGGATGGTCAATCTGGGGCAAACCTGCTTGATTCCGTAAGAAGGAGAATAGGATCCTGTTGATGCCTGCCAACGGCCACTTGAGGTCAGAAGCTCCAACTGTAGCCCCCCTCGCTCAACGACGGCAATCTGCCCCTCAGTGCTTGCGATTCGACATTCAGGATGCAGCATAAATGTCCATTGCATTGGGGGGGGCGGCTTCGCTGAATCTTGTCTGATCATCTCGTCTGTGATGATCATTTTGCGATCTCGCTTCTGCCATGCAATTTGCCTTCGATGCAGGACTGCCGTGTCCAGCCGCAGGTATCCCTCGTGCTGACCGATAAACACAGTGCGTTCTGGCGAGTCCTCCCATTTGATGCACTTACAGCGGGTATCTTCGTGGCATCCCCACCACGGGGATTCGTCAAGAAAACGATTCTGCTCCTGATCGGCCAGAACAACTGTGTTGTGAGAAGAAACAGAGCGGTACAAGTCGCGATATCTCTTGCTGGCCGTGTACACGTAGACGCCCGGATCAACGAGAATCTCTCTTCCACCAATGCACAATGTCAGAGACAGCTTGTCATTGTGGCAATGCCCCCCCTTGCCGTCGGTGCCGATAGGCCCACAGGAAATCAGGCTGTAGAAGCCCGGTCCCCTCATGACGTAGAAGCCGACATTGGGATACGATGCACTCTTTGATTCGCTTGGTTGGTCTTCGCAGGGCTGTGCACCGAGAAGCAACTGGGCAGCCGCCCAATCCTGCGGGCTAGCCATCTCCGCAAGCAAGACCGAGTCATCAAACAGTGCAGCCCCAACACAGCTTAAGAACCGCCAGTCTCGCTTGTGGCGGTGTGGCGTCTCCAAGTACAGGAATCGTCCGTCGTCCGTATCACCAACGAGGGGAATCAACCCATTCGGTTGGGTGATGTCCCGCAGAGCGATGAACATCTTTCTGAGCTTGCCCATGCGATTTTGCCCCAGGCCATTTTCGATCCAGTTTCGAACCCCTGCCGGCTGGTATTCACCCTCTGCGTGGGCGGCCAAAATGAGGGCGTAGCTAATCATTTCAAGCACCAGAGCGTGATAAGACGTCGCTGATTCATAACTGAAGCCATCGGCCAATACCTGCCGGTCGAGCTCCATCCTCAATTCACGCAGAGCCAGGTTGTACCAGGCCAAGGCCTCACTGTCCCATTCACTACAAAAGCTACATACGACGAGCAGCCCCGCCAGGTTGGCGACGTAATGATTCGGGTGGAAATGATCTTCTGGGAATTCCAGATTCTCAGCAATGTAGCGACGATGATCTACCATGCTATTCTGAAAGGCTTCAAGAAATGCCCGGTCTTGTCTTGATTCGATACGCAAGCTGCCCCGAATAAGTGAAAAAGCAACAATCCAGTTGGCTGCTCGGATGGCCACGTTCATATTTGCTCGCCATGCGGCGCCGTACTCAAAGGGATTGAATGCGAGCCAGTCAAGAATCTGAGCTAAAACCTCTTGACGATAACGCTCTACGCCCGTTGCCCGCCAGGCCAAAGCGAGAACGACGAGATGATAGCAGCGCGACAAATCCGCGGACACTTTCGCATCCACTCCATCGAGAAAGCCATACTTGAGCTGTTTGTGGTGGACGAGCCCGTATCGGTAGCCTGATTTGAAGTCAATGTGCCAGTCAATGGGTACGTAATCTGGCACGAACTGGCGAGCCAGTTGAAGTAGTTCTGCGCTTCTGCGGTGGAAAGCGGGCGGCAGTTGCTGCCGAACGGACTCGGCCGTAATCCCCGTATCACTGTAATTGTTTCCTTCGAAACCCTTGCATCTCAAGCCGTAATGCACCCGTATCCACCCGCTGCCAAGAGTATTAAACTCGTGACGGACGTAACGATCTGCTGCGTGACCCCAGGCAGCTCCGTCGTATAGACGGATGGCAGGGAAAAGAACTGGGGACTTGTCCAGTATTAAGCTCAAAATAGCTTCTCCTGGTGCGTTCTCACAACCACCTGATGCGTGGACGGTATTTCCTGTATAGAACCTGATTCTTCTTCTCACCGTCAAGGACATTTATGCTGTTGATGATAGGTGGGTCTATACCGCGCTCGGCTAGCATGGCCGCGGCCTCCAGCACCAGACTATTGCAGATGAAGGCGTTGGCAAATGTTGAATACGACCCCACGCCACTTTCAACGCCGTCCACTTCAACGATGGCGTCACCGTAGGGAACGTAGGTGAAGAGCGTCAATTCAAACAACTCGTGCAGATTCAAACCAGACTTGTGTCTGCCACGGAACCCCTTTGGCAAGCGACCGGCGTATTCCGTAGATGTCACAGCGATGACTTTCACGCCACGCCGCTTGGCCTCCAACGCCGTCTCGATTGTGACGGGGTTGATGCCATAAGCGTTGACCAGGATGAGCACATCGTCTTTGCCGATCTCGTAAAAGTCGAAAACATACGGAATGATTCCTGGGCTTCGTTCGCCAAGCGGGACATGAGGAATACGGATACTGTCAACAAAAACTGGGCTCACACACGCGAACCCTCCCGCCCGGTGGAACATCTCCTCGGCCATCATGTTTGAATGGCCGCCGCTGCCGAATACATAAATCAGGCCGTCTTCCGCGATCCTATCGGCGACAACTTCTGCACAGCGGCGAATCATGTCCCGCTGCTCGGAGTAAATCCGTTCGAGGTGGTTTGCTATCGTATCGAGATATATACGAACGTAGTCTTTCTTTACCCGCTTTGTACCGGTAGACATTCTTGACCTCCTTGGGCATAGTATTATTGGCCGATGTGCTTGATTACAGCACGATGGGATATACCCCCTTCTCACGCGCTATCCGCAGCATCGTCATGTAGTTCTCATATTTCGTGCCTGCCTGCACGGAATTGCTGGTGGTAAGTACAAAGCCTCCCCCAGGAGCGCCGTACTTGAGGCAGTACTCCACTTCGCACGCTACCTCTTCCGTCGTGCCTTCGATCAGCGTATCGCCCTCGACAGCGCCGAAGAGCGCTATCCGCTCCCCCACGCGCTCCTTCAAGAGCTTGATGTCCATACCGACACTAGGCTGAATGCCGTGCAGGGCGTCTATCCCGGTGTCAACCATCATGTCGAGCAAGGACCACGAGTTCCCATCGGTGTGCTTCAGAACGAAGACGCCCTCCTGCTTGAAGGCAGCCACGTGCTCCTGCATGTAGGGCAAGACAAACTCGGCGAAGTGGGAAGGTGATAGCCAGGGGCCAGTGTTGATGCAGTAGTCGGCATTGATCTGCACCGCGTCCACGCCCGCGGCGATCAACATCTTTCCGTAATCAATGGCCCGCTTGGTGTAGGCGCGTAGCATTGCGTGCACGAATTCTGGATCGTCATAGATCATTACCAGGAACTTATGGACCGGTATGTTGAATCCCTCGCCGGGCTGGGGAAATGAACCATCAAGCCACGTTGAAGGACCGTGCCAACCCCGCCCGATGATGAAGTGCGTATCGCCCAACTCCTGGACCACATACCGGACCAGTTCCAACTGAGACTCGTCAACCGGGGGCGGGGTGGCCAACATCTCTTCAAGGACCGCCGGAGTGATCGGGCGAGACTCGACACACAAGGCGTCTCCTCCTTTCGTTGTGGCCTGCCAGATGTTCCCTTCGGCGTCTTCCCATTTGAGCTTATCCTCGGACAAGAACCTTTGAGGACGGTAATCCACTTTGCTGCTGTAGGTAAGCCAAACCGGTACAATGTCCCACTCGAGAGCGCGCACCAGAGCAACCAGGTCTTCTTTCTGGCTGCGCACTACCTCGTCACGGCGGCCGGCCCACATAGCCATGCGTTCCTTGCCGTGAGCGCGATAGAACGTTGGGTGACCCAAGACCTGCTCGATGACCGGGTAGTCAATGCCCATCTCGCCGACGGGCACCCGATCGGGCTCGCGGTGTGCCAGTGTCGCCTTTACTCGTTCCTTGCTGGTCATGCTCAGTGACATTCTATCACCAATCCCTTCACTACTCGACTTTGGACAAAATCGCGACGGCAGCCAGAAACCCGTTTTCTCGCAGCGGAATGCTGTCCATGCCTGCTTGAAACAAGCTGATTCAGGCAGATTTCGGTGGCGAAGTTATCAGAAAACGGGTTTCTTGGGCTTTGTCCAAAGTCCAATTCACTACTCGACATGTAGATGGATTACTTTGACGCTGTTAGCTTGTTGATGGCTCTTCGGGCTGCCGCCATCAATATCTCTGCGGCTTCGGATGTGACCCGACATCCCAGATGTTGACCTACCTCATACCCCCCCTCAGCGAAGGCCTCAGGCGTGGCGATGTAACCGATGCTGTCGTTGGCTAACTCCACAACGGCTATTGCCCTGTTCTCGACCTCGGATTTTAGCTGCAGGCCAATTTCAGTGAATACTTCTCCTGGGAAGCCGACGAAGATCAATCCGCCCAAGCGCAGGGCTTGAACCTCAGTGTGGATCACTCGCTCCTGGAGAATCTGGGCCGTTGTAGAGGTCAGTGACCATTCTCTTGAGTACTCCTGCTGCATTCGCTCTTGCTCGGTCTCGAGCAAGCGGATCCAACCAGGCCGCAGCGGTAGATCCACAAGTTCTTGCGTGGCTCCAACGGCTGCTATATCCTCCACCTCGATCCGTTCCAGACATTCCAAGACTTGTGCAGCAAAAATGCGCCCCAGGTGACGAGCCATGTTGTCCTTCCGGGGTCCCCAGAAGGGCATCTCAAAAGTGGGGTCTACGTCACCAGCAGCGCCATTTGTGAACAGCACCACAGCCGGTTCTCCCAGCGCGCTCTCCAAAGCCGCCATCGCTTCCCCCGGAAAGTCGCCCGAGACATTGGAGCTCATCAACGCTACGCTAGCGTGGCAGCCGAAGTTGGAGATCGCAGCCAAGACGTCGCCCGCCAAAGTCTCGACTCTGATCACGGTGAGGTCTGGATCCATTGGCCCTTGGCTGGCAATCAATTCCGGATTCACCCGCCAGGTAGATGGCACGCCGTAGCGGGTCGTGAAAACCTTGCCGTCGGTCATTTTCATCCGGCGGGAGTGAGCCAAGCCACGAATGGGCACTCGTCCCCACCCGATACGTGCTGGCTGTTTGTTTGTGGCCGCATGGCAAATGGCCCCTACAATCCTCTCCACCATGGACTGCAAATACGCCGGGTCCTCGTAGCCGGAGCCGGCAGTGTCAGGTGTAGAATGGGAGTGAGTGCAGGCTATCTGGATGGCCTCGGCTGGAAAGCCAATGTTCTCCTGCACTCTCTGCCTGATCTCTTTGACAAGCTCTCCGGAGATACCGAGCAGATCACACAGAACCAACGCCATTTGCTGCGGTCCGTGCGAAAGGACCGCCACTCGGGCGTACAGATCCCGGTACACGCCTGTAAGTTGCTTGCCTTCCCAACGCAAGCATGGTATCGGCGGTGTGATGACAGCCTTAGCCACTCCAGCTTGCAGATAACCATTTCGCTTAATGTAGTCCACCTTAGCCACCCAGGTGCGAAATTCCTCGTCGGGTTCCAGTTGCTCTGGACTATCCTCAAGGGTCTGGAGGGCAGCGTCAACCGCTTCGCGCATTTCAAAGGCCAGTATGGTATGGCCCTTCCACGTTGCCTGGTGCAGGAGTCCGAGGTCTTTCAACTTGTGGCCCAATGCCTCTGCATTAAAGCGCGGGAAAGGGGTTCGCTTGGTGATTCCGCTGTGGCGTTCCGCGTAGAGCGCCTGCACGTAGGCAGTGAAGGGCGTGTCTCCCCAATTGGCATCTACCAGCACCCACCAGGCGTTGTTCTCGCAGAGCATGTCCCAGGGACTGCCCTTTCCAAAAGACCCTTCCCCCCAAGGGGTAGGTCTCCCTCTAGCTGACCTGTGCCCAGCAACCATCTCTTCGGCCATGGATCCGCGTGCTGCTACAGAGTGTGTCGGGCTGTGACTACGCAGGACGCCGAGCTGTTTCCTGAAGAACTCGGAGAACGGGCCCATTTCTGAGGGTGAAAGCGCGGGATCAAAAGTCGGCTTGGGATAACCCTCTGCCGGAGTGCAGGTGGGAACTACGAGGGTCCCGTTGGGCCCGACAAGTCCTTGCAGAGCTGCAACTAGATTCTCCGGCCCCTCGCGGGACATGTCATTGCGAGCGACCGTAGGGAGCGAAGCAATCCCCTCCTTCGCAAGCTGGAGATTGCTTCGTCGCTCCGCTCCTCGCAATGACACACACGGAAGTTCGGCTGTGGCTGGAGGCTGCGGTATGTCCTCTACAGGTGTCTCAAAGATCAGGACATCTCCTGTACTGATGCCAAACTGGTGTAGTCTGTCAATCAACTGCGCGATGTGCGCCATTGCCGTTCCTCCACATTCAACTTAAGAGGGCGATCCAGACCTCGGAGGTTTTCAGACTAGATTTCGCCAGCAAACCAACCAAATAATCGAGACTACTTTGCCAGCGGAGGCACTGCCGGAAACCTCCGAGGTCTTGCATTGACACTAGCGAGCGTAATCCAGTTGTCAACTCAGGTCGAACCACACAGGACTTCCCCAGGCGTAATGACCATCTTTCTGGCGAACGCGGATATAGTAAAAGACAAAGCGCCGTCCTGCCGAGTCAGCCAGAGCGATCATTGGCAAGGGTGTGCGATCCACCCAGCTAGCTTGCATCGTCATGCCATCTCCGGTGAAAGTATAGACGATCTGACCGTTGCGTATAACCTCTGCCTGTTCTATATCGTCGGTGCCGATAACGTGCAAGCGGATGTCCCGCTCATAGATTTCGTCGTCAGCCAGGGTCAGACTCTGCGTCTTGCCCATCGGCAACCCAGCAATATCCGCAAGAAGAATGATTCGGGCTCCGGTTGTGCCATAACACGATCGTTGGAATAGGGCATCGTACACGGCCTCTCGTGTCAAAGCAGGGGCAAACACCGCTGTCAAGCCGGCTGTGGACACTGTGCTCCACGGCTCATGGGGATTCGCCGGCCGCCCGTCATGCGTATCGGAGCCGGCAATAAAACCCAGCCTGTAGCCGCGCATGAGCGCCGCCAAAACACTGGTGCCCTCCACGGCCTCGGCGGCCCGCCCCGGCGTGTCCATTCCTTCTGAAGCTCCCCACAGGCTGTATATCTCAACAAGCCGTTCTCGTTCGGGCCAGAATTCGTTCCAGTTTGTGCCCAATCCGCCAGGCAACACCGGATTCAAAGCATGATGAGGGATAACCAGGCAGTCGAGATGTTGGAGATATTCAATCAGCTCAGGATAAGAGTAGTAGTCAACATGCACCCGGTGGGTCCCATAGTTGCTACCGTTGACAAAAGGAGCCTGATTTTCCCTGAAGATGATGTTTTTGTGCCCAACTGGCTGACCGGATGGTAAGCCGATGTGGCTGGCCTCCCAGCCGATGAAAGTAACAAACGAGCCTGGCGAGTTGAATTCGTTCGCCGTCGCCTGCAACCGGCTCCATTGAGTCTCCGGATCCGACAGCGCAATGCCAAAGTCATGAGGCGTCAGTGCGCAGAAATCGAGAGCCATCGCATCTCTTCCCCAAGTGAAGTATTCCTCTGGGCTCCGCAAGCCACCATCGCAGACGTTGCAATGTCCGTGGATGTCCCCCCAGAAGATTCGGTTCTCCGGTGGGGCTTCCGTGACCAGGGATGGATTGCTCTCTATGATAAGCGGTGAGTCATCGCCTTTACCCAGGCGTGCTTCGCCTGCTGCCATGAAGTGGACAGTCCCTGCATCCAGATTCAGGTCGAGGCCAACAGTGCTGATGAGTTGCGGCAATGTAGCATCATCTATCGCGTTGAACTCCCCGTCAAATGCCTGGATGTGTAGCGGCACTTCTTCATTAACGTAGGTTATCGAAGGCAATGTGCACATGAAGCGGGCAGGTGCCGCTGGCTCGATCTCCACAACGGCCTTACCCGCCGCCTGCCACTGACCCTCACCGGTAGCATCAACAATAGCCCATACGGGATACGTCTCGTAGCTTCTGCGAGAAAGACGATACCCCCGCTCGTTTCTCCCGAAATAGAAGGTCAATATCTCTCCTGCCAGCAAACCCTTCTCGACAAAGCTTGCCTCAACAACGTGCGAATTGAGGGAGACCTGTGGCCCTAGCAGATCAAGCCACATATAACATTCTGGCTCCTCTGACCAGGGAGGTTTGTAACTGTGAGCAACCGAATACGTCCGCAGGTGTGGCGATATACCAACAGACGAAATACAAGAGATGTAGTTTGCCGCGTCCGGGTTTGTGGTCTGCCCCGCGGACTCCTTTCGATCCGAGCCTCGATGGTCATAGATTAAGCGAAGCCGGCCACCTACTTCGATGGCCTGGTCGGACTCAAACACGACCCGAAAAGACGCGGGTAAGCCTGCTATGATTGCCTTTTCTGATTCAACGTGAAGCTCACCAGTCATTGGGCTTCATCCCCATGAATCCGATGATGAACCATCGCAAGAGCTGCGATACGCCATTAGGGGCTGCTTTCAATAGCGGGGCCAAGGGAAGCTCGAGGCGGACTTGAAGCGAAAAGGGGGGGAACTCCACGCCCATTGTCCATTCTTCTGACGAACTCGGACGCTATTACGCTGGCAAAGTCCAACTGTAGTGATCGCTCCCGCGCTCAGGCGCGCCAGCAGGCAACGAGATGCCCATCCCCTCGATCCACCAACTCCTGCGGGCGGTGCTCGCATTCTGGGACTGCTCGTTGGCAGCGATGGTAGAAGATGCAGCCGTCCTTGGGAGCTTGTTTACTCCATAGCTCACCCTCTAGCAACCCCTGGGGCATCTCTTGGTCCGGGTCAATCGAAGGAGCAGAAGTTATCAGTGCCTGGGTATATGGGTGCAGCGGATTGGCATACAGGTCAAAGCTATTTGCTGACTCCACCAACTTACCCATGTACATCACGCCCACGTGATCGCTCATGTGATAGATCAGACGCAGATCGTGCGAGATCAGGAGCATGGTGAATCCCAGCTCACTTTTCAGATCGCGGAGCAGATTCAGAATCTGAGCTTGAATTGATTTGTCCAAAGCCGACACGGGCTCATCGGCCACTATGAACTTGGGGTTCAAGGTGAGTGCTCGAGCAATGACTAGCCTCTGCCGCTGACCTCCACTGAACTGGTGTGGATAGCGATCCAGATGCCTCGGGTCCAGCCCCACGCGTTCCATCAGAGGTTCCAACCAGTCACGACGCTCCCTTTTGGTCCCCAGCTTATACACCTTGTATCCAGTGCTTAGAATATCCAGCATGCTACGCCGTGGATTCAGCGATGAAAAGGGATTCTGGAAGATGATTTGCGCCTTCCTACGATACTCGTGTAGTTCCTGCGCCGAGAACTCTGTGACGTCCTTCCCCTCGAAAAACACCTTGCCGGAAGTTGGCTCAATTAACCTTAGAATCAGGCGCCCAGCCGTCGTCTTGCCACAGCCACTCTCGCCAACCAAACCATACGTGGTGCCCTCGTCTATCTTGAAAGAGACGTCCTCCACCGCCTTGATCATCTCAGCGCCAGCCAGAATCCAGAGGGCAGACGGCACGAAGTGTTTAGCGAGTCGACGGACTTCAACAAGAGCGCTCATAAGATACCTTCCTCAGTTCTCAAAGCAACGAACATAACGACCGCCGCCTACAGATCTCAGCGGTGGCCCGTCAAATCCGCACTGCTCTTTCGCCTCGGCACAGCGAGGCCCGAAGCGGCACCCTGGTGGATAGCTCAGTGGGTCCGGCGGTCTTCCAGGGATGGCTGGTAAGTAGTAAGACGGTTTCCCCCCTAGCGGCGGGATACATGCCAGAAGTCCCTGCGTATATGGATGTAGCGGGTTGTTGTAAAGATCACGGGTCGAGGCAATCTCGACGACCTCGCCAGCGTACATGATCATTACCCTCTCGCAGATCCGGGCTATGTTCGCCAGGTCGTGCGAGATGTACAAAACACTGCTCCCCAATTTCCTCTGTGCATCCTTGAGCAGATTAAGAATCTGCATCTGAATCGTTACGTCTAGAGCAGTTGTAGGCTCGTCAGCGATAATGAGATCCGGCCCGCACGCCAGAGCAGCTCCTATCACCGTGCGCTGCTGCATACCGCCACTGAACTCATGAGCGAAGTGCCTGGCCCGAGTCTCAGGTTCGGGGATACCTACACTCCTCATCACATCAACCGCTCTCTTCCATGCCTCCTTCCTGGTCACTCTGTTGTGTGCCCGGAAGACGTCGGCTACCTGCTCCCCGGTCGGGATAACCGGGTTGAGAGCCGCCAGCGCGTCCTGCAGGACGATTGAGATGCGGCGGCCCCGAATCTGGCGCATCTCCTCTTTCGACAGGGCCAGTAGGCTCTGCCCGTTCAACTGGATGTCGCCACTGACAATGCGCCCCGGTACAGGTAGTATTCGCAGAATACACTGGGTGGTAACGCTCTTACCACAGCCGGACTCGCCAGCCAGGCCGACGATTTCGCCCGGATATATCTGAAAAGTTACGCCATCCACCGCCTTTACAACGCCTTCGTGCATGAAGAAATGTGCTCTAAGATCTTCCACTTCCAACAGAGGTTGCATTTATTCACACCCCGCTCACTGACCTGCCTGCCATGCGCGTGGGTCAAGTAGATCACGCAGTCCATCGCCGAACAGGTTGAAGGCAAAGACAGAAATCAGGATAGCCAGTCCAGGCCATACGGGCAAGGTAGGCGCATGATAGAAATACTCGCGTGACATCGAAAGCATTGCGCCCCAAGTTGGTGTCGGCGGTTGCACCCCCAGTCCCAGAAACCCCAATGACGCTTCCGCCAGGATGCCTCGAGCAATGTAGGTCGTCACCTGTACTACCACCAATGGAAAGATGTTCGGTAGGACATCTTGGCGAAGAATCAGCCAAGGAGATGCTCCCAGAGCCCGCGATGCTTCCACGTAAGCCTGTTCCCGTACCGCTACAGTGCCACTGTAGCTAACGCGAGCAAAAAGGGGCGAGTACCCCACTATCAAGGCGAAGATAATGGCGTTCGTCGTGCGACCAAACAAACCGATCACGCTGAGGGCGACCATCAATGTGGGAATGGCAAAAAGCACATCCACAATGCGCATCAGGATACCGTCCAGCCAGCCACCGAAGTAACCCGAAAGAACACCGATGCCTCCCCCAACCAGCGTCGCCCCGCTCACAGCCAGGATTGCCACCGACAAAGACACCCGCGAGCCATAAATGACTCTGCTCAGAACATCGCGCCCAACCTCATCGGTTCCCAGAATGTATTTCCCGGAAAAAGGCGGGGCGAACCTTTCCCGGACGTGCAACTCTACTGGATCCTGGGGAGCAATGAGCGGGGCGAAGATAGCAGCGAAGATAATAAGTGCGATTACAATAGCGCCAGCGCCAGCAAGACGGTTAGTGGCAAGACGACGAATAGCTCTCAAGGTGCAACCTCCAGTTCACTTCAACTGAATGCGCGGGTCCAGCCGGGCGTGAAGCAGATCGGCGAGCAAATTGAGCAATAGACGTAGCGTTGCATAGATCAAAATACAGGCTTGTATCAAGAAGTAGTCAAGCTCCTTCACAGACCCTACGAAGAGACGGCCCATCCCTGGCCAAAGGAAAAGCTCTTCCAGCACGAGAGAGCCTCCCAAGAGATGCCCAGCGTACATGGCCAGCACGACGACCACCTGACAAAGCGCGTGTCGGATTATGTAGCGCATGAGAATGGTCTTTTCTCTAAGACCCTTCGCACGCGCAAAGGCCACGAAAGGTTCCTGCATAGTCTCAATGACCGACGCGCGAGTCATTCGTGCGATGAAGGGCGCCAGATTGATGCCCAGGGTAAAGGCGGGCATGAGCAGATAAATAATGCTCTGCTTCGGATCCTCGCTAAAGGGGACATACCCCCCTGTGGGCATGATCTTCAACTTGACTCCCAAGAAAACCAGCAGTAACGTACCCAACCAAAAATGGGGCATCGAAAGCCCACCAAGGGCAGCCGCACTGAATAGATAGTCTATCTTGGTGTTCTTCTTCAACCCTGCTATAAAGCCGAAAGGCAGGCCTATCCCCAGCGCAAACACCAGCCCTCCAAGGGCTAGTTGCAGCGTGGCGGGGATGCGGTTGATCAAGATGGGGGTGATTTTGGTTCGAGACTTAAAACTGATCCCCAGGTCACCGCGGATAGCGCCCTTCACCCACTCCACGAACTGTACAGTGACCGGCCGGTCCAACCCAAGCTCATGCCGGATATAGGCTATCTGTTCAACGCTCCCTTCGGAGCCCAGCGCCCCCGCAACGGGGTCACCCGGAATCATGTGTATATAGAAGAACACAATCACCGCTAACCCCGCAATAAGGGGGATCATCAGTATGAGACGGCGCAGACCATAACGCAGCATCGTTGGTCCTCCACGAATCCGGTGCAGATTCTCAGTTTGAGTGCGGTACCCGATAGCCATGTAGACAGCTACCGGGTACCGCCTGGGCGGTGGGCGCAACCCTTTGCCTCGTGTTTCATTTAGGCATCTTGGACGTCCACTACAGGATGCCCCACCTCCCACCTACCGCCCGGGGATGTCAGCCTGAACCAAAGCTCGCATGGAGATGGTCCACTGCGTGTAGAATCCCTCCATCTGCCCATTGCTGGCAACCAGGGAATTCTGATTGCCCGTGCAGAGGAGGAACTGCTGATCCACTAGATAGTCAACCAAGTCGGACATCATTTGTTTCTTCTGTTCGAAGTCCTGCTCTTCGAGTATCGCCTCAATGTCAACCCTCAGCTTCTCCGCCTCCTCGCCGGACACACGAGCGCCATGGCGGAAAAACACGCCGTCTGGGTGGAAGAGACCCCTGAGTTTCTCCCACGGAAATGGGCTGGCGGGAAGACCGATGTGCCACAACTCGAATTTGCCAGCAATCACATCTGGCCAGTAGTTGGTCTTGGGCAGGCCCTGTAGTTGCAGATCGAAGCCGGTGTCCTTCCAGTAGTCCTGCGTTAGTAAGGCCTGACACTCGGCCTGGACCCATGGCTTCTCGTACACAGCGGTTGCCGAGAGTGGGGTCCCATCCTCTGCACCCTCTACACCGTACGACTCACGGATGCCATCCCCATCGCGATCCTCCCAGCCAGCCTCAGTCAGCAGCTCGTCGGCAATGGCTAGCCGTTCCTCGCGGGTCTCGCCCTTCCACGGTGAGCGGCTCAGCAGATCAGACCACTCCACGTTGTGTTCGTAGAACACGCCACCCCAGAGCGAATTAGAGAACCCGTACCAGCAGGTCTCGGTGATCTCGTCGGGCTCGACTGCATAGCCGAGTGCCTGGCGAACGCGCTTGTCATTGAAGGGCGGCTTGGTCTTGTCAAAGCCCCAGCCTCGAACCGAGAAAGCCTGAGCCTGGTAGAACTTCACGTTGGGATTTTCCCTCAACCGGTCAGCGTCCGGGGCGTTCACGGGCTGCGTGAGATCAGCCTGGCCCGCCTCCACTGCTGCCACAGCCGCAGTCCGATCTCCGGTCCAGGTGAACACTACCCGGTCAAACTTTGGGATTCCTTCGAATCCATAGTACGGATTCTTGAGCAACGTCATGTGGTCCTTGAGCACGTACTCCGCCAAGTACCACGGCCCAGATGTCACGACTCCAGGAACTGTGAAGTCTCCACACAGGTCCCCCTCGCAGGCATCCTTCGAGAGAACCGCGTACCCGACATAGCTGCCTGGCAAATACAGGAACTCGGGCACCGGCCTGTTCATCTTCAGGACGACAGTCAACTCGTCAAGAACCTCAATTGACTCTACCGAGTCAAGCGTGGCTTTGAACACAGGGCGAGCGGCCAGATACTCGAAGGAGAACTTCACGTCCTCGGCGGTGATGGGTGAGCCGTCGCTGAAGAAGAGCCCATCCCGGAGGTGGAACGTCCATTCGCTCTTATCGTCGTTGGTCTCCCACGATTCGGCTATCCACGGAATAGGTTGCCAGTTCTCGTCGAATTCGGTGAGAGGATCGTGCATCAACCACATCACCTCTATCGAAAGCGATGTGCTGGCGGTCGCCGGGTCGAGGCCCACATTGGGCTCCATCTTGATGATGCGAAGGGTCTTGGGCTCAGGCACTGGCGTAGGCTGAACCACGACGGTCTCCTTGACGATCTTCTCGACCTCGACGGTCTCCTTGACGATCTTCTCGACCTCGACGGTCTTGACGACCTCCTTCTCGACCACCACCGCCTTCTCCACCTCGACGGTGACTGGAACCTCCTTCTCGACCACTCTCTCCTTCTCGACCACCACGGTCTCGACGACCTTCTTCTCGACAGGTACTTCCTTCACAACCACCTCGGGGGTGGGCGCGGCGCAGGCAGCTATTAAGCTAGCCAATACAGCCACGACTAACAGGAACCTTACTAAGCTTTTCATTTTTGGACCTCCTCCTCAATTTGGGTTGTGACTGGCGACGCTCTCAGCGAGCGTCCTTGCTGCTAAACGACGAAAATGGTCAATCTATCACCTCCTTCCGTGAATATAACAGGGTCCTTCGGTGGGGAAACGGCGACCGAACACGCCTGCCGTTCGGCTATCCCAGGTCTTGCGCCCAGTGGAACTGTCCGTCCATATAGATGAGATGCCGGGGGTCGTGTTCACGAAGCCGTTCGAAAGACCTAGCCTCTAGCTCCAATTCTCCAGGCTGACAGGCACATCTCTTCGCAGCCTCCTCCTCGCTGAGGAAGGCAATAGGTGTCCCACGCTGATCACGCATGACGTATAGCACGTCCTCTGCCTTGAGCCTCTTGGCAAAATCTGCCATCGGGGCCACCATCTCCTCGCGAGTAGAGCTGTAAAGATCTATCAGGGCTTGAGAACCGCCGTACTCTCTCATGAATTCTGCCAACGCTTGTTGCATCTTCACCGCAATGTCCAGATTGTTGGCAATGACGTTCTCGTTCTGATCCGGATCGTTCTCCAGATTGTATAGCTCGGAAGGTCGTCCCCGCGCTCTGAGAATCAGGCTCCATTGCTCGTCTGTTACCGTTATGTCCTCGGCGATATCGTCAGGGCCCACAAAACCATCGTAGGTAATCACAGTCTGCGAGGGGCCGGCCGTTGCAGCACCGGCCAGGCAGCGCGGGAACCGACCTGAGAAGGCGTAGTCATGTAGCTTGGCGACCTCTCCACTGATCAGGGGCCACAGCGAGCGCCCTTGCACCCCGTCCGGCACCGGGACCTCCAGGAACTCCAGTATAGTAGGAAGCAGATCGGGTGGATGGACGATGGCTGATATACGCTCCCCAGCGGCCAGGCCCTCAGGATGTCGGATCATTAGCGGAAGCCGAGTGGTCACTTCGTAGAGTGGGCCTACAAACCCGCCGGGCTTTCCATGCAGGTCGTGCTCGCCAAGGATGTGGCCATGGTCACTGGTATGAACAACCAGAGTATTGTCCAACAGACCGAGTTGCTCGGCTTTGTCCAATAGATGGCCTATCCACCGATCCACCATCGTCACTTCGCCAGCATAGAGAGCCCTGACGTGTTCCATTTCATCCTCTGTCATGTAGCCCGAACGGCCATACTGCGGATAGATGATCTGATCGCCATCATACTCCGGATCTGCGTACAGCTTCAGATAGTGGGCGGGGGGATCGAAAGGCTCGTGGGGATCCCAGGTGTCAATCCAGAGCAAGAATCCGTCCTGAGTGTGGTTCCTCTCCAACCATTCAATCGCCGCTGTGAAGGTCCTGGGCGCAACGTAATCCTTCTCATAGCGCCAGTCTGCCTTGTTGCGCATATACTGAATGGTTCTGTTCAGATTCTTTAGCTTGTGCGGGGCGGCAGGCCACACGATAGGAACAGTGGGATCGGTCTTCCACCTGTCCTCGTGATGCCCTCTTATCATCTCCCAGCCAGTGAATCCCCGCATATAGTTGTAGCTATCCTGACCCAGGGGCGTGGTGTCAAAGATGAACATGGAGGTATAGCCATTCTCACTAATGATCTCCGGGAGAATAACGTCTCCGGTATGTAGCGGAGACCAACCACGGTAGAGAAAGGTATACTTGCCGGTGTACAGATCGGTGCGAGCGGGTAGGGTCGCATGGGACGCGATATAGGCCCGATCGAAAACCACTGAGCTTTCAGCCAACCGATCCAGATTGGGCGTCTTGACCCACTCATTGCCATAGCAGCCCAGGTGGTCTTGTCTAAAAGTGTCATCCATGATGAAGATCACGTTCACGATAAGTTCCCCCTTTCAGACCGATCCCACTCCAGGATTCGAGCAGGTACGTCAAGTGTATCCGATTTCACATCGAAGACGCGGCCACGAGCAACTGCATGCATCACGCGCAGATCATCGTCCAAGATCACCACGTCGGCATCCTTGCCCACCTCCAAACTGCCCTTGCGATCTGAAACGCCCAGGATGGTGGCCGGCGTCAGGCTGGCCATACGGAACGCATCCGGCAACGACAGGTCCATGCTCTCGATGGCAACGCGCACACATTGATCCATGGTCGCTACACTCCCTGCGTATGCTGAACGATCCGCAACGTAGCTGATTTCCTCTTCAAGAACGATCTCTCTACCCAAGAGAGTGTACGAACCCGGCGGCAGGCCCGTCAGTGAACTGCTATCCGTGACGATGGCGAGTCTCTCTGGTCCCTTTACCTTCAGCGCCAGCTTCATCAAGCTGGGCGCGATGTGGTAGCCGTCAGTGATGATCTCCGTGGTCACGCGGTCGTCCAGCAAGACCGATTCGACCAGGCCCGCCACCCGACGTATGTTTACCCTCCGCAGCGTACCCATGTTGCAGAACATGTGCGTAGCGTGAGACAGGCCAGCGTCCACGGCGCGGTCCAATTCCTCGTCTATGGCAACGCTGTGACCAGCCGATACCAGAATCCCCAGCCTCTTAAGCTCCCTGATGAGGTCCAACGCTCCTGGCAGTTCCGGAGCCACCGTGAAGACCTTTATGGCGTCAGCATACTCCAGCAATTCGGAGTACTCGTCGGGACGGGGCTCGATGAGCAACTCCAGTGGATGCGCGCCCCGCTCCTGCGGGCTCAGATAGGGGCCCTCCACGTGGCCACCCAAGATCTCGGCTCCTGTCCCTTCGTCCTCCATTGCCTCTCGAATGGCGGCGTAGGCGGCCACGATGTCGGAAAGTGGTGCCGACTCAGTAGTTGGCAGCCATGACGTGACCCCATGAAGGGCTAGCAGGCGGGACATGGCCTGCAAGCTGGCAACCTGCCCGTCCATGCTGCCGTAACCCTCAATTCCGTGGATGTGCATGTTGACGAAGCCTGGTGCTATGTGTCCGCCTTCGGCGTCAAGGCGCTGCACATCAGACGGCACAGCCAACTCCTCTCGCTTCCCTACCGCTTCGATGCACTGGTCATTCACTAACACTGCCCCGTCGGGGATCGCCTGTGTAGGGGTATACAATGTGCCATGTTCGATTAGTAGCATGCTTTCACCTCACAAGGTAGCGCCTACTTCAGATTGGCCAAACATTCGGCGAAGTACTCACGGCCCTTCTTAACTTCGCTCAGAATCTGGTCGGATGGCACGCCACCGTAGTCCACATTGACGTAGCCATCGTAACCGATGCTTTGCAGACTACGGAAAATGGCGGGGAAGTTGATGTTGCCGCGCCCTGCTGGGAGGTGATAGGAGAAGGTGCCGTCGTTGTCAGCCAGATGGACATACATTAGGCGCTTCTTGAGCTTGGGGATGACCAGATCGAAATGCTCCTTGGTGGCATGGGTATGGGCTACATCTAGCAGGCAGCCGGCGTTGGGCTCACCTGCATCTTCTATCAGCTTGAGAACGCCATCGCTGGTGCTGACGAAGTCGCCGACGCGGTTCTCGATGATCAAATCCTGCCCATGCCGCCCTGCAATTCTGGCCATCTGCGCAAAACGGGCCACGGCGTTATCCCAAAAGGCGTCCCAGTCGAATCCCTCGGGCGCCCGCACTTGCAGGGGTGGGCTTCCCCGGTAGGCTTCAGTACCTGGTACGCCTTTGATCTCTGGGGGCATATAGGCACAGATGCAGGCGCTATCGCCGTTGACATCCTCGATGAACTGGCACAGACGCTCAAACCGGCGCGCGTATTCGTCAGCCAGCGCTGTTTCCATGCTGAAGGCCCCTTGGACCACACCGATGACGGTTGACAGCGTCATCTCGTTCCGCGCCAGAGCTCCTCTTATCTCTCCGATTCGCTCTTCGTATTCGGTCAAGTCAATATCTACGTTGATTTCCAGTTCACAGGCGTCAAAGCCGGCTGAGTGCATCTCAGCAATGGCCTTCAGGTAATTATCAAAGCTGTAAGGAAATCCATAACGGGTGATGGGGTAAAGCGCGGCACATCCGATTCTCACGATACTTCCTCCTTAACTATGTATTCATGTGAGCATATACACCAGGCTACGTAGCCTCTATCTCATGCCTGGTGGCTTTCAGAATCCATTCCCTGCTGATGGTGAGATGTTCCATCATCGCTCGCTCAGCAGCATCAGGGTCTTTGGCTGCGATGGCATCATAAACTGCCTGATGTTCGGCGACTGTAGTCTCAATTCTATCGGTCATCTCATTGGATAACGTGATGTACTGGCGCAGTACGTTCTGCAAAGAAAGCATCAAGCTAGACAGTAACACATTATGAGAGGCATTGGCTATAGCATGATGAAATTCCAAATCCAGATCTGTCTCCCGCTCAATGTCTCGCCCTTCAATGTCTAGCAACTGCCGAAACACACCCATTCTCTCAATATCCTCAGGGGTAGCGCGTTTGGCTGCTAGAATCGCGGCCCTTACCTCCAACGCTTCGCGCACCTCGACAATCATGTCTACCTGATAGATACTCAGAAGGACCGGCCACTGAATCTGTTGTGACAGGAAGTCGGTGAATTCCTGGCGCACATACGTGCCATCGCCTCGCCTGGCTTCGAGTAATCCGCTGAGGGTCAACAGTTTCAAGGCCTCGCGTACTGTCGTCCGCCCAACGTTGAGCTGCTGTGCCAATTCACGCTCGGTCGGCAGCTTATCGCCTGGCTTCAAAACCCCGTTTGACAACTGATCTATCAAACGTTGGGCGACGATTTCTGTGACTGTAGCCTGCTCGATGGGTTCCAGAACAAGTCTTGTCGGCTTCTCGTTTGGCATGATGCAGTTCCCCTGGTCAGTATTGACATTATGCGTTATGGCGCAGGTCAGACCAATTTTCACTGCCATTATATCATTTATTCAGCGGGTTGTCAATGTTCTTTGTTACCGCATCTCCTACACCAAGGCATCGCAAGCGCGGATCCACTCCTCGGAGGTAGAGGTGTAGCCCACAGCAGTCTCGATGAAACGGATGGCAATGAAATTGGCCCAGTGCTCCTCTTTGGTCTCAATGTACTCACCCGTGCTGACGCAATCCCGCAGCACAATGACGCGGTAGCTGCGATACATCGCGTCAACCACCGTGGTGCCCAGGCAGATGCGGCTATCGAAACCCACCGTTACGAGGTTGCGCGCCTTCAGACTACGCAGCAGGGAATCCAGGTGCGTCTCGAAGAAGCCGCTGTAGAACTGCTTCTTGATCAAGTACTCCCCCTCTTCTGGCGCAATGATATCCGAGAAAACAAGGATATCGTTGGGTTCTGACCACGCCTCCAGCACATCTACATTCACCGTCCGCAGCGACAAATTGCGCCATTCATGACGCTCGTTGAGGCCAGGTGACAGGTAGTTTGTCAAGTAGACGATAGGGAGGCCAGCGCGCTTGGCTGCCAGCTTGGCCGGCTTGATATGGTTGACGACAATGTCGCGGTTGGCCTCAACTGCCCGCTTGTAAACCTCAGGCGCGTTGCCTAGATCGTGATCCTCGTCGAAGCCTCGCCCGTAAACATCCACCACCAAGAAGACGGTTTCGTCCAGCCCCAGCTCCACTTCCTGCTCAGCGTAGCCGAGCGGGGCATCCAATGGATAGTTGCGGTAGTAGCGGCACATCGGCCTGATTGTGCGTTTCTCCGTCATCGTAATACTTCTCCTTTATCAATTTCGATGGTATTATCTGCTCCTACAATCGTTTGAAACCCGGTGGCGCGGTGAAGGCGACCTCGGCGTCGAGCTTGCCCGCCGTCAGCAGGTCTGCCAGGCCAGCAAAGACCTCCCTGCAGGCAGCGACTGTGCAGGCGATGTCCTCGTCGGTGTGCGAGTAGGAGGGGACGATCAAACTATGACGCCGCCATAGGACGCCGCGCCGCGCCAGTTCGGCCAGCAGGTAAAACCACACCTGTTGCTGCTCATCCTCCGCAAGCGGCCTACCTCGGAACTCGCCGGTGCAGAGGAAGGCAGGCATGGGGGCGATACCGCTGAAGCTGAATGGTGCCCTTGTCTCGGCGATGGCGGCGCTCACGCCGTCCATCAGCGCCTGCCCACTTCGCCACAGGTGTCCACAGACATCGTGGTGGCGGTATTCGTTGAGTGCAGCCTTCGCAGCGGCCAGCGAGAGCGCCTCATCGCCATAGGTAAGGGTGATGAAGACCTCACTGGCAACTTGCATTATCTCGCGCTGGCCTGTGACCGCCGAGAGCGGCATGCCGTTGGCAATGCCCTTGGCAAAAACAGCCAAATCGGGCGTAACGTTGAAGTGCTGCTGAGCACCGCCGTTCGCCACGCGGAAGCCCGTCACTATTTCGTCGAAGATCAGCAGCGCGCCGTGGCGATGAGTCAGTTCCTTCACACCCTCCAGGAAGCCGGGCTGCGGCGCCTGGCCCGATACCGGATCAATGATGACCGCCGCCACCTGGCCCGGCCGCGACTCCAGTGCTTGCTCCAGGGACTCCAGGTCATTGTACCTGAATTCAGAGGTCAGCGGTGCCAGAGTGCGGGGGATGCCACGCGGCGTGTGGGTAACGGCCCATTGATCGTGCCAGCCCCGATAGCCACAACTGACCACACCTTCGCGATCGGTGTAGGCACGCGCGATACGCACTGCTGCCGAGTTGGCTTCGACTCCCCCTTTGAAGAAACGAACCGCCTCGGCGCACGGAACCATCTCCGTCAACATCTCCGCCACTTCGACTTCGAGGGCGGTCGGACGTGTGAAAATGATGCCGCGTTGAAGTTGCTCTGCGATGGCCTCGCCCACAGCGGGGTAGCAGTAGCCGAGCGTGGCAGGGCCGCAAGCCATGACGAAGTCAATGTACTCATTGCCGTCCATGTCCCAGACGTGCGAACCCTGTCCCCGCTCTATATAGCTGGGAAAGCGGCCAGGCGCGAAGGCCTCTGGCCGTTTGCTGGCCGTCTGGGTGACGCCGGGGATGACCCGCCGGGCACGTGCCTCCAGTTCGGTGGATCGGTCCAGCGGGAGCTTGTCCTTAGTCGAAATCATGGTGAATACCCTCCTGTCTCAGACATACCCCGTGATAGTCAATGGCTAAGCTAGCAAGCACCGGGCTGGCCTGCCAATTGCGCTCCAGGATAGCTTCGATTTCTGCAGGCGCCAGGCCAGAGTGCTCAACCCCCATCAGAGCGGCCTCAGGATAGAGGAATGGCATTTGGGTGCCGAAGACGAGGCGATCCACGCCGTGTGTCTCTGCCAGCGACCGCAGACCATCAAAGGGCATATCCATGGCGTTGACGTCCAGGTACACCCGATCCAGATGCAGCCCTGCCTCCAGCAACGGCAATGCGTGCTCCACTTTGAGGCTGTTCAGGACAACGGTTGTCGCCGGAGCCTGGCGTATCAAGCGCACGATCTCAAAGATCGGCACGTTGGGGACGCGGATGGCGGGGTGTTGGAAGCGTTCCTCATCCACGTAGAGCGCCACGAAGAGTGGGCGCTCTGCATCGGCGAGCCGGCCCGCCAGATCGAGGGCCTCGGACGAGTCGAGCGGGTAGCCCTGGTAGGTAGGATGCAGGCGGAAGCCAGCCAGGTCTAGCCGCTCAAGGCCGTCCTCCAAATCCTCTCGCCACGTCGGAACGGTCGGGTCGAGCGTGCCGATGGGCCATAGCCGGTTGCGATGACCTGCGATGGCCTGTACCAGCCGCTCGTTGGCTTCACGGGCATCGAAGGCAAACATGCCTCCCGCCAGCGAAACGCACGCCGCGCCGATGCCGCAGCGATCCATCAGGGAGAGCAATCCATCAGCAGCGCGGTAAGGTAGTTCGTAGGTTGGCCAATCGCCCAGGTAGGCGCAGAAGTCAACGATCATGCCCTGCACCTTCACCGAGGAATAACCGTGCACTGTTGTCCCACAGGACGCGACGTTTGTCGGCTAAATCAATCTCTGCCGCGATCACCTTGGCGAGCTGGCCCGCGAAAGAGCGATAGTGGGCATCGGAGCCAAACAGGACGCGCCCGGCGCCGAGTTCACGGACAGCGTGCTCGACGCTGCCCAGATAGGCCCGCGAGCCGGAGAAATCAACGAAGACGTTGGGATAGGGCCGCACCACGCGCACACCGCGCTGCCATTTCCCGCCCAGGTGAGCCATCACGATGGGCGTCCCTGGATAACGCTGGGCCAGATGTGCGATGTCCGTCGGCGAGAGTTCACCGCTCAGATTGCCGCCGGTGCGGTAGAAGGAGTGGATGAGCACGGGCACCTGGTGAGCCTGCGCGAATTCGAGCACCGGATAGACTGGGTCGAGGCGGCCCTCTTCATCGCGGCAGGAAACCCACAGCTTGATCCCAACCACCCCGGCCTGGCGGAAGCCGTCTTCTAGAACGCCCATCGTCTCAGGATGGTTCGGATTGACGTACACGAGGCCGTAGGCGAAGCCGGGATGGTGCGCGACCAGGGCGTAGACATGCTCGTTACCACGCATGACCTCGTCCAGCGAAGGGTATTCGATAGTATCGCTGTAGCCTACGGAGCACAGGATGATGCGCGTGATCCCCACCTGCTGTGCGGCTGCTAACATGGCGGCCGTCTTAGCACGCTCAAGAGATGGATGCACGTGCATGTCAATCGCAGGTCGCACGTAAGAGGGCAATGTCGCCAGGCAACTACGCAATTTCTCTCCTTGCGCTATGGTATTACCTTTCGGTATTTGCGTGATTCGCGAGAATCTTACTGTCATTGCGAGGCGGCGCTTTTCCGCCGAAGCAATCCCCAAGTAGCTATGTGGAGATTGCTTCGTCGCTCCGCTTCCTCGCAATGACACACAGGAGTTTGGTTGCGGCTGCACCGCGTTATGGTACAGCGATGACAGCTTCATC
>CAYMKL010000024.1:0-67091 GCA_964390805.1 uncultured Anaerolineae bacterium | reverse complement strand
AACACGTAGAGACAGCCACCGTTAACCCTATCACAGGAGCCACAGCTAGATGAGATACCATGACCTCAAGGAGCAGGTGCGGGACGCCAATCCCATCGAAGACGTCATTGTCGAAACCGTGCCGCTGCCCCTGCAGAGAAGCCCCCAGGGCTACAAGGTCCGCTGCCCCTTCCACCAGGATTCCCAACCCAGCCTTCACGTCTATCCCCAAACCGATAGCTGGTGGTGCTACGGCTGCAACCGTGGCGGCGACGTCTTCAACTGGATCCAACTCAGGGATGAGGTGGGCTTCGGCGAAGCGCTGAGCAAGCTGGCGGATCGGGTTGGCATTCGACGCCCACAACATGCCGCAGAGCCGCCTGCCCAGGCGCTGAGGCGTCGGGCCGTCGAAGACGCGCTGGCCCTGGCGGTGGCCTTCTATCACGAGGCCCTGATGAACACCCCGCAGGCCAGGCAGAGCCAACTGGCTCGCGGCTTCACCGACGAGACCCTGGGAGCGTTTCGGGTGGGGTACGCTACCGCGGGCGGTCTGGGGCAGCACCTGCGCCGCCTGGACGTGGATGCAGCCCTGGCCCAGGAGGTCGGGCTGCTGTGGGACGATGGCCGCGACGTCTTCACCCAGCGCATCATCTACCCCGTGCTCTCGCGGGGTCGGGTCATCTACCTCACGGGGCAGGCCACCACTCAGAAGCAGATAAGGGCAGGAAAGAAGTACTATCATCTGCGTGGCCACCGTCCCCTGTTCCATCCCGACGCGCTACGTGGGGATGGACTTCTTTTCGTGGTCGAGGGGCCCACCGATGTACTGACCCTCCATCAGTGGGGATACCGCGCCGTGGGCCTGATGGGGCTGGGCAAGCTATCGGATCAGGATATGGCTGCGGTACAAAGAGCCGAAGCGGTCTACGTGGCCCTTGACAGCGACCAAGCCGGTCAGCGCCGCGCGGAGGAGCTGGCCCGCGAAATCGGGCCACTGACCCACGTCCTGGAGTGGCCTGAAGGGATCAAGGACGCCAATGAGTTCTTGATGGCTGGCCACACGGAGCTGGACTTCCAGGAGTTGCTGGTTGCCGCACCCACCCTACTGGAGGTGAAGATCGCCGAAACAGCGGAGGAGGAAGGGGTCAAGCAGGAGGAACACTTGCAGAGGCTCTTCACCCTGCTGACCAAGCTATCTCCCTTCGCCCTGGCGCGGTACCAGTCCCTGGTCGGTAGTGAGCTGGGGATCAAAGCGCGGGAGTTCAACCGACTGCTGAGGGCGGCGCAAGCGGCCCAGGAGGTTCAGGGTGGGCCTCCCAAGATCATCGAAGGCCGCTACCAGGTCATCTCACCGGCTCTGGACTTCCTGGACGGCCTGGCCTGTGTGACCGTCCCCTTGCTGGTGCAGCAGAGCACCCGCTTCGAGCACAAGCCCTACCTGGTCACCAGCACTCGGGAGCTCCTGTCCATCGAGGAAGGGTCGGCCCTGGAGCTGGGCGGCCGGTCGGTGGTCATCAGAGAGTGGCCCACTGCGTTGGGACGCTCCCCCCGCTGGGAATACCGCCACATCCGGGCCTTCCTCCAGGGCTACACGCCCCAGCCCCGAGGGGTCTTCGTCAAAGTGAGGGATCTCTACCACAAGTACCTGGATTTCCGCGCCCCCCACACGGCCGACGTCTTAGCCCTGTGGGCCATCGGCACCTACCTGTATCCACTCTTCGAGAGCTATCCCTACATCGCCTTGCTGGGTCCAAAAGGGAGCGGCAAGACCAAGACCATCAGCCTGACGGCCAAGCTGGCCTTCAACATGAGGGTGACCAGCGACATCTCGCCCAGCGCCCTCTTCCGCGTGGTGGAGGCCACCCGTGCCACGTTGGGCATTGACGAGAGCGAGCGGCTATCGCGTGGCCGCGACACCCTGGTCATCAACCTGCGTCTGCTCCTGAACGCTGGCTACAAGCGGGGCTCGCCGGCCATTCGCATCGAGGGGGAGGACTTCCGTGTGCGGGAGTTCGAGGTCTATGCCCCCAAGATCCTGGCCAGCATACGGGGCCTGGAGGACGTGCTGGAGAGTCGCTGCATCCTCATCACCATGCTGCGGACCACCACATCCAAGGGCAACCTGACCATCTCGGAGCAGGGGGAAGACTGGGCCACAGTGCGTCACGAGCTATACAGCCTGGCTCTCACCCATCATCAGCCTCTCCGAACCATCTACGAGAAGGACCTGAGCCTGCGATTCCTGACCAATCGCGACAACGAACTGTGGCTGCCGCTACTATCGCTGGCCAAGCTCTTGGAGGAGCGGGGAGTGGTGGGTCTTCTGGATCGGGTGAGGGCCTATGCTCTGGCCAGCACTCGACGGTCGGAAGGGAGCACCCTGTCCGATTGGGAGCAGGCCCTGCTGCTGGCGCTGCATCAGCTCACTGAGTCGGGCGAACAGTGCGATCTCACAACAAGGGTGATTCGTCAGGAGATGGGGCAGTTCATAGACCAAGAGGAGTTGGAGGAGCTCCGACCCCAGTGGATCGGCTATGCCCTGAAGCGGCTGGGCTTCAGCGATAAGACCCGCTGTCGGGGGGGAAACGTCTATCACATCGCCGCTCGGGACGTGCGAGAGCTTTTATATCGGTATGGGGTGGAGGTCCCGGTGGAATGATGGGTTCACGAAAGACATTGGATAAGCGACCCTTCGAAAAAGCCTACACAGTCTACAAAGCCTACAAAGCCTTCAGAGCCTACACCGGGTGTAGGGTATGTAGGGTTGTGTAGGGTTTGTAGGCTATGTAGGCTTTTCGGGAAGGTACGATTTCATTTGCGTTTTGGCTCAACATAAGTGTTTGGACAACAGGAATCCTCGATGGGTATCAAGGTGGTAGTGGGTGACGCTAAACCGAGTTCCGACCTAGCCAGCAGGCTGGCGATGGTGTATAACCTCCTGCTACAGCTTGCTGAGGGGGCGGAGGCAAGGCACAGGATAGAGAAGCAAGCCCCGGCTGGCGAGAGCTTGGCGGCAACCCCAGCCAAGCCAAGCGAAAGTCGGACTTTAACAACCGAATAGCAGCGCCGCGCGATCCGTCTTGAGAAGTTGGTAAGGTGGGTGAATGGGATTTGACAAAACGAGGATTCTGTGGTATATTACGCTTGCTCCCGATCGATAAAAGGGGCTACTAACATAACGTTTATAGTCTGAAGTTAGAGGCAAGAGTGATGGCGAAAGTTGAGCCAGGGGAAGTGTACACACTACGGGAAGCGGCGGAGTATTTGAAAGTCAGCTACAGCACCATGCTGAGATGGGTTAAACGGAGCGCTTTTCCGGCTTTCAAGATTGGCAGATTCTGGCGGATCTATGGACGGGACCTTCTCAGCCTTAACAAGCTTGGAGAATCGGAGGAAGAGTAAGTAAGAACCAGTAAACGAAGCGGGCCGTGTCGGTGTTGCTAGCACCCACACGGCCCTGACCCCACGCGCTGGCATGGCAGCGAGCAGGGCTTGTGATATTTTATCACAGCCTACCGTTTTAGTCAATGAGCGGCCTCCCTGTCAGCGGGATCACAGGGAGGCCGCTTTCGTTTTGAAGCGAGCGTTGCGAGAGGGAGGCTAAGATTCTATCCCTATCGCCTGGGAAGGGAAGCAAAGCGCTGGCTTTCCCGAGGGTCAAGCAGGGAGATCGGCAGATTGCAATTGCGATGGGCGCAGGCGACCTGTGGCGACTGGAGACGTTGCTGCCCATTGCCGTCTGCAGGCTGCTGGGGTGGATTTGAGCACACAGGAAGGGGGTGATAGATGAGCTTTGAGGTCAAGCGGTGCGACCTGAGACTGGTCGAAGGCGAGAGCCTCTTGAGCTTACTTCGCCGCTGGCTGGCGAAGCTGTGGAGGCTTATACAAAGAAGGGAGAAAAGAGATGCTTTGCCTGTCCTGTGACCAGGAGATCGAGTTAGGGAAGCGAGTTTTCGTGATACCCTTTGAGGATTATGCCCCCGATGCCTTTCTCTTCGCTCATCCTGAGTGTATGCCGAACCTGGAGGGCAGGGAGAACATTCTGGACGGCTACTACGTCGAGGGCAGCAAGCGGGTGTTCGTCCCCCGCGAGGTTGTGGAGATCCTGAAAGGGACAGAGAACAGCGAGAGCGGCTAAGGCAAGCGCCCAGCCGCCCCCAGGGGAGCCCCTGCGTGTCTTGGCAGGCTCCAGGGGCTCCCAGGTGTATTATAGCACCTAGAGAGTGAGGATGCAAATGAGCAAGCGAGTATCAACCTATGCCAGAGTCAGTACAGAAGACCAAGCAAAACACGGCTACAGCCTCCCCTCGCAGATTGAGGCATGTCGCAAGTATGCCGAAGAGCGAGACTGGGCAGTAATAGCTGAAATCAGCGACGATGGCGTTAGTGGTGCTACCCTTGACCGGCCTGGCCTGGATCGTATCCGGGATATGGCCCGGGCGAGGGAGATTGATACCATTGTGGTTTACGAGATAGACCGTCTATCTCGCAAGCTTGTCCACCAGCTAATAATCGAGGAAGAGCTAGGGCAAGCTGGGGTTAGCGTTTACTATGTCCTAGGTGACTATAAGGACACAGATGAAGGACGGCTGATGAAGCAGATCAGGGCGTCCATAGCTGAATATGAGCGTGCAAAGATTCAGGAACGAATGCGCCGAGGCAAGAGAACGAAGGTTAAGAGTGGCAATGTAATCACTTTTGGCCGTGACCCCTACGGTTATTGCCTCGTGAACTCACAGGATGGCAAGGCACGGCTTGCTATAGTTGAGGATGAGGTCCAGGTAGTGAAGTTGATCTATGAATGGTATGTGCGAGGAGACGGTGCAGAACAAGGCCCAATGACTATCAGAGCTATCGCCATTCGCTTGACTGAGATGAGAATCCCGACGAGGGGTGACCGAAGCCCCCGAGTGGCTAAAAGCCTGGGGTATGCTGAATGGAGTCCCGCAGTTGTCAGTCAAATTCTCAGGAATGAGACATATTGTGGCGTTTGGCACTATGGAAAGAGGGGCAAAGTCAACGGCAAGTACTCATACAATCCACGGGAGTCCTGGATTGCCGTCCCCGTGCCCCCCATCGTAGACAGGAACACTTGGCAAGCAGCGCAGGACAGGCTCAGGCGCAACAAGGCGCTTAGCCGACGCAACACGAAGTATGAATACCTAGTTGGCCGACGGGTAGCCTGTGGGCGGTGTGCCCATAAGCTGGGGGGACTCTCCAGCACGAAGAAATCAGGTGCCGTTTATCTTTACTATCGCTGTCCTGGTACATACCGCAAAGATCTTCGATCCGTATGCGACTTGCCTACGTTCAGTGCCCCTCAGGTTGATGGCGCAGTCTGGGGATGGGTCACAGGTTTCCTGATGAATTCAGAGAATCTGAGGCAAGGGATAGAAGCCCGGAAAGCCGCCATGGAGGACGCCAATCGCCCTTTGCGGGAAAGACTGGAGCTGCTAGATGAGCAACTCATCGGGTACCGAGGGCAGATGGAAAGACTGCTTGATCTCTACCTTGCAGGGGACTTTCCCAAGGAGGTGCTGACACAACGCAAGGTACACTTGGAGTCCATCATTTCCGGTCTGGAGAAGCAGCGGGCTTCGTTTCGGGCTCAGCTAGAGGAGGCGATTCTTACAGACGAGGATATTGCGACAATCGAGGAATTTGCGGAGCAAGTGAGGACAGGACTGGAAAATGCCGACTTTGAGGCCAAGCGCCAGGTGATAGAGTTGTTGGATGTGCAGGTTGTACTGAACGTTGAGGATGGGCAGAAAGTGGCCCATGTGAGGTGTGAGTTAGGGCAGGAGTTGTTGATTGTGTCTTGTACCACAAGAGGGCGCTTTTAGCAAACCTACAGTTCCAGGTCCTGCTTGATTTGCTCGATCTTGGCCTCGGCTGCTTGGCGTCCCCTTTCGATCAGGGCTCCAACCTGGGAGAAGTCCACCCAGTTGAACTTGCCGATGGCCGGGACGATCAGGCAATCGGCCCCTGGAGCCTCGCTGTGGGCAGCACGCAATAAAGCATAAAAAGACAGGTAGAACATCTCAAATAGATTGCGGGGCCTTGCCCCCCAGATGGTAGGGGGAAGCAAATCTACGGCGATGACATAGTTGGCCCCCATGTCCCGAGCGACCGACACGGGCAGGTTATTTAACACTCCCCCATCTACTAGTATTTGGTCTCCCCTCTCCACTGGCGTGAAGATGCCTGGTATGGCGCAACTGGCCTGCACGGACGGAGCCACTGGTCCCTCTTTGAGCACCACTACCTCCCCACGCACGATATCCACAGCTACGGCGGCAAAGGGTATCTCCAACTCCTCGAACTGAAGAGGGCCGATGACTTCCTCCAGATATTCCTCCAGCCGACGTCCGTCGAGGAAACCCAGACGAGGGCGGGTGACCCGGCCCAGCTTTTTCCAATGGAGCCCCAGTGCCAGGCGCTTTATCTCGTCCAAATCCAGCCCCGCGCAGTACACGGCCCCCACGACCGATCCCGCGCTAACGCCGGCCACGTAGTCAGGCCAGATGCCCTCTCGCTCCAAAACCTCCAGCACGCCCAGGTGGGCGGCTCCCCTCACCGAGCCCCCACCCAGAGCTAGACCGATCTTTTTTCTTTTTCGTTTTCTGTGCCCAAACATGGGAAATTCTCACTCCTGTAGCATCAGCTTCATTGGAGCATAGGATAGCCGATGAATCGGAGAAGGACCGAGGCTGACAAGAGACTCCCTGTGCTGACGAGTGCCGTAACCTTTGTGACGGGCAAAGCCATATCCTGGATACCGAGCATCCAACTCGACCATCAGCCTATCACGAGTGACCTTTGCTACAATAGAGGCAGCGGCTATCGAGATGGACAGGGCATCGCCATGAGTGATGCTCTTCTGGGGGATAGATAGCTCGGGCAAGTTCAGGTAATCTACGAGGAGGAAATCGGGGGGCGGGGCCAATCGGGCGATGGCCAGACCCATGGCTTGCCGGGTGGTGGGCACGATGCCTAGCTTATCTATCTTATCCGGGGGCACACTTCCCACTCCCACAACCGAGGCTACGGACTCGATGATTTCATATAGGCGCTCGCGCTGTCGGGGGGTGAGTTGCTTGGAGTCTCGGACGCCGTCCAGTGCTTGGAATAAGTCAGGTCGGTCTACAGGTAGGATAACAGCGCCTGCCACCACTGGGCCTGCCCAGGAGCCTCGCCCGGCCTCATCGAGCCCGGCGATATGGCGATAGCCCTCGGCATAGAGCGTCATCTCCTCCCGCAGATTCGGCTGTTGCACTGTCATCCCGCCACATTGGTTCAAAAGAAGCGGGGCGTAGACTGGTGTCCACGCCCCGCGTTTCGCCCTTTAGCGCTTCTCTCGCAAGCGGGCTGCTTTGCCCTTACGGCCCCGGAGATAGTAGAGCTGGGCTCTTCGCACATGAGCGTGGCGCAGGACCTCAACCTTTTCCAGCCGAGGAGAGCTCAGCAAAAAGGTCCTCTCCACCCCCACGCCATGAGAGGCGATGCGCCGCACTGTGAAGTTGGCGTTGACGCCTCCTTTGCGCAAGCGCAGCACTGTACCCTGGAAGACCTGGGTTCGTTCCCGGTCGCCTTCGACGATACGAAAATGCACACGCACCGTGTCCCCCGGCCTGAGCTGGGGTACGTCGGGATTGGGCTTAAACTGTTGTTCAACGGAGCGTACAAGATCTACCACTGTTTTCACCATTCCTTGCTAGGTTGGAAGCCAACTTCGTTGGCACGTCAACTACAGTGGGAAATTATAGCACGAATCCTAGTTATTGGCAAATCAAACTTTGGCTTCCTCTAGCCCTTCCTCTTGTGCCAGTCGCTGCAGGAACTCTCGGTCGGCCTGCGACAAGTAGGCCTTGGCCAAGAGGTCGGGACGGCGCTCAAAAGTACGGCGCAGGGCCTCTTGCCGCCGCCAGCGCATGACCTCGGCGTGATTGCCGGAGAGGAGTACCTCGGGCACAGACCAGCCACGGAAGGCATAGGGGCGAGTATAGTGAGGATACTCCAGCAGGCCCTCGGCGTGGGAGTCCTCGAAAGTGGCGCCAGGATCGCCCAGCACGCCGGGCTCCAGGCGCGTCACCGCATCCACGATGACCATGGCCGGGATCTCCCCGCCGGTCAAAACGTAATCGCCGATGGAAATCTCGTCAGTGGCCAGAAACTGGCGTACTCGCTCGTCCACTCCCTCGTAGTGTCCACAGATGAGAACTAGGCGAGGATGCCTGGAGAGTTCCCTGGCCACTGCTTGGGTGAAAGGGCGACCCTGCGGGCTGAGCAGGATCACCGGCGCCTCCGGCTCCTGTCCTTCCTCCAAGTCGAGAATCGCTTCCACAGCGCGAAAGATGGGTTCTGGCTTCATGATCATGCCCCCTCCGCCGCCGTAAGGGGTGTCATCGGTCATACGGTGTTTGTCGGTGGCATAATCACGGATGTTGTGGGCGGCTATCGAGACCAGGCCCGCTTCCCTGGCCCGCTTCACGATGCTCTCGTTGAAAACGCCCTCAAAGATGTCGGGGAAAAGGGTGAGAATGTCGAAGTGCACGGTGTAACCTCCAATCATGGCTTTGGCTGTGATCCTTTGAACGCTCCCAGGACATGGGCCGTTTCAAGTTTACCACAAGACAGCAGTTTAGGCAAAGACACTCTCCTTCTCATGTTGAACAAAGCACACAATCTTGGCATTATTGGGGAAATGGAGTATAATTTATCGTGACTACACGCCAGGGGACACTACGTGGGTGAAAGGGAGTTCTTGATCTACCTGGATGCAGCACACGAGAATCGCTACCGTCATTGGCATGTATAGGAGCGGGGTAGAATCATTGAATTCCGCATCCAGTATGAAGCCCTCATTCCGGTAGTGTATATGGAAGTCACCGAGATGGCCCCGGTTCGATCCCGCCTACAGAGGGTTCGCGTCTTGGATCTGCCGCCAGCATACGTTACTGCCTGACTGGCGAAAGACGACTTCAAACATCTGGTTAGTCAGCAGCGTAGTGTGGAATTCAACCACCGTCGGCCGATAACAGTAGCAGCTCCCAATCTGTTAAACCTTGTCCGGCACTAGGTATAATGGTGCCGGATTTTGTTTGCTTCAATGTCAGGATTGCCCAAGTTACTGAAAGCTGCTATAATTGGGGTGAATGAAGTAGCGACCGTAGGAGGAGGAGATGCGGATCATCATCACAGGCCACAAGGGGCAACTGGGCAAAGCATTGCAAGAAGTGCTAAAAGGAGAGACCCTTTTCGGCTTGGATCTACCGGAGCACGACATCACCGACAGACAGGCCATCGCTCAGGCCATAGCCGATTTCGCCCCCCAGGTGGTGATCCATGCCGCGGCCATGACCAACGTGGACGGCTGCGAGCGCGATCCCGACGCAGCTTATCGAATCAACGGCTTGGGCACCCAGAACGTGGCTCTGGCCTGCCAAAGGTGGGGCGCTGCTATGGTCTACGTCAGCACCAACGAGGTCTTCGACGGAACCAAGGGCGAGCCGTACCTAGAGTTCGACCAGCCCAATCCCATCAACGCCTATGGCCGCTCCAAGCTGGCTGGCGAGTTTTTCACTCGAATTCTACTGAATCGCTTCTACATTGTGAGGATTGCCTGGCTCTATGCCCGAGGTGGCAACAACTTCGTGACCAAGATGGTCCAACTTGCCGACGAGCGGGGTGAGTTGCGGGTGGTCAGCGACGAGGTCAGCTCCCCCACCTACGCCCCAGACCTGGCGGAGGCCATTGCCAAACTGATCCGCACAGATCACTATGGCATCTACCACTTCACCAACGAGGGTGTCTGTTCTCGCTACGACTTCGCCGTCAAGATCCTGGAGCTTGCCGGGCGGGGGCACGTTCCCGTTCATCCCATCACCTCAGACCAGTACGCCCGTGCTTCCACCCCTCCCCCGTACGCGCCGATCCGCAACTTCTGCGCAGCTACGGCTTTGGGAATCACCCTGCGCCCCTGGGAAGAAGCTCTGAAAATCTATTTCAACGCCGAGCAGTGAGATGCCTGCTTTGAACGTAAAACGTAAAACGTCAAACGTAAAACGTCCAGCTTCCGTTATCGTTCCCAACTGGAATGGGGTCAGCCTTCTCCCCACCTGTCTGGACTCCCTACGCCGCCAGAGCTATTCCAACTTCGAGGTAATCGTGGTGGACAACGGCTCTACCGATGGCTCGCTGGAGCTTCTGGAGAGGGGCTACCCGGAGGTGAGGGTGGTAGCCCTGCCAGAGAACCGAGGCTTCGCTGGTGGGGTGAACGCTGGCATCCGCGAGGGCCAGGGTGAGATCATCGCGGTATTCAACAACGACGCTGAGGCGGATCCGCGCTGGCTGGAGGAGTTGGCGGGGGGGCTGGCCCGCCATCCCGAGGCGGGGATGGCCACTCCCAAGGTGCTCCTATTCGACCAGCGCGACGTCATCCACACGGTTGGGGATTTCTATGGGGTGGATGGCGTGCCGGGCAACCGCGGCGTTTGGCAGCGGGACGGGGGGCAGTTCGACCGCGAGGAATACGTCTTCGGAGCGGCGGGCGTGGCTGCGGCCTATCGCCGGGCCGTGCTGGATGAGGTTGGCCTCTTCGACGAGGACTTCTTCTGTTTCTGCGAGGACGTGGACCTGGCCTGGCGAGCCCAATTAGCCGGTTGGAAGTGCGTCTACGTTCCCAAGGCAATAGTCTACCACAAGCTGAGCGCCACTGGCGGTGGGAAGATAGCCAGCTATTATTGCGGTCGCAACTTCATCTACGTCGTGGCCAAGGACTACCCGACGACCTTGCTGAAAAAACACTGGCGGCGGATTGTCCGCGCCCAGATTGACATCGCCTGGGAAGCGCTGAGGGCTTGGCGGGGTGAGGCTGCCCAGGCCCGACTGCGGGGACAACTGGCCGGGTTGTGGGGCCTGCCCCGGATGCTGGCCAAGCGCCGCGCCGTGCAGGCCAGCAGGCGGGTCGCCGATGAGTATCTGGAGTCAATATTGACTCATTAACGACACTGGAAACCCGAAACTTCTCCTGAGGTAGGTGTCTCATGACAGGAAAGAAAACAAACAGCACGCTAACTGAGCCGCTTCTTTCGATAATTATACCCGCTCACAACGAGGAACTGCGGTTGCCTGGAAGCCTGGACAAGATCGTGGCTTTCCTTGAGGAGCAGAACTACGAGGCCGAAGTGATCGTGGTCGAGAATGCCAGCCATGATAACACCGCTGGCGTGGTCGAGGAGTTCATGGCTCGCTATCCCTTCATTTCGTTGATCAAAGAGGAGCGACCGGGCAAAGGACTGGCTGTCAAGCTAGGCATACTGGCTGCGCAGGGGGAGTACCTGTTCACGTGCGACACCGATCTCTCCATGCCTATCGAGGAGGTAGCCAAGTTCCTCCCGCCGGCCCTGGAGGATTATGACGTGGCCATCGCCTCGCGGGAGGTGGAGGGAGCCCGACGCTATGGCGAGCCCGCCTATCGCCACCTGATGGGACGCGTGTTCAACTTCCTGGTCCGCCTGTTGACCGTGCCGGGCTTCCAGGATACCCAGTGTGGCTTCAAGTGCTTTCGCCGGCCGGTGGCCCGCGACATCTTCTCCCACCAGACCATGGAGGGCTGGGGCTTCGACGTGGAGGTGCTGTTCATCGCCCAGAAGCGAGGTTACCGCATCGTTGAAGTGCCCATCAACTGGTACTACATGGCCAGCAGCAGGGTCAGTCCCATCAAGGACTCTCTGAGGATGTTAGGGGAACTGCTCAAGGTACGACTCAATGACTGGCAGGGGATGTATGTTCACGCTGATTGAACCTGAGTTCACTCTTTGTGCATAGAGCCAACATCCGTGAATCTTCGTGTCTGGCCAGACCTGACATGATTATAGTGCTAGCATGACCTTTGACCGCCGTCGAATAAATCGCATAATTGGACTTCAGACATGCTCTGTCTCCAATGTGTAGTGGTGCGACAAGGAGTTTCTACTACATGTTGGATAACACCTTCGGGTTATTGGGGTTCAGTCATGCGGTTATCGGCAGCCGGTAGAACCTCATGCTAGGAGGTAATTGCCTCGAGTAGCGACTACAACTGCAAGGGTAACGCCTCCAGTGAATGAATGCGTGAACTTGACGAGTGTCTCAATCTGTGATATGATAGCCCCGTAAATCGGAGTGTAGCACCGTCGCAGCGTTTGTCCCGCATTGTGGTTCACCGATGAGTGTAGCATGAAATCTGGTAGCCGCACCCTATTGGGTGATTAGGTAGAAAAGCTGTCTGTCCATCAAGTAGTTGGGCGGCCTCAAACGAGCGGCACCTGTTATAGCAATAAGCTATGAGGAGTTTTGATAATGATGCAACCTGTCGTTGCAATACTCTCTGGTTTTGGACAGTGGGTAAGAAATCGCACAGTGATACCACTACTGAGACAATATCCAGACGTTATCAAGATTGCAGTCACAACGTCTGTGGGGAAAGAGGAATTTGAAAAGCTGGTCAGACCTACATTTGAAGAGAATAGTTGGGTAGTCCCAGCACATACACCGAATTTCGAGGATGCTTGTAGCAAAACATGCTCTGAAAAGGATAACCCTGTGGCAGTACTAGTGACCACCCCTAACGCCCTTCACTTTAACGAGGCTAAAATGGCTATCAAAGCTGGATGCCATGTTTATGTAGAGCGTCCTGTTGTTACCAAGAACGACCACCTTCCTACACTGATTGAGTTAGCTGATAAGCACAAAGTTCTACTTTTTACGGGAACACAGCGGCGGTTAGAAGATCCCTTTCAATACTTGCTAAAAGCAGTAACTAAAAGGTACGAGTTTGGCGAACTAAAACGTATTCGCTGCCGCTTCGCAGCAAGGCATTGTCTAAAAGGCTGGCGACGAGACCCAAAGCTATCGGGTGGAGGTGTAGTTGCTGATAGCGGTTATCATTTGCTTGACATAGCAGCTTGGCTTGTTGAGGCTGCAGGCACGAAAATTCCGGAAAACTTGAAGGGCGCAGTTCACTTTAGCTATGATGAACCAGGCCCGCTAGGTACTGCGCCACTTGAAACTGAAGCCGTCGGATATATAGAGCTACCCGCCGATATTCTTTTGTCATTTGATTTTACCTACAATGCTCCAGAGAATAGCATATATGAACAGGTGGAACTCTATGACCAAGATTTCACGAGGATAGCACTAACTCGTGATCAAGCGAGGAGGACACCTCTACCAGCGACTATCTCTCACCAATTACCAAATGGTCAATTCGTTAGGATTAAGACCCTTGTAGATCGGGAAATTAGAGCAGAAGCTATTCGGTTTGCAGGTGCGGCTCAAAATGCGGAGCCATTGCGATTGTTTATCGAGGCAGTGAAAAAGGGATATGGCAACGTGCCAGGTGGGTATATGCTTGAAGCGCGGAATTCTATGTCTACCTGGCATCTTATTCAAGAAATATATCGTCTAGCGTCAAAATGCAAACACCAATGAGAGTGAGGATTAACAGATGAATCAGAAACAAACAATCCAAGTACATATACACCATGTAGCTATACAAACCGCTGACTTTGAAAAGGCTTTCAGCTTCTATACTGAGCTTTTGGGATTACAGGTTGTGAAGGAGCCTTTCAACTTCAAAAAGCGTATCTTGGCATGGCTGGACGCTGGCGGGATCATGATTGAGCTTTACAGTGTTAAAGATGGTAAAGAACCTCAACCCTATGATGGGCGTCGGGTAGGAGCTGATCATATTGCATTCGAGGTACAAAATCTAGATACTATCATAGCGCGCTTGACTGAACATAACGTAGAAGTTCTGAAAGAACCATTCTTCCCGCCTACCAATGATTCTCACCAATCACGCATTGCATTTGTAGAAGGGGTGGATGGTGAGGAAATTGAGCTAAGAGAACACCCCCGTCAATACTGTAATGGAAGCTTGGAGGTGGAAACATGACAAGCGCAAAAGTGACTCCCTTTCCTTGGTCAAGTTGGAAAGACGCTACTAGATCTAGATGGGCGGATCAAATAGTTGAATGGTTTGAGGCTAATTATGAGAGAAAGCCTCAACCAGAGATGGCACGGCAGACAATGGCACAACTCTTAAATTGTGTCTTTGGAATCATTCAGAACTCAAGAAAGGGGAGTTTGTACCTTCACGAGGTTACTGAGCTGGGTAAAAGACTAAGTAGCTCTCCTGTCCTGGATTCTGCAGTCAGTCTGAAACATCCCCACCATCACCGCATAATGCGTTTGCTTGAGCATAATTTACAAAGCAGCCACCCTCACATGTTCATGGTGCCGCAAGTTAGCAAAAGTACCCTTCTAGAAAGACCAGATTATTCAGCATTGCTTCTGTCCGTTAAGCTCCACGCGGATGCGGAGTACAAGGACGCACGTAGAATTGCGCTTGGCATAGGAGAGGGGTGTAGCTTGGCTCAATACATCATCGGGCAAAGCGAACGCAGACTAGGCATATACGACCAAGCACACATACATCTTGACGAAGGTCTAAGACTGCTGACTCAGAGAAAATGTGCGTGTCCCTTTGATGAAGACGCAGAAGCAATCTGTGACGAGCATCTCTTGAGAGCAGTAATACTGCGTGCCAAAGCCGTTGTGTTTCGAAAGCAAAAGAATTTTGAAAGAGCCGAGGAATTCTATGCCAAAGCTGAAGAGGTTGCAGAGAAAGCTATGGAGGCTGTATCGAGTGGAACAGTCAGATCTTCAAAATCAGCACCACCCGATAAAACAAAAGACACAATATGGGTTGAACACGGAGATGAAGTTGTCTATCGGGTAGTAGCCAATGTTCATTTCAGCCATGGGTATTATTGGTATCAAAAACGGGACTATGATCAGGCCCAGCGTTTGTTTAAAAAGGCTATTGACGCCTTGGAAAAGGCTGACGAAGATTGGGATTCTCCCTATACCAGGCTGGCAATTGTAAAGCTCTGTAGAGGCAACTATCAGGAAGCGGCCGATATGTTCGCAAAGGCACGCGATAAGTGCGAAAAAACTCTCAAGACAAATAGAGAGGCTTCTCTCAGTTTAGCACTTTGTATTCTTGGACGTAAAGTCATTGAATTAACGTACGGTACACCAGTAGTCATCCATAATCCTATGGAAGAGCTAGAGAAAGCAATTGACCAGGGACCGAAGGCTCTAGGCCCCTGGGAGTGTCATCGCGATGATGCTAAACATTTTCTTGAGGTTAAGTTATCAGAGTCGGCCAGAGAACTGGTTAACAGATTCGTCGATCGATTAGAAATAGAGATTCGTAAAATCAAGCCACTCCTACCAGAAGAAGAAATAGATAGGGTTGACGAACCATCACCAGAGCAGTATGTTGATTTTGATCTGAGTATTGCACCGAATGGACACGCCACAGCCAGTTCAATCGAGGGTCAAGCCAGTGCAGATATTTCAGTGCGGGTACCCAACACCGTTACCTTGACGCTAAGCCTAATTGACCGACGTCAGACCAACACTGACTTGCTCAAGCAACTGGGACAAGAGTTCTATAACTGGCTCTTCCCTGGTCCTATCCATGCTCATTTCCGGCAGACTGAAGCAGTAGCCAGAGTGCACGAGGCCAAGATACGGTTGCGATTGCGGATTGAAGCAGACCCAATTGCCAGTCTACCGCTAGAGTTTATCTACCGGACCGAGGGCGGTTATTTTATGGCTATCAACCCTGACACAGCACTTTCTCGCTATCTGAACCTGCCACTTCCGCCAGGGCGAGTGCGCCACCGGGAAGGACCGCTTCATCTGCTCACCATCATCGCCAATCCTTCTGATCAAACCCCGCTCAATCCTGACGAGTGGGAAGCCATCATTCAGCAAGCCCTAGCTAAACCTATAGCTCAAGGACAGATAACGCTCCAGACCGTCAAGCGCGCTACTTCGAAGGAAATTCGCAACACCCTGTTGCGGCAATCGCCGGATATCATCCAGTTTGTCGGTCACGGCATCTATCGAAACGGAAAGGGATACTTGGCCCTGGTGAATAAGGATAGCACGACGAAATTGTTGGATGATGAGGGCTTTGCCAACCTGTTCCTAGGATACACAAGTCGCCTGGGGCTGATCAGCTTGGCGACCTGCGAAAGCGCCAAGAGCGACTCCCCGCAAGGTTTCCTGGGCATTGCGCCGAAACTGGTGCAATGTGGTATACCCGCAGTGGTTGCCATGCAGTACACGGTTTTTATCACCACTGCCAAGATTTTCCTGGAGAACTTCTATGCCGCCGTCGCTGCTCGCAAGCCGGTGGACTGGGCTACCCAGTGGGCGCGAAACGCCATATCACAAGAAGTGGGTCTGGATAATCGCGAATTTGCCACGCCGGTGTTATATATGCGTGCGGCAGATGGTCAGGTATTCTGATGGTGATAAAGCCGTTATTCTCAGAAGTTTAAAGCATTCGATAGAGTGTTTTTGGATTGGCAAACAATGACAGGAGGAATATTCGATGAATACTAATCCGATTGGTTCTGTGCACCATATCTGTGTTCAAACATCCGATTTTGAGACAGCATTTCAATTCTACACCCAAGCCATAGGACTACCCGTGATCAAAGAACCGTTTAACTACAAAGGCATGAGGCGTATAACTTGGCTAGATGCAGGTTCGATAGTAATCGAACTGAATAATTTGAAAAAAGGTACAGAAGATCAAGCACGTGAGTACAGTTCATTCAGCTTTGGCCCCAGCCATATTGCTTTTATAGTGGACGATTTGGATGCAGTCATCGAACGACTTGAAGCGCACAAAGTGTCAATCGTGAAATTTCCTTTTCTACCACCAACGGGTGATTCTAACCAGCCTCGCGTGGCTTTTGTAGAAGGTCCGGATGGAGACCATATCGAATTACGCGAACCAGAGAAACACTCCCAATAAACTAGGTATGGCCATTCCGCAGAAGTCACCCCGTTGACGTGGCTGCGAGAGGCAGCCACTGCTGGCGGAGCTTGTCGAATTGAGCAGTGATTCGTCGAGTAGATCAAGTGGCCCTGGCAGGCACAACACCATCCCTAACTTGATGCATATGGGGGCTAAGGGAGGGTGAGCCTCCCATTGAAAAACCCGCCCCTCCCAACCTTCTCCTGCGAGGGGGAGGAGTTTAGGCCTGGAAGACCTCGCTCCTGATAGAACATTCCTGCAGCCCAGACATCGCCGGGCAGTCGGAAGTTGGGCAAGGTGCACAGAGCCACGGTGATGCTCTCGTCAAGGCACAAAGGGGGTGGATCTGAGCTTGCAACTGGGCGTGGCCGAAAATGTCGTCGTAGCCCAAGGGCTGCTCGAGCATCATCGAAAGGAAAACCCTATTGTGTCAAATGATAGGGAGTTGATTCATGGCAATGACTAATAGACGCGATACCAACAACGGCAAAACGATTGTGATACGGAAAAACGGCCCGTACATCGTTCGCGGTGATGTTCCATTGGTGCGCAAGGAACAAGTCGTCTCCGAGTATGGTGAGCCACTCACGTGGAAAACAGGAGAGGCGATTGAAACGAGAGAAACATACGCTCTCTGCCGCTGTGGGCAATCCAGCAAAAGACCGTTCTGCGACGGCACGCACGCCAAAATCGGCTTCGACGGTGCGGAGTCGGCCGATACCCGTGTGACGGCGGAGCGCCAGGTGGTCTATGAAGGTGGCACGAAGATCGTCGTCAAGCGCGATTGGTCCCTGTGCATGAAATCGGGCTTCTGCGCGAATCGGATTACCGATATCCAGGAGATGGTCCCCGACACCGAAAACACCCAAGTGCGGGCCCAGGTCATGGCCATGATCGAACGCTGTCCATCTGGCTCATATACCTATTGCATTGAAGAAGGTGAGGACGACATTGAGCCCGATCTACCGCGGCAGGTTGCCGTGACAACAGAGATCACGTCGGATGGCCCCATAGCCGGCCCCCTGTGGGTGACCGGTAACATCCCTGTTGAGCGAGCCGACGGGCAGCCTTTTGAGACGCGCAATCGGGTCACGCTTTGCCGCTGCGGGCTTTCAGCAGACAAACCTCTGTGTGATGGTACGCATCGGACGATGGGCATTGCGGAGGATTGACAGTCGTTAACCATGACTCTCTCAAAGCGGAACATACCAAAAAGGGCCAGCATCTCAGTTCTGCTGGCCCTTTTTGGTTGCTGTTCCAGCAATCCGCTCACCCCTGGTCGGCTCTCGGAGCATAATGACCGTCTCCCTCAAGATCTGACCATTCCCCGCCCACGCCCCTTTGACAAAGGTGCCCATTAGTGCTAAAATAGTGGCCGGCAATTAGCGAGGCGCTAATTGCTTATTGCTGAAACGAGGAGGTTCAAGCATGAGCAAACTTACCGAAATTCGCTGGCACGGCCGCGGCGGCCAAGGGGTGGTCACAGCGGGCAAGCTGCTGGCCGAGACCGCTCTGGGGACGGGCCAATATTTCCAGGCCTTCCCCGACTACGGCCCTGAGCGCATGGGAGCACCCATCAAGGCCTACACTCGCCTCAGCCCGGAGCCCATCGACTTACACTGCCAGGTCGAGGACCCCGACATCGTTTTGGTCCTCGATCCCACGTTGTTGAGCACGGTTCCGGTGACCGAGGGCCTGAAAGAAAACGGCGTGCTCCTGGTGAACACGTCAAAATCCCCGGTGGAGATTCGAGCGGTGACGGGCTTTAAGACCGGCCGGGTGTTTACCGTAGATGCCAGTCACATCGCCATCGAGGAGCTTGGCCGCGAGATCACCAACACGCCGATGATCGGCGCCCTGGCCAGGGCCACAGGGCTTTTCGACATTGACGACCTGGTGGCGCAGACCCGCAAGCGGTTTACCAAGTTGATGATGCGACAGGACATCATTGACGCCAACGAGCGCGCCATGCGCCGCGCAGTGGAAGAGGTACAGGAGGGATAACATGGCTAATAATGGAACCGGCTGGAAAGACATTCCCATCGGGGGGATGATCGTCGAGGCAGGCAACGCCGTCAAGTATCCCACCGGCAACTGGCGAGCCTTCCGCCCAATCTGGGATGAGCCTCGCTGTATTCACTGCCTGCAATGCTGGATCATGTGTCCCGATTCCAGCATTATCGTAGACGACGGCAAGATGATAGACATTGACCTGGTGCATTGCAAAGGCTGTGGCATCTGCGCCGAAGTATGCCCACCTAAGGTCAAATGCATTGACATGATCGAAGAGGGCCAGGCAGTAGAAATGGAGGGAGAGTGAGCAATGAGCGAATTCAAAGCACTGGACGGCAACAGCGCTGTCGCTGAGGCCATGCGGCAAATTGACCCCGACGTGGTGGCGGCCTATCCTATCACGCCGCAGACGTCGACGGTGCAGACGTTCTCGAATTTCGTGGCCGATGGGCTGGTGCAGACCGAGTTCGTCACGGTGGAGAGCGAGCACAGCGCCATGAGCGCCTGCGTCGGCGCGTCGGCGGCGGGGGCGCGCGTCATGACGGCCACCGCCTCGGCAGGCATGGCGCTGATGTGGGAGATCCTCTACGTGGCAGCCAGCAACCGTTTGCCCATCGCTATGCTGATCGTCAACCGGGCCCTCTCGGCTCCGATCAACATTCATTGCGATCATTCCGACAGCATGGGCGCTCGCGATGCGGGCTGGGTGCATCTCTTTGCCGAAAACGCACAGGAGAGCTACGACAATGCCTTCCAGGCCCTACGCATCGGCGAGCACCCGGACGTGCTGTTGCCGGCGATGTTCATGCACGACGGCTTCATCACCAGCCACGGCTATGAGCGAGTGGAGGTCTATGAAGACGACGCAGTGAAGGATTTCATCGGCGAGTACGAACCGGCCTATCCGCTGCTGGATTGGCGTAACCCCGTCACCTACGGCCCGCTGGACTTCTACGATTATTATTTCGAGCACAAGCGCCAGCAGGTCGAGGCGATGGAGAACGTGAAGCAGGTCATCATTGACGTGGGCCGAGAGTTCGGTGAGAGGTTTGGCCGCACTTATGGCCTGTTCGAGACCTACAAGCTGGAGGATGCCGACGTCGGCCTGGTGGTGCTGGCTTCCACGGCAGGCACAGCCAAGACGGCTGTGGACAATCTGCGCGAGCAAGGGCTCAAGGTGGGCCTGCTTAAGCCACGAGTCTTCCGGCCTTTCCCAGCGGAAGAGTTAGTGGACGCGCTCAAGCACCTGAAGGCCATTGCGGTGATGGATCGCTCCATCTCCTTTGGGGCAATGGGCAACGCTGGGCCGCTTTTCCTGGAGCTTCTGGCCGCCTTGCAGGTCTATGGCAATGGTCGCATCCCAGTAGCGAATTACGTCTTTGGCCTGGGCGGGCGCGACATCGTGCCCTCGCAGATAAAGACCGCCTTCCATGACGCGCTCAAGATGGCCGATACGGGCAAGGCGGAGCGGCTGGTCACTTATCTGGGCGTGCGAGAATAGGAGTGAAAACATGGCAACGAGATTGAGACTGAAAGACCTTTCTCAACGAGAGGAAAGGCTTGCGCCAGGGCACCGCCTCTGCGCCGGCTGCGGTGAGTCCATCATTGTGCGGCAGATATTGGCGGCCATTGATGAACCGGTGGTCATCGCCACGGCCACGGGCTGCCTGGAGGTGGCGACGACCATCTATCCCTATACCGCCTGGCGCGTGCCCTGGATCCACAGTGCTTTCGAGAACGCCGCTTCCACCATCAGTGGCATCGAAAGCGCTTACTGGGCCTTGGTGAAGCGCGGGCGACTCGAGGATGAGAACGTCAAGTTCCTGGCCTTTGCCGGCGATGGCGGCACCTACGACATCGGCCTCCAGGCCCTTTCCGGCGCGTTGGAACGGGGACATCAGTTCATGTACGTCTGCCTGGACAACGGGGCCTACATGAATACCGGTATCCAGCGTTCCAGCGCCACGCCCTACGGCGCGCACACCACCACTTCTCCAGCGGGCAAGGTGATTCCGGGCAAGCAGCAGTTCCGCAAAGACCTGACGGCCATCGCAGCGGCCCACAATATCCCCTACGTAGCTCAGGCGTCGCCCCATCGCTGGAAGGATGTGATGCAGAAGACGCGCAAAGGGGTGGCCGCGAACGGTCCAGCTTTCCTCAACGTGCTATCGTCGTGCAATCGGGGCTGGCGGCACGCCACTGAGCAGACACTCGAAGTCAGTCGCCTGGCGGTGGAGACGTGCTACTGGCCGCTGTTCGAGGTCGAAGATGGCCAGTGGAAGTTGAACTACAAGCCGAAGGAGAAGCTACCTGTCGAGGAGTGGCTGAAGACGCAAGGACGCTTCCGCCACCTCTTCCAGCCACAGTTCAGGCATGTCATTGACGAGATACAGGCCAACGTGGACAAAGAGTGGGAGAAGCTCCTCAAACGCTGCGGGGAGAAATGAAGTAACGAGTAACGGGTGATGAGGCAACGAGGCACTGAGGCAACGGGCGAGAGGAATCCTCCATTGACTCGTTGCCTCGTCCCTTATTGACTCGTTACCTCGCTATTATCAACGCATTACTCTATGGCTCTGGAGAGGTCCGATGGCTAAAGTCTTTCAATCCAACCACCCTTTGATACAGCATAAGCTGACCCTCCTACGAGATGTGAACACCGAGCCCAAGAGGTTTCGGGAGTTGGTGAGGGAAGTAACCTGGTTGCTGCTCTACGAAGCAACCGAGGATCTGATCCCGGTGGAACACCCTATCACCTCGCCCATGGGCAGCACAATGGGGAAAGTCCTGGTGGAGGAGATTGCCTTCGCCCCCATCCTGCGGGCCGGCTTGACGATGGTGGGGCCGGCGCTGGAAATGATTCCCACGGCCCAGATCTGGCACATCGGCCTCTATCGAGAGGAGGAGACCCTCCAGCCCATCGAATACTACACCAAAGTGCCCAACAAAGCGACGGCCGAGGTAGCCTTCATCCTCGACCCCATGCTGGCCACTGGCGGATCGGCGGCGGCAGCGGTGGACATCATCAAGAAAAGCGGGGTGCAAAACATCAAATTCGTGGGCCTCATCGCTGCCCCTGAGGGGATCGAGCGCCTTTCCAGCGCCCATCCCGATGTTCCCATCCACATAGCCGCCGTTGACCAGGGCCTAAACGAAATAGGCTACATCGTGCCCGGCCTGGGCGATGCAGGCGACAGGCTGTTTGGGACGTAATCCAGATAAGTCTCTTGATCGCCGAAGGTCTCGTTCGACTGAGCTCACGACGAAGTCCCGACCGAGGCGGAAAGGCTGACGAGTGCATGCCTTTTGTTATAGCAATAGCCGTCTTTGCGGCGGCTTTCGCACTGGCGCTTACGTTGACGCCGCTGGCGCAGTTGCTTGGACAGCGCTATGGCTTCGTGGCCGCGCCGGGGGGCAGGCGGAAGCACGCCGGCACGAAGTCGAGGCTTGGCGGCGCGGCGCTATTCGTGGCCTTCGTGGTAGCGGCAGTGCTGGGCCAGTTCCTGCCTGTGGAGCGGCAGGATCCCAAGGAACTGACCAGGCTGGTAGGGCTGTTCCTGGGGGGCGCCTTCATCTTCCTGCTCGGTGTCTACGATGACAAGCGAGAGCTCCGTCCGTCTCCCCAGATCATAGCCCAGCTCATCGCTGCCCTCATCGCTATCCAATTCCTCATCTTCATCGAATACGTCAACAACCCCTTTACCAATCAGCAGACAGAGCCATTCCCCTGGCTCTTCGTGGTTGCCTTCACCCTCTTCTGGCTGATGGGCATGATGAACACCGTCAATTGGCTGGACGGCCTGGACGGGCTGGCAGCGGGCGTGGCAGCCATCCTCTCAGCAGTGCTGGCCTTCCACATGTACCGAGAGGGCCAGCATAGCGTGGCCCTCCTTCCCCTGGCCCTTTTGGGCGCAACCCTGGGCTTCCTGCCCTATAACTTCCACCCAGCCAGGGTGTTCATGGGTAGCTCCGGCTCCTTCTTTCTGGGCTTCGTCGTGGGAGCCTTAGGCATCATGGCCGGAGCCAAGATGGCTACGGTACTCCTGGTGATGGGCATTCCCGTCCTGGACGTGGCCTGGCTCATCTTCGATAGATTGCGCCGGGGCCACTCCCCCCTCATAGGGGACAGGGGCCACCTCCACTTCCGCCTCCTGGACCTGGGCCTCTCCCAGCGCCAGATCGTTCTCCTCTATTATCTCTTCTGCTCTTTCTTCGGCTTCTTCGCCCTGGTCATCTCCTCCCGCCTCTACAAATTCCTGGCCCTGCTGGTGCTAGGGGCAGTGACATTGCTCCTTTTACTGTTTGTTTCACACAAGAAGGAGTAATGAGGCCCTCGTTACCTCGCTACCTCGTTGCCTCGTCAACTCGTTGCCTTAATTGAGTGTAATACCTCGCACGTCTCAGCGTATTTACTAGTAGAGGCTCCCGGGAACCTCATGGAGAGACGTCTTATGGACGGTACCGTCGCAGCGTTAGCAAACGAGCTGGCGTTGGTGGCCCGGGCTACGGCCGAGCCGGCTGCCTTCGCCGCCATCTATGACCACTACTTCCCGCGCATCTACAACTACGTGCGCTATCGCGTCCGAGATGCTGAAACAGCCGACGACGTCACCGCTCAGGTCTTCGAGCGGGCTCTGGTGAGTATCGGCAGCTATCGCCCGGAGCGAGCGCCCTTTGCCGCCTGGATCTTTGGCATCGCTCGCAACGCTGTCAACGACCATCTTCGGGCCAAGAGGCGCCGCCGTTGGCTCTCGCTGGAAGTGCTGCGTGGCCGACCGAGCAGCGAACCTCAACCTCAGGAAGTCGCAATTCACGACGAAACTCGCGCCGAGTTGTTGGCAGCCGTAGCCCGCTTGAGCGACCGAGAGCGAGACCTCATCGCCCTCAAGTTCGCCGCCGGACTCACCAACCGCCGCATCGCCGAGCTCACCGGCTTGAGTGAGAGTAACGTGGGTGTGATCCTGTACCGAGCCGTGCAACGGCTGCGGGCCAAGCTGAGTGTCAAGGAGTGAGACCATGAATGAGACCATGAATGAGCAAGATTGGGCTGATCGCTTCAGCCGCGATGTGGGTAGTCTCTTAAGCGAGGCTGGACGGACGGACTCCGAACCGACCCCGACCGAATACCGTCAGGCCCTCGACCTGGCCCGTACCCTGGCCACGACCGACTTCAGCGCTGAGAGCCGGGTGCGGCAGGCGCTCCGACGCCGATTGTTGAACCAGATTGGCAAACGGGAAGGGTGGCAACTACGAGAGGAGTATGCTATGCGTATGCGAAACTTTTTCTGGAAACGCCGTCCGGCCTTGATCCTTATAGCCGCTATCCTGATCGTCTTCCTCGTGGTCACTCTGGCCTGGCCTGGTGCCTTTACGGCTGTGGCTCAGGGCATCGAAAGCTTTGTGCAAAGCCTATCGCTGGGACCGCACGCCACCGTCCATCAAGTCAGTCCTGAGTGGGTGGCTGCTCACCCACGGAAACCGCCGCCAGCCACGCCGGAGGTAGGGCGACTGGGCGATGGCTGGATCATCCGGACGGCCATTGGCAACTTCGGCGGCAACGTGCTGCCGGACCACGACGCCACCGTGCACCGCTTCGACACCTTCGACGAGGCCCAGACGGCCACCACCTTCGGCGTGCGCCAACCGGGTCATCTCCTCGTTGGCTACGCGCTCCGTGAGGCGATGGTTGCCCCTGGCAACTGGGCTTTCCTCTTCTACGATGGCCCGGACGGCGAGATCGTCCTGGCACAAGTGCCGGTGTATGAGCGTGTGGAAGAGCAGTCAGACAACCATGTCGTCAGCACGGTGGTTGGGATTGCGACGCTGACCGATAAACCCATTGAGGAGGTGACACTGAATGGCCGGCGGGCCGGTTGGGTCGAAGGTACCAGCCTAACTTGGGAAGCCGATGGCGTCAGCTACACCCTGGGCGGGGCTAATCTGAGCCTGGACGAGGCGATTCGCATCGCCGAATCTCTGAAGTGAGCCACAGCAAGCTACCAACTGAATAACAAGCAAATCCGGGCAGGAGCCTTTCGCTCCTGCCCGGATTCGTTTCGCAGATATTGGTCACCCGGTCGGCGGCGCGCTTCGCGAGAGCACGACACGGATTTTCCACGGATCACGTGGTGAGGGTGCTAGCTGGCCCTCACTTGACGGGGCGCCCGTGGCAGTGCTTGTACTTCTTGCCGCTGCCACAAGGGCAGGGTTGGTTGCGTCCTACCCGCGGGATAGGCCGGGTCTCCTGGGCCGTGAGTCGCGTGCCCGTTGGCGGCTCCGCCTGGGAGGGTTGGGCTGGGTGGAGGGGCGAGGTCACTGACTCGTCCACAACCGTGCGGGTGGACAGGGGTACGGCGTGCCGTGAGATAGACCCGGCGTGGCCCCGTAGTGCCTTCAGGCTATCTCGTGCCGTCTCCAGGAAAAGCAGACGTTCCTCGGCCGGGAGCTTACTGTGCGGCGTCACCTCCAGCACCCGTTGCCACAGCCTGATGGCCTCGGCGTAGTCTCCCCGGTCTGCGGCCAACTCGGCCAGGTTGTGCCAGACGTGCGGGTTTTCGGGATCGAACTCCCCAGCGCGCTGGTACTCGGTCTCCGCCTGGTCGGTACGCCCCAGGAATTTGAGCGCGTTTCCGTAGCCCACGTGCAGGTCAGCGTCATCCGGGTGCCGGGCGATCTCTGCCTGATAGCGCTCAAGACCTTCCAGCGGGTGCATAGGGCCCCAGCGGGTGGTGAACTCCATGTACTGCACGCGCTGGTCTTCACGCCGAAATTGCTGCAGTTTAGGCTCAGCCTGCACTAGCAGGTCGGCTATGAGAGCCATGCGGCCCATAGCGCTGATTTCGTATTGATCCACCGCCCCGCACTTCTGACACACCACACGCTGGGGGATGATGATGGAATCGTATTTGGCCGACTTCTTCTTATCCTTTGCTGTGCCCAGGTCGCAATAGACTTTAGGAAAGAGGTAGGAACGCTCCCGCCCACAGGCCTTGCAGCGCAGTGACAAGCGCACACCGGGCTCCTCAGGTGGGGCCGGTGGCTTGGTGTAGTCGGGCTTGGGGCGCAGGCCAAAGTCAGCCTCCACGTCCTCCAACCCGATCACTTGCGGGCTCGCCCGATTCTCATCGTAGGCGCGTTTGATGGCCGGATAGGCGGATGGATCGCCCAGATTGGCCAGGTCGCCGATGACGAACGTCGTCACATCTTCTTCGGCGGCGCTGTCATCGGCCGAGGGACGGTCCAGGAAAGCGATCAGGTAGGCTACAATGGCCTCATGCACCGATGGGTGTGCCTCGGCAATGGCAGCCAACGACTCCGATGCCTTGGCCCGCCCGAACTGGTCGTGGGTGCTGTCTTCCAGGTAGGCCTGCAAGACCGGGATGGCGGCCGGGCCGATCCCCGCGTAGACCTTGGGCAGCGCCCCACTGACCCAATCGTCGTCCCAATCCAAGCAGGCCGTCAGTGGTTGAGCGGCGGCCTCAACACCAAGAGCGCCCAGTATCTGCAGGGCGTGGAGCGGCGCCCACACCACCGGGTCGTCTCCCATGCGTTGGTTGAGGTCCTCGTCCAGGGCCATGCGGATCAGGTCCGGCACGTGGTCTTTCAATCGCTCTGCCCACTTCTGGTAGCGGGTGCCGTCGGTGGACTTGCCCAGGCTCAGGAGCTCGGCCAGGGCCTCTGGGTACCTTTTTGCGGCTGGATCAGCCGCTGGTTTGCGGCGAAAGATGTTGCGCATTAGCTTACCTCAAGTAGACTTCGGGGGCAGGGGTGTTTCGCTCCCGCCCGGTTTCGTTAGTCCACTCAGTTCGGGATCAATTGCCGTGTCAGGCGATCCCAATCAGGCCCTCCTCCGAATCCATCTCCACCATCTCACCAGTCACAGTGAAGATCACCCTCTCGCAGATGTTGGTCACTCGGTCGGCGGCGCGCTCCAAGTTGTGGGCCACCCACAGCAAATAGGTAGCCTGGTCTATGGTGCGTGGGTTGGCCATGATAAAGGTAAGCAGCTCACGGTATACCTGATTGTAGAGGGCGTCTACCTCTTCGTCCTCGGCGGGGATGGCCCGGGCCAGGTCTACGTCCCGCCGGATGAAGGCATCCAGCGCACGGTGGAGCATGTCTCGCACCTTCTCAGCCATGCGAGGGATGTCAATTAGGGGCTTGAGCAGAGGTTTGTCGCCCATCATCAGGTTGACTCTGGCAATGCCCTTGGCGTAATCCCCCATCCGTTCCAGCTCGGTGACGATTTCCAGCACGGCGGCGAGGGTGCGCAGGTCGCCGGCCAGGGGTTGCTGCGTGGCGATGAGAACCAGGCAGTCGGCTTCGATAGCGAAGCGCTTCTCGTTGATGACGCGATCCCCAGCGATCAGCCTTCGCGCTCCCTCCTGGTCTCGCCTCTTGAGAACATTCACCGAGTCAATGATGGCGTTTTCCACCATGCTGCCCAGAAGCAGCACCTCATTCTGAAGGCGTTGCATTTCTTGCTCAAAAGTTTTCCTGACCATCACTTGCTACCCCCTGCACCTGTGTCAAAATGGCGGGCGCATGTCAACTGACTACGGATCTGCGCTCACCCTTCTCGTTCCTCGTCCCTCATTACTCGTTACCCGTCCCTCGTCATTCCTCCAGATCGTAGAGCACCTCGGTCAACTCATCCAACCAGTCGTCCAGTTCGTCCTCATCTCCCAAACGACGGGCCTCGTCAATCATCGCCAGGGCTTCGATCAGATCTTCGGCGTCTTCAGGCTCCAGTTCGCCACTCTCTAGCAACTTGCGTGCCTGGCCCACCATCGCCTGGCCCCCTTCGTCGAGAATCAGGATCGGAGCGGCTTCCGCCAGCCGCTTCTGGGCCTGGCTGATCTGCTCCTGGGTCAGTCGTTCCTTGGAGGCAGCCACTTCAATGCCTGCCTCCTGATCACTGCCCCGGTCGGTGGCCTTGACGTGCAATATGCCATTGACGTCCAGGCTGAACTCGACCGTCACCCGGGCCAACTCACCTTTCCGCTCCGGCTTGAGGTCGGTGAAGGTGAAATCGTCCAGCAGCGTGTTCTTGCTGGCGATAGGATGCTCGCCCTGGTAGACCTTCAGGTGGACCGTATCCTGGTCGGGATGGAGTGTTGAGTAGACCCTCTCCCTCGTCACCGGGATGGTGGTGTTGCGGTGGATGATGGTGTTGAAGCGGTCATTCGCAAAACCGCGCCAGGTCCACTCGGCAACTTCGATGCCCAGGGAGTGGGGCGTCACGTCCACCAGGATGGCCTCAATGGGCCGGCCGGCGATGATGGCCGCCTGGATACCGGCGCCCAGAGCCACCGCTTCGGAGGGGTGTACCTCCTGGCGCGGATCCAGGCCGGTGGCGTCGGCCGCCAGCTCCCACACGGCAGGGATGTAGGTAGAGCCGCCCACCAGCAGCACCTTGTCCAGATCCTTGATGGTCATCTTGGCGTCGGCCAGGGCCTGCTGGATGGAGGTGCGGGTGGAGCCGAGCAGATTCTCGATCATTTTCTCAAACTCGTGGCGGCTGACCTCCAGCTCCAGGTGCAGCGGCTTGCTCTGTTTCTCCGTCAGGTACTCTTCGCGCACCCAGGCAAAAGGACGGGAGGAAAGATTGATCTTGGCCTTTTCGGCGGCGCGAGTCAGGCGGGCCATGGCCCGGCGGTCGTTCCGCAGATCCACACCGTGCTGCTTTTCAAAAGCCTGGCGCAGGTGGTCGGCCAGCAGGGCGTCAAAATCGTCGCCGCCCAGACGAGTGTTGCCGTGGCTGGCCCGCACTTCCACTACCCCGCCCACCAATTCCACCAACGACACGTCGAAGGTGCCGCCCCCCAGGTCGTAGACCAGCACCACCTGGTCTTCTTCCCGGTCCAGACCGTAGGCCAGGGCCGCGGCCGTCGGCTCGTTGATGATGCGCATTACGTCCAAGCCGGCGATTTGGCCGGCGTCTTTGGTGGCCTGCCGGGCCGCGTCGGGAAAGTAGGCTGGCACAGTGATCACAGCCCGTTCAGCCGGGTGGCCCAGGTTGACCTCGGCCACGCGCTTGAGTTCGCGCAGGATGAAGGCTGAGATCTCCTGGGGAGTAAAAGCATGTTCGCCCAGGGTCACGATTCGGTCGGTGCCCATGTCGCGCTTGATGGAGCGGACGGTGGCTTCGGGGGCCAGCACCCATTGGTTGAGGGCCGGCGTGCCCACCAGCCACTCTCCCTGGGGCGACAGGCCCACCACGGAGGGCATGATCCGCTCCTGTTTGTTAGGCAGAATGACCGGGCGACCGTCTCGCACCACACTGGCGCCAGAGAAGGTCGTGCCCAGGTCAATGCCGATGATGGTGTTCTCGTTACTCATGGTTTGTTTCGCATCCTCACTTCTAGTAATTGGGTATTGGATATTGGGTATTCTCGTTACTCATTCCTCGTTCCTCGTTACCCTGTTTTTCACCACGACGACTTCGGCGTAGCGGAGGACGTGGTCGCCGGCAGCGTAGCCTCGCCGCTCCTCGGCGACGATACGGCCGTCGGGCAGGGCCTCGTCTTCGACGGTGTCCACGGCTACGTTGCGGTAGGGGTCGAAGGACTGGCCGACGGTGGGAACCGCTTGGATGCCGGCCTCGTTCAGGATGGCCAGCAGGCGGTCGCGCAGCAGGCGTTGGCCGTCGAGCCAGGCCGTGAGGATGGCCGCCGCTTGAGAGTCTTGCCCCCCTTCCCCCCAATCCTGGGGGGCCAGGAGGGCGACCTGGCGCTCGCCGCTCTCCAGCCCAGCCTCCAGCCCATCGAGCACTGGCAGCAAAGTCTTCAACACATCCAGCCGGGCTTTTTGGACGGCCTCTTGCTGGGCAGCTTCCTGGCGCGTCATGGCTGCCTGGAGAGATTCCAGGGTAGCCTGCAGCCGCTCGGCCTGGGCCTGGGCCAGGGTATTGGACTTATACTGCTCGCGGCCCAGCTTGCTCAGTTGTTCTCCCAGTTTGGCCAGGCCGTCGTCCGACAGATCGTCCAGGTGCGAGGCCAAATCGGAAATAGTTTCCCAAACATGTCGTTTGTGACTCATGGGTTTCGATACACCTTTGGGTACGGGCGGTCTTTGCCCGCCTCGACCCAAGCTTATAGACGGACTGGCTTATAGTCGTTGCGAAAGCTGTCGCGGTCCAGGTCGGTAAAGGCTTTGGCAGCGGCCAGCACTTCCTGGGGATGTAGGCGCAGGTCAAAGCGGGCCGGGCGTCGGCGTTTGGGCGGCTCCCAGGGCGGTGGCGACTGGAGAAGATAGAGATCGGTCACCGTCCGCTGCTCTGTGCTGCGCAACTGCTCGTAGGCGGCGCGGACGGCCTTGAATGTCTCCGGGTCGGTCTCGGGCGGGTGTTCGCGCACCTTGCGAAAATAGGCGCGGCGGATTTCCTCGTGGCTGGCGTCCCGTTTCAGGCCCAGCACACCGTAAGGGTCACTAGTATTCGTCGTCGTCATAGTCATCAAACATCTCCATGTCCAGATCACCAAACATTCGAGAGGAGGGCAACCCTCGCTCAAGCATCTCGATGGCGCGGCCGAAAGTTTGGCGGGCCAGTTCGACAGCCCGGAGCAGCTCCTCATCGCCGGTCTGGCGCGCGGTCCGGCGCGCCTGTCGCCAGTGACGCCTGGCCTCGCGCATTTCCAAAGCGGTGGCGTAACTGGCGCCCATGTGCAAGTTGGCCCAGCCGTGCTCGGGGTCCAGACGCAGTGCCCGCCTCAGGTAGGCAATAGCCCGACCTTTGTTCTTACGGTCGAGGTAAAAGAGGGCAACGTCCACCAGGTCGTCGGGATTGCCCTCGGCAATCTGCTCGGCGCGCCGCACATAGTCGTTGCCTTGCTTGGTCTGGCGGCGCCTGAAGCAACAGTTGGCCAGGTCCAGGTAGAACGCGGCCGGTAGACGGGCGACCAGTTCCGTAGCCTGAGTGATGACCCATTCGGCATCATCGGGGCAGTCGGCGATGTGGCAAACATCCACTGCCATGTGGTAAACATCCAGATCGGCAGGGTCCAAGGCAAAGGCCCCAGCCATTTCTCGGCGAGCAGCGTCTGGATCGTTTTTGTGGAAGTAGCACTCTGCCAGTGCAATGTACAAATGGGACTCGTCGGGCATGTACATCAGGGCCTCGCGGTAGCGTTTCAGGGCCTTGTCGGGGTGCCCGGTGCGATAGAGGCGAGCGCCTTCCCGGTGTAGGAGTTCGACCAGGCGTTCCTGGGCTTCCAGGTGATTCGGGTCGAGTTCCACCACCTTTTTCCAGGCCTGCCGGGCGCGGACCAGGTGGCCGTACCCCTCATCTAAGCGGGCTGCACGGACCAGAGCGCTGATGTTGTTTGGTTCCCGCTTGAGGATGCGGTTCACCTCGTTACTGGCTGTGCTCCAGCGCTCGCTGGCTACCAGGGCGTCTACCAATTCCAGGCGCAGGTCGGTGTTACTGGGATCGCTCTTGACGGCGTTGCGCAAGGTGGTGATGGCCTCTTGCACGTTGCCCGCCCGACGGTAGCAATCGGCCACGTGCCCCCACAACAGAGAGACCTGTTGAGAGGTAAGGGCATCGGGGGCGTCGGCCTTGCGCGGACGGCGGCGGACGACCTGCCGCCACAACTCAGCCGCTTCCAGGAAACGTTCCGTCTTTTCGTAAGCCAGGGCCAGGTTCTGGAGCAGGACGCGGCTGTTCTCGCCCAATTCCCTGGCCTTTTCCCAATGTTCAAGGGCCCGGTTCCAATGGGCAGCCTGGGCGTTGGCGTGGCCGGCGTGAAAATGGGCGGCAGACGCCAGGTCCCTCAGATTACGGTCGCCGGATGACAGGTTGAGGGCGGCATCGGTCAGAGCCGTGGCCTCAGCCCATTGCCCGTCAGCCATAGCCTGTTCGGCGCAGGTGTGGTGAAGCAAATACAAGTTGTCGTGGAAAGCAGGGGTGTCCAGCCCCAGGCGGCGGGCCGATTCCCAGTGGGCCAAAGCTTCAGCCGACCGATCGTGGCGCAGCGCATCCAGCCCCAGAGTGTATGCCACGACTGCACGCGCCGCCGCAGGTTGGTTATCGTCTTGAGCGATGCTTTGCAATGCTCTGTGAGCGCCGTCGTCCCCGGATTCGAAGGCGACCAACCCCTGCCACAACCCTTCGACAAGCTCAGGACACCGCCAGGCCGGGCTGGTGGAAGTGGGCGTGGCCCTCGTGGGTTCGGCGACCGCCGCCTCGCTAACAAGGGCCGCCGGCTGGTCGAACACCAGGCGGACCAGCGGGCTGAGTTCTATCTGCCGTTCGGAGGGCAGTGCACTCCAGGTCGCGTCCTGGGTGGGATCTCTGCCTCGCTCCAACAAGACCAGGACAGCCAGTTCTGCGGCGCGGATAAAGGCCGGGTCGGCATCCAGGGCCAGGCGGTAGGCGGTGATGGCGGCGTCCAGGTTGTCCTGGTGGTGGTGGGCTAGGCCCAGATGATAAGCGTAGCGTGGGTCGCCGGGGACCAGGTGGGCTGCTTTGTCCAAATCGGACAGGCCGGCGTCGTGCTGGCGCCAGCGATAGAACCAGAGCAGGCCACGGCGGAAATAGACCTCGGCCAGGGCGGTGGTCAGGGCTTCCGAGGGGCGCTCCTGGCGCGCCTGTTCCCAGGCGGCGATGGCTCCGTCGTAGTCGCCTCGGTGAAAGGTCTCCTGCCCCCGGACGATTGGATTGGCAGCAGCTTGGCGCGCCTTAGCTTTGGCTCGTCTGGACCGTCTTTTTTTCTTCTTGGCCACAGTTCATTCTTTCCCTTGCGTCGCTGAGGCGGACTTGCGTCCGCGCTCCTCGTTACTCGTCGCTTATCCCTCGTTACCTCAATACTCCACCCTCTTCCTCGTCAGTCTGGACACCAGCACTTCGAGGATGGCGATGGCAGTTATGAAGATAGCATCTACCACAATTGTCAGACCAAAAGCATAGGCCAGATAGCTCAGGCCGGTCAGAAAGGCATTCGCTACCACTTCTGGCACGGCTCGACTGAGCTCGCCGAAGTCCTGACTCACCCAGCCGGTCAGGTAAACAAAGAGGGCTGCCAGGCCCATGAACAGGATAACCGGCCTCCAGGGCTCCCGATCGGTCTCGCTGGGCAGCATGGCGTTCGATATGGCGAAGATGAGGTAGAGCCAAAGCCAGAAATCGGGCGTTTGAAGATGAGCCAGGATACTTTCCCAAACCTGCTCCCACTCCCTGTTGAGCAAGACCTCTCCCAGGTCACCCAGGCCCAGGATCAGTTGACCGATGATCAAGATAGCCAAGCAGCCGCTGATAAGGGGAGCCACCCCGATCAGGCTGCTGCGAAAGGGATCGGTACGGGCCACTCTCACCGATCCCATGCGCATTTGATTGCCGCGCCCCTTGGAAGGCCAAAGCGATATCTTGCCCGTCCGCACCCCCAACAGCTTGGCCGCCAGCCAATGGCTCAACTCATGGATGAGGATGCCAGGCAGCAGTAGCACGAAGTACAGGAACATGGCTGCCTCGTTGTCTCCAACAAGGAGCAAGCCCAGCCCCTGGATGTGCCGGTTTATCCAGCGTTTCATGAAGAACAGGGGTGCAAGAGTAGCGGCGAGCCAAATCAGTGGGGTCCAGTTGCCGAACATAATGCTCCCTGCGAGGAGTAATGAAGGTAAAACGCCCTTCAAGCATACTCATAAAGAGGAACAACACTCGCAGGGCGGGTTGTTGTTCGCAGTAGCGTCTCAATCCCACGAACCGTCTCCGGTTTCAGGAGCACATCTCCACAAACTGAGCAAATCTCTGCAGGGACGTGGTCAATGACAATCACCTGTCCCTGATAACGCACGGTATGCACAATCTCCCGCTCCTCATACTCTCCAGGGCACCCTTCGATACTACATTTCATTGCCTATCGCCTCCTTTGGGTCGGTGTTATCCACTTTGGCGGTTTCGGCTCATAAATCGTGATAATGATGAGCATTGGTCGCGCCGTCGTGCATACAATGTGCAGAGGGCGACCATTCTGGGTAAGACCGTTGAGCAAACAACAGGCTCCTCTACGATGCTCAGGATAGTTTTCCAGAATCTGCCCCGTAGCAATGGCTTCAAGAACTTCATCGAGCATGATGTCCTCTTCAGCCATTTCCTGCTGGGCATGTTGGGTGACGCGGATATTCTCTACGTTAGCCTGAGCACGTATCCGCTTCAGCAGGGTCTTCAGATCAGTAACGTCAACTTCATCCCTCATTCATTCACCCTTTCACCTGGGCCACGACGCGCACGATCTCTACGAAATCAGCGGCCTTCAAGCTGGCCCCACCGACCAAAGCGCCATCTATTTCCGGCTGGGTCATGAACTCGGCGGTGTTGGAGGGCTTAACGCTGCCGCCGTACTGGACGCGCACTGTCTGAGCCGTGGCTTCGTCGTAGAGGCCGGCGATGGTGCCGCGGATGGTGAGGCCGATGACGGCGTTGGCCCCGGCACCGGTGGCCGCTTTGCCCGTGCCGATGGCCCAGATAGGCTCATAGGCGACGATCATGCTTTGCACTTGCTCGACGGAGAGGCCCTCCAGAGCGGCGCGGACCTGGCCGGAAACCCACTCCTCGGTCTGGCCAGCCTCGTACTGCCCCAGGCTCTCCCCCACGCAGACGATGGGGATCAAGCCGTGGGCAAAGGCCGCCTTGATCTTGCGGTTGACTCCCTCGTCGGTCTCGCCGAAATATCCCCGCCGCTCTGAGTGGCCAACGATGACGTACTGGCACAGCTCTTTGAGCATCAGAGGCGAGACCTCACCCGTGTAGGCTCCTTTGTCCTCCCAGTACATGTTTTGAGCCCCCAGCTTGATGGTCGTGGGCTTTAGGAGATCGGCCACGGCTGCCAGGGCTACGAAGGGCGGACAGAGCACTCTGTCCACGCTCCGCACCTCGTTGAGGCCCCGCCTCATCTCTCTCACCAGGCTCACGGCCTCTTCAACGGTCTTGTTCATCTTCCAGTTACCAGCAATAATCGGTGTACGCATTGCGAACCTCCTGAGCAAAGTTAAGGGATGATTCCCTCATTTACCAGTTTACCAGCTCACCTTGAGACTTGAGAATGGTAGAACTCTATTAGGTTGCGGGCCAACTTTTGTGGGTCATGCCGCCAGGACTGCTGGAGATCAATCACGTCCGCTGGCACAACCTGGTAGCCTCCATTGGCCTCGTAGTCTAAACATACCAGTTTCGTGTCCGAGTGGGGATCGAGTTTGACATTGAAGTTGTCGTTCACCAATACGTGGTGAAACACGTCCCGCCCTACGTGGCGCTGTAACGCCTCCATGTGATCTCCAACGCTGAAGCCTTCGGTCTCACCTTTCTGGGTGGCCACGTTGCACACATACACTTTCGAGGCTTGGGAGGCGCGGATGGCCCTGGTGATGTCTTCCACCAGGAGATTGGGCAGCACACTGGTGAAGAGGCTGCCTGGTCCAGTAACGATAAGCTCTGCCTCCAGGATGGCGCGTATGGTCTCAGGATAGGCCCGCACTCCGTCGGGCAGCAGGAAAACTCGCTCGATGGGCAATTCGGCCGCAGTGATGCTGGACTCGCCCTCCACCCGGCTAATGGCGCCTGCTGCCTCGTCCTCGCCCCGCAGGTCGGCACAAAGGGTGACGTTCTTCAAGGTGGAAGGCAAGATGCGTCCCTGCACCGCCAACACACGGCTCGACTCCAGGATGGCTCGCTCAAAGCTGCCTGTCACATGGGCCATGGCGGCGATGAACAGATTGCCGAAGCTGTGGCCGTCGAGGCTGTTCACCTCGCTGAAGCGGTACTGGAAGAGTTGAGTGGTCAGCGATTCGGCGTCGGCCAGGGCGGCGATGCAATTGCGAAAGTCGCCAGGAGGGAGCACCCCCAGCTCGCGGCGCAGGCGGCCAGAGCTGCCCCCATCGTCGGCCACGGTGACGATGGCCGTGACGTTGGAGGTGTATTCCTTCAGGCCTCGCAGCAAGGTGGAGAGGCCCGTCCCGCCGCCGATGACAACCACTCTGGGACCGCGTCCGCGCTGACGATGCCGATAGACCGCTTGCGCTACCTCCTGGCCCGGCTGCAGGAAGGGCGCCAACAGCGAATGGCCCAACTGCACCACTGCTATCATGACAGCAACTAAGCCCAACGCTCCCAGTAGAGCAGCCCGGACCAGTCGTGGAGCAAACTGCAGAGTGAGATAATAGAACGCAGCCGACAGAGGCTGTTGCCGATAGACGTTGACCAGGAAGTAAGCAAAGCCCAGGCTAATGCAAGTAATGCCCAACATGAGCAAGAGCAGCCACCGCTTGACGCCCATGCCTGGATAAAGCCATTTCCAGCCGGAGATGTTCTTGGGAAAGAATCTCATGCTGACCGTCCTTCGCTCTCTGAGAACGCCTGTCTCGATATTATAATCCAACTAACCCAGCAAGTCAAACAAAAATGAACCTAACCTGCGCACAAGTCGGGTTCATTTCCTTTTTCCCTTCGCTGTGTCTATTCGGGATAGCCAGCAGATTCTTCAGGCTAGGATCAGCTAGTCCACGGGAGGGTTGGAGTTCAGCACCTCGGTCCACCAGCGAGTCAACTGTTCGATCACTGCCTCTTCGATCTCTGGCATCGAGAAACCGAGGCTCAATGCCTCTACAAAAGGCTTACCGAATACTGACGTCAGCACCTCTCGACGCCTCTGAGCCAATGGCAACTGATCGGGCTGGTCGGGGACGAAACTGCCTAGACCCGGTCGTGTGGAGATCACCCCCTGTCTGCTCAGCTCTTTATAGGCGTGGGCAACCGTGTTGAAATTGATCTCCAACTCTACCGCCAACTGCCGGATGGGGGGCAACCGTTCGTCCGGCTGAAGCTTACCCACGGCTATCAGGTTTTTGACCTGCCCAACTATTTGCAAGTAGATCGGGACTCCGCTCTGGCGGTCAATATGCATCATCATGATTCCTTTCCCAAAGAGTTGTGGTACAATCATATCGGTATTTGCTTATTTTGTCAAATTTCAAAAATCGGCAGAGCATTTGCCAATCGAGCTAAATGATAGTACAATAGGAATCAACGTTGTTGGTTTTCTACTGCTCGCCGAAGGTCTCCCGACCGAGGCGAACTGGGCTCGGTCAGAGACCTTCGCCCAGCATAGGGGTACAAGCACTGAGAGGTAAGATTTGAGCAAGCCCTTGGATGTTCGCGATCTCCTCCTGGTTAGCAAATTGCAGAACCAGGGCATTCTGCTTAGCCTGGAGGATGCATTGACCCAAACATATAGGCCACTCCTAGCGGCCCTGGTGGGGTGCCTCCCACTAGAAGGGATAGGGGTTTTCACCTGCGTATGCGATGAGGTGGGAGAGAGCCGACAAATGGCGGGCTTTGGCCAGATGCGCATGAGAAAGGAGAGCTCCGAAGCCGATGTAGTCTACTTGACCCCTTCCCTATCAGCGGTGGAAGATGCCAAAACCTTATGGCGTCGCCTGTTGAAGAAACTGTGCCTCGAAGCCGGAGAGCAGGGTGTCCAGCGCATCTTTGCTCGCCTGCCTGAGGATGGGACGGAGGTCGAAGCCTTCCAACAGGTGGGTTTCAGTATCTACACTCGGGAGGATGTCTTCCGTCTGGCACAGATCCCATCTGATCTGGTGCACCCTGAAAGAAAGACCGTACGCTCTCAGCAGCCCACTGACAACTGGGGACTGCAAGGGCTCTACGCGGACGTTGCCCCTCGCTTGGTGCAACAGGCGGAGAATATAACAGCAAGGGAGTGGGAGACCACGCCGCCCCCCTGGTCGAGGCAAGCCAGACAAGAGGGCTACGTATTGGAGGATCAGGGGGAGGTCATAGGCTATCTGCGGATTCGACAAGGACAGACCGGACATTGGTTGGAAATGCTCCTTCATCCCCAGGCCTACGAGCGAGCCGACGAGCTTGTCGAACAATCGCTTTCTCTGTTGACAGAATATCCATCTCGTCCCATCTACTGCTGTGTGCGAAGGTATCAAGGGGGGCTGAGAGCTCCGCTCGAGGACAGGGGTTTCCAACAGTTCGCCAGCCAATGCGTGATGGTCAAGTACATCACGGTACTGATTAAGGAGCCGGCCTTGAAACGAGTACCAACTCTGGAGAAGAGAGCCGAGGCGGCCACCCCTATGATGAAAACACACTGTTCGAGGAGCAGAGGAAAGCCTACTGGCGGATGCGTGATGAGCTGTTGGCGAAATATACAAACCAATGGGTGGCTATTGCCAACGGCGCACTGGTAGCCAAGGGAGAGGTTAAGAACGTTCTCTTGCCAAACACTTCTCAATGTGATAATTGCAGTGGCTCAACAGAGCTTAGCCGATGGGTGCGAAGGTGCCCTTGATGGTTGCTCAGGCCAACGAAGCAAACACCGCAACCGATGAGACGCCAGCCAAGGCCGTGCTTTTGCGTGCCCTGAGGCTGGCGTTTCGGGTTTCCTTCAAGGAGATGCGCCGATGAAGAAGCATCTATTTGCCCTCTTCCTGGCCCTTCGTCGGGCCAAGAAGAGCGCAGCGACAAACTATGTATGGCCGAACCGCACAGGTTTCCTTGAGTCTTCGCTCAATTCTCTCCCTCGCCGCTGTCTCGTCCTCTTACTCTCTCTCACCCTCATACTCGCGTACAGCCTTACTGTCGCTTCTCTTCCTGCTTCTCGGCCAAATCTGCCTGCCGTATCCCATGCTGCCCAAACCAGCTCCACGAGCGCTGAACGCTCCACCGTCACCTCCTACCCAGTTCTACTGTTGGCTGATGGTCGTGCTACGGTGACTATCACCGTGACCTTATTGGACGCGAACGCCCAACCGGTTCCTGGAAAATGGGTTGAGATTCGATCCAGTCGAGGCGCGGTCGATTCCATCTTCCAACCAGCGGAGCCAACCGACGCAGATGGCAAGGCAATTGCTCAGTTGCGATCAATCAAGCCCGGGACGGCGATTCTCTTCGCCGTAGATGTGACCGACAGCGTGACATTGGCTCATAGCGCCACTGTGCGAGTTCTTGTGAAGCCACCTCGTCCCCCTGGCCCGCCACAACCTGACCTGGCTGCCCTTCGGACGATGGTTGGGCTGCGTACCATCAACTTCTATCCCGATGCAACAAGCCCGACCACGCACATCATTGATGCCCAATCCCAACCGTGGACAGGAACGCGGCGCTTTTATTTGCCGCCCCTGATCGAGAACCTGGCTATCATGGCTGACGGGACTCCGCTGGCTTACACTCCGGTGACAGGTCTGGATGAGCCCAGCACGGTTGTCGAGGTTGTAGTGCCTGCCGACACGGCGTCGCTGAAGATCGAGTATGACCGCCTCGATGGGGCAATCGCTTTCGAGGGGAAGTGGTATCTCAGCAACGATTGGGTGTGGGGACCGGCTACCTTAATCGCCCACTTGCCCGAAGGTGTGGTCATAGAGCGATACGAAAACGCAGACATCGCTGTGATAATTGATCCGTCTACGATTCGCTTTGATGTGCCTTCAGGACGAGCCATCTTCATGAACGTGATCTATACCACGCCCAGCGTGCCCGAGATGTACTACAGCGTGGCCACAGAGCACTTTGATATCTGGCTGCCTGAGGTATACGCGCCATATGAGAATCGAATTGCAGCATTGTTGGATGAAGCATACAAGCGTTATGCTAACTACATGGGCTATAATTTGAATTTGTGGGCCAAGCGATTTCGCTTCGGTTTCTACTTCCCACCCGGAGGGTGGGACTGGTGGGGAACGACCATTAAGCTGTGGGGTGGGCTCTGCGTGGCTGGCGGCCCCTGCGCTGTCTACCGGGAAGTAGTAACCACAGCACTCTTGGCGCCAACCACGTCCTACTGGAACATTGTACACGGTTACTTGTGGCATGAACTGGGGCATGGCTGGCAATATATCATTAACCGGGGCTACCTACCCTGGTGGATAAATGAAGTTGAGGGATATGCCAATTTCCTGAATCGGAATGCGTCTCTGAACCTTGGCTATTGCCCTTACGGCTCCTCCTCGTACGATGCTGATTACGCTTATTATCAAGATCACTACCTCGCGACGGGAACGCCAGACGCGGCTGCCAATGTGGTTATCTTGGAGAGTCTGATCCAGCGCTACGGCTGGCAAGCACTGCGGGATATCCACACCGCTATCCGTAACGGTTCCTTAGACCTGCAGGGCCTTAGCGACCCAGAACGGGATGACCAGATGATCCTGTGGCTATCTCTGTGGGCGGGGGACAACCTGGTGCCTTTCTGCGATACGAACCTCATCCATGCCAGCGATGCGGTGCGAAACCAGTTGGGCAGTCTGCCTGACGCCCAGGTCACGGTGATCAGCGAAGTCCTATGTCCGCTGGGAATACTGGATATTGACCCTCCCCGTCTGGCTTTCGTTCACCCGCCGAGTGGTCCGTCCCCAGATCCAAAGACCATCGTGGTACGTAACAAGGGTGATGGCTTGATCACTTGGACAGTGACTATCTCTCCAACAGTAAGCTGGCTTCAAGCCCAGCCCTCAGTGGGACTTGCTTCGCCCATTGTGACAGGGCCTGTTATGGTCGCCGCTGACTCCGGGATGGTACCTGATGGCCGCTATACAGCGGAGTTGGTTATCAGTGGTCAAGTAGGAACACAGTGCAGCCCGCAAATGGTGCCAGTAGCTCTTGGTGTGCACATGTCTCCCCTTCTTGGCGACTTCAACTGTAATTGTGTAGTGGACGTCGAGGACATCATGCTCGTCGCTAGCCGCTGGCGTTGTCGGCTTGGGGATAGCTGTTATGAAGAACTCTATGACCTCGACAAGGACAACGACATAGACATCATGGATATCATGAAAGTGGCAGCTTGCTGGGGAGATGCTTGTGAAGCACCCCCACCTCCAACGCCGACACCGACGCCTATTCCAAGTCCTAATCTTCTGGACAATCCAGGCTTCGAGGAGGGCGCCTACTCCCCAACGGCTGATCCGCCGGGCTGGAGCCAAGACGCGTGGCAGGGCACAGCAACCTTCGTTTGGGATAATTCCATTGCTCATAGCGGCACCAAGAGCGTCAAGATTGTAGCGATGACACCCAACGATGCTTGCTGGTTGCAGACGGTGGCGGTGACGCCTCATACGGACTACCTGTTGAGCGGGTGGATCAAGACCGAAGCAGTTTCTGACGGCGTCGGGGCCAACCTATGCCTTTACGGCACTTGGGATCACTCTCCCGATCTAATGGGCACCCATGACTGGACATATGTTGCCTTCGCTTTCAATTCCGGCTCCAGCACCGAACTGACCATCGCCGCTCGCCTGGGCTACTGGAGCGCCACGATGACTGGAGCGGCTTGGTTCGACGACCTATCGCTAGCATCCTTGCCACCTTTGGAGTAATGAACAGATCACGCCGACCAGCACGCCCTGCGTCCTCTTTGGTGACTTCGACGGCGATGGCGATGTGGATGTTGATAATAATTACGAAAATGGCCAGCCACTGGCGTTGCAAATGTAGGGATGTTTGCCACAACTGACTCTACGACTTCGACGGCGATGACAACATTGACATCGTGGACATCATGCTGGTGGCGGCGCACTGGGGAGAGGGGTGTGAGTGAGAGGGTGGTTTGAATCATGGCTCTTTGGGATTTCGCAGCGTAATCACGGATTTCAACCAACGACACCCCTACATCTGGGTTTTAGCTCCGTGAAATACTCAAATGTGGCATAGAACACGTGTTCGCCCTGCGAAATCCCAGAGACCCTGAATCATAAAACACGCGAAAGGCCACAAAGATGGAACTAGCAGAGCTAATCAAGCTCGCACGGGGGGAGGAGAAGGCCGATCTACTGCTCAGAAACGCCCGAGTGGTGAATGTCTTCTCCCATGAGATCATCGAGACCAACGTCGCCATCGCTGGCGACCGCATCGTGGGCCTGGGCGACTACCAGGCCAGGGAAACCATAGACCTCACAGGGCGGTTCGTCTGCCCTGGTTTCATTGATGGCCACGTGCACATCGAGAGCAGCATGGTGACTCCGCCGGAGTTCGCCAGGGCCGTCGTGCCCCGAGGCACTACCAGCGTGGTCACCGATCCCCACGAGATCGCCAACGTGCTGGGCATCGAGGGCGTCCGCTACATGCTGGACTCATCAGAAGGGCTGCCGCTGACGGTGTTCATCATGGCCCCATCGTGCGTGCCGGCCACCCACCTGGAGACCTCCGGCGCCGAACTGCTCTGGAATGACTTGGCCCCGCTGCTGCCGCGACGTCATGTGATGAAGCGGCTGCATCCCCGCGTGCTGGGCCTGGCGGAGATGATGAACTTTCCAGGGGTGCTCTACGGCGTCCCTGAGGTACTGGACAAGATCCGCGCCTTCGCCGGCCACCCCCTCGACGGCCACGCGCCCGGCCTGTCGGGCCATGACCTGCAGGCCTACATTGCCGCTGGCATCACCTCGGATCACGAGTGCACCACCCTGGAGGAGGCGCGCGAGAGGCTCCGCCTGGGCATGTACGTCATGATCCGCGAGGGAACGACAGCCCGCAACCTGAAAGACCTGCTGCCTGTGGTGACGCCCGAGAACGCGCGGCGCTGCCTGCTCGTCACCGACGACCGCCATCCCGCCGATCTCCTTGACGAAGGGCACATTGACAGCCTGGTGAAAATGGCCATCGGCCAGGGACTGGATCCGATTACGGCCATTCAGATGGCGACTATCAATGCAGCGGAGCGCTTCGGCCTTCGGGACAGAGGCGCTATCGCCCCCGGCTATCGGGCCGATCTGGTGGTGATCGCCGATTTCGAGAGCCTGCGCATCGAGAAGGTCTTCAGCGGCGGACAGTTGGTGGCCGAGGAGGGGCGGATGGCGCCCGGCGTTGTCAAAGCGGCTACGGCACACGTGCGTGGCTCGGTCAACGTCAACTGGGCAGGGGTTGACCTCAGGATACCGGCCAGGGGGCGGCGGGCCTGTCCTGAGCAGGGTCGAAGGGCCAGGGTCGTCGGGGTGATCCCCGATCAGATCGTCACCGAGGGACTGAGCCTGGAGGTCAAAGTGGAGGACGGGTTGGCGGTGGCCGACGTGGAGCGGGACATCCTGAAGATAGCCGTCATCGAGCGTCACCAGGGCACGGGCAACACGGGGCTAGGCTTCGTGAAGGGCTTCGGCCTGAAGCGGGGGGCCATCGCCTCCTCAGTGGGCCACGACTCCCACAACCTCATCGTGGTGGGCGCCAACGACGCGGACATGATGGCCGCCGCCAGGGCCGTGGCGGACATGGGGGGAGGATTGGCGGCGGTGGAAAACGGCGCGGTGCGGGCCTGCCTGCCGCTGCCCATCGCCGGCCTGATGTCCGACCAACCCCTGGAGGTGGTGCGAGAGGAGATGGACGAGCTCCTGGCCGTGGCCCAGGAGATGGGCTCGCAGTTGCATGACCCCTTCATGACCATGAGCTTCCTGGCCCTGCCCGTCATCCCCGCGCTGAAGCTCACCGACAAGGGGCTGGTGGACGTGAACCGGTTTGAGTTTGTGCCTCTGTTCGAGGAACAACGGACTGGAGGGATTTAACGGACTGAGGAGGAATCCGTAAATCCTGCGCATCGTCCGATGTTACTGCTCACCTGCTCCCGCTGGACCCTAGTCCAGCGGTCTCAGCGGTCGTTGTAGCCCTGGCCAGGCGCATGTTTCACAGTTTTAAGCGTTGGTCATCGTCGTTGGAGCAGCGGACTAGGGTCCGCTGCGAGCATAAGGTGAGCAGACACGTCTGATACACAGCAAGCGCCCCAACCGAAAAACGGCGGGGCGCTTGACTTTGAGCTTGCCGCAGCAGGCCCAAACCCCTCACCCACCCCCCAGCTTGGCCTGCACCCGGGCGATGTGGTTCTCCACGATGGCGACATGTTGCGGCGAGCTATACTGTCGCGCCAATTTCAACGCCTGCTGGTACTTCTCCAGCGCGGCGGCGTACTGGCCCTGGAGTTCGTGGACGCTGCCCAGGAATTCGAGGTCGGTGGCTACCTTAGCAGGTCGCCCTAGCTGCTGATCAATTTCCAAGGCCTCGGTAAATGCTGCAATCGCCTCGCGCATCTGCCCGGCGTCCATCAGCAGCTTGCCCAGTTCGCCCAGCGAGTCGGCGACGCCGCCTTCGTACCCGATGCGCCGTTTGATGGCCAGGCTTTGCTGGAAGCGTTCGGCCGCGGCGCGGCGGTGGGTCGTGCGCTCCTTGTGGGTCTGCGCTGCGCGGGCCATGTCGTTGAGGATGAGGCCCTGCTGGTGGAGATTTGGGGCAACACCGACCTCATGATTGAGCTTACGATTTAGTTTCTCCGCTTCCTCGCTGCAGGCCAGCGCCGTGGCATAGTCACCCTGGCGCCTGTAGAGGACGGAGAGTTGGTGCAGGCTGATGGCCTGGCCTCTCTCATCCTTGAGTTCTCGGTCAAGTTCCAGCTGCCTTTCACTTGTGGTAATCGCGTCTTCATGGCGGCCCATCATCACATAGATGTTACTCTGGTGATTCAGCGCTACCGACATATTTCGTTTGTCCCCAATTGCCTCAAACGTGCGATAAGCCTTCTTGGTGTTCACCAGTGCCTCCTCCAACTTGCCCTCTTCTGCCAATAATTGGGTCAGGTTGCCCTGGGCGACGGCTTTGTCGAAACCTTCCAGCGTCTCGGTGCTGCCGCGCAGCAGGGCCTTGGCCCGGTCACGCTCGCCCCAGCGGTACAGAACAGGTATGACAGCGGTGACAATATCGCCTGCTGCCTCGTAGGCGCCAGCCTGGAAGAGGTGGTGCTGCCATTCCAGGGCGCGGGCCATGGCGGCGTGGGCCTGGGCCAGGTCGTCGGTGCGGTGGGTGGCAAATCTAACAGCGCCCCTGCAGGCTTCTTGCTCAATCTGCTCCTCGGACAAGCTCTGACCAGACCGGACGATGACCTGCCGCGCCATCTCCACAAACGGCTGGCCGTGGTAGGCGGCGGCCCAGGTGTGCAGCTCGTGCAATTCGTTGGTGGGCACCTGGCCCAGCAGGTACTCGCCCACCACGGGGTGGACGCTGTGGCTCTCGGCACGCATCAGCTTGCCGCGCTCGGCTTCGGGCAGCAGGTGTAGTAGGGATTGCATCTCCTTGGGCAAGTCAAGCACCTCCACCCGCTCCCGCTGCAGCAGCGAGAGGTCCAGCCAGCGGCGTGCGGTGGCCGCCTCCACGCCGGCATAGTCAAATGCCTCGTCGCCTAGCCGGGTGCGAAAGATGCTGAGACGGGTGAGGGCCACGCGCTCTGTCGGCCTCAACTGGGCCAGCAGTGCCCGCAGGAAGTAGTCTTCCCACTCCTGGGCCAGCAGGCCGTCCAGGTTGGGGTCAGCCAGTAGGCTTGTGGTGAGCGCCGTCGAACCATCGGTCACGCGGCCACTGGCCAGCCAGCCCTCCAGCAGCTCGATGCTCTTGGGGTGGCCGCCCACTTTCTTGTACAGTTCGATCTTGGTCTGGAGCGGCTGCAGGCGCAGGCGGGGCAGGTTGTCCATGAGCATGATGGTCTGGCGGGCGGTGAGGGCCGGCAGGTGGATCTCGTCAGCCGTGCCCCGGCCCAGGTGCTCGTCCAGGCCGCGCCAGCGGAAGCGCCCGGTGAACAGGCACAGCCCCCGCCAGTGAGCTTGCAGCAGCCCGGCCAGCAGGCCGGCCAGGTCGGGGTCGGCGACGTCGAAGGCAGAGCTCCCCTCTCCCTCGGAGGGAGAGGGGCCGGGGGTGAGGGTGGGAATCTCCATCACGCTCTCGAAGTTGTCGAAAACGAAGACGTAGCGGCGGTCGGCGATGAGGCTGAGGGCCTGGCGGGCGCGGCCTTTGGGGGGCAGGCGGCTGTCGAGGAGCAGGGCGGCGGCTTCGGCGTGGCCGGCCTTCCCCTGGGCCTCCAGGAAGCGGGCCAGCTTGGCCGGGATGTCCAGGGGGGCCACCTCGTGGCAGCGGACCACCAGCGCACCGTCCAACTCGGTGCCGGGGCGCTGCAGCAGCTTGGCCGCCAAGCTGCTCTTGCCCATGCCGCCGATGCCCCGCACGAAGGCGGCGTTGACGGTGTGCTCCCGCAGGGCGCGGCGCAGGGTACGCAGTTGCGGCTTGCGCCCCACGAAATAGGGCGGCAGGGGCAGGCCGCCCACGTCAATCAGACTGCGGAGATCTGCGGGGACTTCCGCAGCCTGGGTCGGGTCAATCAGGCGCATCCCCTGGGCACGCAGGTAGAGGGCGGAGATGCCCCAATCGTAGCCCGGCCCCTCGTCGAATTGCCACAGGGCCAGCCGGACGCGCTGGGCGGCCTGGGTGGGGGTGTCGCCCTGGGCCAGGGCTGCGTAAAACGCCTCCGCCAGCTTGATGCCCGACAGGTCGAGGATGGAGAACTGCATGGCTAGCACTGCGGGGATGCTCTCCTGCAGCAGGCCGGTGGCCACACCGCGGAAGGCGTCCACGTCGCTGGTCCGGGCGGTCTGGCAGCCGGAGAGCACCACCAGGCGCAGGTTGCGGGCATCCTTCAGGTGGGGGCGCAGTTCGGCGATGCCGGCGGGACGGGTTCTGCCGCCCTCGTCTTCCAAGGCCAGGTAGCTCCGCTCTTTTTGGGGATCGTAGGAGCCGTGGCCGGTGTAGTGCAGCACGTGGGGCTGGAAGCGGCGCAGCGTGTCGCCGATGGCGGGCAGGGTGGCGTCGTCCAGATACTCGACCCGCACGCGGCCGGCCCGCACCGCCTCGTCCAGCGCGGCCTGGATCACGCCGATCTCCTCCTCGGTGTCGAGGGGTTTCTGGTCATCGGGCGCGGCGATGATCACCAGGATGCGCAGGGGCAGGGGTGCGGGCGGCGGCTCCATCTGTCCCAGTCCGTGGGGCACCCGGCTGAGCAGGAAGCGACCGTGCAGGGCCAGGAAAGCGTCGCCGTCGTGCAGGTACTCCCAGGGCAGCCGCCACAGCGCGGCCGCGTTGCCGTGCATGGCCAGAGTCAGGCGGGCCTGGTGGCGGTAGCTGTCGTTGAAGCGCAGAAAGGCGTTTAGATCCTCACCGTCGCCAAAGAGAAAGCCGTAGAGCCGCTGGCCGTAGGTCGCGAGGTTGGCCTCCTCCTCGTCCAACCGGGTGGCATCCATCTCTCCGCGCTTGACCCATTCGCCGTTGTAGCGTGGTACCGCCTTCTCCAGCATCCACTGCGGCTCGAAGTCAATCAGCAGGTCGGGTTTGAAGCAGAAAAGATTGCGGCAGATCTCGGCCTCGTTGCTGCGGGTGGTCACGGCCAGGTAGTGGTCGCCGCCGTCGGGGTGCGGGCCGATTTTCTCGATGGTGACGATCATCTCTGGAGGAAGCATGACAAGTCCTCCTTTGCACAGCACCCTCCCGCAGGATACGAGCCTACGGGAGAGTGCGATTTACGGGCATTTGCAGAAAGCGTCGAGGCCCCGTTTGACGACAATGGTGGTGACCAGGGCCAGGTCGGCGGGGATGGGCAGGTGGAGCGCGCGCGATGCCAGCACGCTGAACACGGCCATCGCCAGGTCGAGGTCGTCCTCCCAGCGCGCGTCCTGGCGCACGGTGCAATAGCCCCACTCCACGCACAGGCGCTGGCGCAGCGGCCCGGCTATCTTGTTCCACACCTCGGCGGGGCTTCGGCTGGCCGGGTCGTAGAGTTCCAGCTCCGCCATCAAGTCGTCGAGGGGACGATCGAGGTAGGCTTGCAGGGTTCCGGGGTTGGGTTCGGCCATGGCATTACCTCCGGGATAAGCGGTTGTGAATGTAATGTTGAATTTGCTTTTGCGGCGGCGCTAAATGTCACCGATTCTCCACTCGCCGCCGACGATCACCGGCCTCCCATCCAGAAACAGATCAGGCTGGGGCTGGACAAAGTCTTCGTGCAGGTCCGCTTCGACTTGCCCTCCCATGTGGATGTTGTCACCGATGGCGATGTGAACCGTCCCCTTGATCTTCTCAGCCTCCAGAACGTTGTCCGGCCTGCGGGCATTGGGATTGGTGCCGATTCCCAATTCGGCCAGGTTGCGCCGCGCTTTGTAGACAGGGTCGTCGCTGCCAAGTTGGAGCAACTGGCGAAATTCGTCCCCCACCGCTCCTCCCCCCAGCAGTTCAACCACTTCTCCCTTTTCGATGCGGAAAACCATGTCTTCGGTCAGGTTGGGATGCCAGCCGGCAGAAGCTACCAGTTGACCCTCGCCGGTTCCTTCTAACGGGACAGCGTAGCATTCGCCAGCGGGCAGATTGCCCCACGACCCCGGTGCGGTTCCATACAGACCATCATCCACGTGTCCCATCCGCCCTTTCAGGCTGAAGCGCAGATCGGTGCCGCTGGGGGTGCGGACCACGACTTCGCTGGCGGAGGTCAGCAAATCGGCAAAGGCCCGGCAATCGGCCGCGATTTGCTTGTGATCAGCGGCCATAGGGCCACCCGCTTCGAACATGCGGGCTTCGAAGCCGGGCATGCTGGCCAGGCGCGCCCTGGCCTGGGTCGCCCGCTGACGGGCGTTGGTGTGGGAGAGGGAATAAGTGGTCAGGGCGATGACCACGTCTGCGTCTTGCATGCGGGCAGCAGTCGCTTCGTCTGGCTCGGCACCGTGCATACCCGTGGCGGGAAAGGGCAGAAACTGGATAGAACAGTCGAGGCAATGATCGGTCGCCACGTCGGCGACCAGACGGGCCAGCATAGCTCGCTCCAGCATGTCCTCTAGCTTTGCCTGGCTTTCGGTCTGCCAGTCCTGGGAGCGGGGCACATCGGTCACCACCAGCAGCCTTTCACCGGATTTGAGTCCCATGTTCACGCGCAGCATAGCTATCACCCCCTGGGTGATGGCTTCTTTTTGGGGCCAGCTCATGCTTTGTCCTCCTTGGTTGCGTATCGTTCTTTGAGTTCAGCGGCGTATTGCAAGCAGAGTTCGTCTAAGGTTTCCATTGTCAGTAACCTGCTGCGCCCAGAGCGCGACACAACGCCACCAGCTCAGGGTGCACGTAGCGCCCCGCTTCCTCTATCTGCACCTCGTCCAGCCATACCGACGGGTTTAGCACCACGCCATCGGTGTGGACTGGCGACCCATGATCGGGAGCGCCGATGCCAAACTGTATGCAGCCGAAGACCCGTTCATCTTCCAGGATGCGCCCGCTGGGTCGCGTGACGCCAGGGTTGAATCCGTAGCAGGCGTGGTCCACCAGGTAAGCTGCGGGATGCCCAAAGCCCTCCAGCCAGCGGGCAAAGAGGGTGGCCTCAACACCACCCTCGATCTGCTTGATGTATCCCCCCTCGATGGTCAGCCGGACCGGTGTGTGCAGTACCCCTAACTCGGCTGGGGGCCACAGCGTTCCATCGAAGACCAGCACCCCCTCAAAGCTCTGGCGATGGATCATAAAGCCCGACTGCCCGCCGAGCATCTGGGGGAAACCGCCTTCAGCGGGCGGCGGCTCCCAGAAGCGATCGCCCGCTTTGTCCACTTTCATTGTTGCATCGCTGCCAGCCGGGCTGGTGATGCGGATGGTGTCGGCGGCCTGCGAAAGTTGGTAAAGGCGAGTGGCCATCTCTTGCAGGGGCGCGTAGGTTGTGCGTCCGATGGTGCGGACCATCATGTCTGCATCCATGCCGGTCAGACAGACGTAGATGCAACCATTTTGGATGGCGGCATGGTAGGCTGGGCTGTAGAGCTGGTAGGCCACCGCAAAATCAAACCACACGTCGGCGCCCATAACAGCTTTGGCCACTGGCGCGGGTGGTTCCTGCATCGGGGCTGGCAGCGTTGGGTACCAGATGACGGTGGGCACTCCCCCTGCTGCGTAGGCAGCGCCAGCCGTGGCCTGCACCACCCGCGCGTCCGAGGCGGTGTCGGCGGTGATCAGCACTTGATGCCCAGGCTTTAGCGGACGAACCTCCGTTACCAACTTGCGCGCAGCCAGGGCCAGCTCGAAGGCATAGTATTCGTCACGGGGCTCTGTGCCTAGGGTAAACACGCTATGCCCTCCCTTCCATCAGCTCCTCGATGGGTACGTAGTCAATGTCGAAGCCAAAGTAGCGGGGGCCGGCCGCTTCGTTCAGGCCAAACTCGGTGCGGAAGGCCTCCAGCCCCTTGATGCCTATGGCTACTATATGATCGCCTTCTTTGATGAGCGTGTTGGTTGTGCCTTCGGCGCTCTCTTTGTAGGCCAGGGTGACCAGATCGGGACTGCAAACCCACGGTTGGCCGTTAAGCCACGAAACGTGGTTCTCGTTCTTGAACCACACGTCCAGCGTTTGCCCTGCGTAGTCACCGGTGCCTTGGACGTGGGTGGTGCCGAACATGTAGCCCCCCCGGTCCTCCCAGTCCTTGCCGCTGACGACCCCTTCAAAGAGACGCCAGCCGCCGGTGATTTCCAAGGCCGCATCAATCGGATCGCCGCCCTTCTCTCGGGCCTGGCGCATGGCTTTCCCCAGGGCAAAGGACCTGGTGAGGGTATCGCGGACCAGGATTTCCTTCATCTCGATGGCGGGCAGAGGGGTAGCTGCCATCGTCGTGCCGCCGTAGGCTGCGACGGCCAGTAGTTTGCCGATCCGTTCCAGCATGTGAGGGTTGACGGTATACTTGACGATGGCCACGTTTCCCCACTTATCCACGCTGGCGAACGGCCAACTGTGCTTGCCATACAGGTAAGGCGTGCCCTGCATTTCGTCGGGGATGGCCCGGCCGGCGTAATCTCCGTCCACGACGAGGATGCCCAGCCGCGCGCCGGTGACCAGCGGGGCCGGCGTATTGCCCGCGCCCAGCTCGGCCGCGACCAGGCAGCCGATGGGTTGACCCAGGTAGTTCCCCAGCTCCTTGACGGCCTCTTCCATCGAGCGGTTGCCGAACTTGTTTACTAGTCCAAGCCGCTCGATTTCATCCAGCGTCTCCTGGGTGGTGGGTGCAATGGAGCCCATCCCGTAGGGGGTGACCGTCCACACATCGTCGGGGATGTCGTTCACGTCCACCCATTCCAGGGCCAGGCCGTCTTTCAGGGCGTCTTTGAGCATGCCCATTCCCCAGGCGACGCTCCCGCCGCCACCGGTTCCCATAAACAGGCAGCCTCGAACGAAATCCTCACAGTCTTGTAGAGTCTCTAGCTTTCCACGTGGCATTGTGCTTTTCCTCCTCAGTTTGTTGATGCAGACCCTAAGGGTTTAGGAAACCCTCAGGGTCTCTCTTCTCTCTCCACCAACCAGATGACAGGCAACCTTATGCCCGTTGCCGATGTCTATGAAAGCGGGTTCGATCTCCGAACATACGGTCATGACCATCGGACAGCGAGGGTGGAAGCTGCAACCTGGTGGTGGGTTCGCCGGATCGGGTACCCCTCCTGGCAAGATGATGCGCTCTCGCCGCAGTTCAGGATCCAGGCTGGGGGCCGAGGCCAGAAGCGCCTGCGTGTATGGGTGCTGCGGTTCGGAGAAGATGACCTCGGTCGTACTGAGTTCCACCACTTTCCCCAGGTACATCACCGCAATGCGATCGCTGATGTGCTGCACCACGCTCAAGTCGTGGGTGATGAAGAGGTAGGTCAGCTCGAACTCTCGTTGGAGCTTCTGCAGCAAATTGATGATCTGCGCCTGGACCGAGACATCCAGCGCTGAAGTCGGTTCATCCAGGACGATGAACTTGGGGTTGAGGGCCAGGGCTCTGGCGATGGCGATACGCTGCAACTGTCCGCCACTGAACTCGTGGGGGTAGCGGTACAGAATCTCGCCAGGCATGCCTGCCTGTTCCAAAAGCTCACGCGCCCGGGCAGCCAGGGTCTCGCCACGTAACCTGGTGTGCGTCCGCAGCGGTTCAGTGATGGAACCCATGACACTGAAGCGGGGGTTGAACGAAGAATATGGGCTCTGGAAGACCATCTGCATGTCGCGGCGATAGCGGCGCATCTCGCGGTTGCTGAGGGGGGCGATGTCTTGTCCTTCAAACAACACCTGTCCCGACGTGGGTTGGATGAGGCGCATGATGACCCGCCCCAACGTGGTCTTGCCGCAGCCCGATTCCCCCACCACCCCGAGGGTCTCCTGCCGGTTGATGGACAGGTCCGCGCGGTCGAGGGCCCGCACCCACTTCCGACGGCGGCTCAGGAGACCACGCTGGGATGCAAAGTGCTTGGTCAGTCCTCGTGTCTCTAGCAGTGGGGCTGCGCTCATGCCGCGTTCTCCTGTCCGTAGAGATAGCAGGCCGCCATGTGCCCCCCCCTTTCATCCCCCCCATTGGGGGGGAAAGAGGGGGGGACGGAGAAGAGGAGCGGCTTCTCTGCCTGGCAGATGTCCATGGCCTCGGGGCAACGGGGATGGAAGGGGCATCCCGGCGGCAGATAGAGGCCATCGGGCACACTTCCTTCAATGGATTGCAGCGAGTGCCCCCGCTGGGTAGGGCGGGGCAAAGCCGCCAGCAACCCCTGGGTATAGGGATGTTTCATGCGGAGCAAGACGTCATCAGCCTTGCCCATCTCCACGATATCACCTGCGTAGGCCACTCCCACCCGGTCGCAGGTTTCGGCCACCACTGCCAGATCGTGGGTGATGAGGAGGATGGACACGCTCTGCTTCTCCCGTAGCTCGGTAAGTAAGGCCAGAATCTGGGCCTGAATGGTCACGTCCAGGGCAGTGGTCGGCTCATCGGCGATGAGAAGCTCAGCGCCGGAGGAGAGGGCCATGGCGATCATCGCCCTTTGTTGCATGCCGCCGCTCAACTCGTGGGGGTAGGCGCGGAGAACGCCAGGGGGATCAGGCAGGCCCACGGCCTCAAACATCTCCAGGGCGCGCTGGCGAGCTTCATCCTGGCCTACCGATACGTGCTGCCGAATGACGCGAGTCACCTGACTGCCGATGCTGAAGACAGGATTCAGCGAGGCCGAGGGGTCCTGGAAGATCATGGCGATGCGCCCTCCCCGCACCTTTTGCATCTCGCTCTCACTCTTCTGCAGCAAGTCTTCACTCTGAAATTTGATACGTCCCTGCACAATCTCGCCGGGGGATGGAACCATGCGCAGCACGGCGAATCCCGTCACCGTCTTACCGCAGCCCGATTCCCCCACCAGGCCGAAGATCTCGCCTCTGCGCACGTCAAAGGTCATCCCGTTGACGGCGTGAACCACGCCAGCGTAGGTTCTGAAGCGAACGTGCAGGTCTTCGACAGACAGCAAAACTTCGCTCATGCGACGGCCCTCCTGGTGCGAGGGTCGGCCACGTCGCGCACCGCGTCGCCCAGCAGGTTGAAGGCCAAAGTGACCAGGAAAATCGCCGCCCCTGCGGATCCGGCGAACCACGGCCGCTCGATGAAGTAGATGCGTCCGGTGCTGATCATCTTGCCCCAGTCCGGAGCCGGTGGCTGGACGCCCAGGCCGATGAAGCTGAGGGCCGCACCGGTGAGAATGGCAGAACCGATGTCCATTGTGACCTGCACCAGCACGGGAGTCAATACATTGGGCAAGATGTGACGCACGATGATGTTCGCGTCGCTCACGCCGATGCTGCGCGCGGCCTCAATGAAGTACTCCTCGCGCAGGGACAGGGTTTGCGCCCGCACCAGGCGGGCATACCAGGGCCACCAGGTGAAGGCGATGGCGATCATGGCGTTCACGAAGCTGGCCCCCAGCGCAGCAGCGATGGCAATGGCCAGCAGCAGGGGAGGGAAGGCCAGGAAGATGTCTGTGATGCGCATCAGGATGTCGTCTATCCAGCCGCCGTAATAGCCGGCGATGGCGCCCAGAGGGATGCCGATGACGCTGGCCACGAGAACCACCAGAAACCCGATGCTGAGGGAACTGCGCCCCCCGAACAGCAGGCGAGCCCACACGTCGCGTCCCAGGTAGTCGGTGCCCAAGGGGTGAGTCCGGCTGGGGGGCTGAAACTTCTCCAGGATGTTGGGGACGCCCTGTCCTTGATCCGGGTAGGAGGTCAGCCATGGCGCCAGAATCGCTGCCAGGATAAAGAGGACGATCACCACCAGACTGATCACCGCCAGCGGATCCCGCCGAAATGCCTGCAACATCAGCCCCAGTTCCTGGAAGCGTGCCGTGCGCTGTATGGCTTCTGTATCCGACCATTCGATGGTTGAGTCCACGATCTTCTCCACTCTATGCGCCAAATGGAGCCTTTGATGGCCAGCGTATCTCCTTGCTCGGCGGGTGCGGGTAGGTTTGTTTGCTGTGGGCTTGACCCAAGTCCACCAGTGATTCGGCCAGCTTCATGGCCACCGAAGGGGGATCCAGCACAGGCACCTCGCAGCCCCGCTCGGCCAGGCCTGCCTGTATCCGTGGCGCCAGCCCTGCCAGACCGGTGCATCCGGGGATGATGACGTGGGCGCCATCTTCCCGCACCGCCTGCTCGCTGAGATTGACGAGCACCTGTGTGGTTGCCTCGATATCTTCGTCCAGAGCCAGCACGGGGATGTTAAAGGCCCGCGCCGAGGCCAGCTTGGTGGACAAGCCATAGCGGGCCACCTGGTCTTCCACCGACGGGATGTCGTGATCGAACACGGTGAGGACAGAGAAACGGTGGCCCAGCATGGCGGCCAGGTGCATGGTGGCCTGGGCTGGCCCAATGACGGGGATGCTGACCAGTTCGCGGGCGGCGTACAGGCCAGGGTCGGCCATGCAGTCAATGATGACCGCGTCGGCGCCGGCTTGTTCGGCCTCCACCACTTTGGCCAAGATGTCGGGCACCACCAGCGCCTCGTCGCGATAGCTTTCGATGGAGGCGGTGCCCCAATCCAGCGAGACGACGCTGACGTGGGTGCCTGGGCGAGCGGCATCGGCGTAGGCGCGTCGGGTGTCTTCTGCCCATCGAGTGGTGATGGTTGGATTTATGACGCGAATGTGCACGGTTGCCTCCTATTTCAGCGTGACCCGGGGGTCAAGCATCGCCTGTCCCAGATCCAGAAGAAGGTTGATAAAGACGTAAAAGACGGTGACCACCAACGTCACCGAAACGATGACCGGGAAATCAATGCTGAGCACAGCGTTGGTGACGTAGGAGCCCAACCCAGGCCAGGAGAAGATGACCTCGACCAGAATGGCGCCGGTCAGCGAATAGACAAATGAGAGGCCAAGCACGGTGATGGTGGGAATGATGGCGTTTTTCAGCGCCAGGACGAACAGGACGATCCGTTCTGAGATGCCAGCGGCCCGAGCCGCCAGGATATATTTCTCGCTCAACACCTCGATCATAGTCGAGCGGGTCATGCGGATGGTCAGGCCGATGGCGTAGGTCGCCAGGGTGAAAGACGGCAGAATGATGTGGCTCAGAGCATCTTTGAAAGCCACCCAGTTGCCCGTAATCGCCGTATCAATCAGATAGAAGCCCGTGATTTGCTCCACTGGATTGTAGAGGGCCACTTGAGTGGAGGTGCGCCCCGCCAGGGGCAAGATACCCAACCGGCTGAAGAAAAGCAGTTGCAACAACAACCCCAACCAGAACGTGGGCATCGAGACGCCAGCAATGGAGAAGAGGCGCGTGAAGTGGTCCAGCAAGCTACCCTTGTAGGCTCCTGAGAGAACGCCGAGGGGAATACCGAGCGTGACCGCCATCACCATGCCAGCCAGAACCAACTCCAGGGTGGCGGGCAGGAAGGTTTTGAGGTCGGTGGTGATAGGCTGGTGTGTCTTGATCGAATTGCCTAGATCACCTTGCAGAAGCCCACGTATGTAGCGCAAGTACTGTTCGTGGAGCGGACGATCCAGCCCCAGTCGCTCGGTGGCCAGGGCGATTTGCTCCTGCGTAGGGTGTGGTCCAACCCAGGCGGCGGCCGGATTGGAAGGGACGACGCGGGCAATGAAGAAGGTGATGACGGAGACGCTGACGAGTACAAGCACCGCCATCGCCAGCCGCCGAATGATGTATTCCAACCTATGCACAAGCTCATCCCCTTCGTTTGATTGATCGTTGATTTAACGAAGATGCAGGGGCGCAGCCCTGCTACGCCCCTGCATCGTTCTGATGCTTTCTTGCTCAACGTGTCAGTTGGTAGGCAAAAACGACGTGAGGATAGGCCGGGTTGTCCACAAACCCCTTGATGTCGGAGCGGGCCAGATGGGTGTTGGCCACGTCGTAGAAGAAGAGGGAGGCCACATCTTCGATCAGAATCTCCTGGGACTGGATGAACAAGTCTTCAGCTTTCTTCCGGTCGCTGCCCGAAAGCCCGTTGGCAGTGTCAATCATGTCGTCGAATTCTGGGTTGCGGTAGTAACCAAGGTTGAAGAGAATCTCTTCCTCGGAGTGGAACATGCTGAAGAGAAAGCTGTACGGTGATACGTAGTCGGGCCACCAGTACATCACGAAGACGTCTTGTGCGTTCTCAGGACCCGACATGGCCAGATCCCACTGAGCTTCCCAGTTCAGGGCTTGGACTTCCAGGTTGATGCCCAGCTTGGCCAATTCCGCTTTCCAGAGCTCGCCCAACTGCTGCTCATCCAGGTCACCGGTGGCGAAGGTGTAAAGCAGGTCAAATCCGCCATCGGGATAGCCGGCCTCAGTCAGTAGCCCTTTGGCCTTTTCCAGGTCGTAGTGATACTGGAAGAGGTCCTTGCTATACCCCCACATGCCAGCAGGCACAGGCCCGTAGGCTTGAGTGGCCCGGGTTCCCATCACACCCTCGATGAATTGGGCGTAGGGGACGCTGTAGGCCAGCGCCTGGCGGACCAGCTTGTTGTCCAGAGGGGGCTTCTGTGTGTTCAACAGGCCGACCAGGTTCTGGAAGCTGGGGTTGGTGTAGACCACAGTGTCATCGCGAGCGTCCAGCGCAGCCAGGTTGTCGGGGGGGACGCCATAGGTGAAGTCGGCCTCGCCTGCCTCGATCATCTGCTGCAACACCACGTTGTCTTCTCGAATCTCGAAGACAACCTTGTCGAACTGACCTTCCCGCCATCCGCCCCAGTAGTCCTCGTTGCGCGTCATGATCAGTCGTGAGCCCCGCTCGCGGCTTTCGATCATGTAAGGCCCTGTGCCCGCGCAATTCCCTTCATTGAACCACTCGGTGCCTTTCTCTTTGTAAACCTTGGGATTGTAGATCCAGGCACCATAGCCGGAGGAGGCAATCAAGTCCAACGGAGCCGCGTAGCTCAACTTGAACTTGACCGTATGGTCGTCAACGACCTCGATCTCTTCCACGGGACTCCAGATATAGGCTGCGCCCGCGCCGATCTCCATGGTGCTATCAAGCGCGCCTTTCACGGCTTCGGCGTTGAGGGGATCGCCATTGTGGAAGGTGACTCCCTTTCGTAGATGAAAGATCCATTCGGTGGCGTCGTCGTTGGTCTCCCAACTGGTGGCCAGTTTAGGGCTGAGGATCTCGTCACTGCCGGGCGGATTGTAGAAGGTGAGGGTCTCGTAGCAGTTGGACACCACTGCCGAGTCGTTGGAAAAGCTTATGGCCGGGTCTATGTCGGGGAAGGTGGTGCCGTGGCCGTAGACGAAGACGTTGGGGGCTGCTTCTTCTGGCGGCTTCGTGGGTTCTGGGGCGGTGGTAGCAGCCGGGGGTTTGGTGGCTGTTGGCTGAGCAGGGCCGCCGCATTGCGTGGCGGTCAGCACCAATAGCAAGGCGAGGGCTAAATAAGCCCAATAGGTTCCTTTCTTCATGACTTCTCCTTTGTCTATATGGATTTGAGAATAGTGACCTGCAGCAGGTCTACATACTAACTAAACCAAGTTGACTCAATAGGCTTCACCTCCCTTACTGTTGTTAGAGAAAAAGGGCAACATCGGTTTGGCGATCCTCAGCCTTATGACCGCAAGCCGTCCATCAGGCGGTTCCAGTCGAAATGAGGGCCGGGGTCGGACTTGCCCCTGTTGATAGCGCTGTGTCCCAGGATGCCGCTGAAATCGGCCAGGCCCTGGGCCCTCTCGTAGTAGGCGCTGCCCCCCAGGGGTGGGTACCGGATTGGCACGTTGTACCGCTTGCAGAGGTAGGCGACCAGTTCGATCAGGCTTTCGTACTGGGTCTCAGTGTATGGCTCCCAGTATTCACCGTCGGCCTCCACCACCTGCCCCAGATGCTCATTCCCCGTCCAGTTGTAGTACTTGTTATCTCTCTTCTCCAGGGGCCCCCAGTTCACGATCTCGATGCCGAGGGCTCGGGGATTAGGACGGATGGCATCGTTCCTCTCCAGGTCTCCGGGCAGGCCGGCGTGCCAGGCGCAGTCCCCATCTTTGACCAACTGGAGTATCTTGCCATCATGGTCAATGATATAATGGGCACTAACCTCGCTCTGAGGATTCTTGAACCAGGATACCACGCCTGCACAACTGCCGCTGGCGGTGAAGTGGACGACGATCATCTCGATCTGATGGCCAGAGCGACTGCTATCGCAATTGCAGGTGGGGCCGACCCAGGTGAGGCTGGGCACAGACTCAGCCGGTGGGGCCTCGGTAAGGCCCAGAATGGCTTTGATGCTGGCCTTCTCCTCCGTTATCAAGCCGGGCAGGTCGTCAATTGCTGGTCCTTGATATTTCCCCTGGCGGTCGTTGACCAAACCGGTAAGTCCAGCCCGGCTGAGCCAGCCCCAGCCGTTTTCTCCAACTTCTCTGGCGGCCGCGTAAAAGGCGTTGATCACATCTTGATTGGTGCAGTCTGGTATCCCCGTCTCTTCGATGAGCAGCTCGATGGTGTACTCTCCGGGGATCAGTAGATCCACAGGGCCGTATTTCTGTCCCACCAGTTCCAGGCTGTGCTCGATCTCTTCCTCTGTAAGCCCCAAAGCAGCCAACCTCTCACACGCCGCCGGCATGCTGAAAGAAATCCGCCTCGTTTCCGTCATGAGTTACCTCCATGTCATGAAGTGTGCCATAGCCACCTTGACGATGTTACAGATGAGCCAGGCCGATGGTGATCTCGCTGATAAGCCAATGAGCACCCCAACCAGGAGTTCCCGTCTGCTCGATCTTGATGTAGCGCACCGAGCGGGGAGTGAAGCTGGCGTCAATGGACATCCAGTTGAGCGACATCTCGTGTACCACCTCCCAATCGGTCCGGTTGGTGGAGACGCTCAAGATGTAGCCTGTGGCGAAGCCCCGCCCAGGACTCTCTATCTTTATCCGCTCAATGGTCTGCACTTGGCCCAGGTTGAGCTCGTACCACATGCCCGGCTGCTGTGCGGCCTCGCTATCCCAGAAGGTATCCGGGTCGCTGTCGAAGGCTCTGGACACGTCTGCTTGGTTATGGCTGGCCTGTGCCTGCCAGGGGGTCGAGGGGATGCCCCCTTCGGCGACTTCGATGGCCATCTCCAGCGGGGGCGTGCCCTCTTTTGAGAACCAGGCTACCCCCTCCTCCACCAAGTCCCAACGCAGCACGTATTGACCGGGCGTGGCTGGGGCTTTCAGGGCGACGTTGCTCAGATTCACTTTTGACCCGGGCGGCACGTCATCTGGCAGGCTGGTGCGAAAGATGTCCCAGCAGCCACCCAATTGCCCGTGGGGAGTGAACCAGTTGTAGGCCAAGTGGACGGGGTTCGGACCTTCAGCAGACCAGGTATTGGCGCCTTCATTCTTAAGCTTGAAGCTGACCGTGGTTACGGCATCGGCTAGTATGGTTTGCGGCACGCTGTAGTCAAGCCAGGCGACTCCGTAATCCCGCGAAGGTGCTTCAGGCGACTGAACCTCCACGTGGATGTCCTCCCTGGGAGAGCCGTGCTTCCAGAACCAGTTGTCCGGCTCCTCGATCATATCCCAGCGCAGGATGTACTCACCCGGCGTTGGCGGGGCCTGTACCTTGGCCTCGTCGAAGACCACCAGCCAGCCTGGCTTCACATTGAAGGGCAGCAAGGTCCTGATGGCCGCCAGGTCCAACTCCTGGCCAGCGCGGGTGTACCAGCGGTAGCCCAGGCGCACCCTGTGATCTCCAGTCCTGACCCAGGTTGTGTTACCATCGTTTTTGATGCGCAGCGTTGCCGTTACCGTCTGGCCGGGCGCCATACTAACTGGCATGTCAATGGCCAGCCAACCTGCCTTGTAGATGGTCGGGACGCCCGGCAGTCGCACGCGGTAGTCGTGGTCCATGGCTGCCTTGAAGTCGTTGATGATTTGGGGCCGGGTGCTGATGGCCCACTGGGGTTGATCGTGGACCAGGGGCCAGCGGTAGAGGATGAGGGCCTGGATGGGCTGATTGGATGGTTCGCTATTCCAGCGGTCAATCTCCTGGTAGGCTGTTTGCACCCATTGAGAACCTGCCTCGTCTTTCCACTTCAGATTCTGGTCCGTCTCGGTGATGTAGACAGGCAGGTTGCGCATTTCTGGTGGAATAGTGTTCATAAAGTCAACGTAACTACGGAATTGATAGCGCAGGTGAGTGTAGCCGGGCGCACCCTGCCAATAGTCATTGGTGATGAAATCGAGAGCGTACCCGTTGGTGTAGGTGTGGACGGAGATGCCGTCACATTGACCCACCAGCCGGTCCAGGATGTCGCGGAAGTACTTCACCCAATCGCCTGATGGGTTTTCAGGGTATTTGGTTTCGATGTTCCAGGGGCCCGCCGCTGCCACGATGACCTGATCGTTCCCCCGACCGGGCCGGGAGTGAATGTTATCGCGGCACTTCTTGTAGCAGCGGGCGTAAAGCTCTGGCGTGATAACCTGGCCATTGGCTCCTCCGGGCCTCTCCGCGGCCAGATTGGGCTCGTTGCCGATGATCCAGATGTGGCAGCCTTGGGAGCCCTCTACAAAATTACCGCAGCGCTGGGCGAAGTCGTCGTAGCGGCTGGAGTGGGGGATGGTGCCTTTGTCGCCGTAGCCATGGTTGAGGCGCACGATAACGCCCAGTCCCTGATTGGACAGGTGGCTGTAGTTCGGGCCGCCGGGGCCATGGGGGTCTGCCCCCAGTTCTTCGGTGACCAGCACCCAACCATGCTTGGCCTTCTCGACCATCAAGTGTTGGCCGCCGGGGTCGTGCAGACCGAAGATGTATTTTGGGAAATGAGATTCGTCCAGTGGGGACATTGATTACCTCCTTGGTGATCTGCCGCTGGGGAGAAAGCCCATTGGGGCAAAGTTGTGGCCTAGGTCGGCTGGAAAGGGTTTCCAGCTCAGGCGCATTGTACCTGTCACAGTGACTTCATTATTATACAACAGATTACTATCTAAATCAAACCTCGAAAAAAGCAGCTAAAAGCAAAGGCAGAGGTTGGAAGGCCTCTGCCCCTTTGATTTTGTCAATTTGGCGTCGAAGTTCCCTACGGCAGATACCCGAAGGGGTTGCGCTGGACACCGTTGTATCGGATCTCGAAGTGGAGGTGGGGTCCCGTTGCTCTGCCAGTTGCGCCTATTGACCCGATCCTTTCACCTTTGCCGATAGATTGGCCGATCTGGACCAGGACGGTGTGGAGGTGGGAATAAAGGGTCTGGAGACCGTTGCCGTGGTCAACAACCACGTATTTGCCATAGCCGTATTCACTCCAGGCGACCGTGACTACATAGCCGGAATCTGCAGCGACAACAGGGGTACCCGTAGGAGCGCCGATGTCAATCGCCATGTGCATGGGCTTGAATCCCTGGGTGATAGTCCCACTGGCCGGCCAGCCAAAGCTGCCCGAGCCTCTAGGGGCTCCCTCAGGGATGGGACCAGAATAGACATGGACGACATGAGCCTGGTATGGCTTCTTGCCGCCGGGCACGATGAGCTTCTGCCCCAGGCTCAGATTGTAGGGGCTCTCCAAGCTATTGTATTCACATCCGATAATAGCCGATACTTCGGCTTTGTATTGCTGAGATATGCTATCCAATGTGTCGCCCTGGACCACCGTATGGTGGACTCCATCTATAGGCAGGATAGTCAGCTCCTGACCTATTCTCAGGAGGTCGGGGTGAAACTCCAGCCCGCTGCTAGCCCACATGATGGTATCGGCGTTGATACCGAACTTCTCAGCGATGCCGTAGAGAGTGTCACCGGTCTGCACCACATAGGTGATGATCTCTCGTCGTGGCAAGTCGCCAGGCTCTTCAGTGGGTACAACGGTAGGGGTGGATGTAGGAACAGGTGTAGGGGTAGAAGTAGGAGAAAGCGTAGGAGTAGGAGTAGGGGTAGGGGGCGTAGTAGGAGTAGAGGTAGGGGGCGTAGTGGGAGTAGGGGTGGGAGTGGGAGTGGAAACAGGTGTAGAAGTGGGGGGGGGAGTAGGGGTTGCAGCAAAAATCGTGTGGGGTACAGGGGCCGGCAGGATAGTGTTTTGGTCCTGGAAACGGATTCCTCCCCGCACTGAGAGGCCAGCATATAAGCGAAAACCCAAGCTAGGAGCTGGTGTTGGGGTAGGCCGGGAACCTAGCAGGATAGCCCTCGGGACATCCACCCGGCTTAGAATGGTAGCCGAGACAGCCAGCAGGATGACGATGAAGTGGGAAGTGAAACGGGACAAGAAGGCGCCGTCACCCATCTTGGCTATCGAGGTTTGTATTCTTGTTTTAAGAACCCAGTCTTTTGCCCTTGACCAGAGGGTGGGCCAACGACCGATCAGTGACCCGCCCTCTGTCTCCCCTGCTGGGGGGAAATCGGCTGGGATTTCCATTCGCTCCCCTCTTCTCCGACAAAATACACCATCGGATGAGTTGCGCTTTCGTCCCAAATTATATCAAAAGGCCACAAATTGTCAAATTTGCCCTCTTTTTGGCCAATTCGACTGATTTAGAGGATATCTCTGCTCAACGTCGTCAGGAACTCTCTGTTGTTCCTGGTTTTGGCCAGCCGATCCAACAGGGCCTCGAGAGCACCGGTGATATCCATCCCAGCACCCGATGGGGGGGGAGCCATCATGTAAGATATCATCTTCCGCATGATCCAAACTTTATCCAGGGTCTCTTTATCCAGTAGTAGCTCCTCTCGGCGCGTACTGGAGCGCTCGATATCGAAGGCAGGGAAGATGTACCGCTCCGCCAGCTTACGATTGAGATGCAGCTCCATGTTGCCGGTACCCTTGAACTCCTCGTAGATGACATCGTCCATACGGCTACCCGTTTCTACCAGGCAGGTGGCGATAATGGTCAGGCTTCCCCCATCCTCTATGTTGCGAGCCGCACCGAAGAAACGCTTGGGTGGATAGAGGGCCGCCGGGTCTACGCCTCCAGAGAGAGTGCGGCCACTGGGAGGGACGGTGAGATTGTAGGCTCTGGTCAGACGGGTGATGCCGTCCAAAAGGATAACCACGTCTTTGTTGCCCTCGACCAGCCGCTTGGCCCGCTCCAGGGCCATCTCGGCCACGCGGACTTGACTCTGGACAGGATCGTCAAAGGTGGCAGCCATCACCTCGGCCTCCACTGAGCGATCCATATCGGTCACCTCTTCGGGCCGTTCGCCAATGAGGGTGACCATGAGATGAATGTCGCTATAGTTGGCAGCGATGCCGTTGGCTATCTGCTTCATGACGGTGGTTTTGCCTGCCTTAGGGGGTGAGACGATCAAACCTCGCTGCCCCCTGCCGATGGGAGCGATCAGGTCGAGCAGCCGGGAGGCCAGTATGTTTGGCCTGGTCTCCAGGGCGAGCATCTGATCGGGGAAAATGGGAGTCAGTCTGTCAAAACGGGGGCGCAGCTTGGCGGCCTCAGGGTCCAGACCGTTAACCGCTTCCACTCGTAGCAAGCCGAAGTATCTCTCCGTCTCCTTAGGAGGACGCACCTGACCGATGACCATGTCGCCAGTGCGCAGGCCAAAACGCCGGATCTGGGATTGGGAGACATAGACGTCGTCAGGACCGGGAAGCAAATGGTCCGAACGGAGGAAACCGATGCCTTCTTGCACTATGTCCAGCACACCTCCGCCGAAGATATAGCCCTGTTGCTCGGCCTTGGCCTTGAGAAGGCGTATGATCAAATCGTGTTTCTTGAGGCGGGTATAGCCAGAGATCTCCATCTCCCGCGCCGTCTCTCGCAGCTCATCCACGTTTCGGGTTTCCAGTTCGACGATGTTCATATCCATAGCTCTCTCCATACTTAACTTAATGATCACGAAAAGGGTATCAGTACCACAATTGAGGTGACACTTTGACGCCACACGAAGGCCAAAGAGCATTCATCAATATCAACTTAAGGCTCAAAGGCTCGTCCCCGGACCACCCCGGGGCCTGTCCTGAGCCTGCCGAAGGGACGGGGCTCAGAGCTTGAGTTGATACAATAATGAAAGAGCATTGACACTGCAATCAATGTTGTTTGAGATCATTCAGGCTAGGGAAATCACGATGTTATGGCCTGTGGTTTTTGATGATGAAACTGCGGGGACTCAGATGAACGTAAGTGAGGTAAAAAGTAGGCTCATTATAGCATCTTTTGCTTGCCTAGTCAAATCGTGAAACCCACCACCCAGCGGGCATAGTGGTAGACCACTACCACGGCGAAGAGTAGGCTGTCAATGCGATCCAGCATGCCGCCGTGGCCGGGGATGAGGCCGCTGGTGTCCTTAACACCCACCTGGCGCTTCATCATGGACACAGCCAGATCGCCAAGGGGAAGGAAGGCACAAACGAGAGCACCCAGAGCCAGGCTGTGAATGAAGCCCAGCCCTATGTAAGTGCCAACCAAAAGAGTGACCACTACTCCGCAAACCCAGCCCCCTATGGTTCCCTCCCAAGTCTTCTTGGGACTCAACCTGGGGAAGAACTTGTGACGTCCCAGGGATAGACCGATGAAGTAAGCGCCTGTGTCAGTTGCCCAGGTGGAAAGCAGCGTCAAGACCATCCATTCTAACCCACGAGGGGAGTCCCGCAAAGAGATGAAGTGGCCGGCCACCCAGCCGAGGTACAGCGCGCCCGCAACGGTCAGAGCCCAATCAACGGTCGGAGTGGTGGTGTCTTTCTTGAACAACTGCCAGGACAGGGACAGAACGATCACCCCTGTCAGGGCCGGCCTGGTCAGTTGCCAGGCAGGATAACGGGCGTCCACCAGTAAGAGCCAAATCAGAGCCAAGCCCCAAAGGGCGGAGGGTTTGTAACCTCCCAGCCTCATCAGTTGAAAGAACTCGTAGCCCGCCATGCTAGCGACGAAGACTATGATGGCGAAAAACCAAAGCCCGCCTGCGTAAGTGGCTCCCGCTACGATGGGGATCAGGATGATGGCACTTAGAAGGCGCTGAATGAACACCTGTTTCTTCCTGGGAAGTGTGGACAAAGATCGGTTTCTTCCCCAATGAGTAGCGCGACCGCGCTATGGAGCAGCTCGCAATGACACACCGGGTGTGGATTAGCTCGAAGTTGTCATCAAAGAGCCCTGTTCGGACAGAAGCCCAAACCTGCGCTCCCGTCTGCTGTACTCGAGTAGAGCAGCATACAACTCATCCTCATCGAAGTCGGGCCAGTACGTGGGTGTGGCATAATACTCGGCATAAGCCCCCTGCCAGATGAGGAAATTGCTCACGCGCAGTTCGCCAGCAGTGCGGATGATCAAATCCGGGTCCGGCAGTCCGGCCGTATACAAGTATTGGCTGAATAGTGCCTCATCCAACTGTGTTGGGTCCACTCCGACCTCGACAATGCGCCGCACGGCATCCAGGATTTCGGCTCGGCCGCCGTAGTTGAAGGCCACATTCACGATTATTCTATCATTATGCTTGGTCAGCTCAATGGCCTCGTCTATCTTTTGCTTGAGCTTTTCAGTGACGCCTTCTAAACGGCCAATGTGGCGCAGTTGCACGCCGTTCTTGTGTAACTCCGTCAACTCGCGATTGAGAGTCTGCTCAAGGATACGCATTAGACCCCGCACCTCTGCGCTGGGGCGTCCCCAGTTCTCGGTTGAGAAAGCGTAGAGGGTCAGGATCTTGATATCGTGCTCGACGCAACCTTCCAAGGTCCGACGGATGTTCTCGGTACCGGCTCGGTGGCCGGCCAACCGTGGTAAGCCACGGGACCGCGCCCAGCGGCCATTGCCGTCCATTATTATGGCCAAGTGATATGGGACTATAGTCAACAACTCAGATCTCTGTGATCTCCCGTTCTTTATCGCGGCCGATCTCGTTCATCATAACAACAAACTTGTCGGTTATCTCCTGGACATCATTCTTGGCCCGATAGAACTCGTCTTCGGAGATCAGCTTCTCGCTCTCCAGCTCGCGCAAGTCCTCTATTGCGTCCCGTCGAATGTTGCGGATGGCTACCTTCCCTCCTTCGACTCGCTTGCCCACAACCTTGACCAGCTCCCGCCGGCGCTCTTCAGTCAGACGGGGGATGGTCAGGCGGATTATCTTGCCATCGTTGGAGGGAGTCAGTCCTAGCTCCGATTTCAGGATGGCTCTCCCGATGTCGGCCAGGGAAGTGGGGTCCCAGGGGCGGATAGCCAGTAGCCGTGGCTCGGGTACGGAAACAGTTGCCAGTTGGTTGAGAGGAGTAAGCGTACCATAGTACTCCACAGGCAGTCGCTCCACCAAGGCCGGGGAAGCCCGGCCGGTTCTGATGGTCATCAGGTTATCTCGGAGAGCGTCCACCGCCTTTTCCATTCTCTCTTCAGTATCTTTGAGCAAGTCTGTGATCATGGGTAAGCACCTCTTGTTGGTTTAGGGCTGATGATTGGCTATGGCTAGAAGCTATCTGCAGATGATAGTGCCCACTGACTCGCCGAGGATGGCCCGCTCAATGCTCTGAGGTTCCCACAGATTGACGACGATGATGGGGAGGTCGTTGTCCATGCACAGGGAGAGGGCGGTGCTGTCCATAATCCCCACCCCCATGTTCAGGGCGTCAATGTAGGTCAGGTGCTTCAGTTTCTTGGCTTTAGGATCGAGGTGGGGGTCGCTCTCGTAGACGGCGTCAACTTTGGTGGCTTTGATCAGAACCTCGGCGCCGATTTCCATGGCCCTCAGGGCAGCCGCTGTGTCGGTAGTGAAAAAAGGGTTGCCTGTCCCTGCCCCGAGGATAACTACCCGCCCTTTCTCCAGGTGACGGGTCGTCCGTAACCGGATGTAAGGCTCCGCAAAGGCTCTCATCTCGACAGCCGTCTGCACGCGGGTGGTTACCCCGCTTCTCTCCAAAGCGTCGTGGAGAGCCAGGGAGTTCATGACCGTGGCCAGCATCCCCATGTGGTCGGCTGTAGCTTGCTCCATGCCGTGGGCCAGGCCATCCTTGCCCCGCCAGAGGTTGCCCGCTCCCATGACGATGGCGATCTCCACATCGTGATCCTTGACCCGGCGGATCTTGGCTGCTACCTCCTCGGCCCTTTCGGGATCAATGCCGTATCCTCCGGGCCCAGCCAAAGCTTCGCCGCCCAGCTTCAGCATGACCCGCCTGTATTTAGCCTTCGACATTGTGACCTCCCCAGATCGAGGGTTGCTGGCTGGCCATCTTTGCGATGGACTTTGCGATGGCCGAGGTCTCCCGACC
>CAYMKL010000023.1:0-67541 GCA_964390805.1 uncultured Anaerolineae bacterium | reverse complement strand
GTGAGCTTAGAGTATACCACGAGTCAGCCGCTTAGAAAAGTGTCCGGTAGTGAATTGTAAAGTTAGGAACCAAGCGCCATATCCATGCCCGGCGAGATGGTAACTTCATTGATTGGGCTGATGTAGCTCAAATTGCTCAAGAATTACTACCACACGGGGTCAATAACTACACTGCGCAAGCACTGAGCACGCTTTTGGAAATAGATGCCAAAAAGGGCAGCACTCGATCGTGACGCTTTGGCCGAGAAGACATTGTATCTCTGCCAATTGCTTATGATGTGTTTGGCTGTCTGCTTGAGGAATTCTTTAGCAAACAATAGATGCAGGTGGAATCCTAACTATGTACCCTGACGAAATCCTCATCCGAGGAGCCAAAGAACACAACCTGAAGAACATTGACGTGAGGCTGCCGCGCTTCAAGCTGGTGGTGATCACCGGCGTCTCTGGCAGTGGTAAGTCGTCGCTGGCCTTCGACACCCTCTACGCCGAGGGCCAGCGCCGCTATGTCGAATCGCTCTCCGCTTACGCTCGCCAGTTCATCGGCCAGATGGAGAAGCCGAAGGTGGACTACATCGGCGGCCTCAGCCCGGCCATCGCCATCGAGCAGAAGGCCGTGAGCAGGAACCCCCGCTCGACGGTGGGCACGGTGACGGAGATATACGACTATCTGCGGGTGCTCTTCGCCCGCGTCGGCACGCCCCACTGCCCGCAATGTGGTCGCGAGGTGCGTGCCCAGTCGGCCCAGGAGATTGTGGAGCAAGTGAGCGAACTATCGGAGGGCACGCGCTTCCAGTTGTTGGCCCCCCTGGCCCGCAACCGCAAGGGAGCGTTTCAGGACGTGTTTGCTCAGGCCCGCGCCGACGGCTTCTCCCGCGTGCGGGTGGACGGCGCAGTGCGAGGACTGGACGAGAAGATCAAGCTGGACAAGAACAAGAAGCACAATATTGAGTTGGTGGTGGATCGGTTGGTGGTTCCGGGGAGGGACGAGGTGACGAGTGATGAGGGAATCAGTGATGAGGTAATGAGTAATCAGGTAACGAGTAACGAGGTAATGGGGGATGAGCAAGCCTCGTTACTTGTTAACTCATTACCCGTTAACTCACTACCCGTTGACTTTCGCTCCCGCCTCACTGACTCTGTGGAGACCGCCCTGCGGGCTGGCGATGGCCTGGTCATCATTGACCGGGGCAACGGCGACGAGTGGCTCCTCTCTGAGCAGAACGCCTGCCCGGTGTGCGGGCTGAGCTTCCCCGAGCTGACACCGGCCATGTTCAGCTTCAACTCGCCGATGGGCATGTGCCCTGAGTGCAACGGCCTGGGCACCAAGGTCGAGTTCGACCCCGACCGCTTCGTGGACCCTGACAAGAGCCTGCACGACGGCGGCGTCCGCACCTGGGGCGAACTGCGCAAGAAGAAGTCCAGCGGCACGTACAGGGCCGTGAAGCAGATGGTCGAGCAGTTCGGCCACGACCTGGACACACCCTGGCGCGAGTTGTCGGAGGAGTGCCAGCAGGCCGTCTTGTACGGTGGTGCCAAGATGACCTGGCAATCGGAAAGTGCCCGTGGCAAGTGGCAGGGTGAATGGGACTACGAGGGCACCATCAACACCATCCGCCGCCGCTATCATCAGACCAAGTCAGAGTATACGCGCCGCTGGTATGCCAGCTTCATGAGCCAGCAGCACTGCCCCACGTGCCACGGCCAGCGACTGCGCCCAGAGAGCGCGGCTGTGACCCTCGGCGGCAAGACCATCAACGAGGTGACGGCGTTGAGCATCGGCGAGGCGTTGGAGTGGGTCGAGGGCCTGTGGCCAGGCGCAAATCAACAAATCACACGTCGGCAAATCGCAAAGCGGAATATCCAATATCCAATATCCTTTAACCCCTGAACAACTCACCATCGCTGAGGAAGTGCTAAAAGAGATTCACGAAAGGCTTCGCTTCCTGCTGAATGTGGGCTTGCACTACCTGACGCTCAACCGCCCCGCGCCGACTCTCTCCGGCGGCGAGGGGCAGCGCATCCGGCTGGCCAGCCAGATCGGCTGCGGGCTGGTGGGGGTGCTCTACGTGTTGGACGAGCCCAGCATCGGCCTGCACTCGCGCGACAACCGCCGCCTGCTCGACACGCTGGAGCGGCTGCGCGACATGGGCAACACCGTGGTGGTCGTCGAGCACGACGAGCAGACCATGCGCACCGCCGATTGGATCGTGGACCTGGGTCCGGGAGCAGGCATCAATGGCGGCTGGGTGGTGGCCGCTGGCCCACCGCAGGCCATCGTTGACAGCCCCGAGTCGCTCACCGGACGCTACCTGCGCGGCGAGCTGCACGTGGAGTCGCCCAACGGCCAGCGGCGTCCGACCAACAGCAAATGGCTCGCGGTGGTCGGTGCGCGACAGAACAACCTCAAGAGCCTGGAGGTGCGCTTCCCGCTGGGACTGTTCACCTGCGTCACCGGCGTCTCAGGCAGCGGCAAATCGTCACTGGTGGCGCAGACGCTTCACCCCGCGCTGGCCCGGGCGCTGCACAACGCCACCCAGAAAGCGGGCGAGCACGACCGCATCGAGGGGCTGGGACACGTGGGCAAGGTGATCAACATCACCCAGGACCCCATCGGGCGCACGCCCCGCTCCAACCCGGCCACCTACGCCCAGGTGATGACGCACATCCGAGACCTGTTCGCTCTGACGCCGGAGGCCAAGGCGCGCGGCTACAAGGCCGGTCGGTTCAGCTTCAACGTGAAGGGCGGGCGCTGCGAGGCGTGCAAGGGCCACGGCAAGAAGAAGGTGGAGATGCACTTCCTGCCCGACGTGTGGGTCACGTGCAACGTATGCAAGGGTATGCGCTTCAATCGGGAGACGCTGCAGATCCGCTACAAGGGCAAGAACATCGCCGAGGTGCTGGACATGGACGTGGAGGAGGCACTGGAGTTCTTCGCCAACGTGCCCAAGGTAAAGCGCATCCTGCAAACGCTGGCCGACGTGGGGCTGGGCTACGTCAAGCTGGGCCAGAGCGCTACCACGCTGTCCGGCGGCGAGGCGCAGCGGGTCAAGCTGGCCAAGGAACTGGCCCGCGCGGCCACGGGCGACACGGTGTATATCCTGGACGAGCCGACCACCGGCCTGCACTTCGCCGACATCCAGAAGCTGCTGGACGTGCTCCATCGCCTGACAGACGCGGGCAACACCGTCATCGTCATCGAGCACAACCTGGACGTGATCAAGACAGCGGACTGGATCGTGGACCTGGGGCCGGAGGGCGGCGACGCTGGCGGCCACATCGTCGCCCAAGGGACGCCGGAGGAGGTGACGCAGGTGGAGGAGAGCTGCACGGGGCGATTCTTGAAGCAGGTGTTGTAGAGAAGAGTGCGCCATAGGGCCTGGCACAGGTGGCGACGCAACGACGGGAGCAGTTCAGATGAATAGAGTACACGTCGTTACACTTGGCGTAAAAGATATGAATCGGTCGTTGAAGTTCTATCGAGATGGTTTGGGGTTCGAGACCTCAGTCAAAGAAGAGAGCCCGCCCATCGTCTTTTTCCAGAGCGAGGGCGCCACCCTGGCGCTTTGCCCCCGAGACGGCATGGCCAAAGACATCAGCCAGGAGAATCCGCCGCAGGGGGAGGGCTTTTCTGGTATCACGTTGGCTTACGTGGCCAGGGAGCAAAACGAAGTGGACAGGATCATGGAGCTGGCCGAAAAAGCCGGGGGAGAGATCGTCAAGAAACCTCAGCGGGTGTTCTGGGGAGGCTACAGCGGGTACTTTCGTGACCCAGACGGTTACTATTGGGAAGTGATGTACTGGGAGGATTGGAGATTCGAAGAAGATGGAAGCCTGCTGATTGAATGATGCTTGTCTCGTAGAAGGGTTAAACACAAATGTATGTGGAACTTACCAAACAACAAGCACGACGCTTCATCCTGGCCCATCAGGGCCTGTGGCCGCCTTATGAGTTGGCAGGCAAATCCGGCGTGCTCGATTACATCCGTCGCGTGGGCTGCATCCAGTTCGATCCTCTGAACATCGTTGGCCGTAACCCAGAGCTGGTGCTCCAGGCCCGCGTTTCCGACTTTCGACCCGCGATGCTGGAGGAATTGCTTTACGAAGACCGGCAGCTCCTGGACGGTTGGGACAAGAACATGTCCATCTACCGTGTAGAGGATTGGCCGTATTTCCGCCGTCGCAGGGAACGTGCCCAGCGCTACTACGGCGACAGCTCTCGACCCGCTACGTCGGTGCTGCCCCAGGTTCGCAAAGCGATAGAGGAGCGAGGACCACTGTCTTCGATTGATCTGGATTTCGACCAGACCGTGGACTGGTCGTGGGCCCCGACGCGGTTGGCTAGGGCGGCGCTGGAGAGTATGTACTCCTGGGGTGAGCTGATTGTTCATCACAAGGTGAACACCCGCAAAGTGTATGACTTTGCCAGCCGTCACGTTCCGGAAGAGCTGCTATCGGCCTCTGACCCGAATGAGACAGAGGAGCATTTTCACGATTGGTACGTTCTCAGGCGTATTGGGAGCGTAGGGCCATTGTGGAACAAGGCCGGCGGCGCATGGCTTGGGGCTCGCGGAATCAAGAGCAAGGAGCGAACGGCTGCTCTGGCGCGGCTGCTCAGACAGGGCAAAGTCATGGAGGTGCGCGTAGAAGGCATCAAACCACCGCTCTATATGAGGAGCGAGGACAGGATAACCCTCGACAAGGCCCTGGACTCCGATAACCTGTTGCCGCGCGCTGTTGTATTGGCCCCCTTGGACAACCTGCTTTGGGACCGACGCTTCGTAGAGGAGCTATTTGACTTCTACTACGTGTGGGAGGTCTACAAGCCAGTTGCCGAGCGACGCTACGGCTACTACGTGCTTCCCATCCTGTATGGCGACCGCTTCGTCGCCCGGTTTGAGCCAGGACGAGATAAGAAGAGCAGGGCTTTGATCATCAAAAATTGGTGGTGGGAGTCTGGGGTCACTCCATCGCAAAGAATGCAGTCCGACCTGCGCGACTGCTTCAAGCGGTTTCTCGCATACCTCGGCACGGACGACCTCAGGATGGATAGCGAGACTGCGGAACAAGCCGGTTTGGATTGGCTGATCTCTGCCGCTAGTAGACAGATACTAAGACCATAGATTAGGGAGGCTCAGATGCCATACGATATGCCCAAATGCAGGATCACCATCCTCAAGAGAACGCTCAACCGAGAGCTGGCCGACGAGTACCTGGACGTGGATGAAGGCTACGGGGCCTGCGAACAGTTCAGCGACGGTCAGGAGTTCGTGTTGGAAGACCCTTTCAAGATGCCAGAAGGCTTCTGTCCCTGGGCCTGGGCGGACATCCGGGAGGCCATCACGATCATTGCAGTCGGCGGTGACCCACCCTGGATCAAGCAGCACGGTGCCACGATCACCGGCTGCACGGATTGGTTCCGGCCCGTTATCTTCAAAGTGGAGAGGATGGAGTGAGAACGAAAGTGAAGATGCACGACAAGATTGCCCTGGTCACCGGGGCCGCCCTGGGTTACAAGGCCGGCGGGCCCTCCATCGGCAGCGCCATCGCCTTCAAGATGGCTTCCCAGGGGGCGAAGGTGGTGGTCGTTGATATCGAGGAGAGAATGGGCCAGAGAACGGCCGACCGGATCCGGGAGGACAGCGGCACAGCGCTGTTTGTGCGGACCGACGTATCGGAAACGGATGAGGTCGTGCGGGCCATTGAGGTCACCAGGCGCGAGTTTGGCGCCTTGCACTACCTCGTCAACTGTGCCGCCACCTACGAGGGCGACATCGCCAGGAACGTGGTGGAGATCTCGGAAGAAGACTGGAACCACACCATCGAGGTGAACCTGAACGGCTACTTCCGGTTTGCGAAGTACGCCATCCCGCTGATGCTACAGAGCGGCGGGGGAGCCATCGTCAACATCTCGTCTGGGGCGGCCTTCCGGGTGATCAAGAACTTCAGCGTCTACTCGGTGACGAAGGCGGCGATCAATGCCCTGACGCGGACGCTGGCCATTGACTTTGCCCCGCACATCCGAGCCAACGCCATCTGTCCCGGCTTCGTTCGGATCGCGAACTCCGAAGGCGAGCGCACCCCGGACGAAATCGAGGCCTGGATCGGGCGCATCGCCAAGACCTATCCGCAACAAAGGGTGTGTACAGTCGAGGAGATCGCCAACGTGGCCCTGTTCTTGCTCAGCGACGACGCCTCGTACATCAACGGCCAGTGTATCGTTGTGGATGGTGGGAGATCCATAGCCGATGTGCATGAGTTCTGATATGGTTCGATTCGAGAAGGCCAGACCAAAGGACGCCCTCACGTTGGCTCGTGTCTCCGAGCGCGCGTTCCACAGCGATATACACTGTGGCGCCCCTGGATTGGGCGGCCCTCCCGGCTACAGTTCTGAGCAATGGCAGAAGAAGATGATGCGCATCGGCGACTATTACAAGATATTGGTCAGCGATGAGATCGTCGGCGGCCTCATCGTCTTTCGCAAGCGACCCCGCGAATACGAACTGGGGCGTTTCTTCGTTGATCCCGACCACCAGAATCAAGGCGTGGGCAGCCAGGCCATGGAGTTCCTGTCGGAAGAGTATCCCCTGGGCAAGAAGTGGACGCTGGGTACGCCAGCCTGGAACCGGCGCACGCGCCATTTCTACAAGAAGGTGGGCTTTGTCGAGGTCGGGACAGACGGCCGAGGCGGAATCCTCTTTGAAAAGCACATCCTCGCTCGAGGTCCCAGAGGAGGCAGATGATTATGGAATACCGCAAGCTAGGAAGAACCGGCCTGGATGTCGGTGTCATCGGATTAGGCACTGAGCATCTGGAGCAGCAGAAGGATACGATGGATGTGGTTCTACGTACTGCCGTGGAAGCCGGCGTCAATTACGTTGATCTGCTTCACATCGGACCTGACTATTGGGACCTTTTTGGCCCTGTACTCAGGCCCTATCGGGACAAGCTCGTCCTGGCTGCCCATTGGGGAGGCGGACCTCGCTATGACGTGGACTATTGCCAGCGTACCTTCGCCAACATACTTTCCTGTGTGGGCAACGACTATGCCGAGGTCGCCATGCTCACGATGGTTGACACGGAGAGAAAGTGGAACGAGTGGGTGAAGGAGTCACTGGAGCACTTACGGCGTTACCAGGAGCAGGGACGCATCAGGGCCATCGGCATGAGCACGCACCGTCCACCAATGGCGCTCAAAGCCGTCAACAGTGGATTGATTGACGTCCTCATGTTCCCGCTCAACTTGACCTCGCACATCGTCGAGCCAGAGCTTGCGGTGTGCCAGGCCTGCGCAGATCAGGATGTGGGCCTGGTGGCGATGAAGCCCTACCGGGGCGGCTCGTTGTTTGTTGCCGATGGCAAGCCATCGGGTATCACGCCGGCCCAGTGCCTCCACTACGTCCTGTCACTGCCGGTCTCCACGACGGTGCCTGGCGTCAAGAACTTCGAAGAGCTTCGAGCAGCACTGCACTACCGGGAAGCCACCGACGAGGAGAAGGACTACAGCCCGGCCCAGCCCGACGTTCATCGCTATCTGGAAGGATGGTGTACCTACTGCAACCATTGCCTTCCCTGCCCTGTAGACATAGACATCGCTCAGGTGATGAGTCTGGAGTTCTGGGCACAGTGGGCGCTGGAAGAAGACAACGACGAAAAGGAAGAGATATTGGCGGCCTATGCCGCCCTTCAGGTCAAAGCCTCAGAGTGTTTTGAGTGCGGCGACTGCATGGAACGCTGTCCCTTCGGGGTGGACATCATCGCCAGGATGCAGAAGGCGGCCGAGGTTTTCGAGAGCGTCGAGCAAAGAGGCTGACCGATCAGAGCAAGATGGAGGGAGAGAAAGATGACAGACCAAGGCAAGTCAACCGCTGAACCCGCCCGTGTCGTGCTCGAAGGCGTGCGGCGCGTGGGCTTTGGGGTGCTGGAAGAGGGCAGAGATGTAGAGGGCTGCCCGTTTCCATCCTGCCTGAGCGCGTGTCTGGAGTATATGGGTGAGGACTACGGTTACAGCACCGTTGAGATGGAGGGCTCGACCTGGCGGGAAAACAACCTCTACATCTACCTTTTGGGCACATGCGGTGCGGCCTTCCGACTTTCGTGGAAACCGGGCTGGCACATGGACAATCCTGAGATCATATACATGTCCGACGACCCGGCTGCACCGTTTGACCGGGCGTTTGAGGCCGTCGGCTACGAGTACGAGTTCATCCTCAAGGAGGAGGGACGGGACAACGAGGCGATCTTTCGCCAGCGCATTTTCGAAAGCATCCGCGACCACGGCCGCCCGGTGCTGGGCTTCGGTGTCGTTGGCCCGCCCGTGTGCTGCATCATCACCGGCTACGACGAGTACGGCGACGTCCTCATGGGCTGGAGCTTCTTCCAGGTCTTTCCTGACTTCAATGTCGGCGTCGAGTTCGAGCCGTCGGGTTACTTCCGCAAGCGGGACTGGTTCAAGGATACCGAGAGTCCCATCATCGTCGGCCAGAAGCGAGAACGGCCGCCGCTGAGGGAGATCCACCGCAAGGCCCTGGAGTGGGCGCTGAAGGTGGTGCACACGCCCGTGACGTTTGGCGACCGCCACAACGGCCTTGCGGCCTACGCTGCCTGGGCCGATCACCTGCTACTCGACGACGAGTTTCCCACCGATGACATGGACATACTGCGCGAGCGCCACATGGTCCACAACGACGCCGTGGGGACGGTGGCCGAAGGGCGGTGGTACGCGGCGCAGTTCTTGAAGCAAATCGTGGAGCACGAGTCCGATATGGCGCAAGACCTGCTGGCAGCGGCCGAGTGCTACAAGGCCGAGCATGATTTGATGTGGCAGATCTGGGGTCTCGTGGGAGGCATCGGTTTTGAAGATGACCACGTCCAGAAGCTGGCCGAGCCCGCCATCCGCCGCCAGATAGTTCCCATCATCCTCCAGGCCCGAGACAAGGACGTTGAGGCCGCCGAGCATATCGAACGTGCCTTGTTGAGGGGCTGACAGATGAACAGCAACGTCAAGATCGTCACTGCTGATGCCGCGTATTCGGTTCATCGGCAATCACATCTGGCAGCTCATCTTCCACCAGCCGTATGCGCGGGTACAGATAGCCACCAAGACTGGCTGCTACCTTGAGGACGCCCATTACGAAGAAGAGCAGACCTATGCCACGCCCCGGACCGACGCCGATGATGTGGCCGATGCCGCGGACCAACGGGCCATCAGAAGCGAGCAATGGCTCGAACAACTTGTCGGCTATCGGCCCGGCGACGAGGTAGGCCAGTGGTGTGGTGGACTTGGCGATCATCTGCTGCGTTGCGAAGACCCTCCCTTGTACATTCGGCGGGGCTTTGCTCTGCCAGATGGCCTGGTTCGATCCGTAGATGATGGCTATCGTCAAATGCGCACCGAACGCGCCCAGGGCAACAAGCCAGGCCGAAGGTCTCAGTCCAATGAGCAGAAAACACAGCCCGCTCAGCAATTCGAAGCGTAGCACGCCGTCAATGCGGCGCTTTGGGCCACCCCAGGCGCTCATCACCAGGCTGCCTACCAGCATGCCACCACCGGCGACGGATATGATGACGCCAAGCACATCGGCGGAGGTGAAACCCAGAATCATCGGCGCGATCAACGCTCCAACCATGCCCCACAAAAACCTGACGACGGCGAAGAAAACCAACAGGCCCAACAAGCCAGGTCGTGCTGTTATGAACCGCCACCCATAGGAAGCTTCACGCCACAGCGAACCTCTTCTCGTCTGATCGGCAGTGGGGGTTTCAGGTCTAGGAAAGCGGACGAACAGCAAAGTGGTCACAGCAAAAAAGAAGGTGACAAAATCAATCAGTAGTATCCCCTGAACCCCGATAGTCAGAACCAGGACACCCGCCAGAGCCGGAGCAAGGATTTCCGCGGCCGCCTGACCAAACTGCACCATGCCGTTGGCACGACCGAGATGCTTCTTGGGAACCAGTAGCGTCGTCGCAGCCGAATAGGCCGGCCACTGAAAGGTACCAAAGGCTGCACTGGCCCCTGCCGCCAGATAAACCTGCCAAACCTCAATCCGGTTGGTGAGGAACAAGAACGCCATAATCAGCGTGCAGAGACCTGCTCCGGCGTCGCTGAGGATCATCACCCTGCGTCGGTCCCAGCGATCCACCAATGCCCCAGCCAGTGGTGACAGGACGACGCTCGGTAGCACCGTGAACAAACCGATGAAGGCGAACTGAGTGACGGAACCAGTGTGCTGGTACACCCATAGGCCCAGCGCGAAACTGGTCAGGCCAGAGCCGACGAGCGAGACAAGTTGTCCCAGCCAAACGATGATGAAAACGCGCATACCGCGAGATACAGTGTTGTGTGTCATAGTTACCCTCTCTCTATAGAAATAGAAAGTGGGGCGGCTCACGGGCCACCCCACTCGCAAAGCCTTTTGCCTGAATCACGGATCTGTTGGCGCTGCCATGACCTACTTGAATTGAACCAGCTCAATCAGATTGCCGGCTGGATCGTGAAACATGACCCAGCGCGAATCTTCTCCCTCACTAACACCCCCAAGCAGTTCGACATGGTGTGCTTGGAGGCGTTCAATAGCAGATCCCAGATCATCTACGGTGAATGCAACCAGTGGAAAATGAGACGGCTCCGCGTCTTGAGCAGAAACGGGCCTCCCTTTGAGGATGGTCAAATAGGTGCCGTTTAAGTCAAAGTGTGGCCGTCCACTATGATGTGAATGATGCGGCACGAATCGCAACCCGATAACATCCCGGTAGAAGTGTGCAGCGGTCGCTACATCTTCGGCCCATAGACTGACGACGGCAATGTGTTTCGGTTTGGAAAGTGACATATTGTGTCCTCCCTAATCCTGGTGTGATGTTTGTTCAGTAAGATGATGACTTGCACGTGCATCGAAATCCATGTTGTAGATCTGTTTCAGGGTCTCAATGCGTTGCAAGGCATCCTCATTGAACGCACTCTTGCCTTCAAAGGCGTGCAGGACAATGCCCTCAAGCAGATCGCCCAAAGACATGTCCCAATACTCTGCCAGCGCTTTCAGGACTTTTAGCATCCTCTTCTCAATCCGAACGCCGGTTTGAACGCGCTCGACGGTGATTTTGGACGCTTCCGGGGTTGATTTGGTTTTTGCTTTGGCCATCTTTTGCCTCCGATATCAGTCTACTTGTGGGAATTGCGTTACCCTGGTAATTTGGTACTCTGGTACATTGGTACCAAGCAACCCAATTATACAACATAGTACTGCGATTGTCAAGTCACAGATTTTGAGGAAAAAGGGATATAGTCCTATCTGATGCCGTAAGAATCGTCACTGTAGACGCTACCAATGTCTCCCAAAGAGAAAGAGGCGCTCATTGAGCTTTGGGAAGAATGGCAATGGAGGGAAAGCGTCCCTAAACAAACACGACCATTAGGAGGGTGTGAAATGAAAGACCTATTTGCTCCATGCGGGATCAACTGTGGCCGCTGCCCATCTTACAAGAGCAACCTTCTCACCAACGAGGATAGGCAGCGGTGCAGCGACGGGTGGCATAAGTACCACGGCTTCCGACTGAGCCCTGAGAAACTTCTCTGCTGCGACGGCTGCCCGGCGCCCATCGAGGAAAACCCGATTCGGTATTTCAAGCATGGCTGCACTGTACGAAAATGCGCGGTATTCAACGGTATCGAATCCTGCGCCCGTTGTTCAGCATACCCGTGTGAAGATGTTCAGCGATACTTCACATGGGCCGACGACAGGGAGAAACGCATCGCCCAATCGGATGATCCTGTACCAGAAGCGGACTACCTTTCCTTCATGGAAGCTTTTGACCACCGGAAGCACCTGGACGCGATACGCGCTTCCCTCGCCCCGGAAGACATCGTGGAGATGACCAAAGTCTCTGCCAGACCCCGGATCGTGAACTTCCCCGACGACCTGCCTTTCTCCAAGGAACAGACGACAGCGCTTGAAGCCCTGCACCGGCTTCTAGCGACAGTGGGATCGGCAGACGGCATCTCACACGCCCGGCAGACGGCGCTCAAGAAACAACGGCTGCATCTACTCAAGATCCTGTGGACATTCGGGCGGTTCGGCGAGCGCCAGGAGGAGGGTGGCCCACACCTGACGATAGACAGTGAGACCTACCTGGCGCAAAAGATACACACGGGCTATTCGATGGTGAAGAACTATTTCAAGGCTCTGGGGGAACACGGCGCGCACTGTGAGCACGTCCCATTGGTGGAAGACGGGTGGCTGACGCCGACGGGATCGTTGAGGAAAGGCGGGTGGTTCATGAAGCTGTCCTTTGACGACAATGCCGGCGGCGTGCCCGCACTGAGAGCGCTGCAGAGCTATGCAGCCAAGCTCAATGACATGTACGGCCAAAGGGCATTCAGATACTACTCAAAGGCAGATATGCGGGTCTTGAAAGACGTGTGAATCCCCTGAGCTGTCCATGACGGAGGTGAATCATGCAACCGCTGAAAGGCAAGATCGCCGTGGTCACCGGAGCCAGCCGCGGTGCAGGACGAGGCATTGCCCTGGTGCTTGGGGAGGCGGGAGCTACGGTCTATGTGACCGGTCGCAGCACACAAGGCCGATCAACGCCGGACAACCTGCCCGGCACCATCTACGAAACGGCTGAGGCGGTCACTGCGCGTGGCGGCGTTTGTGTCCCCGTGCAGTGTGACCACGCGGTGGACACAGATATCGAATGGCTGTTCGAGCGCGTCAAGTGGCAGCAAGGCCAGCTCGACATCCTGGTCAATAACGCGTGGGGCGGCTACGAGAACTATATCAGCACCCCATCCTTCGATGCACCCTTCTGGGAGCAGCCCATTTCACGATTTGACAAGATGTGGATGGTGGGAGTGAGGTCACACATGGTTACCACTCATTTCGCGCTTCCCCTGATGATGTCGCAGCGCCGGGGGCTCATCGTCAACACCACATTTGATGTAGGGGACGAGTATTCTGACCGCTACAGTGTGTTCTACTACACCGCCAAGACCGCCATCAATCGCATGAGTTCAGCCATGGCCCACGATCTGCGTAAGCATGGTTATGACATCGCGGTCGTGGCCCTCTCGCCGGGTTGGATGCACACAGAACGGATGAACCCCACCCCCGAAGACCTGAAGGCAATGGAATCCGTGGAACTCATTGGTCGGGCGGTGATCGCTCTGGCGTCGGACTCCGATGTGATGGCCAAGACAGGGCACATTCTGCATACGCGGCAGTTGGCACGAGAGTATGACTTCACCGACATTGACGGCCGGCAACCACCACTGTGGCGAGGTGATGAGCGAGTCACCTGATAGCACACATTGTAAACACGGGAGGAGGGTTATCCAAAGTGAAAAAGCTGGAGAATCTGAGATGGGTACCCAGGTGGGTGTCGCACCTGGGCTGCATCAAGGGCTGTCTGGACTACCTGGGCCTGGATGTCTCCGACGCCTGGCTGTTTGGCGCGACGGGACATGCCTTTGTCCTCAACGTGCACGAGGTGCTTTGCCCCAGCGGGCCGACGGCGTGGAACACGGAGGGGCTATTCAAGCTCGGCAAGAACATCGGCTACGAGATTGATGGCGTGTTCGGCATGAAATCGGCCGATGACTTTGCCGAAAAACAGAAACTGGCCTGGGAGCGTGTCAAATCGGCCATTGACCAAGGCCTTCCCTGTTGCGGCTGGGAGCTAGACATTCCCGAACACTATGTCATATACGGCTACGACGACACCGGATACTACTTTTCCGGACCGGGTTGCAGTGAGGGCAAAGGCTCCAAACCGTGGCAAGAGCTGGGGGACAGCGGGATCGGCGTCCTGGAGGTGTATCTCGTTAAGCCGGGAAAGGCGGCCAACGATGCTCAGGCCGTACAAGAAGCGTTGGCATTTGCCCTGGAGCATGCGACCAGTCCGGCAAAGTGGATATTTCCCGAATACAAGGCTGGGCTGGCCGGGTACGACACCTGGATCCGCGCTCTGGAAAGCGGCATGGCCGACGCCCACGGCACGGCCTACAACACTGCGGTTTGGACTGAGTGTCGAGCCTACGCTGTCTTGTTCCTGAAAGAAGCGAAGGAACGCCTGGAAGGGCGAGCAGCGGCCGCGTTTGATGAGGCGATCGAGCGGTATCAGGTGGTCCACGAGAACCTGCAGACGGTCGCAGAGGCGTTCCCCTTCCACGGCATGGAGCCTGGACATATCAAGGACCAAGCACGAATTCGCAGGGCACTAGACGCTCTGCGAACGGCCAGAGATGCCGAGGCTGGCGGGTTGGAGGCGCTGCAGAGAATCGTCAACGAGCTTTGAGCAAGGAGGTTCATCCAATGCATCAGATTGAAGTTCGTGGTAGTTATGAAGAGATGGGGCGCCAACAAGGTCGCTCCCTGAAGGGCATGCTCCTTCCCCCGCCGGACCCAACGATGCTCCGTTTTGCCAAACAGTGCGAAGAGGTCGTGGGGCAATACGCACCGGAGTTGTTGGACGAGATACGGGGGCTGGCAGAGGCGGCCGAGGTAGGTTATGATGCTTTGATGACCCTGACCCTGACGGCCCCCTTTGATCTCGAAGAGGTCCGCGCCTGTAGCGTGCTGGCGGTCCTGCCGGAGCGGACAGCCGACGGTCGCGCCATCGTCGGCCGGAACTACGACTTCTTCCACGACATATCGGAGGAGGCGGCAACGACCTATCGCACCTATCCCGAAGAGCACTATGCCAGCCTGGGCGATTGCGACATCTGGGTGGGGCGCGAAGATGGGCTCAACGAGGCCGGCCTGTTTGCAGGAATGTCCGCCACCTTCCTCCCTGGCCTGAAACCGGGCCTGACCTTTTGGCTCATCGTGCGCATGATCCTGGATCGCTGCGCCACGCTGGACGAGGGCCTGGCGCTCATTCAAGGTGTTCCTCATGCCCAGAGCCGGAACTATCTCCTGGCCGATGGCGTCGGCAAGGCGGTGGTCGTGGAAGCAACTGTGGATGGGATCGAGTTGCGCTATCCAGAGGATGGGCTACTGGTCATGACCAACCACACGGTCTGTCCGGCATGGGCTGGAAAAGAGGCCTTTGTGCCACCGGATTCTCATCCCCGCTACAACCGTCTCCGCGAGTTGCTTGGGGGCAATGAGTTGGTAGACGTGGAGGACGTGAAGCAGGCTCTTCGTGACCACGAGGGCTTCGTCTGCTCCCACGGTGTCCACTTCCCCGAGCGCAAGATGGGGACGATCTGGTCGGTCGTCGGGCGGCCGGGCGAGCGGCAACTGGATATCGCGGCAGGTTATCCCTGCCAGGCGGAGTATCGAATGGTCAGTTTCTGATGCTGAAAAGACCCATTCGCTTCTGTGGGGTGGACTGTAGCAAGTGCGATGCATACCAGCGTTTTCTAGCAGGGGATGAGGGCGGATTGGTGAACCCTGAGAACAACTATCGCTGTTGCTGGCTGCCCCCGGACTACCCAAAGGGCAGGGATTGTCCAATTAGAACGTGTTGTGAGGAGAAAGGGATATTGTTTTGTGGAGAATGTGGTCAGTTTGAGGAGTGCGTCAGGATGCAGGAGTTCTACGCACAGCCTGGCTATGACGAACTGAGAAGAAGAATGTTCGAACAGATTATGGCCGGGAAGGAGAGGACACAGTGCACAACGTAGAAACAGCGGCGATGAAGCACCTTGAGCACCTCTGTGTGGGGATCGGCCCTCGGCCGGTCGGCTCAAAGGAGAACCAGGCTGCGGCTGATTACATCCGGCGCGCCTTCGAGGCCACTGGCCTGGAGGTGGAGATGCAGGAGTTCCTCTGCCCCCTCTGGGAGGAGATCGAGACGCAACTGCAGGTCGGTGGGGAGAAGCTGCCCGCGTTTGCCAACACCTGGTCGCCGCCCTGTGATGTAGTCGCCACGGCTGTGGCCCTGGGGACGGTGGCCGAGCTGGAGGCGGCTGAGCTGGCGGACCGGGTCGGTGTCCTGTACGGCGACCTGACAAAGGGACACGGCATCGGACCCAGGAGCGCCTTTTACTTTCCCGAGGAGCACCAGAAGATCGTGCGTCTGCTGGAAGAGAAGGGGCCGGCTGCGCTCCTCGCAATCAATCCGCAGGTGGGCAACCTGGAGCGGCTGATCTGTGACTGGGAATTCGCCATCCCCTCGGTGACTGTCCCGGCGGAGGCCGGGCTGACGTTGCTGCGCCACGGCGATCGGCCTCTGCACCTGCGGATCGAGAGCAGCCAGGTCCCGAGCCGTTTTGCCAGCGTCAATGCCCGAAAGACCGGCCGCCGACCGGAGCGCATCATGTTGCTGGCCCATCTGGACACCCAGGCCGGTACACCGGGAGCCAATGACAACGGTGCCGGTGTTGCCGTCCTGTTGGCCCTGGCCGAGCGGCTGGCCCAGAGGGAGCTGGCAGCCAGCCTAGAGTGGCTGGCCGTAAACGGCGAGGAGAGCGGTGGCTTGGGTGATGCCGAATACCTGCGCCGGCGAGGGGATACGCTGGAGCAGGTCCTGGCCGTGATCAACGTGGACGGCGTCGGGCATTTCCTGGGTATGCACACCGTCACGGTTATGGGGGGCTCGCAGGCGCTGCGCGACCAGGTTTTCGCTCTGATGAAAAGGTACCCCGGCGTCGTCCGGGTCGAACCCTGGTACGCGAGCGATCACACCGCCTTTTTCTTCCAGGGCGTGCCGTGCATCCCGATCAGTTCCGTCGGCCCTGTTGCCAACGAACACCTCCCCACCGACACCATCGAGTGGATCAGTCCGGCCAAGCTGGGCGAGGTCGTGTCACTCATCACCGACATGATAGACAGCTTGCAAGACAAATCGCCGGACTGGTGCCGGGAAACCAAGAGCTGAGGATAACACTGATCAACAACCAACATTGAGTTGCCCAAGAGCAAACTCAAATCACAAAACAAGGAGGATAGCAATGGAACCAAAGATTGTCACAAGAGCGGCATTCACCGTTGTGGGCATGAAGTACCACGGCAAGAACGAGAACAACGAAATCCCCCAGATGTGGGAACAGTTCGGGCCGAGGGTTCCTGAGATCAAGCATATAGTGGACCCACACGTCGCCTACGGTGTCTGCGACAACTTCGACGAGAGCAGCGGTGAGTTTGACTACATTGCCGGGTTCGAGGTGGGCAGCACCGCGGAGATTCCTGAGGGCATGGTAAGTTGGGACATACCGGGAGGGAAGTACGCTGTCTTCACCTGCACCTTGCCAACCCTGGGCGAGACGTACCAGTATGCCTACCACACCTGGCTGCCCCGGTCTGGCTACCAGCGTGCTGCCGGCCCGGAATTCGAACTGTACGACGAGAGCTTCGACCCCAAGGACCCGAGCTCGAAGATGGATGTCTACGTCCCCATCCAGAAAGCGTCATAGCGGGATAGGCCACTTGCGTGATGCCCGGCGGCGTCGCGCAAGCGGCCATCTCTCCTAATCCAAAAGGGGGCAAAGATGAGTCAAACTGATGCCGTAAGAATCATCACTGTTGACGCCACCAACGTTGCCCAACACGGGTTCTTCTGCTACAAGAGTAAACCGAAGTCAGAAGGGTATCGCCAGAAACTGGATTGGCTAGAACAGCGGTTCTCAGAGGGCTTGAAGATCAAGATCGTCCACGAGGGGAAGCGGACCGTCGGGTTTGTCGAGTACATCCCCGGCGAGTTCGCATGGCGCGCGGTGGAGGCCGAGGGCTACTTGCTCGCCCACTGCATCTGGGTCGTCGGCAAGGGCAAGAAGAAGGGATACGGTTCGTGGCTGCTGAACGAGTGCGTCGAAGATGCCCGGGAGATGGGAAAGCACGGCGTCGCCATGGTGACGAGCAGCGACCACTGGCTGGCCGGGAAAAAGCTGCTCCTCAAGAATGGATTCGAGTCCGTGGACCAAGCGCCACCTTCCTTTTCACTCCTGGTGAAAAGGTTGGGAGATGCCCCCCTTCCCTCCTTTCCCACAGACTGGGAAGATAGGCTCAGGCGCTTCGGCCCTGGGCTGACCATCATCCGCTCGGACCAATGTCCCTATATTGAGAGCGTATCACAGATGTTCCAGGAAACCGCCGCTGACATGGGCATACAGAGCCAGGTGATCGAACTGAAGAACTGCCAGGAAGTGCAGGAATCTGCACCGTCGCCATACGGCGTGTTCAATGTCGTACACAACGGGAAGCTGTTGACCTATCACTGGGTCAGCGAGAAGGCGTTCCGGAAGCTCCTGGAGAAGCAAGCACAGTGAGTTGGCAGGGTGTCCTCAGAGCCGACTCTACGGAGTGGCTGCTATCCGAAGGCCAGCCGTAGAAAGTAGGTGCATCAAGTGAGAGAGGTGAACCGATGAGCGTTCTGGAACGGCTGTCGTCGGTCGCAGGCGACCGTAGCGAGGGCTCCAACAAGGCCGTGGCCCGTGAGGCCCTGGAGCGCCCCGAGATGCTGGACGAGGTAGCGGTGGGACTGGAATGGGACGACCGCAGACTGGTGGCCGACTGCGCCGAAGTATTCACCGAGGTAGCCAAGGAGAACCCGTCGCTGGTCGTACCCTATGTGGCCCGCATCGTCCCCCTCATCGGACACAGGAACACCCGGGTGCGCTGGGAGTCCACCCACGCCCTGGCACTGGTGGCATCCCTGGCGCCGGAGCAGGTTGCGCCCCTGCTGCCCGACCTGGTGGCCAAAATCGAGAGGGACAAAAGCGTCATCGTCCGCGACTGCGCGGTGCTGGCCCTGGGCGAATACGGTCGCAGCGGCCCGAAGGCAGCGCGGCAGGTGTTCCCCGACCTGTTGCGGGCGCTAGAAGCGAGGGAAGGCAAGCACGCCAAGCTAGCGCTGGAAGCCATGAGCAAACTGTTGGAAGTGGAACCGGGACTGGGAGTGGAAATACGAGCCGCAGCCGAGAGGTGCCTGGATCACTACCGAGCTAACGTGCGGCGGTTGGCTCAAAAGCTTGTGCGTCAAGGGTGAACGTGTCAACAGAATTCCAACTGATCGAGTGCAAGACCCTCTTGCATCACCACGATACCGGCTATCTGCCCTACCACTGGGATGCCAACATCTATCGGGGCTGTGCTCACTCCTGCCCCTATTGCTTCGCCCGCTATTCCCACGAGTATCTCGGCTACCGTGACCCCTGCGATTTCGAGCAGAGAATCATGGTCAAGGTGAACGCTCCGGAGGTGCTGGACCGTGAGCTTGCCAGCCCCAAATGGGCGAGGGAGTTGGTCAATCTGAGCGGGGTCTCCGATCCTTATCAGCCAGCGGAGAAGAAGTTCGGCCTGACGCGGCAGGTGCTGGAGGTCATGCTGAGACACCGAAACCCAACGATTTTGGGCACAAAGTCAGATCTGATCCTGCGCGATCTGGACATCCTATCCCGCCTCGCAGAGACGGCCTTTTGCTGCGTTGCCGTCACCATCACCACCCTGGACGAAGGTCTCAGGAGACAGTTGGAGCCCTTCTCTGCTCCTGCCAACCGAAGGGTAGCCGTGCTCAAGAAGCTGAAGGAAGCCGGGGTGAAGACCGGCCTGCTTGCCACGCCCATCTTCCCCTATCTGACCGACGACCAGCCCAGTCTCGAAGACCTGGTGCGCACCGCTGCCGAGTGTGACGTTGACTTTTTCGTGGCCGGTGTCCTGAGCCTGAAGTCTAGCGCCCGCCAGCGGTTTTTTCCTTTCCTGAGACAACAGTTCCCTGATCTGTACCCCAAATACCTCCGACTCTACGGGGGGTGGAGTGCTCCCAGAGAGTATTCACGAGAGGTCCACGAGAGGGTCCGGCTCTTGCAGGAAAAGTACGGAGTTGGGCACGACGTCCAATGGCCCCAGGGAACGGGGCCGCGGGTGAGACAGATGTCTCTGTTTGAGCTGAGTCCATCTGCAAGTGCCTGGAGTTAGGAGCAGGTCCATGGATAGGACGGAGCACATCAAGGATCTGTTGGAGATGCTCGACGTAGGAAGAGTGAAGATGAAACTGGAGGTGAAATGACAACAACTGATGTGATGCAATGGCTGCTGGAATCGGACGAGCCCTGGACTCGCCACCGCACACTGGTGGACCTGCTCGACCGGCCTGTGGATGACCCCGAGGTGCAGGCCACGCGCGCTGAGATGCTGGGCCATCCTCAGGTACGGGAGATGATGGCCGAGGCCGCCGCCTGGCCCGGCTACGCCCTCAAGCGACACAACGACGCCAAGCACCCCCTCTACAAGTTCAGCACCCTGGCCGACTTCGGCGTGCGAGCCGACGATCCGAAAATGGCCAGCGGCATCGAGGCTGTGATGGCCCACCAGTCGCCGGAGGGGGCTTTTCAAATCCCGATGAACATCCCCCAATCACGCGGAGGGACAGGCGAGGACACGTGGACGTGGATGCTCTGCGATGCACCGACCTTGCTATACGCACTGCTGGCGATGGGCCTGGGCGATGATGTCGACGTTCAACGCGCGCTAGATCACCTGGTCGGCCTGGTAGACGACAACGGATGGCGCTGCAAGGCGGCTGCGTCGGAGGCGGGCAAGATATTCAGGGGGCCAGGCCGCAAGGCCGACCCCTGCCCCATCGTCAACGTCTACGCGCTGAAGGCACTGTCTCAAGTGCCAGAACTGCTCGACAGCCCGGCCACGCGCACCGGCGCCGAGATGCTCCTTTGGCACTGGGAGCACCAGACCGGGCGCAAGCTCTACCTATTCGGCATTGGCACCGATTTCCGCAAGCTCAAGTACCCCTTCGTGTGGTACGACATCCTGCACGTGGTGGACGTGCTCAGCCGCTTCCCCTTCGTCCACGCCGACCCTCGCTTTCGGGAGATGGTGGAGACAATCACTGCACAAGCGGACGAGGAAGGGTGCTACACCGCCACCTCAATGTATCGCGCTTGGAAGGGCTGGTCCTTCGCCGACAAGAAGAACCCCTCACCCTGGCTCACCTTCCTGGTGCTGCGGGTGGTCAGGAGAATCACTGCGTAACAGAAGGCAGTCTTGACATTTCCACGTCATCACGGTATAGTTCCTCAACAATGTGAGGCTCAGAGCAAGGGGCAGGCGGTTTGCTCCCTGACGAGCTCTGAACCATAGGCCGCATTCAGGCAAGAGGTGTGAGATGAGTCGCTCTTCCAAGACCAACACAGCCCAACTGCTGTTCCTCCTCGTTGGTCTTGTCCTGCTATCTTACTATTTGGACGCAGATGTTGTTCCCCATCACCGGCCGCCATTCTGAAATGTCGGTGGTGTTGCTAGGAGAAGAAGGCCAGTACCGACCTGGCGCACCGGTGTTGAAAACCAGGGAGCCAATCCTGGAAGCCCTAGAGTCCTTGGGGTTCTACTAGCTCCCAAACAACAAATTCCCCCAAAAAAGGAGAGAATCTAGTGAACAAGATGATCGCCTATTGTGGCCTGGTGTGCACCGACTGCGAAGCCTACGTCGCTACCCAGGCGAATGACCTGGCTGCGCTGGAGCAGATGGCGGCGCGAGCGCGGGAACAGTTCAACAATCCGGACCTCACTGTCGAATCCGCCATGTGCGACGGCTGCCTGTCGAACAGCGAGCGATTGTGCGGATATTGCTTCGAATGCCATGTCCGCGCCTGTGGCATGGAACGAGGCGTCGCCAATTGCGCCTACTGCGCTGACTACGCCCGCCACGGCGGGTGCGTAAAGCTCGAAGCTTTCTTTGGCATGGCGCCCCACGCCCGCGCCACCCTAGATGGCATCCGCGCCGGCCTGGCGGCATAAAAAACAAAAAACTGGAAAGGAGAGAATCCAATGGACAAGATCATCGCTTACTGTGGACTGGTGTGCAGCGACTGCCCGGCCTACATCGCCACCCAGGCCGACGACCCTGCCGCACTGGAGCAGGTGGCCGCGCAATGGCGGGAGGAGTATAACGTGCCCGACATCACCGTCGAGTCCGTTATATGCGACGGTTGCGTGACCGAAGGTGAACGCAAGTGCGGTCACTGGTATGACTGCGACATCCGCGCCTGTGGCATGGCGCGGGGCGTCCTCAACTGCGCCCACTGCGACGACTATGGCTGCGAGAGGATCGAAGGCTTCTTCGGCTTCGTGCCGGATGCCAAGGCCAGGCTGGATGGAATCAGGCAGGGCCTCTAGGACAGGAAGCCTCCCGCAGATTTTTGACCTGTGCGGTTAGGTGTGTGCTGTGGCCAAAAGCCCCGAGCTGAAGCTCAGGGCTAAAAGAACAAAGCCCTGCGGGCTAGATCCAGCCCCGAAGGGGCTTCATTCTCTCAGCGCGGGGACTTTAGCCCCGCGCCGTGCAGCCTGGGGCCAACTGCACAGGCTGGCAGGTCTTGCAGCCAGCGGGAGGCTTTCTCTGTACCCAACGGAGATCAGGCCATGACCAGCAAGGAAACCGGGCTTTTCTTTGCCAGTAGAGGTGAAGAGGCCATCCGATTGGAGGGCGTGCTTCACCATCCTGGCGGAGATAATCTCCCAGCAGCAGTGATCTGCCATCCTCACTCGCTTTACGGCGGCAGTATGGACGTCTCCCTGGTGGTGAGCATCGCTCGAACCTTAGCAGAGCGTGGCATCATGGCCTTGCGCTTCAGCTTTCGCGGCGTCGGGCGAAGCGAAGGGAGATACGACGAGGGAGTGGGGGAACAGAGCGACGTGGCCGGGGCAGTGGATTTCCTCCTCCGGGAAGAGGGCGTGGATGCAGAGAGGCTCTACCTGGTCGGCTACTCTTTCGGAGCCTGGGTAGGGCTACACCATGCCGAACATGATCCGCGCATTTGCGCTGTGGCCGCCATCGGGCTTCCTGTGGGGCAGGTGGAAGAGGGCTTCCTCAGCAGCTACACCAGGCCCAAGCTCTTCATCGTCGGCGAGAACGACTCCGTATGCCCACCCGATATACTACGCCGCTTCGTGGAGGGCCTGCCTCCGCCAAAGGAACTACGCATCCTGAGGGGAACCGACCACTTTCTCATAGGGCGGGAGAGAGAAGTGGCTGAAGCGGTGGCTGATTTCATTGAGAGACACAGGCGTGATCATCAGAGAAATCGAGTGCAAATCCATCCTCACCAAATCGGGTATTGAGGGGGTTGATTACGCCATCAACCCCTACGTCGGTTGTAGCCACGGCTGCGTCTACTGCTACGCCATCTTCATGAAGCGATTCACCGGCCACAAAGAGGAATGGGGCACCTTTGTGGATGTCAAGGTCAACGCGGCGGAGGTGCTATCCCGGCAGATGCGGCGGGCGAAGGGGGGCAACATCGTCCTCGGCACGGTGACCGATGCCTACCAGCCTCTGGAGAGGGAATACCAAATCACGCGCGCCTGTCTGGACGTGCTCACAGCCCACAGCTTCCCTGTCTCCATCCTCACCAAATCCAACCTGGTGCTCCGCGACCTCGACATCCTCTGTCGCATCAGAGACGTAGAGGTGGGCTTCACCATCGCCACTCTGAACGAGGACGCGCGGCAGGTTCTCGAGCCCCGCGCCTCACCCATTCCGGCTCGACTGGCGGCTCTGGCCGAGTTGTCGCAGGCAGGGATCAAGACCTGGGGCTTCTGCGGGCCTCTTTTGCCTCTTCTCTCCGACAGCGAAGAGCAAATGGACGCCCTGTTCAGGGAACTGGCGCAGGCCGGCGTATCCCACATAATCGTGGACAGCATGAAGCTGAGTGGTGCCATCGGCGGAAGGGTCAGAAAGGTACTGGAGAGACATTACCCCGACCTGGTGGAGGGATACCGCCACATCGCCGCCAATCGCGTGCCCTATCACGGGGCGTTGATGGCCAGGGCGCGGATACTGGCCGAGAAGCACGGCCTGGCCTGGGGAGGATGAGCAATTCGCAGTTGCCTACGGAATATGACGTCGGTTGGATCGGCTTCCTGAATAAGCTGCGGGCCACCGGCATGCCGATTGCCAAGATGAAGCAGTATGCGGATCTGCAGCGACAAGGCGATGACACCCTTGCTGAGCGACTGGCGCTGCTCGAGGAGCATCGGCGTGAGGTGAAGAAGCGAATTCAGGAGCTTGAACGCAATCTGGCTGTGATTGAACACAAGATCGGGTATTACTCGGAAGTACGGTAATAGTTGTATGATGGCCTCGTGAAGTGGGTAGTTAGGAGGGAAGAAAGCAATGTCAACCAAGCGAGTATTGGGGATCGTCGGCAGCCCGCGCCGTGGTGGGAACACCGAGATTCTGGTGGACGAGGTGCTGGCCGGCGCAGAGGAGGCCGGCGCCATGGCCGAGAAGGTCATCCTGACCAGACTGGACATCGTACCCTGCCAGGCCTGCGATGCCTGCCGGGACACCGATGAGTGTATGCAACAGGATGACATGTCAGCTCTGCTGGAAAAGATGTACCACAGTCAGGCGTGGGTGCTGGGCACGCCAGTCTATTATTATGGACCGACCGCACAGTTCAAGGCGTTCCTCGACCGCTGGCACATCGGGCGACCTGAGACGTTCAAAGGACGACGCGTCATCCTCACCATACCTTTCGAGGAACTGGACGTAAGCACTGCACGCCACACTGTGGGGATACTCGAAGACAGCCTGGCCTGGAAGAAGGCGGAGCTATTCGCCACCGTGCTGGCCCCTGGTGTGACTGATCCAGGCGAGGTGCGCCAACACCCCGACGTACTGGCAGCAGCTCGTCGTGCGGGGCGGAAAGCAATTGAGATGCCAAACCAGTGACAAGGAGTATTGCAGAGGGAAAACCCCAGGCGCGCCCGTGGGTGGTACCGGTTCATGGCGGAAGGCTACAAGGACGACTATCATCAAAGGGGGCAGGCCGCCGCGTGTATCCAATGTCGGGAGTGCGAGGACAAGTGCCCGCAGAACATTCCCATCAGCGAGTGGATGCCTATCGTGCACCAGGTGCTGGGCGAGGGCAGGTCGTACGACGACTGCCCGCGACCATAGAAGCGCGTCCATGAGGAGGTAGTCACGTCTGTGAAAGAACCGGCTCGCTACAATTCATCGAACTCAAGCTCAAGGGAATCAAGCAAGGTGAAAAAAGAACGTCCGCTGATCCTGGTCACAAACGATGATGGCATTGATTCCAAGGGACTATGGGCCGCTGTGGAGGCGGCGCTGCCCCTGGGGGAAGTGTTGGTAGTCGCCCCGGACCGGCAATGGTCCGGCGCGGGGCGATCCGTGCCCTACGATGTCTCAGGGCGTCTGCTCCCCGCCACGCGCGAGATTGCTGGCGAGCAGGTGACCGCCTACGCCGTGGACGCCAGCCCGGCACTGGCGGTGGTGCACGGCGTGATCGAGTTGGCATCGCGCCGTCCGTCACTGGTGATCTCCGGCATCAACTTCGGGTCCAACACCGGCAGAGACGTCGCAACGTGGTCTGGCACCATTGGCGCTGCACTGGAGGGAGGCGCTTTCGACATCCCGGCGATGGCGGTGTCACTGGGAATGGGAGACTACCGAGGCGACGAAACGGCGGACTACACTGCCGCGATGGCCGTCACGCAGCGGTTCGCCAGGCGATTGCTCGTGGACGCGCTTCCCCGTGGCGTGGACGCACTCAAGATCAGCATACCGGCCGACGCGACGCCGTCCACCCCCTGGCGGCTCACACGACTCTGCTGCTGCTCGCGGTTGTGGAGACCACCCGACCGCGCCAAAGGCCAAGGTCGGCCCGGCTTCGGACCGATCGAGGATCCGAGTCAGATTGAACCGGACTCCGACGTCTGGGCGCTGAGGATGGACCGCATCATCGCGGTCACACCGCTCTCGCTGGACCTTACCTCACGGGTGAACTTTTCCACACTTGAGCAGGCCCTGTCGTGAAACTCAACCCGGAAGGAGTGATGGACAGTGCTTGAGAAAGTACCCATCCGTGCGCGAGCCTTGGGCATCGTCGGCAGCCCACGCCGCGGTGGCAACACCGAGATTCTGGTGGATGAGGTGCTGGCCGGCGCGCAAGCCGCCGGTGCCCTGACCGACAAGTTCATCCTGAACGAGCTGGCTATCTCACCCTGCCAGGCGTGCAATGCCTGCCGCAAGACTGGCGCGTGTGTGCAACGGGATGATATGCTGGCATTGCTGGAGCAGATGGCGCGCAGCCAGGTGTGGGTGCTGGGCACGCCGATTTACTGGTGGGGCCCGACCGCCCAGTTCAAGGCGTTTCTGGATCGGTGGTATGGCGTGCAGCGGGAGCTGTTCGCCGGTCGGCGCGTGGTTCTGGCCATACCGCTGGGAGGGGGCGAGTGGTACGCCCGCCACACGGTAGGGATGTTGACCGACATCATTCCGTACCTGGGCATGCAGCACGTGGCCACGGTGCTTGCTCCCGGTGGGGTAAAGAGCCGCACCGACGTGCTGGCCGCAGCCCGCCGCGCGGGACAGAAAGCCATCGGGAAAGGAGTGTAGTGAGGAAAGTTGATTTTGGAAAAACCGGTCTAAGAGTTTCACGCCTGGCCTTTGGCACAGGCACACGCGGCTGGGCAGGTCGCTCAGAACAGACGGATCTGGGGGTGGATAGGCTGGCGAGTCTTTTGCGGCTGGCGTATGACCACGGCGTCAACTTTTGGGATGCCGCGGACGAGTACGGCTCGCATCCCCACGTGGCGAGAGCGTTGCAGGGAATCCCTCGCCACGAAGTGGTAATCGCCACCAAGACCACGTCGCGGAGCGCCGAGCAGGCCACGCGGGACATTGAGCGCTTTCTCAGGGAGTTGGGCACTGACGTGCTCGATATCGTCCTGCTGCACTTCGTGACGCAGCCCGACTGGCCGCAGCGCTGCACCGGCGCGATGGAAGCCCTCTCGCGAGCCAAGGAGCAGGGAAAGGTGCGGGCGGTGGGCGTTTCTTGTCATGGCCTGGGTGCATTGCGCGCGGCGGCGGAAACAGCCTGGGCGGAGGTCGTGCTGGCGCGCATCAACATGGCGGGCGTGAACATGGATGCGCCTCCTTCCAAGATGGTGCCCGTTATCGAGAGGATGTATTCCTCTGGAAAGGCGGTCTACGGCATGAAGGTCATAGGCTGCGGACGGCTCGCAGGGAAGGCCCGCACCGCCATCGAGTACGTCCTCCAACTCAGCGTCGTCCATGCCATCACCATCGGCATCAGCTCACGCGAGCAGCTTCTTGAGGATGTGAGGCTAGTCGAAGAACTCTCGCCGCAATGTCCGCTGCGGTGAGAGAGCAGGAACACATCTGGACACTTTGGCTCGTTTGGGGTATACTTATCAGGAGGGCTTTCTGCAAGCCCAACGTCATCCTACCCCAAACGAGCTTTGACTTTCTGGAGGTGAATCATGGATCCCATTATCGCAGCCTTTGCCGCAGCCCTATGTCGAGGGCTATTTGAGGTTGGGAAGCAACTTCTGGAGAAGGGGAAACTGGACGTGCCACTGGAGCCAGCCAAGAAGGGACTGGATCGTTTCGTGGCGCGTCAGTGGCACGAGAGGATCGGAGCGGACCAAGACCTGCGAAAGGCCGTGCAGACTGCCCTGGCCCAGGCCGGCGCCCCTGTCGAGGATGAGGACAAGCTCCGTCGCTGGCTCAAGAACGTCAGTCTGGACCGGCTGACGGCCAAGAAGAACCATGCTCTGCGCCGCCAGGTGGCCCGGGCGGTGTTGGCTTTCACCGATTCTGAGGCCAACCCTCCCCAGGATCTCATGGTCGCCCTGGGTTGGCCTCGCAGCCGCCGCCAGGAGCTTTCCACTCTGCTGGCGGCCCTGCGCGCTCAATTCTTCACCCTGGGAGACTGGCGCGCGCCCATCGAGTACGCCAACGATGCTGCCGGCCGGGGCCTGCTGGCCGAAATGCTAGCCCATCTGGCCCGGCTGGACAATGTCTTCGTGCAGACCGAGGCAGGCCAAGCCTTGCGCGTCTTCATGGTTGAACGGGGGCTGACGGAAAAACAGGCAACCGAGATCGAGACACGCTACCGGGCCGACCTGGTGCGCGAGCTGCGGATGCACGACTTCCGAGGCATCGTCCAGATGCGGCGGGACGTCCGACTGCCGCTGGCCGACATCTACCTGGAGCTGGCGCTGCTGAGCCTGGGCAGCGAAGAGGAACGTCGCCGTGCCCACGAACGGCTGTTGGCCCTGCGCGAGGAAGAGCGACTGGCGGAGGAGGAACGACGCCTGCAAGAGCGAGTCACTGACGCCCTGGCCCGCTCGCAACGCCTGGTCATCCTGGGCGAGCCAGGAGCAGGCAAGACCATCTCCCTGCGCTTCATCTCCCTGATGCTGGCCCACGGCTACGGCGCGGTCCGCCTGGGCCTGGAGGCTCCCTACATCCCCCTGATGGTGCGCCTGGCGGACTTCGCCCGAGAACTGGAGCAGACGCCAGCCCTGTCGTTGGACAACTTCCTGCTCCAGGTCATTGGGCAGGCCTACGCCAGCCACCCCCGTCTGAGTGATTTCCTGCGCCTGGCCCTCGACAAAGGGGCCTGCATGGTGCTCCTGGACGGACTGGATGAGGTGGGGGACGATCCGGTGCACGGCCAGCCGTTGCGCTCCAGGGTGGTGCGAAAAGTTCAGCAGTTCGCCGACCGCTGGTGTGCGAATGGCCGACCCAATCGCCTGGTGGTCACCAGCCGCATCGAGGGCTACTGGGACGAGGCGCTGCGTGGCTTCCATCACGTGCAACTCAGTCCCCTGCGCCCGCCCGACGAGGTACGCGAGTTCCTGCTGCGCTGGTACACGGCCCACGAGCAGGCGCACGACGAAACGCTACCCCTGGAGGTGGCCGAAGCGCGTGCCGAGGAGCGAGTGGGACAACTCCTGCCCCGCGTGCTGGAGTGGCCCAGCGTGCGACGCCTGGCCACCAACCCCCTGCTGCTCACCATCCTGGCCCTCATCCACGAGAACGTGGGCAAGCTCCCCAATCGCCGCATCCGACTGTACGAGATCTGCGCCCAGACGTTGATCGAATCCTGGCGGCAGGCCCAGACCGGCCTGCCCAGCGAACTGCTGGCCGAGCTGGGTGAGGAGACCGTCGTCCGCGTGATGGCACCGCTGGCCTACTGGCTGCACGACGAACGACCCGGCGGCACTGCTTCGTTCCAGGACTGGCGCGAGCGGCTGTTGGACATCCTGGCCTACGAGGGGTACGAGGACGAGGCCAAGGAGATCGCCGACCGCTTCCTGCACCACGCCCGCTACCAGGCTGGGCTGTTGGCGGAGCGGGGGCTGGGGCAGTTTGGGTTCTTCCACCTGACCTTCGAGGAGTACCTGGCCGCCCGACAGATGGCGCGCCAGCGGGCCGAGGAGCGGCGCGAGATGCTCAGGAAGCACTGGGAGGACCCTCGCTGGCAAGAGGTGATCCTGCTGGCGGCTGGGCAGTTGGGCATTGTGGAGGCCCGCCGCGATGACGTGAGTGACTGCATCGAGGACCTGCTGCAGATGGAGCCGTACGACCAGGACAGCGCCGGGCGGCAGGTGGTGTTGGCTGGCCGCGCTCTGGCGGACATCGGCCTGCGCAGCGTGACCAACCGAACCCGACGCTGGGTGCTGGATGCGCTGTGCGAGACGATGCAGGACTTAGACCCGGAGACCAAGCGTCCCAACGACCCGCCCCGAATTCCGGTGCGCAACCGCTACGATGCCGGCGAAGTCCTGGACGAACTGGGCTGGTTGCCCGACGACCTGCACGCCTGGATCCGTTGTCCCGGCACCGCCGAAGACGGCGCCAATCTGATGGCCATGAAATACCCAGCTACCAACGTCCAGTTCGAACGCTTCATCCAGGCTGGCGGCTACGAGAACCCCACCTACTGGAGCTGCGAAGACGGAGAGGGTTGGCAATGGGTGCAGAAGCCACCAAGCTACCGGGGAGAAAGCCCAAGAACAGAGCCGAAACATTGGCATGACCCTCGCTTCGGCAAAGAGCGGCGCGGCTACCCAGTAGTAGGGGTTTCCTGGTACGAAGCTGTTGCCTACGCCGCCTGGCTGACGGAACTACTCCGACATGTCCGGGCCGGCACCCCCGACTTGCCAGATGAGGACATTGAACTGGTAGCTGATCTGCTCGAAGCCGGGGTCTCCAAAGTGCAACTGCCCACCGAAAGCGAATGGGAGCAGATAGCTGGTGGAGTGGCCAAAGAGGATCGCTATCCTTGGGACTCGCCGCACGGCCCAATGACACGGGATGAGGCGGCCATTCTTGCCAGGGCCAATACCAGCGAATCCGGCATCCGCACCACCTCACCAGTCGCCATGTACCCGCTAGGGAGCAGCCAACCATTCGGCCTCATGGACCTGGCGGGCAACGGTTGGGAGTGGACGGCAACAGCCCGAGGCAGTAGTGGCCGTGCGTTGTGTGGCGGGTCGCGGCTCAGATCTCGGGGCGCCGCTCACTGCGGGGATCGCGACGGGGGCTTCCCTCGCGGTTGGATCTACCGCTTAGGGTTTCGGTTAGTCTCCCCCGTCGGTTCTGGTTTCTGAAGCGGGGGGTCTGGGGATATGACGGCGAATTGAGAGGATTGACCGAATGTGACCGAGAATATCTTGGATTCGATCAATCCTCCAGATTCAGCAGACCCAATTGTGCTCGGCATGGATCGCCAGATCCATGCCAAAGGCGGGGATTTGACAATCCCCTTGGAGCAGTCTTGGATCCACTGGGATTCGGTTTCATACTGCTGGCCAGCCGATCAAGAACGATTAAGGAGCACCAGATGCCAGACAATCGAAAGAACCTCTCCGCCCCGTGCGGCCTCTACTGCGGCGTTTGCAGCGACCTCGTTCTGGACAGCGTCTGCCACGGCTGCGGCTGCGACTGCGGTCAGTGCGCAGCGGGACCTCATCATCACGCCTGCGACATCTATCGCTGCGTCGCCAAGCGGGGGCTGGAAAGCTGCGCTGGATGCGACGATTTCCCCTGCACGCGCATCATCCAGTTCGCCTACGACCCCATTTGGCGCACCCACCTGCCCGTGCTGGAGAACCTGCGGCGGATACGGCGCATCGGCGCAGAGGTGTGGCTGGACGAGCAGGAGGCGTACTGGGCGGATCAGTGTAGACGCAAAAGGTGGCTGCAGTTGCACAGGGAGTGCGGAGCCAAGTACGGGCAGGTCTACGGATGATGATCGTGAACGCCACGCAGGTCAACCAGTTTCTGCTGCGCAAGCAGCACCTTGCGCCGGGGACAAAGGGCGACGACGTCGTGCAGGTCGTGGAGGACATCTGCGCCCTGCACGCCACGGCCGCCCTCACGCCCTATCTCTCCCTCTGGAGCAGGATCGAAGGCTTCAGCCGCCAGCAACTCGACGCGGAGCTGTACGAGATCAGAAAGCTGGTCAGAGTAACGTCCATGCGCAACACGCTGTTCATCGTCCCCTCAGACAAGCTGTCCGTCTTCTTCCAGGCCACGAAGAAGCAGGTGCAGAGACGCTTCCCGAGCCAGGCGCGCAGGTTGCTGGTGCAGGCCGGGCTGTGCGAAGAGGGGGAAGAAGCGGAGGTGCTGGAGCGGCTGCATCAGCGGATCGTAGAGATTCTGGCGGACAGAGGCCCTTCCACAGTGTCGGAGATTGGCAAACTGGTACCCGAGCTCAAGATCAAGGTCAAGTATGACCAGGACAGGCCCTACGCGGGCGAGTTCAGCCTGGGTTCGAGGATCGTGCCGGCGATGTGCATCCTGGGGCTGCTGGTGAGGGCCAAGCCTCGCGGCAGTTGGCGCAGCACCCTGCACGAGTATGCTCCCCTGGCTGTCTGGCTGCCCGACGTGGATTTGGAAGCCCTGACGCCAGGAGAGGCACAGGCTCGCCTGGTGCGGTGGTACCTCGCCGCCCTGGGCCCGGCCACCCTGGAGGACGTCGCTTGGTGGAGCGGCTTCAGCAAAGGGGAGACGAGGAAGGCCCTGTCCACCCTGGATGACGATCTCGCAGAGATCGAGATCGAGGGCCTGGGCGGGGGCTACTTGATGCTGAAGGCGGACCATCAGCGGCTGCTCGAGACCCAGCCTGGGGTGGAACCGAGCATCAACTTGCTGCCCAGCCTCGATCCCTACATCATGGGCTATCGGGATCGCCGCCGCTTTCTGGACCCAGAGCACCATAACCAGGTCTTCGACCGGTCAGGAAACGCCTTCGCCACTGTCTGGATCAATGGGAGGGTGGTGGGTGTGTGGCGCAAGCGGGAGGATGCCACTGAGCTGCTTCTGTGGCAAGATGTTGAGCGCGAGGTACTAATGACCGAGGCCAAGGGGCTGAGCCGGTTCCTCAACGGCGAAGATGCCGAGGTCGTGATAGGGCCGTATCCCCCTGAAGTCTACGTGAAGAACCCCTTCACCCTGGCTAAGAGATGAGAGACGAAAGCATAGAGCAGGACAGGACAAGACAGAATCTGAGGGTTATCGCCGTCACCTCTTTCCTGAACGGTCTGTTCTCCAGCATGACGCAGGCCGTGTGGCAGCCCTTCGTCCTCAGCCTGGGGGCGCCAATGAGCACCCTGGGCTTCCTGGAGAGCCTGGGTGGGAGGAGGGGGCTCGTGACCGCCGTGCTCCAGCACATCGGCGGCTGGGTCTCCGACCGTTCAGGCAGAAAGCCCCTTCTCGCTCTGGGCAGCTTCCTGGGCCTCCTGGTCATGGCGTTCTACGTGCTGGCGGCCATCACGGGGGACTGGCGCTGGCTGATGCCAGGGGTAATCCTGTTGGGGGCCGCTCAGGTCTCTGTTCCAGTCAGGAATGCGCTGGTCGCCGAATCGGCGCGGGCCAGCCAGCGCGGCGCAGCCTACAGCCTGCAGATGGCCTCGTGGATCGTGCCGGGCGTCTTCGCCGGGGCTCTGGCCGGCTTCATCACCGACCGCTGGGGATTCACCCCGGTCTTTGTGACGCGCTTCGGACTGGAGGCCATGCGGCTGCTCCTCATCCTCTGGCTCCTGCAGGAGACACTGAGACGGGTCAATGGGGGAACCTCGCTCGGTGAGCTGAAGGGGGTGATGGTCAGGATGGTCGCCCCTCCCAGGGAACTGCGGGGCCTCTACTGGGCCCTGTCTTTGGACATCTTCGTCTGGGGACTGGGAAGCTCCATCCTCTTTGGGATGCTGAGCGAGACCTACGGCTTCACCACCTTCCAATTGGGGGTGATGTCCGGCCTGGTCTCATTGGTCTGGGCAACCTCCCAACTACCCATCGGGAGGCTGGTAGACCGCTACGGCTCCAAACCCTTCCTAGTCCTATCGGAGATGCTGGGCATCATCGTTGTCGGCGGCTGGCTCTTCAGCACCAGCTTCGTGGCCTTCGCTGCTCTGGAAGCCCTCTTTGGACTGACGGCCGCTACCTGGGTGCCGTCCTTGCGGGCGCTCTTGGCCAACAGCGTCCCCACGGAGAAATTAGGGGAGGAAATGGGGCGACTTCTTGCCTTCCGCGGACTGATTGGCTTCCCCGCACCCTACATCGGCGGCCTGCTCTACGACCACTTCGGGTTCCAGGCCCCCATCCTCGCCAACCTGGTGGGCGTAGCCATCGCACTGGTGGCCATCGTCGTGGCGGTGAAGGAGCCGCCCAGGGAGTGAGAGCGTTCCCCCCTCCCTCCCAGGGAGGGGCCGGGGGAGGGTAGGTCTCAGCAAATGGCATTTGCACCCCCACCCCTACCCTCCCCCTGCGAGGGGGAGGGCGTGAACGGTTACCCCTGACTCACCACCGGGCTGCGCAGCGTTCCGATTCCCTCGATCTCCACCTCCACCACATCGCCGGGTTGCAGAGGCCCCACGCCGGACGGCGTGCCGGTGAGGATCACATCACCAGGCTCCAGGGTCATGACCTGCGAGATATAGGCGATCAGCTCAGCCACGCCGAAGACCATGTCGGCGGTGGAGCCGTCCTGGCGGATCTCGCCGTTTACCCGGCTCCGGATAGCCAGATGCGCGGGGTCCAGGTCGGTGACGATGTGGGGGCCCAGGGGACAAAAGGTGTCGAATCCCTTGGCCCGGGTCCACTGGTCATCCCGCTGCTGCAGGTCGCGGGCCGTGACGTCGTTGCCGCAAGTGTAGCCGAGGATGAAATCGTGCACTTTCTGCGGGGGCACGTTTCTGGCCCGCTTTCCAATGACCACGGCCAGCTCGCCCTCGTAGTCCACCTGCTGTGAGAGGACGGGATAAACAATGGGGTCGAGGGGGCCGATGACGGAGGATGGGGGCTTCGAGAAAACGAGCGGCTCCGACGGCATGACCAGGGCGGCCTCGGCAGCGTGGGCACGATAGTTGAGCCCCACGGCCAGGATCTTGGTGGGCCAACAGGGAGCCAGTAGCCTGATCTCAGTCAATGCAGCCACCTTCTCCGCCCGGCGGAACTCGCCGAAGATGGAACCCTCGATTTCGTAGACCGCTTCTCCCTCGATCAGCCCATAGCACGGTTGGTCATTCCTCAAAAATCGAACTATTCTCAATAGTGAACCTCCTTCGTTGTGCGTCAAACGTCATCCAGGTTGGGAAAGGGAACGTTTTGCAGTTTTGACTTTTTGACAATCTAGCAAGAATCCAGCATACTATTGTCAGAAGCCGGGTGGTGTAGTGCCCTCACGGTATCCACTCCGTGGTTGGAGCTACACATTACTGCGCAGCAGGCCCCGGCGTCTTTTTATTCCACATTTGGCACAAGGAGCGCCCTGTACTCGTGGTCAGAAAAGGCAAGGACGGTCGGGCCACTCTGCTCGATCTTACGGCTCTGATCCAACTCCAAGCGCATTAGTCAGCGCTCCTCTGGGTTAGTAGCATCACAAACTCCGCCAAGATGATAGCCGTAGCCCCCCACACCTTGCGCTCACCCACAACATAGAATGGCACGTGCAAAGGCTCGCAACGCCACATCCAGTCCTCCTCGCGCCGCGTCGCCGGGTTCAGCAGCAGATGCAGTGGCACGTGCAATAACTCAGCCACCTCTTTGGGATCGGGATGGAAGGCGGGGCGTTGGGGCACGTGAGCGACGAAGGGATGAACGATGTTGTTGCTCGGCGGGACATAGATGGGCGTGAGGAAACCGAGAAGCTCCAGCCCGTCGGTGACGATCCCGATCTCCTCCTGAGTCTCGCGCAGCGCGGTCTCCTGAAGTGAAGCATCCCCTTCCTCCCACCCACCTCCGGGCAGCGAGACCTGACCGCTGTGGTGATTCAGGTCGGACGTGCGCACGGTCAGCACCATATGGAGCACGTCGCGGATGGGGTACAGGAGCAGCAGCACCCCAGCTTGACGAGGCTTGACGCCGGGAGGAGGACTGAACGGGCGTGGGCGCGGAGCCATGGTGAGCTGCGCCTCGAAACCGGGCAGCGGGCCGCGCATGGCGGCGCGGACGCGGTTTATGTTAAGAGCTATTGCGACGCTGTTCGTCATTCTTCGTCAAGCGGTTGGCAGACCGGGCAAACGTAGCCGCTGGTGCTGCCGGTCTTGATCTTGGCCACCGTCGCGCCGCACTCCGGGCAGGGCTGCCCCTCACGGTAGGCGACCAGGAAGAAGCTCTGGTCCCAGCGTCCCTTTTCGCCGTGCAGATCCTGTTCCCACGCGCTACCGCCCAGGTCAATGCTCTCCTGCAACGTCTCTCGGATGGCCCGCCACAGAGCAGCGACATCGTCATTGCCCAGGGCACTGATTTTCCGCAGTGGATGGATCCTCGCCTTGAACAGCGGGTCCTGGACGTAGACGTTGCCGATGCCGGCGATGCGGCGCTGGTTGAGCAGGAAGGACTTGATGGCTCCACGCCGTCCCCGCAGCAGCTCCCGGAACTGATCCAGTGTCAGGTCCAGGGCGTTCGGCCCAAGCCGGGCGGTGGGTGAGTGGTCGGCCAGCTCGGCCGCAAAGTGGGCGTAGCCGAACCACCAGAAGTTGACGGCCAGACAGACGCCGTCGTCGAAGTCGAAGACCAGACGGTACTTCTCTGGCAGCGCGTCGCGGGTGGTGAGCAGGATCTCGCCCCCCATCCCCAGACTCAGCAACAACCAGCCCTGGGTGGTCTCGACGAATATCCACTTGCCGCGATGAATCACATCGAGCAACTGCGCGCCGGCCAGCGCGTCCACGAACGCCTCTTCTGGGACATTCAGGCACTTCGGTTGTAGCACCTCAATGTTGGTCAGTGTCTTCCCCACCAGTTCCGTTTTCATCTGGCGGGCCAGGACGGTGATTTCGGGCAGTTCTGGCATAGGTCTCCCCCTTTGTCTAGGTTCTCACCAGCAGCACCCCCAGCAGGATCAGCGCCAAACTCCCCAACATGGTCACATTCAGTGATTCATTCAGCACCAGTGCTCCCAATATCAGTCCGTTGACGGGAATGATGTACGTCACCATCGTGGTAAAGGTGGCGCTGCTCCGCTCAATTAGGGTGAAGTAAATGACATAGGCCACTACCGTTCCCAGAATGATCAGCACCAGCCAGCTCGCCAACGCTGGCAGCGACGGCGACAGGTCAAAGGGACGGTCTATCAGCAGACTGGCAGGCAGCATGTAGACCATGCCCATCGTCAGTTGCCCGGTTGCTGACACCAGCGCCGGCTGTCCCCTTAACCGACTGCGGCTGTAAAGGGCCCCTCCAGCGTAGCAGAGGGAAGAACCGACAATGGCCAACTGGCCCAGCAGATTGGCCTGCAACCCCTGGCGCAAGTCGGGCAGCATCAACACCCCTACTCCCACAAAACCGATGATCACCCCCACGATCTTAGCCGCCGTAACTGGCTCGTCGTCGGTGAGGAAATGGGCCAGGATGACGGTGAAGATGGGGGTAGTGGCCTGCAACAGCGACGCCAATCCACTGGAGATGTATTGCTCGCCCCAGGAGATGAGCGAGTAGGGCACGGCCGCGCCCAGTACACCAAGCACTGCGTAGGTACGCCACATCCGTCGGGTACGGGACAAGTAGAGTCCTCGAGCGCGTAGAATGCCCCACAGAATGATCACCGATAGGGTCAGACGCCCAGCAACCAGCGTAAATGTTGGCACCTCGGCAACGATGACCTTGATGAACATGTAGGAAGACCCCCAAATGGCGCCCAAAATCAGTAGTAGCAATAGGTTCATATCATGTCCCTCGGCAAGAATGACATGCGGCGTTGTTCAGAGACTTGACAAAGTCTGGTCATCCATGCTATCATCAGGTAACGAGCCATCGTCCACCATCTGGCTCACAGCAAAGGAGTGAATCATGCTAGAGCTTTACCCGCTATCCGACGAAGTCAAAGTGGACATTCTGCGCAAACTGACCCTCTTCTGGGACGGCCAGTGGTTTCTGAAAACGGTGGATGAATTCGGCCTGGAGGCTGGCATCCGCCTGAACGCCAGAGTGCGGGCCGCCTTTGGCCGCATCGAGATGCGCACCCTGTTGCGTGCCCTGGGCAAACGCCGGGCTGACGACCTGGCCGACGCCACCCGTCTGATTGCCACCTATGGTGAGGTGCTCATGGGTGGCGCCTTCCGGGCCGATTTCCAGGCAGTGACTTCCACCCAAGCCGAAGCGCGGATCTACCGCTGCGCGGCCTACGCGGGTGCCAGAATGGCCCGCCTGGAGCGGGTGGATCAGGCCTGCGTCGCCTGTGAGACCCTGTGGGGAGCCTGGTTCGAGGTGCTGCTGCCCGACGACCCGGTGACCGTCCGCTATCCCCTGCGACAGGGCAAGGGCGACCGCCACTGTCATTTCATCATCACCCTGTCGTCTGACCCTGAAGGGGAGTAACAAGTACACCGGTCTGTCGTCAGAACCACTCCATCATCCCTTTCGTATTGCCACAGTGCTCACAGGGCATAGTGACGCCGTAAGTGCATTTGTTACATACCTCACAGTGCCACTCGCGCCAGTCGCGGCATTCACGACATACCTCACAGTGCCAGGTACAACGTAGAGCCAGTACTCCTGCGGCAGTTTGATCACCATCCAGATAAACGCGGCAGCGCCGATCAGGAGCTTCCTGGTCGTCCGGCTCGGGTCCCAGCGGAGGCGATATGCCTCGTAGAAGACAAAGAAGTACTCGAAGGTGTTGGGGTTACTACTCAGGCTGGCGGTTGAAACCGCGCCTGGAGAGCTAAAGCTGACTGTCCACCTACGTGGACAGCGACGTCCACGCAGGTGGACGCCCGGCTGAAAGCCCTGGAGAGGCGATTTCAATCGCGGCACAGAGTAGCCTGAGCAGTCACGTGTTGGGAAAGATCAGCCGCAGCGGACACAGGTGGGTGAGCTCGAACAGCGCCACGCCCACCAGTCGCCAGAAGAAGAGGAAGCGGCTGACCTGGAGCACCAAGCGGTTCACCCAGTTGCGCAGCGTCGAGATGTAGGCGATGGTCAGGTAGTAGATGTCGAGCGCCTTGTCGTAGCCCTGGTAGCCCTCCGACGGCGGGCTGGTGAGCTGCTGAAAGATCGTCTGGTCAACTTGGCGATAAGCTAACGTGCACAGCGGAAGCCGACGTCGTCGTTGGCCAGGGTCGTGGAGCTGGCACTCCGCTCGGTGGTGCGCACCAGATTCTGGTCGCTGAACCAGCCGCCCCCTCGGATCACCCTGTACTTCTCTCCAAAATAAGGGGAATAGAAGTCACCGCCAGGATAGGCCTTAAACCAGTCGCTCGTCCACTCGGATACGTTGCCCGCCATGTCCATCGCACCATAAGGACTGGCCCCGGCAGGGAAGCTCCCTACAGCGGTGGTCCCGCGATGACCTGCCTCCTTCGCGTTGGCCCTGGCTGCATCCCACTGGTTGCCCCAGGGATAGCTGCGCGCATCGGTGCCCCGCGCCGCCTTTTCCCACTCCGCTTCGGTAGGTAACCTCTTCCCCGCCCACTGGCAAAAAGCTTTGGCATCGTTCCAGCTTACTTTCACCACGGGATGCTGAGCCTTGTCCTTAGCATAGTACCGCCAGGACGTGTCACCTGCCTTCTCCGCATCGGTGACATAGCCTGTTTCCGCGACAAACTTCTCAAAGTCCTCGTTGGTTACCTCAAGCTTGTCCATCTCAAAGCCATCAACGAAAACCACATGAGGTGGCCTCTCGTCCTCGACATTGCTGCCCATGGTGAACTCGCCAGCAGGGATAGCGATCATGGCCGCCTCTACCGCAGGGGGCGGAGGCGGCGGGATCGGTGTCGCCGTTGGCGGCTGGAAGGTGGCCGTCGGTGCCACTGGGATAGCCGTTTCGCCAGCCAATGCTCTCAGCTCCGCTATGGCCTCTCCTCCGCCTGGCTTGACGTCTAAGGCGCGGGTGAACTCCGCCTTCGCTTCCTCAAGGTTGCCCTCTTCGACGAGTTGGAGCCCATAGTTGAGGTGGGCCGCGTACAGCTTCTCAATCATGTCATCGTAGCCAGGGCTGATGGCCAGGATCTGCCTGATTAACCCTATGACCTGTTCCCAGTCTTCCTCCGCCCACGGCTCGTGCAAACTCTGGGCCAACTGCTCCACAGTCAGTGATAGCGGTGTTGGTGTTGGCACCCGAGTAGCTGCTTGTTCTAGTCCCGCCCGGGCTTCCACTCCGTCGGGTTTGATCTCCAGAGCACTGCTGAACTGCACTACCGCCCCGCCGGGATTGCCCTCATCCAGAAACTGGCGTCCGTAGTTGACGTGGGCCGCGTACAGCTTCTCAATCATATCATCGTAGTTAGGGTTGATGGCCAGAATTTCCTCGATCAGCCCTATGACCTTTTCCCAGTCCTTCGCCGCCCAGGGCTCGTGCAAGCCTTCTGCCAACCGATCTTCCACAGGTGGCAGCTTTGGCTCTAGACCACCAGGCTCTTGAGTACTGGTCAGCTTTTCGACAACTGGGGTTTGCTCGGACAACTCCCCTGGTTCGCAACTGGTCAACACGCACATTGCTGCGATGATCAAGAGGACGGCGAGCAGAGACAAGGGTTTCAGGCTTGCCTGCTTCTTATGGAGCTTCTCAAGCTCGGTGCTACCGAATGCTGGGCATTTCGACTGAGTTGTTTTCATTCCTCTGTCCCTCCTTAGAACCACAGAATCCATCTGCCAAACTTGACGACAGACGGGCTTCCGTGCTATACCATCCCTGCCGGGCTGTCGCCGCAGCTTGGCCGTGCCCCGATGCCATCTGACCAGTCGGGGCTTTTCCCCTTGGTCGCTGAGCATAGTTTACCAGATTTCGGCTCTTTTGGCAAAGCAAAAAGCCACCTGTGCAGTTCACGCAGGTGGCTTGTCCACTCCGTAAGTCATAGGTCGACCGACAAAGCCAGGCAGACAGGCTCGTCGTCTAAGCACGGAGGTCTGTGATCTAACTCCCGGTCATATTAGCCCTGTTCAAGTGCCATCTGGCCGAAGGTGATGAGTTTGTCTACATTCGGGAGTAATTGGGAATGGCACGAGGCGCTGGGCACTTCTAACGTGGCCCTCAACGTTCAGTGGGGGTGTCCTCATGGGTAAGTCTTAAGGATAACAGGCAGGTAGACGTGATAGCTAAGTTCGATGGGGACTCTCCAGGTGACGCAGAGACGGCAGGCTGTCCCCTGCGGGTTACAATTGGGAGAACAAACGTAGTCGTTGCTGTTCTGCATAGCCAGGACATAGGTTCCGCCATGGAGTCCGACGTGGGTGGGGAAAAGGTTCAACTGGCCGATATACCCTTGTCCATCGTACCAGATAGAGGTCCCCTGCCACCACCATTCCGTTTTGTTGTCGCTCCACATCTCCAGGATGGCCTGTGTCACCCGCATGCCTGCTTCAGGAGGGGAGAGGGTGAAAGTGCGCCGATACAGGTGGGTCGTCCCGCTCCAGCCTTCTTTTTTGCCGTTTTTGTCCCGCAGACCAATGGCCTTGCAATCACCAGGCAGGGGAGTCCAACCGGGAACGCCCCAAAAGGTCCACCAAACCTCCGAGCCGGACTTCCAGGAGCTACCGGGTACGAAGTCTGGTTGATTCCATCCTAACGGTGCTGGTGGAGAGGTCACACAGATAAGGGGGGACTCCTCGGCTGACGTAGTGGTGTACCCAGAGAAGGATGAGGCATCAATCCGGTAGATGCTATCCCCAGCGGAGCAGCAATAGCACGCCACCACCTCCCGTGGAGTAGGCGTGGGTGTTACCGTTGGCGTCTCCGTAGGCGTGGGGGTCAACGTCGGTGTTGCAGTGCTTGTGGGTGTTGGGGTGGACGTGGGGGTTAGTGTTGGGGTGAATGTTGGGGTGGGTGTCAACGTTGAGGTGGGCGTGGGAGTCGGCGTATTGGTCGCTGTCGGTGTTGGTGTCGGGGCCGCTACACCGACGACCTTAAGGTCGTAGGGGTTGCACAGGCCAACCTGACCCCCAAAGGGTGCTGCCTTTACGAAGTAAGTTCCCGTTGTAGAACACAACCAGACAATCTTCGAGGCTGGAGGGTTGTTCGGATCATCGTCGTTGTATCCCAATTGTGTCGTGCAATCGGTATCGTAGAGGGTGAGGATCGTATCGTTGCCTGCGCCCAGATTCAGTGTCCTGATGGTGTAGATGTTGCCAGCCTCCGCGACGAGTTTCACGTGGTCTCGATCATCGCCGGTGTGGAAGTTATGCGATTGCATTGCCCCATTGACGTCAATCAGCTTGGCCTGCTGGCAGATGTCATCAGGCTCGAAAGCATCAGGGCAAGGGGTTGGCGTGGGGGTGTGTGTGGGAGTAGGTGTGTGCGTTGGTGTTGGCGTGGAGGTGGCCGTGTTGGTGGGCGTCGGGGTGGGGGTTGCTTCTACGAGCGTAATGGCCCAGGTCCCGCGTGGGCACCGAATGTCGTCGGCGTGGAGGGTCGCAGAGCCAGGAGCTCCTTCGAGGTAGACGGTGATCGGGACCGTCTCCCCATCGTATAATGGGCCCAATATGAATTTGGGCTCGATTCGCCCCCGGTGACCAGTCACCCACAAACGAATGTTTATGGCGTATTCGTTCTCCTCTTCATTAAACCTTAGCCGTCCCTCAATCCGAACCTCTTCACCCGTAACGGCGACTTCGCTGGGAAAGCCCACAAACTCCAACTCTCCAATCGAAGCCGTCACCATTGCCGACCAAGCCCAGAGGAGGCCCAGGGCGACCGCTACGGTTGCCATCAGAACTTTGTTCCTCGCCATGTTACATACCGCCTTTCCCCCAATGCGAATCAGGGAACTAGGTGCACAGCCCTTGCGGCGAAGTGAAACGTAGGATGTTCATGGGCGTGTGTCTCCGTGTCCTTAGAAGGGCAAAGCCGCCCCCCCATTTGCCCAGGAAGCGGCTTTGTGCTACAATTCTCCCAGCCTGTCTCCTGGGCCTATCAGGAGTAGGTGTTGGGATTACTAGAGCGGCCACTCTGTAATCCCTTTTTTATTCGGTTGCTGAGTACAATGTTACCATACTTTGGCTCGTTTGGCAAATGCAAGAAGCCACCTCGTGCAGTTTAGGGAGGTGGCTTCTCCACTCCGTAACTCATAGGTCAACCGACAAAGCCAGGCGGACAGGTTCGCCCTCCATGTACGGAGGTCTGTAATCTAACTCCCGGTGCTGAAAACAGGTGTTGTACAGTTCAGCGTAGTGTCCGCCCTGGGCCATCAATGCGTCGTGGGTGCCTTCTTCGATGATCTGGCCGTGGTCCATGACGATGATGCGGTCAGCGTGCTTGACGGTGGACAGGCGGTGGGCAACGCCTAATCGCCCACTTCCATCTCGCTCAGCACGTCGGCGGGGAGGGCGGTGCTCACCAGGGGAGGGAGCCGAACCAATTGCTGGCGGTCGAGGGTGATCAGCGTGGTACCGTACTGCTGGGCCACGGCTGCATAGACCGCGTCGGCGCCGCGCGGTCGCGCCATCGCCGCCAGGGCCTCGTCCAACGGCACCAGGGTCTGGTTGGGCAAGTCACGCAAGGCCTCCGCCAATGCCACGGCGCGGTCGGTGTCGTCAAAGGCCCGCGCCACTGCGGCGGCTACCCCGACCAGTAGCAAGGTGGGACAGAACAGGGGTATCCGGTGCTGGCCCACCAGGGCCAGGAACGCCTGACTGGTGGCGGAGTCGGCCTCGGCGGGGTTCAGGGCGCTGACGTGGACGCTGGCATCAATGGTGTACATGGTCTCCCCCCTCAGCGCCGAATCGAGTCCATCACGTCCTGGGTTGAAAGGTCGGTCGGCCAGTCACGGCGGAGTTCCTCGGCCAGACGCTCGTAACGCTCCCAACTGTCAAGCACGGCTTTCTTGCTGGCTTGAACCATCTCTTTCTCCGCCCGCCCGGCATCCAGGGGCAAAATGATGGCCACCGGCCGGCCCTGGTAGGTAACCACATACTCAGCGCGATCTTGGCGCACTCGCCGGATCACCTCGCTGGTCTGCTCTCGCAATTCACGCACACCGATCAAAGACATGGGTTCCCTCCTGTAGCATCAGTTGCCACTTTCATTGGTACTACATTCTACCACAGAGCGTCGGTTCGTGCAATTCTACTGCTCGTTCTTCAGCTTCAAGCACTTGCGCAATCTGGCCTAACCCAAAAGCCACCTGTGCAGTTCACGCAGGTGGCTTTTCCACATCCGTAAGTCATGGGTCAACCGACAAAGTCAGGCGGACAGGCTGGTGGTCTAAGTACAGAGGTCTGTAAACCAATTCCTGGCCGGATCACGCTGAACACCTCGCCTGCTTGCCAGCCCCATGCATGGCGGTGGCTAGCCAAGAACTGGAAGGCCTCTTGGACTCCGGAAGGTTGGGCATCGAGGAGGGAAGTGAGGGATTGAAGGTTGGGGGCAAGGTCGGTGGTTGGGTCTTTCACGGTTCGCCTATTTGTATTAGCTGTAGAATCGGATTGCCCCAGGCTGCCCAATTGCCTCTGGTTTGGCCCATAGCGTTCGTTCTAAACTCGATCGTTAGATCACCGTGTGGTGCACCCAGGGGGCCTTTTTCAACGATGGGAGACCACACGTGACCATAGCATGGCGACCTGAATTTCTCTTCACCATCAATCCTGATCGAGAATTCGACTCGATTGCCTTCGACTGTAAGGAAGTCTGATTCCTCGATAAGCGCCCCTGAGGGTTCGTCATAGAGCTTGTCAAGGACTCCGTAGCGAAAGGACAAACGAAACTCTGTCGGTGCCCGTGGTAAGCCCCGTAAGCGATAAGTGAGAACAGCATCTCCTTGTTCAGGGGGGTGTTCAAGGACTGCTGGGTAGTACACGTAGCCACATTCGGCCCTTTCTATTAGCCGAATCTGATCCGGGCTGTCCGAATGGCGCTGTGTGCTGGGATCATAGAAATGTGCCATGAACTCATAGGGCAACTCAGATGGGATGGAGGCGGTTAGCTCCTTCCCCAATTCTTGGATGAGCACCGCAACTTCCCCAAGCGAGTTCTCGGTCTCGCGGAACCACAGCTCGGTATCAAAAGGACACGTGTGACGCAAGTACACAAGATCACGAATCGTTGGGTGGCCTTGGGTGAGCCTCTCTAGCTGTTCGGGTGCGTATTCACGAAGCAACTCGCTGGCCTTGAGGTCCCACTTTTCATATGTCATGCGCAGTTGATTGTAGGTGTTTTCATACGCAGGCATGAAATTGAGGAAGGCGCCAGTAGTCTTGCTGTCTACTACTTGCAGTCCTTCACGAACTCTGGACAGGAACATACTTAATTGATGCTGTAACTGTATGATCTCTCGGAATCGGTCTTGAAGCAATCTAAGGTCGGCCTGCTCACCGAGACCCTTGGCGGGCTTAAGCATCTTGATTTGATCCCTGAGTTGCTGCTTCTCCTCGCGCAACTTCTTAATCGCCTGGTCAGCAGCTTCAAGACGTTGTCGTTGTCGCTCCAGTTCTGCAAGGTCGGCAGGCTGAGGACTTGGGAGATTCGGGAACTTCTCTTGAAACGCTTCTAGGAACTGCTCTTTCTTTGCGCTCCACCTCGCTGTCCCCTTCCCTGCCTGTGGAAACAATCGGGCTATCCGATCGCGGAGGTGATCTAAGCCTATTTCGTCCACCACGGCGGTCTGGCGGCCTAGCATTACAGCCCCCACTTCATGAGGGATGTCTGGCACTACGAGCGGGAAAACGTCTTTCTCCAACGCCCACGCAGCCCCCATTTCAGCAACACAGAATCGGCTTGCATAGTAGTTTGGAGTTAGGAAGAGAATAGCCAAATCGCATCTGTGAAGGTTGTCATGAATCCACTCGACAAAGTCGGCGCCAGTTTCAATTCCGGCCCCATCCACCGAAGAGCAGAAGATGTCATCTTGACGGATATCGCAACCCGTTTGCAGAAGATCAAAGAAATCATCAATGATCGGTCTGTCACTCGAAGCATGGCTTATGAAGATCAACGGCATGTCTTATGCACCTTTCGACGTTGGTATCTACAGCAAGTGAAAGACAAAGAGCCGCCTCCACTTGCCCAGGAAGCGGCTTTGTGCTACAATTCCTCTAGCCTTCTCCTGGGCGATTCAGGAGTAGGTGTTGGGATTACCAGAGCGGCTACTCTGTAATCCCTTTTTTGTTTGGTTGTTGTAGCAGGCGGGCGTTGCCTGCTTTTTCTTTTGGTTGGACCTAGGCTTACCTACCCACTATACCACTTCGTGTCGGAGAATGCAAGGCCCTAGTCGGCGTGTTAACGGAAAAGCTGAACCGCTGGGCGGCTTTGCAGGACTCACCTCGCTAGAAGGCAGACTACAACAACGAAGCCAGCCTTGAATTCGAGCCGAGATTAGCCCAGTCAGGTGTAGCGGGGGTTAGCTCCCGCAAAAAACAATCATTCATCGTCGTTGCGGAGTGCTGAAAGTGCCGTCCAGAATGCTGCCTTTTGAGAATCTACGGCAACATCATCAATGTAACCTGAACCAGCAGTAGGCATCTCTTGGAGAGGATAATGTGCCTGGATGCCGCTGGCTGCTATAGCGGCAAAGAAACCTTCGTCAGGATGGGTAGTGCGGCCCTGCCAGTCGCCATGATGGACAAATCCACCATTCGCAGCAGAGGCGCTGTGATCAAATGCCAGAATGTATGGTTCTTGATAAATTGCGCTTGCCGGCTTGTCCACTCTATTGAGATTGGCGACAAAGACGGAAGCAGGCAGACTTCCAGAAGCCATAACAAATACGCTGTTTGTCTTGGACAAAAGGCTGTTTGGGAGAAGGCCGCTGAATGCAGATGGTTCCGTAGTTCTCCAAGCCCCCTCTGGGCAGATGTTCTGCCACTTGGCATATTCGTCGTATGGTCGGTCGTATCTGCTAAACTTTTTCATAGGCTCACTGCAATTACCGGAGGGTTGTGTTTGACCCTCACAGCAACCGTGCTATGCTACTCTGACGGGGCGGCCTAATGCGCGGTTCACCCGCCACGAGCAAAGTGAGTTGATGCGCCGTACTGCTTCCTGCGCCTCTATCTTCTCGGAGGCACAAAAATACGCTCACTTTGCGCCATTAAACGCTCTGGGGGCTTCTGGTGAAGTTGGCTACAAGTACTAATTGGCTGCTACGCATACTATACCACATTTCGGCTTGTTTGGCAACAAAAAGCCACCGCGCGGTTCACGCAGGTGGCTTTTCCCCTCCGTAAGTCATAGGTCAACCGACAAAGCTTTCGATGTACTCCAACGACTGATGCCGGAAATAGGTGTTGTATAACTCAGCGTAATGCCCACCCTGGGCCATCAACTCGTCGTGCGTGCCTTCTTCGATGATACGGCCGTGATCCATGACGATGATGCGGTCGGCGTTCTTGACGGTGGACAGGCGGTGGGCGATGACGATGGCTGTGCGGTCGCGCATGATGGTCTCCAGCCCCTCCTGGATTTGCGTCTCGGTAAACGGGTCCACACTGGCGGTTGCCTCGTCCAGGATAAAGATGACCGGGTCTTTGAGCAGCACGCGCGCCAGAGCGACCAGTTGCCGCTGCCCCATCGAGAGGCTGGCTCCACGCTCGCCCACGTCGGTGTCCAGCCCGTCGGCCAGGCCGGCCAACCAGTCCCCGTTGCTGATGTGCATGGCCGCTTCGCGCACCTCCGCGTCGGTCGCTTCCGGCCGACCGTAGCGGATGTTGTCCCGCACGGTACCGGAAAAGAGGAACGGCTCCTGCGGCACCAGCCCGATGTGCTGGCGATATTGCCCCAGGTGCAGGTTGCGAATGTCCCGACCGTCTACCAGAAGCTCTCCCCCCTGGAACTCGTAAAAGCGCGTGATCAGCCGGGCCAGGCTGCTCTTGCCCGCGCCGGTGTGGCCCACCAACGCCAGGGTCTCTTGGGGGTGGATTTCCAGCGTGAAGTCGGGCAACACGATCTCCTCGCCGGTGTAAGTGAGCGTGAGGCGGCGGAATGCGATCTGGCCGTCCAGCTTTGCCACCGGTACGGCTGCTGCCTGGACCACCTTTGGCTCGGCGTCAATCAGGGCGAACACCCGCTCCGAGGCCGATAGCCCGTCCTGGAACTGGCTCCAGAAAGAAGCGATGCTCATCAAGGGCCACCAGAAGAAACCCACGGCCTGCATGAATAGGTACCAATTGCCGGGGCTCACTGTCCCACCCCGGGTCGCCAGCCCGCCGGCGTAGATCAGCGTGGCTACCCCCAGGCCGGAAGCCAGGCCCATGACCGGGAAGATGGTGTTGAGCGTCAGGCCGCGCCGCACCCCCACCTGATATGCCTGCTGGTTGTTGGCATCGAAGCTGGCGTAAACGGCGTGTTCCTGCCGAAAGCTCTTGGCCACCATGATGCCGCTGACCGACTCCTGAATCTGGGCGTTGATCTTGGCCGTGACCCGGCGGGCGCGTTGGGTGACTGTTCGGGCGACGCGGCGAAAGCTGAGAGCGATGGCGGCGGCAATGGGCGCCATTCCCAGCAGCAACAGGGTCAACAAGACGTTGATTCTGAACAGCCAGATGGAGAGGATGACGACCAGCAACACCTGGCTGAGCAGATCCATGACCAGGGTGACGGTGGCGGAAAAGTCCTGCGTGTCGGACGTGACCCGGCTGACGATCTTGCCGGAGGGGTGCTCGTCGAAGAAGGAGAGATCGTGTCCAACGGTGGCGTCAAAAACATCTTCCCGCAACTGGAGCACCACGTCCCCCACCACCCGGGCCGAGAACAGTTGCCGCACGTAGTTGAATATCCAGGCGGTTACGCCCAGTAAAAGCACACCTCCAGTCAAGAGCAGCATGGCCTCAATCGTCGGGTTTTCCGCCGCCAGGTCAATGCCCCTGGAAATGAGAATCGGGCTGCCCGTCCCAGCCACCGAGTTCAAGGTAATCATGGCAGCGACCAGGATCATCTGCCGGGTGTGCGGCCGAAAATAGCTGATGATGCGGCTCAGCAGTTCCCGGTCGCTGTATTCGCGGTCGTAGGCCTCGGTGTCGAGGCCGTCTAAGACAAAGCCCATTAGTCGTACCTCGCAAAGATCCGCCGATACGCCTCACACCGCCCCATCAACTCCTCGTGCCTCCCCTGATCCACCAGCTCGCCCCGGCGCAGGACCAGGATGCGGTCGGCCCAGCGGATCTGGCTGAGGCGGTGGGTGATGAGGAAGGTGGTCCGCTGGCGGCTGATGCGCCGCATGGCCCGCTGAATCTGATCTTCGGTGGCGCTGTCAATGGCGCTGGTGCTGTCGTCGAGGATCAGAATGCGCGGGTCGGTGAGAAAAGCGCGGGCGATGGCGATGCGCTGCCGCTCTCCGCCAGAGAGGGTCACGCCGCGCTCGCCGATCTCGGTGTCGTAGCCGTCGCTGAAGCTGGTGATGAAGTCGTGCGCCTGAGCTTCGCGGGCGGCCTGCTCGATGGCCTCCTGGTTGGCGTCGGCGCAGCCAAAGGCGATGTTCTCTGCCAACGTGCGGGAGAAGAGGAACACGTCTTGCTCGATGGTCGAGATCTGCGAACGCAGCGATTCCAGGCTCCAGTCCCGCACGTCCACGCCATCAATCAGCACCCGCCCGCTGTCCACGTCGAAGATGCGGTTGATGAGCTGGGTGAAGGTGGTTTTGCCCGAGCCCGTCTGCCCCACGATGGCAATGGTCTCGCCCGGCCGGGCGGCGAAGCTGATGTTTTTCAGCACGGGCGTCTCGTCGTAGCCGAAGCTGACCTTCTCGAAGACCACTTCCCCCCTGATCGGTTGGGCGATGCCAGCGGGGTTCTCGTCCAGCTCCGTTTCCGTGTTGATCAAATCCAGAATCCGCCTGGCGCTGGCGATCCCCAGTTGGACCAGGTCGAAGGAAAAGATGGAGATGAAGGTGGGAAAGCGCAGCGTGCCCAGCAAGCCCATGAAGGTGATGACCTGGCCCAGGCTGATGGTGGCGCCACGCCAGAGCAGCAGGGCGTGCAAGAAGCCGCCAGCCCAGGCCAGGCTGAACATCAACATCGGCCAGTAGCGGGCCTGGATTTCGCCCTGTTTCACGAAATAGTCGCGGAACAGGCGGGCGTTCTGAGTGAACTTGTCCCACTCGTACCGCTCCTGGACGTTGGCTTTGACGACTTCGATCCCAGCGATGGCCTCGGCCAGCCCCGCGTTCATCGTCCCGAACTGCTCTCGCCTGGCAATGCTGACGGGCTTGAGCCGCCGGTTGTAATCGGCCACCGTGACGGCTAGCAGGACGACGAAGATGGCGGGAACGAGCAGCAGCTTGAATTGGAGCCGACCAATCATGAGGATGGGGATGATCAGGGCCATCAGCGAATCAATGATGAGCATCACGCCAGGGCTGAACATCAGGTTGAGCGTATGCACATCGTTGGTGGCGCGGGCCATGATGTCGCCGATCCGCTGCCGTCCGTGGAAGGTCTGGCTCTTGCCCAGCAAGCTGACGTACAACTCGTCGCGTGCATCCCGCTCGATCCGTTGGGCCGCGAACTCGATGGAGAAGTTCCGCAGCAGCCCCGTCAGCCCCTGCCCGATGGCCGATCCCATCACGCTCGCTGCCAGCCCCAGCAGGGCGGCCGTCTGCCAGCCGGAGGTGGTGATCAGATCGAACGCTCGGCCGACGAAGACCTGGATGTAGCTGTAGAACCCATTGTTCAGAACGGCCGCCAGGATCGTGCCCATCGGGAAAAGCGGGTAGCGCATCAGGTGGGAGACGATCCAGCGCACCGGCCCGGAGCGGTTGTAGCGGTATTCGTTTTCTAGTCTGAATTCTCTTTTGGTCAATGGGTCACTTTCTCGACTCTCACTACTCTCTCAAAACGCCCGCACCAGGGTGGCCTGCCCCGGCTTATCTCAGTTCCGCTTCCGCAGTTGTCGGCGCAGTGCAGTAATGTTGGCAAGTGTGCCGCATGGCGTTGTGGAGGGATTCTCGTGCGCGGGGTGGCTGGAAAACAGACGGTTGGCTCGTCGTATTCGACTTGCATTCAAGGTTTCTACTCGTTCCCTGAACCTCTTTCGTTTTCCTTTGTCTTTCCGTATACTCTTAGCGTCCCAATGATCTGAGTAAAGAACAACCCCAGGAATGCAAACTCGGACATTGAGATTGCCATAATCACGAACTCGGCATAGGGGTCTTGTGGTATCATGTCAAATTCGCCACTGATCATTAACCTGAACGTGATGTAATGCCATCCCCCAAGATCGTCGGGACTTTGTTGGTCAAGCGAGATGAAACTCCCTGGATTAACAATGTCAGAGTTGGTTAGCACAAGAGAATAGTTTGTCCAGTAAGCCCAAAACAAAGCGGCTGTTATCAAGAGAGCAAGTGGCAAGTAGAACGAAGACCCCGGCCTTAGACCCAACACCCCCTTTAGCTTATCGAGTTTGATACGTTTGATTGGCCTTGGCGAAAATGCATAATCAATAAAAACAAGATTCAGGACCATGAAAATGAAAAAGTTCAAGGCCCAACTCGGATAAGCCAACCACCATAGCTGGTCGACTGTCTCAGCTAAAGCGGTCAGCAATGAGGCAGTTAGCAAAGGTAGCAAGCAGTCGAAATAAAGACCACTAAAACCCCATTCTCTGACAAACTTGTGTCTGAGCCGTCTGTATTCGAGCCAAGGGACTTTTAGCAGTTCGCGGAACGTCTTAATCCCCGTTAGCTTCTTCAACAGCATGTAGTTGATCCAGACCGTAGCAGTTAGTCCAAGTGAAAAGATGAAGAAGATGTATGCCATCATTGCGAGAAAGCTCCAGTCCGTGATTGTGCTCGGCAACTGGACGGGCATCCCCAATGAATTCCAGAAGGACCAGACCGGCACTGCAAACAGGCCAAGGATGCCTAGCCAGCCAGGTATCGAAGCTAGAACCAGCCGCAGTATGTTGCGCCAGGTTGGCTTCACAGGCAACTGGCTTAAGACACACGTTGTCAGCAACACCAGAAAGATGTATACAATGATCGAAACCCTACCGAAGAGAAGTCTGAATGCCAGTACATCGAACAGAGCCAGTGGTAGACAGAACAGAGTTACAATAACAAGCCACTGTCTGATTCTGGGATGGAAGATAATCCGGGCCTTGATGAACCGGTGAACACTATCGATCTTGAGGGAAGAAATCCTACCTTGCAACCATTTCCAGGCACTGTAGATCAGAGCATAGATCATCGCCCACAACAAGTCGAAAGGTCCAATCCCATCACCACGAGCCCTGTCTCTATTCTCCTCGACCCTTTCTGACTGGAAAATGGGTTTGTATGTGTAATCCGTGTCATCCCAACGCCGCAGCCTGATAGCTTCCCGTAAACAACCAATGGCCTCCTCATCCTTTTCCAAGAGCGATAGTACTTCACCAAGGCGGTAGAACGGATCAGGATGTTTAGGCATTAGAGAAGCAGCTTCATGATAGGCCCCAAGGGCCGATTCCAATTGTCCTTGCAATGCGTAGTAGTCGCCACGCAACAGCAGGGTTTCTCCGTCCTCTTGCCCTTCCAGTATGCTATTTAGCGCCTGGAGTTCGTCTGGTACAGCATTGAGCCGGTGCGCCGTCAGATACAACCTAATAAGCTTTTTCCTTGATGCGACATCAGTTGGCCGGTTCGCCACAATTTGCTCGAGACAAAGCATCTGTTCTTGGGGCTCGCCAGTTACAGCAAGTAGTGCCTCATAGACCACAGCGGGGGGAAAGTCGGCACACTGCGCAGCCAGCAAATATTCGGATCGGGCTGCTTTGACATCACCGGTGGCCGCATACCATTGTCCCAACAAATAGTGTGGATACCACGTATCCGGCTCACAATCCACTGCCTCACTTATGGCTACTTTAGCTGCCTGGACATCTTCTATTTCAGCCAGGACCAGACCCTTTACGATATAAGGTAGTGCAGAGGTGGTATCCAATTCCAACGCCTTTTCACAACGACCATATGCTTGGTTCAGTTTTCCTTGCTGCCAAGAGACCATCGCTAACAAGGCCCAGATTTCAGGAACTTCCTCCTGTGAAAGCCTGGTAGCCCTCCCTAGATACTTTTCCGCTCCCCGCCAGTCTTCCAACTGGAAGCAAGTAATACCCAGAAGTCGGTGCGCCTCCAAGTGATTAGGTGTCTTCTTAACAACCAGTGACAAGTAAAACTTAGCCTCCTCGTCGCGCCATTGCTTGAAGTAGAGACGCCCCAACTCAAAAAGCGCGCCGGCATGGTCAGGGCGTAGCCGCACAGCAGCCAAGAATTCCTCAGTAGCCTCAGCTAGCATCCCTTCCCTTCGGAGGCGTTCGCCGCGGGCCAAGTGCTCTATGAATGCTCGATGGACCATTGAATCGTCTTCCTTTTGCTACGCCACATGCAGTCGCTACACTTCTCGAGCAACCGCTTACAACTGTTCCGCTCCCTAGACCGTCGGAGTACCCCCGACACTTGCCCTATTTTGCAGAAAGGACTGAATAGATCGGTCATATCTCAAAACATGTATCTCCAAGAAACTACTCCTTGCTCGCTCCAATAACCAGGAAGAGCGGGATGCGGGTATCGGGCACCCAGGCGGCAGGATCGGCAGCTACCAGCTCTGGCGACGGGCACGGCTCGATGAAATGCGTCAGCCGAAAACCCAGTCCCAGGAGCGTCTGCATGTAGTCCGACAGTGGGCGGTGGAAACCGGTAGCCGTGCCCACCGGATCCCAACGCCAGGTCTCCCAGGTGCATTGGAGATAGCTATTCACCCGCCAGTACCAGCGATCCTCCGGACGGGTGCTGTCCACGGGATGGCGTTCCCAACCATAGCCGGGTGGTGAGGTGAAACAGGGGTGCATGATGGCTGTGGCTACGATGCCTCCGGGCACCAGCACCCGGCACATCTCACCCAGGGCCGCCTGATAGTCCCGGGTATCCATCAGGACGCAGACGGAGACCACCGCCTCGAAGGAGCCATCGGCCAGGAAGGGCATAAGAGCGATACTTGCTGCATGATATTCGATGCCTAGCTCTGGCTCCCGGCTACGAGCCATCGCGATCCAGCCGGGGGCCAGGTCCACCCCGACCATCTTCGCCCCTCGCCGGGCCAACATGCGGCACAGGTAGCCGTTGCCGCAGCCGGCGTCGAGGACGCGTTTGCCCGCCACGTCGCCCAGGATTCCCAGAAGCGCGGAGTTGAGGAGATGCACCCGCGACGTATCGCCCTCCTCACCATAGCGGGCATCCCAGTTCGCAGCCATGACGCTCCACTGAGCGGCGATGGCTTCGTCGTCGGGAGGATGCTCATCGTCGGGGAAGTGCTCGGACCAGAAGACGCCCCCGAAGTCGGTTTCCTGGCTCAGGCCCAGGCGTCGCCGTTCGGCACCACGGAGTACCTGCCAGGGATGGCGGCCCTCGTACTCCAGGCGATCCAGGGCCGGGTGACTGGCGCCACAATGGGGGCAGGCGATGTCCCAATAGTAGTCCCAGTCCAAGAAAGGCTCGTTGACCTGGCGATAGCCGCTGGCGCAGTGCAGGCAGGTGAACTGGCCAGCCTCCTGGCACCAGGTCAGGCCGTTGAAGTGAGATGGCTGGCCGCAGAGGTCGCAGACATAGCGCCAATGGCGATGGCAGCGGGGGTACTCAGCATCCAGATTGTGGCGGGCGCGGCGCCGTGGATAGGCCGGGTCGTGGTGATGAAATTCGCGGCAGTAGCGGCAGGTAGGCATGGCATGACCTCCACTAAGATAAAGCCACCCTCAGTTGCGCCAGGCTCAGGTTCCCTCCGCTGAGCACCAAGGCCACCTTGCGATCCTGCAAACGTTCCTGCATCTTCATGGCTGCTGCCAGAGGCGCGGCCCCGGCTCCCTCGGCCAGGTTGTGGGTCTTCTCCAGATAGAGAACGATGGCCCGGTAGATCTCCGCTTCGCTCACCAGGACGAAGTCATCCAGCAGGTCCCAGAGGATGCTCTGCGGCAGGGCGAAGGCGGTGCGGGTGGCCAGGCCCTCGGCTGCTGTCTCCATTTTGTCCTCCACCAACCGCCGCTCCTTCCACGAGCGATAGGCCGCTGGGGCCTGCTCCGACTGCACGCCGACGACCTGAATGGCCGGATTGATGGCCTTGGCCGCGATGCAGGCTCCCGCCGCCCCGCTGCCCCCGCCGATGGGCACGATGATGATCTCAGTGTCTGGCTGATCCTCCAGCACCTCCAGGGTCACTGTAGCCACCCCCGCGATGAGCAAGGGCTCGTCGCCGGAGTGGATGTAACGATACCCTCGTTCGGCAGCCAGTGCCTCGCAGTGCTGGCGGGCCTGGTCGAAGTCCCGCCCGTGGAATACGACGTGCGCCCCCAGGCCACGCATGGCCTCCACCTTGCCCGGGTTGGCCCCCTCCGGCACGACGATGGTAGCCTCCACTCCGAAGAGCCGGGCCGCGTAAGCCACCGACTGCCCATGGTTGCCGGTAGAGGCGGCGATGACGCCCCGTCGTCGCTCATCGTCAGAGAGCTGTGACATCAGGTTGATGCCACCGCGCACCTTGAAGGCCCCCACCGGCTGATGGTTCTCGTGCTTGACGTAGACCTCGCAGCCCAGCAGTTGGCACAGAGACGAGTAGCGGTACAACGGCGTGCGAGACAGATAGCTGGCGATGACGGCTTTGGCTTTCAAGACATCGCGAAAGGTTGGTTGATGCATGGGTTCCTCCTAAACTAGCAAGATTACGGCCTGGATGGCCTGGTTCCCAGGGACGCCTCCAGGTTGCCCACGTTGGCCTGGGCCTGAGGCACCTGGCCGCGCGCGAGCTGCGCCGTGATGTCGTTGACTGAACCGGACACCTGCTGAAGTTGAGGGCCTCCTTGAGCGTCCAGGCTGGCGCTGGCGTTGGCCCCCAACTGAGCGATGTTGGCCAGCTCGGTCGGTGAGATTTTGTTGTCACCCAGGGACTGGCGCACAGCGTCAAGGTAATCGAACGCGCTCTGGATAGCAGCCTTGCGGTCAGCGGCGATGTTATTGGGCTGGACAGACAGGGCGGTTGCGGCCCGGCTTTCCAGTTCGGCCTGCAGATCTTGGACCAGGCTCTGGGCCTGCATCTGGGCCTCCGTTGCTTTGGCGCTGGCGGTCTGGGCGGCGGTCTCCAGTTGGGCGATGGTCTCCTCGGCCAGGGCCAGCCCTTGCTGGAGGGTTGTGTTGATCTCCTGGAGTGTGGCGTTGATGGCGGCCATGTTCTCGGCCATCATGGCTAAATCCTGTTCGATGGCCTGTAGGGTGGCAAGGGTTTCAGTAGCTAAGTCCCCATATAGATCATAATAAGCAGCGATCAGATCCTCAGCGTAGGCAATGGCTTCCTCTGCCTCCGCCAGGGAGACCGCCACCTTGATCACTTCTTCTTGCGTGACCGCGTCATCGGCGGTGGCCTGCGTCGTAGTGGCTGAGGAGGCTTGCGCGGCGGCGGTGGCTTCGGCGACAGCCTGGTCAATGAGGGCCGCCAGCTCCTCCTCGGTCATGGTCACGTATGCCGCCGAGGGGGTAGAGGTGGGGGCGGCAGCGACGGTGGCCTGAACTGCGGCGTCAACCGTCGCCTGGACGTTTGTCTCGGCCACAACGGTGGCCTGAACCGCGGCGTCGGTCGTCGCCTGGACGCTCGCTTGAGCCTCGCTGGTGCCCTGGGCAGCGGCGTCGGCTGTGACCTGCGTGCTTGTCTGGGCTGCGGTGGTGGCCTGGACAGCAGCGTCAATCGTCGCCTGCGTGCCAGCCTGGGCCGTGCTGGTGCCGGCAATGGCCGCCTTGACCGTAGCCTGGGTATCAGGCGTGGCAGCGGGGGCCTCCCTGCCGCCACACCCCACCGTGGCGGCGACGAGCAGGCTCATTACGAGGGTAAGGATGGTGACTCTTTTCATCGTGACGTGCCTCCTTCTTTTCGACTGTGATAATGGATCGCTACTCAATGTCATTTATATAAGTATCCGTACCAGACCTGACAGGTTTCATAAGCAACTTTTCGGCGTAAATGCATCCAGGTTCAGGTCGAATCTAGCTGAAAACGACACCTTCGGAAACCTGTCAGGTCTTAACCTTAACTTAATGACATTGGATCGCTACTTACTCGCCAAGCTCAGGGGGAAGGTGTGCAGGGTATCGTACTGCCGCCCCATGGTCACGTTCACATCGCCGGTGCTCATCCCGTAAACGACCGACCATTGGGTGCCCTCTTGGGATACTCCGGCCAGGAGATCCATGGCATCATGCACGGTAAGCCGACCTCCAGCCTCTGTGAGTCGCTGGCTGATCTTGTCGTACCGCCAGCATTCCCCTTCTGCAGATTCGCCGGCCGAGGCGCGCAGGAAATTGGTTGCCAGATGCCAGGGTGTCTCATTGGGGATGACAACCATCTCCCCCTGATAGAACTCCACTAGGAGCGAGTGGCCTGACGAGTCGGCGATCAGGTAATGGAGAGGCGGGCCGCCCTCAAAATCAATGTTGTAGCTCTGTATGATGGCGAGGGCCTCTTCTGCGTTGCTGGCGTGATCGAGCATCTCGCGAATCACCCCCAACGAGCCCATGGTTTCTTTGTTGGGATCAGGTCGCATATCCCCCGACGGCACGGCCGCCATGCCAACGGCCAAACCATGCTCGTTCATGCCGTCGAACGGCCAAAGCGGGGTGTGTAGAAGCGCCCGACGCTCAATGAGAGGTAGGTCGGTCACTGTGCCCGCCTTGGCTCCCTCGAACCCAAAGTAGGCAATGTCCACCATCGAAACCGAAGCGTAGCCATCCGGCGGGTCGGTGAACAGGAGCACGGCCGGGCTGTATTCCCAGTCGAAGTTGCGGCCATAGAGCTTGTGTTCCGCATCACCCATAGCCGCGAAGAGCGAGCAGGCCCACAAGGGCGACGCGGCTGTCTCAGCGGAGGACGCCCTCTGATCGTATGCGCCGTAGTAGCGCACGGTGTAGAGAGGGTAGTCGTCCACCTGCTCCAGGCTGCTGAGGGTCGCGGCTTCTTCGTGCGACAGGCCGTCGGCGCGGCTGGTAGGTGTTGGGACGGCGGTTGAGGTTGAGGTGGCTGTTGGTGGGACGGGTGTAGGCGTAGCCGCAGGGGTACTGCACCCAGCCAGGAGCCCCAGGGTCAAGACTAGACTGATGATCTTCTGTAACAACTTATCCATGCTTATCTCCTGTGCTCAAGAAACCACTCGTAAAGCTCAGGGTTGTCGTAAGTCTCTGTCCAGGAATCATGGCCAACACCAGGGTAAACGGTGAAGCGCACGTTGCCGCCGCAGGCCCGCAAGGCGTCTACCATGCGCTGGCCCATTTCGAGCTTGACCACCTCGTCCTCCGCACCGTGAAAGGCCCAGACAGGCACCTCCTTGAGCTCGGAGACGAACTCAGTGAAGCCACCACCACAAATGGGGGCGATGGCTGCGAACAGCTTTGGATAGGTCATCGCCGTGCTCCACGTGCCGTATCCCCCCATGCTGAGCCCCGTCAGGTAGATGCGGGCCGTGTCTACTGCGTAGTTTGCCACTATCGCGTCCAGCAGCCCCTTCAGTATCAGGTGATGATCCCGCCACGTCGTTTCGCCGGGACACTGTGGAGAGACGGCGACAAATGGGAAGTCGGGCTGCCGCTCGACGATCTTGGGTATTCCGTGAATCCTCACCAGATCCAGGTCATCGCCCCGTTCGCCCATCCCGTGGAGGAACAGAATCAGGGGCCATTCTTTGTCCGGATCAGCACCGTAGTCTCGCGGTAGAAAAAGCAGATACCTCAGACTCACAGTTTGTCCCAAAATGCACTCGCGTTGTTTACCAGGTGATTCCTGGTTCATCAACATGGCCTCCTTTTACGCCGATTTGATGTGCGGGAGTCTTAACGCTCACTCCCAAGCACAGGATTTCAGAGATCGTGAGCCTGTCTGATCATGCGAATATCATTGATGTGGTCCAGTACGTGACCTGCTTGCATCTCAACGATGTAGCCAACGGTGAGCTGCACTTCTTGACCCTCAGGCGACTTAATGGCAAGGTGCCGCTCCCAGGCGTCGGGTATCTGACTCAACAGTTGGAGAATGTGGCGACGATTGGCGCGAAAGAGGGCCAATGATGGCTCGATGTCTCGCCCCCCATAGTCCCAACTCTCCACCCACTCATCCTGCGGTCTATCCCAGTACCACTGCAAGCTGAACGTGCCGCTGCTGTTGCCCAGGGCAGCTTTGATGGCAATCTTCCAGATGTCGTCGCCATCCACAACGTGGTGAGCAATCTGTCGAATGGTCCAGGTATCAGCAGACTGGGCGAGATTAAGCTCCTCCTCAGTGAGGCCCTCAATGGCAGCTTCCAGTTGCGCTGGTCCGCTAGCGTACTGGGCGATGATTGCATCTGGGTCACGGGTTTGTTCTGTCATAGGCGATCATTCCTCCTGCCGTTGTCTGAATTCCTCGATTTGCTTGTGATGGGCTTTCCCGTCCTTGGTGTCCGCCTGAAGGAGACGGGCGATGGTGACTTTGTAACGCTTGTAGCGCACGCCTCTGTCTTTGTCAAACTCCTCGGCGGGAACAGTCTCCAGGAAAGCTACGAGCTGTTGCAGGGAGTCCTCCACCGACGCGATAAGCTGGGCGGAATCGTCCCTTCTGTACTCTGCCACCAGGTGGGCGTTGTAGGTCTTCCAATCGCGGTCGTAATGGGAGTAGAAATCGGGAAGCTGGCCCGCGAGGAGGGCCTTGGCGGCTTCCAGATTGGTGAAATCCCATCCCGCCAGGTGGGCCATCAGGTCTCTTACCGACCAAACGCCCAGGAAGGCTTCGTCCTGTTTCTCCGGGGACAGTGAAGACACCGCGTCGAGGATCTGCTTTCGTGTTTCGACTAGCTCTGTGATGATCTTGTCCTTCCTTGCCTGGGCTTTAGCACTCACTGGCTACTTCCTTTCCGACTGAAAAATCAGGTACTTCTCGGTAGCGACGTTCAGATCGGAGTAGACACCCCTGTAGGCCGGGGGGAGCAGCGCTGCCATCTGATACATGATCTCGTCGAGGATCTGTCGGCGCACCTGGCGAGTCACTCTGACCCCGCCGGTATCAATATGGAACGGCTGGCCGACGACGATGTGGAAATCGGTGCGTCGCAATCGGCGCAGGTTATCCCCGTAGTGCTCCGCGCCGTAGTAGACGACGGGCAACAGGGGCGCGCCACTGTGCAATGCCAGGAGCACGACACCTGGATGCGCCTTCTGCAAGTGTCCATGCCCACTGCGGGTTCCCTCTGGGGCAACAGCGAAAATGCAGCCTGCTTCCAGCATCTCCAACGCCTTGCGCAGAGCAGTGATATCGGCTTCACCTCTGCGCAAGGGAATGGCCCCGCAGACCTCCAGCAGCCATCGTGTCCAAAGCTTCTCCCAGCGGTAGGCCGCGGCGAAACCCGTCACCGGACGCGGTTGCAGCCGGGTATAAAGGATGGGCATTTCCAGGATGTTGACGTGGTTGGCGACGAGGATCAGTGGCCCCTGGGCCGGCACCCGCGCCAACTGGGCGTCGTCTATGCGGCAAAGGAGGCCGGTCAGACCTTTGAGGGTTGCAACTACGATGCGATGAGTGAGGGTCGCTGTCATTTGATGAACTCCTGGACACACCAGTTCCGATTAATCATGGCCTAGTTGTAACTGCTCGGGCTACCCTTTGCCGCGATTGAAATCGCCTCTCCAGGGCTTTCAGCCGGGCGTCCACCTGCGTGGACGTCGCTGTCCACGTAGGTGGACAGTCAGCTTTAGCTCTCCAGGCGCGGTTTCAACCGCCAGCCTGAGTAGTTCGACAATGTTAAGTTTAGACCTCCGAGGTCTCCGATGGGTGATTGCACCCGTCAAAATGCTTGCAAAAGCCACGATTTCGCCATCCTGAAGTCGTTTCACAGACCTCGGAGGTCTGACGCAGGCGAAGTTAACATTGTCAAGGTAGTGACGCCTAGCTGTTCAATCAACCGGGGTAATTGCCCCAGGTGTTCCAGCTCATAATATCCGTCGTGCTCGACGTGTTGGCTGTCTACAACCTCATGGGCCCAGGTGACGTGATATGGGACGTACACCGCCTGCCCACCAAGGGCCAGCACGGGCAAGATGTCTGATTTCAACGAATTGCCCACCATGAGGAATCGCTGCGGCTCAATCCTGTACTTGGCCAGCAGCGCCTTGTAAGTACCCTGAGTCTTCTGGCTGACAACTTCAACGTATCGAAAGTAGTCGCCGATGCCTGACCGCGAGAGTTTGGACTGCTGATCGAGGAGGTCGCCTTTGGTGATGACCATCAGCTCGTATGACCTGGCTAGTTCGCGAACGGTTTCTTCTGCGTGATCGAGCAGTCGCGTCTGGGAGGTGAGCATTTCTTTCGCAAAGCCAATGATCTGGAGAACCTCTGTCCCCTCAATCCTCCCTTTTGTCAACTCGACGGCGGTTTCGATCATGGAGAGGGTGAAGCTCTTGATGCCGTATCCGTAGTGTTTGAGGTTGCTCATCTCTGTCTGATAGAGCCGCTGATCAACCGTCTCTTCAGCGGCATAACCCGACAGCAGTTCCCTGAGCTTGTCCTGAGCCTCTTCATACAAGATCTCGTTATGCCACAGGGTATCATCAGCGTCGAAAGCAATCAGGTCAAATCTCAAAGTCGGCCACCTCAATCACGGACGCAATCCCCGGCCCCGGGGGATCCACTCGGTCGGATCGCCCCAGTCGGTCGCTTTCCAACGCATCTTGTCTGGCCGGACCAGCGGCATGATGTCCTTGAAGAAGGCCAATCGCTCTTCGTCCGTCATCGGCTGGAAAGCCTCGGCAATGGCCAGGTTACGCTCCAGTTGGGCCATGGTCTCCATTCCCACAATGACCGTGCTGACCGGCAGAGCGAAGGCGTAGCGCAGGGAGCGCTCCACTTCGTGCGTCAAGCTGCCCAAGCCTAGCACTTTCATGGCAATGGTCGCAACCCCCTTGGCGTTGGCCACGGGCAGGAACTCCTCGGCGAAGCTGAGGATGAAGTGGTCCAGCGCGGAGAGGGCGATGAGCGCGCTGTCAAACGGAAAGCGGTTGAGGGCTTCGATCAGGATTTGCGGGTCGGTGTGGCAACTGATGCTGATGTGGCGCACCAGCCCCTCCTCGCGGGCCTGGACGGCCGCCTCTAGCGCCCCGCCCTTGCCGGTGAAGGCATCCAGCCGGGCATAGTCCCACACGTTGTGCAGCCGCCACTCGTTCACGTAATCAGTGTGCAGCCGCGTCAGGCTCTCCTCCAGTTGGCGGCGAGCCCCGTCACGGGTAGTGTCCCAGGTTTTGGTGGAAATCCACATCTCCGACCGCCGGTGTTTGACCACCTTGCCCAGGCGGGTCTCTGCCTGCCCATTGGAGTAGATCCAGGCGGTATCGAAGTAGCGGATGCCCCGGTCAATGGCCGTGTTGACGATGGCGATGGCCTCCTCCTCTGTGCAATTATGCTCATCCACAATCCGTTGCCCACCAAAGCTGAGGATGGGGAACGATTCCCCGGTTTTGCCAAATGGTCTGGTTTCCATGTTAACCTCCTATACGAATCCAGTCTATTATCAATATCAGATTACCCTCCAAATCGTTCAATGAATCAACGAACAGCGTGGTCGCTGGATCCCAGGGTTCATACATCGCCTGCAAACGTTCGACCGCTTCCCAGCCTACGGGTGTCCAGTTGGGCACGTATTGCTGTCGCCCTTTCATCCGCTCTCGCCAAACTGAGCGGTCGGAGCAGTAGCAGTAGATGGGACGGAAGTTCGCGCTGTTGCCATGGGCGATGTCACGAGCGGCCAACCGAAACTCTTCCATTGGGAAAACAGCATCCAACACGACGCTCACTCCCAAGCTCAACTGCTCATCGGCAAGGTCCAGCATCAGATGGTATCCGTCGGGTGTCCCTCTGTCGGCAAGGCCGCGAACCCTGAGTGCTGACTGAATGCGATCCTTGGCGAAGAGTGGAATGTGCAAAGCGCGGGCAACTTTGCGCGCCAAGATCGTCTTGCCGGTCCCAGGCAGTCCGGAGAAGAGAACCAAAGCAGTGCCATTCATCGAGCATCAGTTTCAACTTAAGGCTCAAAGGCCCGTCCTCGGGCCGCCCCGGGGACGGGGCTCAGAGCTTAAGCAGGGCTATTCATCAAGTTCCCTCAGTGCAGCCAGCCATTCGGGGTGGCGCTCAGGGATGAGGTCCAGCGTTGTTCGTTGGAACATGAACTGGTACGTGTCCAGTGTTTGCTCGTGTGTCTGCGGCCGACATGCACAGCAGTCTTCGATTACGGCAGCTAGAAAGCCCTTCTGCATGGCCGATGCCGTGGTCAGGAACACACAGACAGAGGTGATCAACCCAGCGGTCAGCACGAATCGCTTCCCGCTTTGGCGCAGATACTGCAACAGCTCCGGGTTGTGGAAGCCGTCGAACGTTTGCTTCACGATGATCTTTTCGCCGGGCTTATCGAGGGCAAACGGCAGCGTCTCTACCCCCGCCGTCCCCTGGACGCAGGGGATGCGCCCCCGCAGTTTGTACGTCGGCATCCAATCGGACATGTCTGGCTTAAAGCTGGCGTGAAGGTGGATAATCTCTAGACCTTCGCTCCGGCAGAAAGTCAGGAGCCGGGCGATGTTGGTTGGAAAGTCAGGGAAACCTTCCGCCATTCGCTCCGACCAAAAATCTCGCTGGACATCAATAAGGATCAGGGCAAACTGCCCCCAGTCGCGTTGTGCTTTCGTCATCAAGCTTGGGCTCCTCTCCGACCTGGCTAGAACAGGTACGTCGTGCCCACGACACCCAACACGAACTCGTCTGGCATCTGGGCAGCGAATTGGCTGATTGCCCCAAAGCCAGTGCAGTGCGAAGGGGAGATCAGCGTCGGTCTGAGCGCTTTGACCGAGGCAATGGTGCGCTGAATCTCCTCGTCCTTCGCTCTGCCCAGATGGAACCCGCCGACGATGGCCCAGACCTCGTCCACGCCGCTGATCTCCCGTGCATAGTTCACCGTGTTCACAATGCCCGAATGAGCACAGCCGGAGACGATGACCAGCCCCTTGTCCTTGACATTGATGACTATGGCCTGATCCTCGTCAATGTCGTCGTAGAGGAAGGCATCGCCTTGACGATAGGACAGCGACGAGGGCCGGCCCGATTTCTCGAAGCTCTGGCGGGGGACCAACCCCGTGGTCCAGCACCCCGGCCCTAGTTCGTGAGGCCCTTCTGAGAGGACGATGTCTGCACCGGCCGCCTCCCACTCATCCCGTGGCGGGGGAAGAACCGGACCGTACACAGTGCCATCCTTCTTCTTGCCCCAACGCTCCCGAAAAGCCGTGGGATGGGTGATCAACGGCACGCGGCGTCCCTCCACCCAACTGCGTATCTCTTCTAGTGTGGGGTACCGCTCCCATTCCTTGGGCTGTGGTCTAACGGCGATGGCTTGGAGAACGTCGGTCACCGCGGCAGTATGGTCCCCGTGACCATGACTCAGCGCGATTTTGTCAATCGTCGCCGGGTCTATCTCCATGCGCCTCATGTTCTCCAGCAGCGCGATTCGGGTAATGCCAGCATCCCACAGGATTCTAACACCAGAGGCTTTGAGTTCAATCAAGGCCGCAAAGCCATGTTCGGCCAGCAGCGGCTCCTCGGTGTAGTACTTCACCGTGTCGGTTGACTTCACGATCAAATCGGCCCTATTGTCAACCAGCACAGTGACCGCCACGTTCTGGGTTTCTCCAAAACGCTCGATCTTGGGCATTGCTTTACCTCCAGAAAAATGTTGAAACCTCTGAGCCCGCTGAGGCTCCTTTCAGCGTAATCAGCGTCTTCAGCGCCTCAGCGATTCAAACCCTCCACCACCCCAACCTCCTCCTCCGTCAACCCATACAATTCGCACACCAGCGCGTCAATTGGCACGTCCGCTGAACCGCTGACTTCGCTGAAACCTCTGAGATCACTGAGGTTGCTTCAGGAGGACGTTGATTCCAGAAGCTAGCTGCTGCCGGGGTCAAGCCGGCATGGGAGTGGTGACTCTCTCTGCAGGATGCGGCCGCGGTTCGCGTGGCTGCAGTTCGTTAGGATGCGACCACAAGTACTCGCGTACTTCCAGTTGCATGCGGTCAAGTTCAGCCAGGTAGCCCCTCACCGACAGGCGATAATTGGCCGGGTTGGTCTCAACCTGTCGCAATTGAGTCACCTGTCGCTGGAAGTACTGAATGCGCTCCAGAGTCACTTGAAGTTCTTGATCGTTTCTAATCATTTTGCGATCACCTCAACAATTCCTCGCTTTGTACCATCTCGCTTGATCTGCCAGTGTCCCACTGTTGCCTGTTCCCCCTCAAGGGCTGCCAATCGCCGTATCCAGAAGATGCTGACTCCCTCATAACGCCGCTGAGTCATGTCCCTGCCAAAATGCTCGATTACCTCAGCCAGGGTAGCCTGGTGGATACCGGGCGGCAGGTCACCATCGTCGTTGAAATCTGGCCAGTCTTTCATTTTCCCCTCATTTGTGGTCCAAACCCTCCACCACCCTAGTCTCCTCCTCCGTCAACTCATACAACTTATACACCAGCGCGTCAATCTCCGCATCAACCCGCTCAATGCGGCGGGCCAGGTCGTGACGGCGGTCTTCTTTCAGCGCGTCGGCCTGGGCGTGCTCCTTTTGCAGCCGCAGCATCTCCTCCGCCATCGCCACCATTTTGTCATGCCGCGCCACATCCGCCGGGTCGTCGAAGTTGATGCGGCAGATGGGAAGCTGGCGAGCTGTCTCCGGATTGATTTCGATGGCCATACCCAGCATCATTTGTAAGTAAAAGGTTGCCACTCGGGAATTGATCAACCCCAGCAGGTAGAATAGGTGATACTGCCGGACGAAACTGGCTTCCTCGTTGCTGATCTTCAAGTCGCGCCTCTTGACATACTGGAGCTTGTCTTTTCGTACCGCCAGATCTAACGTGTGGTCGGTGTACAGGTGTTGGTCATCATAGGTAGCCATCACCTCGTTGGCGATTCTGCAGATCATCAGCTTTTCGTTCTCGAACAGTTCGGGGAACTTTGGACGATGCACATCGTGGGGTACATAGTCAAGAAACCGGGTATTTTCAGGAGGTACGTACCGTGCTACTTCTTTGGCTTCGATGTAGGGCTTCAGTCCCGGTGCTTCTCTGGTGTGAATCAGACGCTCTTTGGAAGCACCAGTGCGCGGATTGTGGAGGACCGCACCTGTAATGATGTAGCAAAGGTCGCCAAGCTTGAGACTCCGCGTATCAATTTTGTCAATTACCTGCAACACTGGCTCGCTCAGTTCCAGTCGGAAGCTGGTATACAGCGTATCCCGAAAGACGATTTGGGGAATCAGATACGAGTTTTCTCCGTTCGGGTTGATTCCGTCGCTATAGTCGTCCTGTCGGACGACCCCTACACGATTTCCCTCCCTTGTCGTCTCGTCACCCTCTTTGCGCAAGATCAGGATGCATGTAGCAACGCTAGCTTCCTGAAAGACCCTGAACTCTGAGAGGTCTACAATCCATTCAATGCAGCAAGTGTCCAGGATAAGCTTTCGCAGTTCCTTCCCGTAGTTTTGGCTAAGGACGGCATACGGAACAATAAGCCCTAGACGCCCACCTTCTTTCAAAAGTCTGATGGCTCTCTCCACAAACAGGATGAAGATGTCGAACCGACCATAGATCACCTCGAACTGTCCTGACTCTTGCCAGTAGGCTCGCTCATCTTTCGCCATCCGTTCCGCGCGCACATACGGCGGATTGCCCACAATCACGTCAAATCCACCCTGTTCCATGATCCTGGGGAACTGTTCCTCCCAGTTGAAGGGGTGTTTGTCCCGCCAGTTGGGGCCGAAGGCGGCTTCCAGTTCTTCGGGCGTGCCGCTAATCAGGCTGTTTCCCTGGCGGATGTTTTCCAGCCTGGGCAGCTCGCCGCGCTGGTTCACGGCCTTGAGCAACAGGTTCAAGCGGGCGATCTCCACCGCCTGGGCGTCCAGGTCCACGCCGTACAGGTTGCCGGTCAGGATCTCCATGCGGCGGGCGAAGTCGTGTATGTCCCCGGCAGCCCTCACCCCCGGCCCCTCTCCCGAAAAGCGGGAGAGGGGAGATAGCTGCCCGCGCATTCCGGACAGGTAGCGGTCCAACACATCGAAGGCTTCGATGAGGAACGAACCGGAGCCGCAGGCCATGTCCAACACTTTCACCTGGCGGGCCTGTCCGTAGTCCTGCTCCTCCAGCAAACGGCCCAGCGTCTGCCCCACAATGTAGCGCACCACAAACTGCGGCGTGTAATAGATGCCCTGAGCCTTGCGCCTGGCCCGCTTGTCAACGACCTGCTTGCCCTCCGGGTCCTGCGCCCGGTGGCCCAGGTATTGCTCGTAGATGCCTCCCAGCACGTCGGCATCAATGGCGTTGAAATCGTACAAGCCGTAGCCGCCCGGCACCTCGTACAGCCCCTTGATGACCTGTTCGAAAGGGGTTGGCTCACTGGTGAGTTCCTCGCAGAAGTGGGGCGCGAAGAGGCGGGTGTCGTAAATGTCATCGAACTCTCGGAAGAGGGTGCTGAGCGTCTGCACCAGGTCCTTCTTGCGTCCCTGGTCACGCCACTGGCGCAGCATCGGCTGCAGGCAGTAGGACTCGATTTCGCGGTCCTCACAGGTGCGGATGAAGATCAACCGGTCGAGGATGCGCTGCACGGCCTGGTCAATCTGCTCAACGCTCCACATCGGGTTGTAGGGCCGCAGGTGGCGGAAGAGCTCGCGTCGCCACTCGGTCAGGTCGGCGAAGAGTTGGCGGCTGACCGGCGTCTTCTTGACCTTCTTTCCCACCGCCTCAGCCGCCCGGTCGAGGGCACCCTCCTCCATCGCCGGACGCGACAGCAACCACAGATCGTCAAAGCGATCCAGATACTCGTCCCAATAGACATCCTTGAAGATGGCGCGGACGGGATGGGTCTCCTGCCACTCGGCGTTGAAGACCTTGAGCCCCTCAAAATCCGTCAGCACGGCCCAGGTGACGCCTTTGAGCCAGGCATAGTTGATGGCCTGCCGCGCCCAGCGGGGGTCGTCCAGGTCGGCGGGGATTTTCTTGGTCTCCAGGAAGAAGCGAGGGATGCTGTCCAGGCGGAAGGCAAAATCCACGAAGCCCCGCGACACCCTTTCCTCAGGGCTGACCTCGCGGGTGTTCTCGATGTTCCAGCCCAGAGCGCGGAAAAGGGGTAGAATGAACTCCTGCCGGGTGGCGGGTTCATTGTACCGCTTGCGGTTGCGGGCGCTCAGCCTGGCGAAGCGTTCCACCAGCCCTTCGACCTCGGTTCTGGCATCGGCGTAGGATACGGCCATTCTGCTTCCCTCCAGATGACGGCTGTGGCGTAGAAGTGAGCTCGACGAGGTATAGTATACCAGGTTTCGCCTCCTTTGGCAACAAAAAAGAGGGGAGCGTTACCCGCTTGGGAGAAGCTCCTTGAGGGTTTCAGGGGGCCAGCCC
>CAYMKL010000022.1:0-69323 GCA_964390805.1 uncultured Anaerolineae bacterium | reverse complement strand
TCCCAATGCTAGATCAGCGAGAAGTCAGCCGAGAAATGTGCCATTGTCGAATTAGGCACCAAGTACATCTCTTTTTCCTCTAACACAACCTCGTGAGGGTCACGTGTCACTATTTCAACACTGATTGGCTTGCTATTGACATTAGCCAGATGTATCATTCCTTCTGCTTCTGGACCCTTATAGAATTCAAAAGTCGCCGTCTTCAAACCCCTAGAAAAAGCCGGTACTTTTGGAGTTCTTTCGTCAGGCGTATGAACGAGGAACTCCCCATACAAGGGTCTATCGGATTCAATCTTGATCAGGCGTGTTTCAAACCAGGAATCTGTCAAATCTATGGATTTGACTTCTTGAGGTAGGAGGGTTTGCTCGATTTGAGGTTGAAGAACAGATCCAACATACACTCTGAATCCAACAACTGAGTTGCTCTCATTTTCGAGCTTAAACATATAACCTACGCTTTCCCATCTTGGCGGGATAAGGAAATAAAGGCTATTCTCAGCTTCAGTCGGTGGGTAGTCAGCCCTCAGTGGACGCTGCATTTCTTGAGTTACAAAACCTACTTGAGTGGAAGCTTTCGAGTAGAAAGATAGGAAGAGCAATGCCACAAGGTAAATCCAGATTAGAAAGCGAAGATGTTTAGAGGAAAATCGGCGGAACAGGATTCGGACAAATAGCCAGTGTTTCATAAGCTCCCTCCCAACTCGTCTCAGACACACCCCAATGAGCAAGGAGCCTCTAAACTGCCCCCCTGAGATTGGACACTTTTTTGACGGTTTTTAGTTCAACTCAAGGACCTGATTCTCTCGCCATTGGGCTTCAAACTCGGCTGGGGTGAGATAGCCCAGCGAAGAATGAATACGCTTGTGCATGTACACGTTGTCAAGTAAGCGGCCTAGCTGGCGAACAGATAAGCAGATAGAGCCCCTCGCTAGTTCATCTGCTGGTATGCGCCGACGGGGATTTGACAAGATTTAGGAGATCTTATCCGCTGCCTATCCGTTGCCTCATAGCAGCCGCAACCTGGTCACCCGGAAATCAATGATCACCTCGTCCGCCTCGAAGTCGAGCTTGAAGCGCACTTTTGCATCGTGGCCGCACCGGTGATGAGCTGGGCCGCCCCCTCTAATACAAAAACGCCAGCCTCAGGGCACGCAAGAGTGCAACCTCGGCTGGCGTCGGAGTTGAGAGTTGGGGTTGGCTGCTTTGGCTTGGCACCGCCAGAAGCGCACCTTTACACCCGATTCGTTTTGTTTTGAAGCCGTTGTAGTATCAGTGGGCCCACTTGGACTCGAACCAAGAACCGACCGGTTATGAGCCGGTTGCTCTGCCATTGAGCTATGGGCCCAACAGAGCGGGAGACGAGACTTGAACTCGCGACAGCCTGCTTGGAAGGCAGGAGCTCTACCACTGAGCTACTCCCGCGTGTTGGCTGATGGCCGATAGCTGATGGCTAATAATGCTATCTGCAATTGGCTATCTGCTATGCGCCATCCGCTATCTGCCAACCAGGTCGGGGCGGGCGGACTTGAACCGCCGACCTCAGCGTCCCAAACGCTGCGCGCTGGCCATCTGCGCTACGCCCCGTCTGCTAATAGTATAGACTATTTGCCCGAAAACGTCAAGCTCACTATTCGGCCCGAAGAGCTCGCAGGGTCTCCTCACTAAACGGGTTACGCCCCCCTCGCAATGCCTCGATCCATGCTCGACGGCTAGTATCATAGCGTGCCTGAGCATCCTCAGGCTGCGCGTCCAGCCAGGCCAGGAAAGCCTCAAAGTCGCTGATGGCTTCTTCGGTACGGCCTAGCAGCGCGTAGGTCAAGCCACGGCTGTCGCGGCTGAGCGCTGTAGAGTCAGTTGCTACAGCATTCTCGCAGTAGGGCAGCGCATCTTCGGGTTGGCCGAGTAGGCTCAGCTCCCAGCAGAGGGCGTTGTTCGGCCCAGGAGCATCGGGTTGCAGGGCCTGTGCCTGCTGCAAGTCCGCCAGCGATTGTTGACCATAAGCTTCCCCCAGCGCAAAGTAGGCCAGACCGCGATTGAGGTACGGGGCAGCCAACGCTGGAACGAGCTCGATGGCCTGACCGAAGTCACTGATGGCTCGCTGCAGGTTGTTTTTCCCTCCTTGCTCCAGATAGGCCACTCCACGGTTGTTGTAGGCTGAAACCAGGGAAGGATTTTGTTCGATGGCGCGTGCGTAGTAGGCTATGGCCTGATCTGGATCCCCTTGCAGGCCGTAGATGTAACCCAGCGCAAAGTAGGCGCTGGCCAGTGCACTCTCATCTCCGGGCGGATAGCTCAGCGCTCGCTCGAAGGCGGCCAACGCCTGCTGGTAGCGACCAGCGGCGTAGTGCACCTGTCCCACACTGATCAGCGCGACCCAACGCGCCGTGGTTGGCAGTTCGGTGTTGATGGCCGCGGTCAGGTCTGCTGGCGTGGTCACCTGGCGCACGGTGCGCATCGCTTCCTGCTCGGACGGCAATGTGAAGTTGGTCAGCACCCGCCCGCTGTCGTATTCCCCCCAGATCACCACCGTCGCTCCGTACTCTTGCCCCATCTGCACTGCCTCGTCCCGGCCCGTCAGCGGCTGCGCCCAGATGGCCACGCGGCTGTCGGCCAGGGCCTCCCCCTCGAATTCCTCCTGCAATGCCTCGCGGATGCGGCCAGCCACGTTGTAGCCCACGCGCTCAGAGTAGTTGGCGAAGCGACTGACGAGCACCAATGTTTCGCCGGGACCGGCGGGGACGACTGGAGCGAGTTGGCGTCGCTCGCTGGCCTTTCTCGCCAGTGCCCATCCGATAAGCGCGGCCACGATGATCAGGACGGCTGCGGCAATAGGCAATCCCCAGTGCGGACGGCGGGGCTTCGAAGCGGGCGCTTCTGCTTCCATAATGGCGGGCAGAGGCGATACCGGCTCCTCAGGGGCGAAGCCTGCTGCCAGGAGGAATTCGTCTCGTTCCTGGGGCATCAGTCGCAGCTTGTCGGCGCAACGCAGCACATCCTCGCGGTGGCGGGGGCGCGCGGTTAGCCCCTCTTTCCAGCGAAAGATGGTCTGGCGGCGCACGCCGATGGCGCGGGCCAGTTCGGCATCGGTGATGCCGACGCGGCGCATGTATCGCACGAGAAGTTGTGCGAATGACTCCATGTGCAGCTCCTGTCACACCGTGTCACTGTCAATGGTACACAATTGGCTCTTGAAATGCAACAGCGGATGGGTTACTATTGTAGCACAAAGGAGGCCGGCTGCAAAGCCGGATCAAACAGGGAGCAGAAGAGCTCCCCCAAAAAACAAAAAAGGAGGAAGGATCATGTTGAACAGAAGGAAGTCTCTATTGCTGGCTCTGATGTTGGGAGTTGCCTTGTTGACAGGAGCGTGCGCAGCGCCGCAGGACGCCAGCAAAGCACGCAGCCGGGCCCTGATCAACCAGGGGGTCATCGTGCCAGCGGAGGAGGTACGGGTCGCCGAGTATCTCAATTACTACGAGCAGCATTTCCCGGCACCGACGGAGACGGCGCTGGGACTCGACCTGCGGTTGGGCAACGAGCAAATCCCCACCGCGGGCGGTGAGGTCTGGCTGCAGATCGGCGTGCAGGCGCGAGAGGCGGAGGACGAACAGGTCACACCGCTGAACCTGGCGCTGGTCATTGACCGCAGCGGCTCGATGGACGCGCCGGACAAGTGGCCCTATCTGCAGCAATCGCTGCGCGTCTTCTTCCGCAGCCTCGACCCCAACGACATCGTGGCCGTGATCGGCTACGACGACCAGACCGAGGCGGTATTGCCGGCGCAGCGCGTTGGCGACCGTCGCTGGATCGACCGGGCCGTTGAGGGGCTGTACCCACGGGGTTCCACCAACCTGCACGCCGGCCTGATGCTAGGCTTCCAGGAGGTGGACAAGAACTTCGACATCCGCCGCAACAACCGCGTCATCCTGCTGACCGATGGCATCGCCAACCGAGGGGTCACAGACTCAGACCAGATCGCTGGCGAGGCGCTGGCTTACAACCAGCGTGGCATCTACCTCTCCACCATTGGCCTGGGGCTGGATTTCAACGACCAGTTGCTGAGCCAGTTGGCGCGGCAGGGCAAGGGAGCCTATCACTTCGTAGACTCTGCGGAGGAGATGGACAAGGTTTTCCGCCGCGAGGTGGCGGGATTGATGGAAAAAGTGGCCCGCGAGGTGGCGGTGACGGTGTACCCTGGAGAGGGCGTGGAGATGCTCGGTCTCACTGGCTACGAGGGGCGGCCGCCTGCCGGCCCCGTGCAGATCACCATGCAGGAGTTGGGCACTGGCGATGGCCAGGTGCTGCTGGCCCAGTTGCAGGTGAGTCCGGGACGAGGAGGGGAGCGCGTGATGGCTACGGTGACGCTGGATTATTTCGATATCTTTGCCCAGCGACTTGAGCAAGTGACACAGGAGGTCACGGCGCGCACCGGCACCGGGGCGGACTATGACCCCTTGTGGGACCTGGAGGTGCTGCGCAACTTCGCCATCCAGCGCACGGCCGAGGGGCTGGAGGAGATTGATCAGTTGTACCAGGCGCGCCGCTACGAGGATGCCTGGGGCCTGGCCTACGACCTGGAGCAGGCGCTGCGCGAGGTGGCGCGTCTCACGGGCGACGAGGCGATGGTCAAGGATGCCGAGCTGATGCAGCGTTACCAAAGCGTCCTGGCGGAGCAGATCCGCTACGAAGGTGGGCGGGTGCCCCAGCCAACACCGGAAGGGACTTCGCGTCCCTATCGTGGACGCACAGTGCAGCCAACGCCGTCGGTCCCAGTGCTGGAAGTCCATTGAGAGAATGAGGTGACGAGTCAACGAGAAATGAGTGCCCCGTTGACTCGTTACTCATTTCCTCAATAGGCGACCTGCGTCTCATCTGGGGACCATGCGAGGCCGATATTGCGGGGATCAGCGGTACACATCTTTCCGATGCTTGCAATGAAGTAGTAGGACGATGGACTTCTCATCACGGACTTCGTACCGCACCCGGTAGTTGCCAATTCGGATGCGATACTCATTCTCGTAGCCTTTCAACTTGACACAGCCAGGGGGACGTGGGTTTTCTTTCAACGCTACAATCCGCCTGAGAACCCGCTCACGGACGATGTCGGGCAAGCTGTCCAACTGCTTTTGCACAGGTTTGGGAACGATGACCTGGTAACTCATCGGGCTTTCTCATGCCGCTGAGCTATATACTCATCAATGGTCACATAGTCTCCTGCCTGGTAAGCGACGCGGGCTTCCTGGATCTCAGCTTGAACAGCCTGGCCTCGCTCCCACATTTCTTCCTCAGCTTGGGCCATTTGCTCATCAAGCAGTTCCCAAAGCCGGCGCTTATCCTTCAGGCTTAGCTCTCTCACAGAATCAACCAATGCCTCAAAGGGAATCCATAGTTTCACGGTCTCTTGAGTCATGATCTTTGCTCCTTACCTCACCCACGAGATGCTCTGATCCAGCCAGTCTGGGAGTTCAGGGCCGAGGTCGAGGATTTTGGTTTGTTGGCTGCCGTCGGGTTTCATGAGGTAAAGGGCCCACACCCCGTCACGGTCGGAGACGAAGGCGATGTGTTGCCCGTCGGGAGACCAGGTGGGCAGGCCATCGTTGGCCTCGTTGATGGTCAGCCGCCTGACGTCTGGAAAGGGCACCCCAACTGTATAGATCTCCCAGTTGCCGTCGTGATCGGACATGTAGGCGATTTGCGTCCCGTCGGGGGACCAGGCCAGCCCGATGTCGCGGGGGTCAGCGGTAATCAAGATGGGACTGGATAGGTTGTCATCGGTGGTAAAGCGGATACCACAGTGTCCGCCACCCTCGTTGCAGCCTGTGTAGGCCAATTGACCTGTTGGCCCCCAGGCCGGCGCCCAGCCAGAGACTAACTCCATGGCCTCTTCCTCCCCATCAGCAGGGGTGAGATAAATCCGCCATGTATTCTGTACCATGTTATAGATGACGAAGGCGATGCGCTCCCCATCAGGCGACCAGGTGGGCAAGCCAGCCTCATCGGAGGTCGTGACGATTGCTTCGTTGTTTCCGTCTATATCCACAGCATAGAGGCCGGGCTTTTGACTCTGTCGCGAGCGAAAGGCTATTCGTCTCCCGTCGGGGCGAAAGACTGGCTGGTCGGCCAGGCTGGCTACCCTCGCCCAGTGCATGTCCTCTGCGTACACGACGAAGATGTCGTAGACCTGCCTTTCTGCATCGTAGACGGGTAGGGCGATTTTGCCCAGCGGTAAGCCGGCGGCATATTCGGGGACAATGGTGGGGGAAACGGTACTGGCGATGGCCGGAGTAGGTGCTGCTCCCGAACAAAGCCGGTTGGCTTCAACTCTTTTCCCTTCCCCAGCTTCATCGGGCTGGATTTCGAGCGCCAGTGAGTATTGGTCCTCTGCCGAACACCACTCGCTTTGATCGGCGTATAGGTCTCCTTTTCTCATGTAGGCTTCGTGGAGTCGCTGCTTCACGTCCATGTAATCGGGTTCGAGGCTATATAATTCATAGAAGTTGGTGATAGCCTTATCCCAGTCGGCGCCCCAATAGCTTATAGCGGTCAGGTAGAGCGCGGCCAGTTTCCTTTGTTCGAGAACATCTTCCTGGGCTGGCTTTAGCTCCAGAGCCTTGTCCAGATAGCGCAGGGCCTCCTCTAGTCGCCCCTCGTTGATCAATTCCAAGCCCTGGTCATAATAGGTCGCGAAGAGCAACTCTTCCACAGCTTCTGGCTCGTAGTCGGGGTCCAGGGCCCGCAACCGCTCCAGCGTCAGGACTACATCGTCCCACTTGCCCTCATCATAGAAGGTTTGGGCCTGGCTGAATAAGTCCGCCGCCACCTTTTTCTGAACCTCAAACGTTGGCGTGGCCTGGACTTCGAGCCTGGCTTTAGCTTCGCTCAACTTCTCCTCGGCCTCTCGGTAACCTGGCACCAGGCGCAGGGTCAGTTCCAGCTCGGCTACAGCGAGTTCGTATTGGCTGTTCTCCAGGTGAGCCAGGCCAGCAGCGTAATGTTCCTCCGCTGTCTCGTGGGTCAGACGGTCGCGCTCTTGCAACCCGTGGTAGACTCCCAGCGCCCCGATAACCAGGATGACCACGAGCAAGAGAATGACCACCAGGGCTAAGCCCTTAAGCCAGGTTGGGGCTGTCAGGCGAGATGTTGTCTGCGTGGCGATACCTCCTCCTCTGTGAATGGGTGAATTATAATCTTTTTTGGCTATCTTGTCCAGTCGGCCTTGACTTGTGTTCAGTATGGTGATATTATATGGGCGTGAAACGTAAAATGTTAGGGAGGACGATCATGTTCAAGGAGGCTTTCAAAGTCATACGTGAAGAGTTCTCGGGGCAGGCGGCCATGGGCTACGTGATAGACATCGCCCGCTATCACCGCATGCAGGCCAGCCCTGGTTTCCGCCAGGCGGCGCACTATTGCCTGGAGCGCCTGCGCGAGGCGGGCATCCAGGCCGAGGTACTTTCCTTCCCAGCGGATGAGAAGACGCAGTACTGGTCGGCGCGGATGTTCCAGGAGTGGGAGGCTACGGAGGCCACCCTGCACCTCGTTGAGCCAGAGGACGAGCGGCGCAAGCTGGCCGATTTCCGCGACTGCCCTATCTCCCTTGTCCAGCGCAGTGTGCCCTTCGAGGGGGAGGCAGAGGTGGTTCTGCTGGAGGATGGCGAAGAGGAAGCGGACTATGAGGGGCTGAGCCTGAAGGGCAAGGTAGTGCTTACCAAAGGCGATCTCAACCGGGTGCGCGAGTTGGCCGTGGAGAAACGCGGCGCTGTGGGCATCGTCTTCGATGGCATGAGGGAGACACCGCCCGTCCGCGCCCGCATGGACGTGCCCGACGCCCTCCAGTACACCTCATTTTGGTGGACAGACCAGGAGAAGAAGTGCTTTGGCTTCGTCCTCTCGCCGCGGGAGGGTGAGAGGCTGCGCCAATTGATTAAGAAGCAGGCTCAGGATGGAGAGCCGCCAGTCAAGGTTCGGGCCAAAGTGATCAGCCGCCTCTACGATGGGGAGATCGAGGTGGTCTCCGCTCTGATGCCGGGGAAAACAAGTGAAGAGGTGGTGATCGTGGCCCATCTCTGCCATCCCCGCCCCTCGGCCAACGACAACGCCTCAGGATCGGCCGCGGCCCTGGAGATCGCTCGCACCCTGCAAAAGCTCGTTGACGCGGGAAAGTTGGCCCCGCCCAGGCGAGGCATAAGGTTTCTGTGGGTGCCTGAGATGACGGGCACCTACGCCTACCTGGCTACCCGTGAGGATGAGATTGAGCGCATGGTGGCCGGTCTCAACCTGGACATGGTGGGCCAAAACCAGGAGTTGTGCGGAAGCTCTTTCCTGATCGAGCGCCCGCCCCAGGCTATGCCCTCGTTTGCTCCTTATCTCTTGGAGCGCCTGCGGGAGGAGTTGTTGGGCGAGACCGCAGCCCTGGGGGGTACGAGAGAATATGCTCTCTTCCGCCATGCTGTGATCCCTTTCTCCGGCGGTAGCGACCATTACATTCTCTCCGACCCCTCGGTGGGGGTGCCGACCCCAATGATCATCCAGTGGCCCGACAAGTTCTACCACACTTCGCAAGATACCCCAGACAAGGTTGACCCAGCCATGCTGAGCCGCGTGGGGAGCCTGGCTGCGACCTACGCCTGCTTCCTGGCCGACGCCGGCCAGGACGAGGCCACCTGGTTGGGCTACGAGATGGCGGCCCGTTTCAAACGAGACATGGTGCGGTTCGTTCAGGAGAAGGTCACTGAAGCAACCCACCTTGGCCTGGAGAAAGAGGGGACTGATAAGCTGGGGGAGACCATCGCCTTCCTGCGCCAAAAAACTGCTTACCTGGTCGAGCGGGAGCAGCAAGCCCTGGCCTCGCTGAAGCGACTGAGCCCCGTGATCGCTGTTGGGGGGTGGCAAAAGGAAGCAGCCGAATTCGCTAGCAGGGAGTCAGCCAGAGGCGAGGAGGCCATTGGGGTCTGCGCGGGAGAGCGCGATCGGGCCGAGTTGTCGGAGGCATCAAAGCGGGAGCTGGACGAATGGGAGGGGAGGGCAGCGAAGATCGTGCCCAGGCGGCTATATCGCGGCCCCGTCCCTTTGCGCCCCTATCTGTACCAACTGAGCGAGGAGGAGCGGGAACTGGTGTGGCAAATGCGCAAAGAACACAAGAAGGGATTCTTTACCCTGCCCACCCTGGCCGTGTATTGGACTAATGGGAAGCGCAGTCTGCTGGAAATCGCCGACTTGATAGAGCTAGAAACTGGCCAGCGCGACGTGGAGCTCCTGGTTGCATACTTCCAGATGCTAGGCAAAGTGAACCTGGTGGAGCTGTAAGTCAACACCCAATATCCAGCAAGGAAGTTGAGATGTACATCAAACCGAGAAAGAAACGGAGAAGTTCTTCCCCCCTGCGCGTGCTCATCCTGATGATACTGATCTCAGCGGGCCTGTACGTCATCACTCAGCAGCCCGATTGGGTGCGCCCCTTCAAACCTACTCCAGTCCCCACCAGGACCGCTCAATCGTATCTGGTGGAAGGCCAGGCTTTTTTCCGAGAGGGAAAGCTGAACGAGGCCATTGAAGCCTATCGGAGGGCGACGGAACTCGAGCCTGAGGATGCCACAGCCTATGTGCGGTTGGCTAAGCTGTTGACGCTGCGTGGCCGCACCAGCGAGGCTGTGAACCTGGCCCAGCGAGCTGTCGAGCTCGACCCGGGGAGCGCGGAGAGTTATGCCATCCTGGGCATGGCCTTAGACTGGGACGGCCAGATCGAAGAGGCCATCACCGCTTGCCTGCGAGCTGTTGATCTCGACCCCAATTCGGCTGAGGCCCACGCCTATCTGGCCGAGGCCTATGTGGACGCGGGGCGCTGGGAGAGGGCCCTGGAAACTGCTGAGGAAGCCGTCTGGCTTGATGATGGCAGCGTTGATGCCCATCGCAACCTGGGTTACGTCCTGGAGAAACAAGGGGATTACGAAGGGGCCATCGCCGAATACGAAATCGCGGTGTCCCTTCAGCCTCAGCTGAGCTATCTCTACATCGGCCTGGGCCGCAATTACCGCGTGTTAGACGATTACGATTTGGCCATTGACCAGTTCCAAAAGGCCACTGAAGTTGACCCCAACAGTCCTGAGGGCTATGACCAACTGGGGTGGACCCACTATCACCTGGGGGATTACGAGTTAGCCATAATTGAGCTGGAGAGGGCTATCGAGGTTGATCCTGAGTACGCCAGTGTTTACGCCCACCTGGCCATTATCTACTACGTGAAGCGAAACTACGAAGACGCCATCCCCAATTTCGAGCGGGCCATCGAGCTGGGAATCCAGTCCGAGGAGTACTACTATGAGCTTGGCCTCTCGTATGTTTACCTGGGCGAGTGTGACAAGGCCATTCCCTGGTTAGAGAAGGCGCTGGAGCTAAACCCCGATTCCGAGCCGGCCTGGGATGGATTGGAGCTTTGTGAGGGGGAATAGAAAAAAGAGGGGATAGCGGGAGTGGATGGGAGTCGAACCCACCTTGGCCGCTTCTGCAGCACCCACCAACGGTTTTGAAGACCGCGGAGCCCACCGGGACTCAACCACTCCCTCGATAACGACAGTGATAATAGCATATACCATTTTCGCCATTTAGTCAACTTTGAGAGAAATGCATGGTAGCGAAACTTTACAAATAAGCCAATTTGGTTTATAATATGTCGCGGTTGATCACCGACTGAGAGGGGCACTCTCAGTTTTTGTCGTATATAAGCCGGCTTTCGCATATCTTGATCCAGTCGCTTCCTCATCGAACTCGGTGGGGGCTAATCTTTGTCAAGTGGGGGAAACATGACCGCACAAACGACCTTTTTGACTCCAGAAGGGCTCAAGAAGCTGGAGGAAGAACTGGAATACTTACGTACCGTGCGTCGTCAAGAGGTAGCTCAGCGCCTGCGCGATGTCCTGGAGGGGCAGGACGTCCTGGAGAACGCTGAGTACGAGGATGCCAAGAACGAGCAAGCCTTTGTTGAGGGCCGCATCTTGACTGTGGAGATGATCCTGAAAACCGCCGAGATCATTGAGAAGGGCGGCCCCTCTGACAGGGTGGGCATAGGCGGCCACGTGACGGTGAGGGAGAACGACGGGGAGCCGGAGACTTACCACATCGTCGGCTCGGCCGAGGCAGATCCCAGGAGTGGCCGCATCTCCAACGAATCTCCCCTCGGCAAAGCCCTGCTGGGTTACCGCGTCGGCGATGAGGTCATCGTCAACGCCCCCGACGGCATCCTGAGTTTCCGGATAATCGCCATCGAATAGCCAAGCATTAGTGTCAACTTAAGGCTCAAAGGCCCGTCCCCGGACCGCCCCGGGGCCTGTCCTGAGCCCGCCGAAGGGACGGGGCTCAGAGCTTAAGTTGACACTAATGAGTAGCCAAGCGAGGACAGGCAATGGAAAGACTCAGCGATTTGGAGAGACAGCGACGTGTTAAGCTGGAGAGGATCAGAGAAGGGGGTATAGACCCCTACCCGCCGCGAGCCCAGCGCAGTCACACGGCGGCCGAAGCGGTCCTGGAATTCGAAACGGGCGAACCGGAGAGCGAGATCAGCCTGGTTGGCAGGCTGATGAGCATCCGCGTGATGGGCAAGTCAACTTTCGCCCACATCGAAGACGGCAGCGGGCGCATCCAGATCTACCTGCGTCAGGACACTCTGGGGGAGGAGGCCTACGAATTCTTCAAGCAAGATTTCGACATCGGCGATTTCATCGGGGCAGCAGGGCGACTCTTCCGCACCCGCAGCGGCGAAATCACTCTCCAGGTGATGGACTTCGAGCTGCTGGCCAAATCCCTGCATCCCTTACCTTCTAAATGGCACGGCCTCAAGGACGTGGAGACCCGCTATCGTCAGCGCTACCTGGACCTGGTCGCCAACGAGGAGGTGCGCAAGGTTTTCGTGGTCCGGGCCCGCCTTGTCAGCGCGCTGCGCCGCTTTCTTGATGAACGGGGGTTCCTGGAGGTGGAGACCCCCGTTCTGCAACCTATCTACGGCGGGGCGGCGGCCAGGCCCTTTATCACCCATCACAACATCCTGGACCAAGACCTCTATCTCCGCATCTCCGATGAGCTTTACCTCAAGCGGCTGATTATCGGCGGCTACGAGCGAGTCTACGAGATCGGCAAGGACTTCCGCAACGAGGGCGTCTCCCATAAGCACAACCCTGAGTTCACCCAGTTGGAGTTCTACCAGGCTTACGCCGATTACCACGATGTCATGGAGATGGCCGAGCAGATGGTCTCCTACGCAGCCCAGGAGGTATTGGGCACGACTCGCATTACCTATCAAGGGAACGAGATGGACCTCGCTCCGCCCTGGCCGCGCCGCAGCCTGCGCCAGGCCATCAAAGAAGAATCGGGTATTGACTATGAGGAGCATCCCGATGCCCAGAGCTTGTACCAGGCGATTCGGGCCATCGGCGGGAACGTGGATCCCACGGCCACTCGAGGCAAGCTCATTGATGCTCTTCTCTCCAACTACGTGGAGCCCAAGCTCGTCCAGCCCACTTTCTTGATGGATTACCCCCTGGAACTGTCACCCCTGGCTAAGCCAAAGCCAGGTTCCTCGGAAACCGTGGAGCGTTTCGAGGGCTTCGCGGGGGGTATGGAGATCTGCAACGCCTACTCGGAGCTAAACGACCCGCTGGATCAGGAGGAGCGCTTCCTGGCCCACGGACGCGCTTACGAGGCTGGCGACGAGGATGCTCATCAGATGGACAGGGACTGGCTGACCGCTTTGAGCTACGGCATGCCTCCGACAGGAGGCTTTGGCATGGGCATTGATCGCTTGACCATGTTGTTGACCGACCAGGTTTCTATCCGCGAGGTCATCCTCTTCCCTCACATGAGGACAAAGGAGCAGAGTTAATGTTTGAAGGCGTGTTTCCCCCCATTCCCACCCCTTTCAGCGATGGCGAGGTAGCTCATGACAAACTAGAAGAGAACATCGCCAGGTGGAACCAGACAGGGCTGGCGGGCTACGTCGTCCTGGGCTCCAACGGAGAGAACGTGTACCTGAGCGAGGCCGAGAAGCGGGCGGTGATCGCTACCGCACGAAAGGCTATCCCCAGCAGCAAGTTGCTCGTTGTGGGCACTGGCCACGAGTCAACCAGGCTGACCATTGAGAGCACTCAGACGGCGGCTGACCTGGGAGCAGATGGAGCTTTGGTCGTGACCCCGTCCTATTACAAAGGGCAGATGACCCCTGAGGCCCTCCATCGCCACTACGTCTCCCTCGCAGACGCTTCGCCCATTCCCATCCTGGTCTACAACGTGCCGAAGTTTACGGGGCTAAACATCGCTCCGACGTTGGTGGCCAGGCTGGCAGAGCATCCCAACATCGTGGGGATGAAAGATAGCGCGGGAAACATCGGTCAGCTCATTGAGATCATCCGCCTGGCCCCACCGAATTTCGAGGTTTTGGTGGGCAATGCCCCAACTTATTACAGCGCTCTGGGTGTAGGAGCGATAGGGGCCATTTTAGCCCTGGCTAACGTCGCTCCGAGGGAATGTGTGGCTATCAAAGAACTGTTTGACCAGGGCAAGCTCAACGAAGCACGGGCCCTGCATTACAAGCTCATGCCCGTTGGCCGAGCCGTGACCAGCCAATTCGGCATCGGTGGCCTGAAGGCGGCACTGGACCTTCTGGGCTACTATGGTGGGAGCCCACGTTCGCCGCTCTTCTATCCCCGCCCCGAAGAGGTCGAGGAGATACGGGGAATCTTGCGCCAGGCAGAACTGCTGACTTAGCCTGCCGGCGGGCAAAGTGCGATTTGCGCGTTTGGCGATTTTGTGGTATTATATGTATCGCTTTTAGCACTCTCGAGCTGAGAGTGCTAAAATGTGAAAACTAAAAATCGTAAATGGAGGTAGGAAAAATGTCAATTAAGCTGAAGCCCTTGGGCGACCGTCTGATTGTGGAGCCCATCGAGAAGGAGGAAGTGACGGCCAGCGGTATCGTCCTTCCGGAGACGGCCAAGGAGAAGCCGCAGGAGGGTGAGGTCTTGGCCGTTGGCCCAGGCCGCCGCGACGAAGAGGGAAAGCGCATCCCCATGGACGTCAAGGAGGGGGACCGCGTTCTCTTTGCCAAGTACGCCGGCACCGAGGTCAAGCTGGAGACTGACCGCAAGGTCCTGGTGCTCAGAGAGAGCGATATCCTGGCAATAGTGGAATAAGAAAAGGAGATTAAAACTATGCCTGCAAAACAACTTATTTTCTCAGAAGAAGCTAGAAGGTCCCTGAAAAAGGGAATTGACGTCATGGCCAACGCAGTGGGTACAACCCTGGGGCCGAAGGGACGCAACGTGGCCCTGGACAAGAAGTGGGGAGCTCCCACCATCACTCACGACGGCGTAACCGTGGCCAAGGAGATAGAGCTGGAGGATCCCTACGAAAACATGGGCGCCCAGCTCCTCAAAGAAGCAGCCACCAAGACTAACGACGTGGCCGGAGACGGCACCACCACCGCCACAGTCCTGGCCCACATGATCGTCAATGAAGGGCTGAAGAACGTGGCCGCTGGAGCCAACCCCATGCTCATCAAGAGGGGCATTGAGAGGGCGACTGGGGCCATCGTGGAGGCCATCAAGGGACAGTCCAAGAATCTGATCACCAAGGATGAGATCGCCAACGTGGCCGCCATCTCGGCCAATGACAAGGAGATCGGAGCTCTCATCGCCGAGGTGATGGACAAGGTTGGCAAGGACGGTGTGATCACCGTCGAGGAGTCGAGGGGGTTGGCCTTCGAGACCGAGTACGTGGAGGGCATGCAGTTCGATAGGGGGTACATGTCCCCTTACTTTATCACCAATCCTGAGGCCATGCAGGCCGAGCTGGAAGAGCCCTACATCCTGATCCACGACAAGAAGATCTCCGCCGCCACCGACATCATCCCCGTTTTGGAGAAACTGGTGCAGGTGGGAAAGCGCGAGCTGGTAGTCATCGCTGAAGACGTGGATGGAGAGGCGTTGGCGACACTGGTCCTCAACAAGCTGCGGGGCACTTTCAGCTTGCTAGCCGTGAAGGCCCCTGGATTTGGCGACCGGCGCAAGGCCATGCTACAGGACATCGCCATCCTCACCGGCGGTCAGGTGATCACCGAAGAGATGGGCCGCAAGCTGGAGACGGCACAGATCAGCGACCTGGGCCAGGCCCGCAAGGTCGTGTCCAGCAAGGACAACACCACCGTCATCGAGGGCAAGGGCTCTGATAAAGAGATCAAGGGCCGCATGGAGCAGATCAGGGTTGAAGTCGAGAAGAGTACTTCCGATTACGACAAGGAGAAACTGCAAGAGCGGCTGGCCAAGCTGACCGGTGGAGTGGCAGTCATCAAAGTCGGCGCCGCCACCGAGGTGGAGCTGAAAGAGAAGAAGCACCGCGTCGAGGATGCCCTCTCGGCCACCAGGGCTGCTGTGGAAGAGGGGATCGTCCCCGGAGGCGGGGTGGCCCTCATCAATGCTGTGCCAGTCCTGGGTGATATCAAAATGGACCTCCTCGACGAGCAGACAGGGGTGAATATCTTCAGGAGAGCCCTGGAGGAGCCCATGCGGGGGATCGTTCAGAACGCCGGCATGGACGGGGCTGTGGTAGTGCAGAATGTGAGGAGATCTCAGGAAGAGAAGAAGAACGACAAGATAGGCTATGACGTGATCGCCAATGATTATGGAGATATGGTGGAGAAGGGGATCATTGATCCGGCCAAGGTAACCCGAAGCGCGGTGGAGAACGCGGCCAGCATCGCGGCCATGATCCTCACCACCGAGGCTCTGATCACTGAGATTCCCGAAGAAACCCCACCGCCCGCACCGCCTATGCCTCAGTATTAGGCAATGCGTGAAAAGCCCCTCCAAACTCGGAGGGGCTTTTTCTTTTTGCGGGTGCTGTAATCAGCGCTTTCGCCTCTTACAGTCCTCGGTCTTGGAATGGCTTGCTACGAATTTTATGAAACAGACTCGAGCGGTATTAGCGTGTCGGGCCGCTGCTTTGGCCTCCTGCACGATCCTCACTCCCGCTTCGTACACTTCGGCCGGGATGTGCACGACACCGTAGAATTAGCGCAGCAGATCGAGTTGGCAATGGCGGCAAAGTTTGATATTACTGTAGTGTTGGCGATGATGTTCATCGTTGCCCTGCAAAGTGGTCGCGCAATGTTTCAACTTCTTCCTTGGCCTCCGCTATAGTTTCTGGACCAAGTCGGGGCTGAATACCGCGTTCTGCCAAAATATCCTTCATTTGCGCCCAACTAACTCCGGCCAGGCTGGCTGCCTTGGCCAGCGAAATCTCCTCAGTCTGGTAACGGTGGACTGCTAGTTGGGTACGCAAATCGGTGCGTGCACGCAGCAAGTGACGCAACGCATCTTGGATGACGGCTTCTTCGTCATCGTAAATCCGGGCTTCTACAAAATCTCGAACTTTCAGCATGCGGGAGGATGCTTCCAATGTTTTTGAGCTTGTTCGTAGATTTCGTCAACACTTGCCTCCCCAAAGATCTGGTCCTGCCATTCCAAATAGTCCCCTTGGCCGGGGAGCAGTTGGTTGAGGAAGCGAAGTGTATCCGCATATCCCAGAGATCGCACCAGGACCATGAATCCGATCTCTCGCAAAGCTACGTCGGAATGATCAAATCGTTGGTTTGTCAATATCATCTTACACCTCCCTCAACAAGTCTAGCGGGTTGATAACCTTCACTGTTAGCGTGCCATTCTCTCTCAACCGCTTTCCCTGGCGGTTCAAGCGATCATCGCAAGTGACCAGATAGTCGCATCCAGATAACTCTGCGCATGCCAGGTGAAGTGCGTCTCGCCCTCGAATCTGGTGGCTCTCTGACAACTCCTTGGCTAGTTTCCTGATGGGTTCATCAGGCTCAACTGTGCTATCACAAGCCTGGGCCAGATAGTGAACAAATGCCTTGCGTTCTGAGAAAGGATTGCGGCTATTCTCATAACTCCAACACAAATGACCATCGGGCAGAAAAGCAACCGCTCTCGATCAGGGCGAAAATCATCGTGATCGCGACCGTCTCCAATTGGATACGCATCTGACTTTGGTCGTCAAACGGCCGGTTATAGATGTTCATATCGAGATAAAGGCTGGTCACGCTTTCGTCTCCATTTCTTTTTGCTGACAACACGCCGGTCGCTGCTGCATCCTATCTGACAACCAAGTTGTCGTCCTGTTCTCCATTTCGCCACCCGCGCTGGGCGAACGGATTCCTCATTCCTGGGGATGAACTAATAAACGCGCTAGGCTGTTGATCTGGCCTCCTGCACAATCTTCACCCCCGCGCTGGCTCCGATGCGCGTAGCCCCGGCCTTGACCATCTGCTTGACGGCCTCGAGGGTCCTGATGCCCCCCGCTGCCTTGATGCCCATCTCAGGCCCAACCGCCCGCCGCATTAGAGCCACATCCTCAACTGTAGCCCCTCCGGGCCCAAAGCCGGTCGAGGTCTTGACGTAGTCAGCCCCGGCCGCCTTGGCCAATTGGCAGGACTTGGTCTTCTCCTCGTCCGCCAGCAGGGCAGCCTCGATGATCACTTTGCAGACCGCCCGGTTGTTGTGACAGGTGCGCGTCACGGTGGCGATGTCTCGCTCCACCAGCGCGTAGTCCTTGGACTTAAGAGCGCCTACGTTGATGACCATGTCAATCTCGGTGGACCCGTCCTCAATAGCCTGTTGTGCCTCGTAAGACTTGACCTCAGGCGAGGTGGCCCCCAAAGGAAAGCCCACCACTGCGGCGATGGCCACCGGCGCGCCCTTGAGGAGTTGAGCGGCCAGTTTGACGTTGGCAGGGTTGACGCAGACGGCGGCAAAGCCATACTTGCGGGCCTCGTAGCAAAGCTGGGCGATTTGCTCCTGGCTGGCGTCCGCTTTGAGCAGGGTATGGTCAATCATGTGAGCGATGTTGGCCGCCACGTTAGTGGAACCTAGAGGGTTGCCAATCCTGGTCGCCCCAGCGTCAATCACTTCCTGGGTCTTGTCCGGGCACTTCTCGGTGCACTGGCCGTTGCAAGTCAAGCACTCCGATCCTGATTGGGCGCCGGCCTCTTCCTCCTGCAACAGGATCAGCACCTCTTTGGTGATCCGTTCTACCAGTTGTTCTACGGCTGCTCTATCCAGCTCCATGTCTCCTCATTTCCGCAGGAATCGTTTCTCGATGCCCATGATCTTGTTCACTCTGCGCTCGTGACGGCCGCCAGCGAATTTTGTATCCAGCCACGTCTTCACGATCTGCTTGGCCAGGCCCTCGGCGATGAGATGCCCGCCTAACGTCAATACATTGGCGTCGTTGTGCTCGCGGGCGTTTACGGCGGTGGAGAGATCATAGCATAAGCTGGCCCGCACCCCTGGCACCTTGTTGGCTGCCATGCAGGAGCCAATCCCTGCGCCGTCAATCATGATCCCCCGCCAGGCCTGGCCCTCGGAGACCAGTTTGGCCACGGCGTAGGCGAAATCGGGGTAATCTACCGATTGGCTGCTGAAGGCGCCGCAATCCTTGATGGCGTAGCCAAGTTCCTGGAGGTAGGCCTTGAGAGTCTCTTTCATGGCAAAGCCGCCGTGGTCAGCGCCGAGGGCGATAACTTTGCTACCAGGATTTGGGGCTCCGCTCAGAGTGCTGATGGAGCCTGTCCTGAGCATAGTCGCTTGCACTGAGCGTCTCGACTGAGCTCGACGAAGTCCTGGCCGTAGTGAAGGGCCAGGCTCGGGGGAGAGGGCAATCTTTCTTTCCATGGCCGCCTCCCGAGCCCTGGGGGTGACTATGGCTCCAGCGGGGAAATGCAATTCACCCCCTGGGGGAACAGCCTCCACGTCCTTTTCAGTTATCAGGGAGCGCTTCGCCATGCCAGGCGGAGATGAGGCGCGGGGCTCATCAGCCTCGCCCATGCCGAGGGTCCGTAGCAAGACTCGCTTCACTATTTCCCTTACCTCGTTTTCTTGTATGGCCATCTATGCCTGACTCCATGTACCGGATTTGGCTTGCCATCTCATTCCGTGGCAGCGTAGGAATAGTTGGGCACAGTTCCCAGATACTTGGGGGGCCAATAGGATATCCAAGCCTTGCCCAGAATGGCATCTCTAGACAGAGGTCCCCAATTATGAGAGTCGCTGGAGCTATCGCGATTGTCACCCAGGACGAAGTACTCGTTTTCTGCCAGGATCTGAGGCCCCCAAGCGTACCTGCCCGTGTGAAGCGCATACGGTTCTTCCAGTTCTTCGCCGTTGACAAAGACGCTTTCCCCCCTGATCTCCACCTTCTCTCCTGGTAGTCCAATGACTCGTTTGATGAAATCCCGGCTGGGATTCCTGGGGAAGTGGAAGACCACTACATCTCCGCGCTCAGGAGGATGAAGATAGTATGCAAGCTTGCTTATGATCAGATATTGCCCATCGTGGAGATTGGGCTCCATGCTGATTCCTTCAATGCGGAAGTTCTGGATTAGAACGCGGGTTACAACAAAGACCAATATGATCAGGAGCGCTGTCTCCATCATCTCGCGCAGGATGGACTTTCCCCCCTGTCGTTGATCTTCTGTATCCTGATCGTCAACTGTTTCCTGACCGTCCCACGTCTCGGTTTGCTGCATCTGTATGTCGCTAACCGATGGGTAGAGATGAGCCTGGTCATCAACTGTTTTCTGGTTGTCCTGTATCTCAGGCAATTCCTCGAGCAAATCGTTCACCCCTCTCTCATCACATTCACATTGCTTCCAAATTATAATACATCTCTAATCAGAAGGCAAACTGGCCTTGGAGGTTTGAGTGCAAACTTGACAAAAGAGCCTATCTGGTTTAAGATTACCCTGGCAGGTAGCATCCTGAGCCTGACGAAGGGTGGTGCCATTGCGCCTTAGGCAAGCCTGCCAAGAGCTATCACAAAAGGAGGCACTAAATGTCACGAAGAGGTGAGATGCGATGCATCTGGTTTGTCATGGTGATGGTGATACTGCTGACCTCCCTCTCACTAGCCGGTTGCGCTGAAGTTAAGATCGTTGACCGGGCCCCTGTTTCCCTCGATGCACTTTCCCTCAGTGAAGCTAGAACTCCCGTGGATGAGCACGATTTGGCTGTGTTGGCCATTGATTTTGATCCCCCACTGGGATATGAGCAGATCATGGTCAAAGGCGAGCAGGCAACTTTGTTGGTAGCGGTGGAGAATATCGGCCTTCAGACCGAATTCGACGTCAAAGTGAAGGCTCGGCTATCTGTTGGCGAAGACGACGCTCTGATCCTGGAAAAGACTTGCCAGATAGACACCATCGCTCCCGGCCAGATAAGAATAGCTCGTTTCAGAGGCATCTCCCGCATTCCTTACCGACAGTCCTATGACTTAAGGGTATGGGTGTTGCCGGTACTTGGAGAAGTCGGCATGGCAAATAACGAGAAGGGCTATGATCTCTACATAAACATGCCGCAGTGATAACAAAACCTATCCATGAAATTCGAGCTTGAAAGTGTCCGTTACTACATTCCTATCTTGATCGTTGCTCTGATCTTCGGTGCTTTACTGGGCTTGCAATGGAGATCGCCCCCAGCGAGGCCTTCGACAGTGCCCGGTATTGAGCACGAGTCAGGGGCCCCGACTATCAAGCAACTGGAGGCAGAACAGGAAGAGCTTAAGGAAAGCATCGGGCGGATACGAGAACAATTGGACGGACATCGCCGAGAGTTGGCGGCTAACACGGAGATGTTGAAAGAGATAAACGCCGAGCTGGAGCGGCAGAAAATGATGGCCGGGCTGTTGGCTGTCGAAGGGTCTGGCATCCAGGTGATCCTCGATGATAGCAGCCTCCGGTCGGCGTCGGCGACAGCGGACTCCAGCGCCTACCTCATCCACGAGTACGACCTGCGCGATGTGATTAACCTCCTGTGGCTGGCCGGCTCTGAGGCTATCAGTGTCAACGATGAGCGGATTGTAGCCGCTACTTCCATCTATTGCGTGGGCAGCACGGTCATGGTCAACGACACCCGTCTTTCTCCCCCATATCTTATCCAGGCTGTCGGCAATCCTATCGTGCAGGAAGATGTTTTGATCAATCCCGCATATCTAAAGGAAGTCAAGCAGAGAGCCGAGCTCTACGGTGTGCAGTTTGAGGTAAATAGAAAGGACATGCTCACTCTACCTGCTTACAAGGGGGGCTTTCCTACTCGTTATGCCCAATAGGGAGATCGAGGGGTAAGTGACGAGACAACCTGGGCTATGAAGAGTCGTTCCGCACAGTTGTTGTTGACCATACTCTGTTTCATTTTGGGCCTGTTACTTGTGGCCCAATTTCGCACTCAGCAGATGACCGATGATTCCATTCTACTCACTTCGAGTGCCGATCAGTTGGTTATCATCAGCAGCCTGGTGGAGAACAATGCCCGCCTGCGTGAAGAGATGGAGGTTTTGGAGGAACAACTCAGCGAATATCAACAGGCTACCAGACGGACTGTGCTGGAGTCTTTAGTGGAGGAACTGAACAAGGTCAGGGTCATCAATGGACTGGCAGAGGTCTCAGGGGCGGGTGTCGAAGCGAGTCTCGACGGGCCTATCGGCGTTCTGGATTTGCAGGACTTGATCAACGAGCTGCGCAATGCCGGGGCGGAGGCTTTGGCCATCAACGGGGAGCGGCTGATCCTATACTCAGTGATTACCAGCACTGAAGACGGGGTGATAACCATCAATGGGACGCAACTTTCGCGTCCCTATGTTCTGCAGGCTATTGGTCAATCCGAGACCATGGAGGCAGCCTTGCTCAGGAGCGGGGGGCTTATGGCTGCTCTGGAGCGCAACTACGAGGGACTGGCCGTGAGCGTGATCAAGCGCGAGAGAATGGTCTTACCTGTGTACAAAGGGACTATCGAATTCGTATATGCTTCCCCAGTAGAATAAACAAAGCCTGTGTTGAGCCTGTCGAAATAGCGGCCACCGGAGTCCTCGGCGGCCGCCTGACCTTGGCTAGAGGTCGGGTCAAGCTCAACCCCCGCCACAGGTTGCGCAACTGGTGGCGCTACAACTGGCACAACCACTGGCGCCGCCAAGTGACCGGCTCTCACCGCCGCCTCCCTTGCTGAGGGCGGCGAATAAGGAGATAGCGCGGGAGGTATTCATTCCCTCGCAGCGCACACAGGCGATAGGGCTGTCAGCCTGGCTCATCCCTCGCAGGGCCTCAAACTTGATCTCACAATCGGAGCAATAGTATTCATAAAGGGGCATGGCTACTCACCTTCTCAGAATCGCTTTCAAGGGTATTTTACTACTGTTTTTGAATCCGGTCAAGAACAACATTCTTTCAATCCAATCATAAGGAGGACTGCATTGCGAGAACTCACTGATCGAGCTTTGAACGTGGCCGAGATCAAAGGCGCTGCTTACGCCGACATTCGGATCGTGCGCCGGGAAAATCAAGGCGTCGTGGTCAAGAACGGGAAGGTGGAAGCCCTCTCCCAGGACGAGGATCAGGGCTTCGGTGTGCGGGTCATTCTCAACGGATCCTGGGGCTTTGCCTCCAGTTCCCTTCTTTCGTTGGAGGAGATTGACCGGGTCACTGCCCTTGCTGTTGAGATAGCCAGGGCCAGCGCCCTGGTCAGAACCCAAGAGGTAGACATTGGCTCACCCATCGTCTATTCGGACACTTACCGCACGCCAGTTAAGATTGACCCCTTTCAGGTGACGATGGAAAAGAAAATCGAGCTGCTCATGGCTGCCGATGCTGGGATGAGGCTGGCCAATGGGGTAGCGGTGGCTCAGTCCAACCTCCAGTTCGTGCGCGAGCGCAAGGCATTCGCCAGTTCCGAAGGCTCTTTCATTGAGCAGGAGATCATCGAGAGCGGGGGCGGCCTGGAGGCCACAGCCGTCGGCGAGGGCGATGTTCAGAAGAGAAGCTATCCCAACTCCTTCGGTCGCCACCAGGGGACGGCCGGCTATGAGCTAGTCGAGAAGATGGATCTCGTTGGCAACGCTCAGCGAGTGGGCGAAGAGGCGGTGGCGCTGCTCACGGCTCCCCAGTGCCCGAGCTTGGTGACCACCATCATCATGGGGGCTACCCAGTTGGCTCTGCAGGTGCACGAGTCCTGTGGCCATCCCATTGAGTTGGATCGGGTCTTCGGCACCGAAGCCAGCTTTGCCGGCACCAGCTTCTTGACGACCGAGAAGTTGGGAACGTTCCGCTATGGCTCGGAAATCGTCAACATCACCGCCGATGCCACTATCCCAGGCGGCTTGGGCACCTATGCTTATGACGATGAGGGGGTGCCAGCCCAACGGGTGCCCATCGTCAAGGAAGGCATGTTCGTCGGCTACCTCACCTCGCGAGAGACAGCGGCGATGCTCGGCCAGGAAAGCAATGGCTGCATGCGCGCCGATGGCTGGAACCGCATCCCCATAATCCGCATGACCAACATCAATCTGGAGCCGGGGGAATGGGACTTCGATGATCTCATTGCCGACACCGATGACGGCATCTACATGGAGATGAACAAGAGCTGGAGCATTGACGACAAGCGCCTCAACTTCCAATTCGGCACCGAGATAGCCTACCAGATCAAGAATGGCAAGTTGGGGCAACTGTACAAGAACGCCACCTATACTGGCATCACCCCCCAGTTCTGGGCAGGCTGTGATGCCATCTGCAACCAGAAGCACTGGAACGTGTGGGGCACGCCCAACTGTGGCAAGGGCCAGCCCTCACAGTCGGCGCACGTGGGTCACGGCACAGCTCCCGCCCGCTTCCGCAACGTGCAGGTGGGGGTGATGAGGTGAAAGCCAAAGCTCAAAGCTCTGACCTCCAACCTCTAACCTCCAACGAAAGGAGCAACAATGCTAGGTAGAAAGAAGATGCACGAGATTGCCAAGCGAGTCCTGTCTCTGTCCACTGCCGACCAGACGGAAGTGATTATCATGAGCGAGGACAGCGGGCTGACGCGCTTTGCAAATTCCTATATCCATCAGAATGTGGCCGAGCGAAACGTGGGGATCAGGGTGCGGACCGTGGTGGGCAAGAAGATCGGGGTAGCTTCCATTAACGACTTGAGCCAGGAGGCTCTGGAAAGGGTGGTGGAGAGGGCCTTGACCATAGCCGAGTTCCAGCCTGAGAACCCCGACTTCATGTCGCTGCCCAGCCCGGTGCCCATTGCACAAATCGAGGCCTTCGACGAGGCCACGGCCGCCTTCAGCCCCGAGGCTCGGGCCAGGGCCGTGGGGGTGATCTGCCAACAGGCTGTAGACAATGGACTGATCGCTTCGGGGGCCTTCACCACTGGGGCTGGCGAATTGGCGGTGGCCAACTCCTTGGCGTCAGCCGGCGCCTTCGCTTATCATGCCACTACCTCGGCCGACATCAACACTGTCATCATGAGCGACGATAGCTCTGGCTACGCTGAGGTCACAGCCTGGAAAGTGGGGGACATCAACACCGAGGTGATCGGCCGCGAGGCGGTGGAGAAGGCTCTCCGCAGTCGCAACCCCAGGGACCTGCCGCCGGGCCGTTACCCGGTTGTATTGGAGGAGTACGCCGTAGCTGACTTCATGAGCATGTTTTCCTACCTGGGCTTCGGCGCTTTGTCCGTGCAGGAGGGGCGCAGCTTCATGATAGGCAATTTCGGGAAAAAGATCATGAGCGATGCCATTTCCATTTGGGATGACGGCCTTGATCCCACGGGCCTGCCCATGCCTTTCGATTTCGAGGGCGCGCCGAGGCAGCGAGTTGATCTGATCAAAGAAGGCGTGGCTGAGGCTGTGGTGTACGACTCCTACACTGCCGGCAAAGAGGGGAAGGCTTCCACCGGGCACGGACTGCCTGCTCCCAACACCTCAGGCCCCATTCCCGCCCATACCTTCATGGCGCCCGGTGAGGCGAGCAAAGAGGAGATGCTGGCCTCGATGGAGCGGGGCCTCTGGGTGACTCGCTTCCACTACACTCGCCCCGTCCATCCCAAGCTGGTCATTATCACCGGCATGACCCGCGATGGGACTTTTCTTGTCGAGAAGGGCGAGATCGCCTATCCCATCAAAAACCTCCGCTTCACCCAGAGCTACCTGGAGGCGCTGGCCAACGTGGAGGCAGTAAGCCGCGAGACCAGGTTGCAACAGAACTGGTTCGGCGGCACTCGCACCCCGGCCCTGAAGCTGGCCGAATTCGAGTTCACCGGGGCGACAGAATTTTGAAGTTCAAAGCTCAAAGTTCAAAACGATCTGGCGGGAGTAGCTGGGACCTTGTTCCAAATGGCCCATGGAAGGTTGAAAAGTGCGATGCCTCATCACTGGCGGGGCTGGTTTCATCGGCGCCGCCCTGGCAAATCGTCTGGTTAGGGAGGGGCATCAGGTGCGGGTCTTGGACGACCTCAGCGCCGGCGATCCTTCGCGCCTCGATTCCCAGGTGCTCTTCACTCGCGGAGACGTGAGAGATGTCCCCAAGCTCTGGACGCTGCTACAGCATGTAGAGTGTGTGTACCACCTGGCGGCACGGGTGTCCGTTCCGGAGTCCGTTCTGTATCCCCGCGACTATAACGACGTGAATGTAGGCGGTACGGTGGCCGTTATGGAGGCCGTGCGGGACGCGGGGGTGAAAAGGGTAGTCTTGGCCTCCTCGGGGGCGGTTTACGGCGAGCAACACAAGCAACCCGTCAGCGAGAAGACCATTCCCAATCCTGACTCACCCTATGCGGTGAGCAAGATCGCCTCGGAGTACTACGTCTCCACCATCGGCGCCCTCTGCGGCATAGAGACGGTTGCGCTCAGGGTATTCAACGCTTATGGGCCAGGGCAGTTCGTGCCTGCCTCCCACGCCCCGGTCATTCCCCAGTTTCTCAAACAAGCCCTGGGAGGTGGCTCGCTGGTCGTCTTCGGCGGCGGGAATCAGACCAGAGATTTCGTCTACATTGACGACTTGGTGGACGCCCTGTTCGCAGCAGGCACGGCCTCCGATGTGGACCGCCGCATTATCAACGTGGGTAGCGGTCAGGAGGTGAGCATCAACCAGTTGGTGGCGAAGATAGCTCGGGCCATCGGCCACGAAGTCAACCCTCTTTGCAGCCAGGCCAATGACGGCGGCGTCTCCCGTCTGGTAGCCGACATCAGCCTGGCCCGGCAGAAGCTGGGTTACAGTCCGAAAGTTGACCTGGATGAAGGCCTAAAACGGATGCTGACCTCAGATCCCCAATTTCGAGTGGCAGTTGACCAATGACGGCGGAAACCTTCGCGAATGACCACCCGACCAACGACCACCTGACCAACCTGGGCGTTTTTTTGCTCTCCATGGCCGGCTTGTGTCTGGAGATCACCCTCACGCGGATTTTCTCGCTGGCCCAATGGTATCACTTCGCCTTCATGGCCGTCAGCATTGCCCTCCTGGGCTTCGGAGCCAGCGGCTCCTTCCTCTCCCTTTTCCCCAATCTGGTCAAGAAAAATCTGACCAGACTCCTCGCTAACCTCTCGTTGCTTCTGACTGTTGGCATCCTGGTCAGCTATCTGAACATCAACTACATCCCCTTCGACTCCTATCGTATCGCCTGGGACCGAGAGCAGATCCTCTTCCTGGCTATCTACTATCTACTCTTGACGCTGCCTTTTTTCTTCAGCGGCCTGGCCATTGGCATCCTGCTGGCGGCGCGGCCTGAGCTGGCAGGCAAGATCTATGCCTTCAATCTGGCAGGCTCGGCCCTGGGCTGCCTGGCTGCGGTAGTGGCCCTGCCTCTCCTGGGCGGGGCAGGGACGGTGATGCTCAGTGCCCTGTTAGGAGCACTGGCGGCAATCGCATTCTCTCAACCTTCAGTATCCAATACCCAATCTCTAATATCCAGTATCATTGCCCTGGCCCTGCTCTTTCTCACCATCCGCCCCCCATCTCTTCTAGAGGTTCGCCTCTCCCCCTACAAAGGTCTCAGCCAGGCTTTGCTCTATCCCGGAGCCGAGGTCGTCTTCAGCCGCTGGAACGCCTTCTCGCGCGTTGACGTAATCGAGAGTCAGGGAGTAAAGTCGGCGCCAGGCCTGAGCCTGGCCTATCCTGGCTCTCTGCCGCTTCAGTTGGGCCTCTTCACCGACGGTGACAATCTCTCCCCCATGCTTCGGCCAGGCTCAGCACAAGTAACCAAGCCCGAAAAGCTGGACTTCATTGACTACCTGCCTGTCTCCTTGCCCTACCGCCTGCGGCCCCAGGCGAAAGCTCTGATCATTGAGCCTAGAGGCGGCCTCGATGTCCTGGCGGCTTTGCACCAGGGGGCTTCGTCGGTGGTAGCCGTGGAGAGCAATCCGCTGGTGATCGAAGTCGCCAGAGGTGCCTTTCCCCCCCCGCTGGGGGGGGATCAAGGGGGGGGATCTGGCGGCCCATATCAAGACCCGAGGGTGACGGTGGTGGAGGAGAACGGGCGCAGCTATGTGCGCCACGTGGGGGAGAGATTCGACGTCGTCCAGGTGTCGTTGGCCGACATCTACCGGCCCGTGACCTCCGGGGCCTACAGCCTGTCGGAGAACTACCTCTATACAGTGGAGGCTTTTGCTGACTATCTGGCCCACCTGAGCGAGGGCGGCCTGCTGGTGGTGAGCCGCTGGCTGCAGACGCCGCCTAGCGAGACCCTGCGGGCCGGGGCCCTGGCGGTAACGGCTTTGGAGAAAGCGGGCTTTCCCCGGCCGGAGCTGCGGCTGGTAGCTATCCGCAGTTGGTCAACCTTATTGCTGCTGGTAAAAAAGGGGGAGTTCACGGCCGGGGAGATCGAGGCAGTAAAGAGCTTCTGTCGAGGGCGGCAATTCGACCTGGTGTACTATCCCGGCGTCCAGGAGGCTGAGGCCAACCGTTACAACATCTACCCAGAGCCCGTCTACTACCGAGCCTTCCAGGACCTCCTGTTCGGCGATAGGGTTCGTTTCTACGCCGACTACTCCTACGATGTTTCTCCCACCAGCGATGACCGCCCCTTCTTCTTTCACTTTTTCAAGTGGAGTCAGACGCCAGAGATAGTTCAGACCTTTGGCAAGATCTGGCAGCCCTTCGGCGGAAGCGGCTACTTTGTGCTGGTAGCTCTCCTGATCCTGGCCCTGTTGGCTTCGGCGGTTCTGATTCTTTTACCCTTGCTATTCCGCCGTAGGTTAATGCTCCCGCAGGATCGCCAGATCCGGCGGCTAAACAGGTGGCGCGTTTTCGCCTACTTCGCCGCGCTGGGCCTGGGCTATCTCTTTGTCGAGATACCTCTGATGCAGCAGTTCATTCTCTTCTTAGGTCACCCCATCTACGCATTCGCCGCCGTGCTCTTTGCCATTCTCCTGTTCTCAGGGCTGGGCAGCATGGTCTCGGCCAGGCTCTCTTTGCCCAGAACCCTGGCGGTCTTGATCGGGGCCATCATCCTCTATCCCCTCATCCTCCCCTTTGTCTTCCGATTGCTGTTGGGCCAAAGCCTGGGCCTGCGCCTCTTGGTCTCCGTCCTGAGCCTGGCCCCGCTGGGTTTCCTGATGGGTGTGCCTTTCCCCAAGGGCATCGAGATCATCGGCCGCCTGGCCCCTGACCTTGTCCCCTGGGCGTGGGGCATCAATGGCTGCACCTCGGTGCTGGCCTCCATCCTGTCGGCGATGCTGGCTATCTCCTTCGGCTTCTCGCGGGTGCTGGTGGCAGGGAGCGTGGCGTACCTGGCGGCGTTGGGGGTGATCTATCCGCTGGGTGGTGTCGACCGATTCAGTGCCCGTAGGACGGGCTGCAGACCGGTTCGAGACGCGCGAAACCGACCGGCATCCCAGATGGGCTACCGGGATGATACAGAACAGAACCGCTACTTCTGGCGCTGACAGATCACTACCCCCCGCGCAGGCACCTCAACCGATGGCCCACACGGCTCATTGGTTAGCGCGTCGGTATAACCCATCCTGGACAGCGCGGGACAACCTCCCACCGTCGCCACGGCGTCGCTGAAGTTCAGCAGAAACAGGAACTCGCGGCCATCACCGGCGCGGCGCATCGCCTTGACAGCGGCGGGCACGGCGGCCACAGGCTCAACCCCAGCGCGGGGCAACAGCCAGGCTAGCAGCGCATCCGCCAACCGGTCATCGGCACAGGCGCCCAGGTAGACGATCTCGCCGTCCCCGAAGCGATTCAGGCTGGCCGCCGGCCGACCATCCAACGCCCCTCCGCCAAAACGCCCCAGGATTTCAGCTTTGACTGGTTTCAAGGCTTCGGCCCAGATTCTGACCGCGAAGGGCTGCTCAGCAAGCTCAGGCATTTCCAGTGAGTACGCCACCCCAGGCGGCAGGCTGTGCCATTCCTCTACCGTCGCGCCGACCAGACCAGCCAGCAGGCCAGGCAAGGCACTATCCACCACGCGGTTGCTTTTGGTTTTAAAGCCGGAACGAATAGAGAGCACCAGATGCCCACCTTGCTCAACGTAGCGTTGGAGGTTCTCAGTGATGGTCTCATCCACCAGAAACAGCGTGGGCGCGATGACCAGCTTGTAGCGGCTCAGGTCTCGCGTGGGCGGGGCAATGTCCACCGGGACGCCTGCGTGTTGCAGCGCGCGGTAGTAGGTGAACAGATGACGCAGGTAGCCAAAGTCGCGGTTGTGGGGCTGTAGGCCAATCGCCCACAAGTCATCGTAGCTGTGCAACAAAGCCACTTCTGCCAGGACTCTCGTGCCCTGGATAGCGGCCATCACCTGTTGCTCGTGGCTCATGGCCTGGACATCGCGCAAACCCGATGCCGGCTGGCCGTCGTGCCGCAATAGACCGCTGTGATACTGTTCCTGAGCGTAGAGACAAGCACGCCAGCGGAAATACACCACGGCGTCCGCGCCATGCGCGATGTCGTCCCACGTCCACAGCCGAACGACGCCGGGGCGTGGAGCAGGGTTGTAGTCGGCCCAGTTGATGTGTCCGGGCTGCTGCTCCATGATCCAGAAGGGTTGGTCTTTCATGCCGCGCATCAGATCGTGAGCCAAACCGGTGATGGCTGGGTCGCCGACGTCGTAGGCATGATCTGCGCTGCCACTAGCGTAGAGCATCTCGTGCCCACGTTCGGCGTGGCCTGTGGGATAGCTGTCCCAGGTTATGAAGTCAAGGGGCTGGGCCAACTTGTAATAGTCCAGATCAGAAAAGAGGCCCATCAGATTGGTCGTGACAAATTGTGCTCCGTTTGTCTTGGCGCGCAGTAGATCAATCTGAATCTGCTGGTAATCAACCCACGAGTCCGATGAGAAACGGTAATAGTCCAGAACGTGGCTGGGATTGGGTTTTTCGACGGCCAAAGCTGGCGGCCCAATCTGTGTCCAATCGGTATAGACCTGCGACCAGAAGACCGTGCCCCAGGCGTTGTTCAGGGCATCCAGGCCGCCATAGCGCCGCTGGAGCCAGGAGCGGAAAGCCGCCGCGCAGTTGTGACAATAGCAGCGCGCTGTTTGGCCACCGCCGAACTCGTTGTCAATCTGCCAACCGATCACATTGGGATGCTGGCCGTAGCGCGTTGCCATCGCGCCGACGATGCGACGGGTATGCAGGCGGTGATCTGGACTGTTGGCGCAATAGTGGCGACGCCCACCAAAGCTTCGACGACGGCCTTGGGCGTCCACCGGTAGGGTATCCGGATAGCCTCGCGTCAGCCAGGCTGGTGGCGCGGCGGTCGGTGTACACAAGATGACCTGCAGGCCCGTGGCAGCCAGAGTACCCACCGCCCGGTCGAGCCAATCCCAATCGAACTCGCCTTCGGCCGGCTCCATCTTGGCCCAGGCAAACTCCGCGAGACGCACGACTTGCAGGCCGGCATCTCGCATCAAATGCGCATCGGTCGCCCAACGCGCTTCTGGCCAGTGCTCAGGGTAATAGTCAACGCCAAGCATCATCTCCCTCCATATCCAGTCAACCTAGCCCTGTCCCCAGGCCCGAACGCAATCCACAGCACGCTTCCAGCGGGCATAGTTGGCCTCGCGCTGGTCAGCGGAAATGCGCGGCTCAAACAGGGTAAACCCACCGGGCGGGGGCGGCAGATCTGAGACGTCGGCCCAGACCCCAGCGCCTAGGCCAGCCAGCAGTGCAGCAGCGCGGGCGGCGGTTTCGGTGAAGGTAGGGCGCACCGTGGGGATGCCAAGCTGGTCGGCCATGATCTGGCATGCCTCATCGCTGGTAGAGATGCCCCCACCCAGATGCAAACGCTCCACGCGCAAGCCGGTCTCAGTGTAGATTGTGTCGAGGATCTCCTGCACTTGGTAGCCCAGCGATTCCAGAAAAGCACGCGCAATGTGAGCGCGCCCGCTGCTCAAGGTTAATCCCAGTATCGTGCCACGGGCATTGCGGTCATTATACGGCACGTTCAGTCCCGTGAAGGCCGGGACGAACACCACCCCGGCTGAGTCCGGCACCGAAGCGGCCAGTCGTCCGACCTCATCATCATGGTCGAAGAGCTGGGCCTGTTCCCGCATCCAACGAATCACCGCACCGCTGACCGTCGTGTCTGCCTCCAGGCAATAAGTCGGCGCGTCGCCCAGGTGCCAGGCGAAGTAGACGTTGATCTTATCTTGATCTGGTGCATGACTGCCCATGAAAACGTCCACGAAGGACGCCGTGCCATGAGTGCACTCCGCATCGCCGGGGAAGCGACAATCGTGACCGAATAATGCAGCCTGCTCATTGCCGATCATGGCCATGATGGGCACGTCTGTCGTGCTACCATCGGGGGCAGCCACCCCCAACGTCCCGAAATCATAGACCGTGGGTACTGCCTGCGGGAGCGCAGCGCGCGGCACGCCCAGGAAATCCAGCCACTCATCCCAGAGACGTTGCGCCCGAAAGTCGTACACGCCCATGGCCTGCACCAGCGAGTAGTCCATCTGGTGTGCGCTGGGATTCCCCCTTGCGGTCAGCAGCCACGCCGCCGAGAGACCCAGACGCAGGCGCCCCGTGCGGGTCGCGTCAATCACCGATGGTTCGTGCCGCATACGCCAGGCCATGTGCAAGGCCGAGCTGTAGGGACCAGGGGCATAACCCAGTCTGCGGCGGCATTGGTCTGCCAGCGGCCAGGCCGCCAGCTCGTCCAGCATCGGCAAGGTGCGCAAGTCTTGCCAACTGATGGCGTTGGCCAGCGGGCGGCCCGTTTGAGCATCCCAGGCAAAGTCGGTGTTACGCTGGCAGGCAATGCCACAGGCTGCAATGTCGGAGGCGCGGCAGTTGGCCCGTTCGAGCGCCTCGGTGACGGCCTCTGCCACCCCCACAATTACGGACACCGGGGCATGTTCGACCCAACCGGGATGAGGGTGGATGCCTGCCAGGGGCCGATAACCGTAGCCGCGCACCTGTCCGTCTGGATCCAGGACGAGTGCGCGGCTACCACTGCTGCCTTGATCAATTCCTAAGAGATAGGGTTGGTTGGACACGTCTTTAAGACCATTCCTCGACGATTTCCGCCGCTGCCTGGGGAAGGACACCCACCAGCCGAGCGAGGTCTATGACGGTGAAGCGGGAACGAATCTCATGCAGATGGAGCACGGCACGGAGGAGTCTTTCTCGCGAGCACCCGAGATCCTCGGCTCGATAGGCGGCGTCGGCTCGTTTCAGACAGTTGCGGATTCGCTCTGGCGAGCGGAGAAACGGCTCCACCTCTTCACGCAGACGATCCCACGAATCACCTTGCGAAAGGACCTCGGCTGCTTTCTGCAGCCGCGCCACTTTCTGGGCGAATTGGGTTTCGACCCCATCTCCCAACGCCCCCCAGAATTCCTTGTCAAAACCCATTGAGGCGCGAGAGAAGTCGGGCGATTCCAGACTGATGACGCGGCGATAAACCTCGGAAGCCAACACCGTACCCAGTCCAACCTGTCTACCGTGCAAATCATGGGGCACTCCATCGAGAGAAGACATCATATCCAGGGTATGAGAAACCAGGTGCTCCCCGCCTGAAGCTGGAGAGGATGTCTCAGCCATCGTCATGGCGATGCCGGTCAGGAGAAGGCCGTGAAACAGGGCCTCCATTGCCTTTGGCTTTCGTTCCCGCACATCCTCAGGATGATCCATGTACAACGGCTCAATGTCGGCAATCAGGGAAACCGATCGCTCGCAGAAGTAATCCCCAAACAGGAAGTGGTTCATGCGCCAATCGGCGGAACTCACCGACTTGGCCAAGATGTCCCCCAACCCTGCGGTGGTCAGTTCATAGGGCGCATCGCGGAGAATGGCAGGGTCGGAAAGAACTGTTCGTGGTGGACGCGCCCACAGAAGCGATTTTACACCCTTGATCGTCGCCGCCACATTCGCTGAAGCATAGCCGTTCATGCTAGCGGCCGTCCCAAAGCAAACATAGGGGACATTCAGATCAAAAGCGGTCCACTTGCCGAGATCGTTCAACACGCCGCTGCCGATGGGGAGAACCACATCGGCAGCGGCGATTCGACGGAGAAGCCAGTCGTGCGTGTGGTCATCACAGATCGGCGACGCTCCTTGGGCAGGGTCCGGAACGACGATTTCGGAGACCTCCCAGTTGGCATCTCTCAGTAGTGCCGCCGCTTCTTGGCCAGCCACCTCACGTGTTCGGATGTCCATCAGCAAAACGACCCGGCGCCCTGTCGTGTATTCCGACAGAACTTCAGGCAGTCGGCTCAATGCACCGTTCTCGTAAATGACCCGCTGCGGCTCGACGTGATGGGTCTTGCCGCAGTCACATTCAATCGTTTGGCCGTAGATTAGTTCCAGCATAACTGCGCCCCTATCTTTAGCATTTGCGGGGTGAAAAACACAAAAAAAGAGCTTGTGTGAAACTTCAACGGGCCAGTGCTGGCAGCGGAGGCACGTGCTACCCGTGGTGCACAAGACTATTATCGCCAGTATCGCTGAAATGTCAAGTCCCTACTCTTGATAATCTTCCATCTACTGAGTCTACCCCTTCGTCGCGCCCAAGGTCAGCCCCTCGATGAAGTAACGCTGCAAGAAGATGAACACCACCACCGTGGGTACCGTCGCCAGCAATGCACCGGCGATGATAACGGTCCAGTCCGTGATGTACTGGCCCAGCAAGGTCGCCAGGCCGGCCGTGACGGGCTTGAGTTTGTCGCTGCGCAGTAGGACGATGGCCCACAGGTAGTCATTGAAGATCCAGGTGAACTCCAGCGTGGCCAGAGCAGCGATGGCTGGCAAGGTGAGGGGCATCATGATCTGCCACCAGATGCGGAACTCGCCGCAACCGTCAATGCGCGCCGCCTCCAGGATCTCGCCGGGCACGGTGCGCATGTAATTGCGCAGCAAGAAAGTGCAGAAGCCCAGTTGGAACGCCGTGTGGAAAGCAATCACGCCGATGTAGGTGTCGTATAGACCCAACGCATCGGTGAGACGGAAAACGGGCAGCATCAGCACCTGGAAGGGTAGCATCATGCCGCCGACGTAAAGCAACAGGATCAACCGATTGCCCCGGAAGCGAAAGCGGGCCAGGGCATAGGCGGAGAGGGAAGAGAGAAACAGCGTCAGCACCAACGAGGGAAGGGTGATGATGAAACTGTTGGGCACGTAGCGACTCAGGCCGCCGCGTTCCCAGGCCACCTTAAAGCTATCCAAGTTGATCTCTTTGGGCAGCGCCATGAACCCCCGCGCCACGATGTCCTGGTTGGTGCGGAAAGACGTGAGGATGGCTGTGATAAAGGGCAACAACCAGATGAGGGTTATCAGCATCAGCAAGAAGAAACCCAGTGTACGCCACGGAGAGCTGAAGAACTTCTTCGTCATGACCATTTTCCTCCTGATCTAGTACTCCATCTCGGCTTGCAGCACCCGCGATAGGTAGATGAAGATGAACACCAGGCTGATGAGGAACAGGATCACAGAGATGGCGGCGCCATAACCCATCTTGTAGTTGTTGAAGGCCTCGATGTACATGAAGTTGGCCAGCACACTGGAAGAGTTATAAGGTCCGCCCCGCGTCATGACCGACACCAGGTCGAAGGCGCGCAGCGAGTCTATGATGCTGATCACGATGACGATCACTGTAACCGGGGCCAACAGCGGAAAGATAACGTGTCGAAAGGTATGCCAACTGTTGCAGCCATCTACTTTGGAAGCATCCACCAGGCCAGGATCCACGCCTTGTAGGCCAGCCAGGTAGAGAACCATCACGTACCCCACCTGGCGCCAGATGGCCACCATAATCACGGCCCACATGACTAGGTTCTTGTCGCTTAACCATCCTTTGGCCCACGAATCCAGGCCCACCGCCCGCAGCGTCTCATTGATCAGGCCGCTGGCCGGGTGATACATCCACGACCAGATGAGGCCGCAGACAACCAGGGAAAGCACCAGGGGCGAGTAGAAGCTGGCTTTGAAAAACCTTTCCAAGGGGATAGCCCGATTGAGGGCCATGGCCAGGGCCAGGCCCGCCACCACCGGTATGGTGATGAAGCTGAGCACCCACTTGAGGTTGTTTTTGAGGGAGACAAAGAAAACGGGGTCCTTGAACAGCTTCTGATAGTTTTTCAAGCCGATGAAAACTGGACTGGATAGGCCGTCCCAGTCGGTCAGACTGAGGAAGAACGTATAGAACATTGGCCCGATGACCCAGATCAGGTAGATGATCAAGGGCACAATCAGGAACAGATACGGCGTCAATTGAGAGAGGCGTTTACTGCGAGTCATAGCATTGGACCTCCTTAAGACAAACTCAGGATTCAATCCTGTCGAGAACGTTCGAGAACTTCTGGTGGGAACCGATCAACGACTCAGTAGCATGTCTATTTCACCCATCTGCTCGGCACTTAGCGGCCCAAATTGCATCGCGGCTGTGTTCTCCTCAACTTGTGCCACGGTCCTGAAGCCGGGAATGGGAATTGTCCGCTCACTCCGCGCCCAGATCCAGGCCAGCGCTCCCTGAGCAAGGGTGCGACCACCAGTCGTGAGGATCTCACGTGTTGCCTCGAGCTTCTGGAGCCACTCTGGGTTGGGCCTGCCGTCCCTGAAGTACTGCATCCAAGCTGGGCTCTTATCGCCCCTCACGTCGTCGGAGGCCAGTTTCGAGTCCGCTCGGTACTTTCCAGTGAGCAGGCCCATCGCCAGCGGGCCGCGGTTGATGCTGGCCAGGCCCAACTGCTCGCATAGCGCGATCATTGGCGCGGCGTCCTCTAGCACATTCATCTGATGCTGGATGGCAGTACAGTTTGGCCCTTCGGCAAAGACGCGGCCGCGTTCTGGAAAGTCGGTGCTCCAACCATATTGACGGATTTTTCCCTCGGTGACCAATTCCTCCACCACGTCGCGTACAGCACCTGCGTGATTGGGATCGTAGTCATTCAGATGGAACTGGTACAGGTCAATATAGTCGGTGTTCAGGCGTTGTAGAGAGGCTTCACATGCCTGGCGGATGTACTCGGGTGATGCGTCGGAGCCGGTGATCTGGCGAGTGGCTTCGTCAAACGTGTTGCCGAACTTGGTGGCAATCACGACTTGGTCGCGATGGCCTGCCAGGGCACGACCAAGCACACGCTCACTGTGACCCGCGCCGTACACGTCGGCAGTGTCAAAGAAACTGACTCCGAGATGGAGGGCGCGCTGTATGGCGCGGATTGATTCATTGTCGTCCACCTCCCCCCAACCCACGGCGTCGTCTCCGGCCCAAAGCGGTCCTCCGATTGCCCAGCAACCCAAACCCATTGCACTCACTTGGATGCCGGATCTCCCTAACCATCTGGCAAATGTCGCGCTCATGGTAGTGGCCCTCTGTCGTCTTGGTCATCATGCACGATCTCACTACCCGACATTTGGAGAGAAACCAGGTTTTTTGTCGTCTGAACCAAGCGGGTGACTGCTTTTTGAACCCACTGGGGTGCCCAAGAATGCTTTGCAAGAGAAAAACCTGGTTTCTGATTCTCGATGTCGGGTAGTAAGTGCACGATTTGTCAAGCTCGACTGTTTATGAAACGAGGAGCCCGCAGATGACTCACGGGCTCCTCTGTTGTTACAGTATGGGACTACTCTTCGGCAAAGACTTCCTGCCGTACTTGCTCCAGACGGGCCAGGATATCTCCGATGCTGTCCGGGTTGTCCCAGAACTCCATCATGCCGTTCATGCCCTCGTCGGCCATTTCGGGCGTGGTGTCGCGGTCGTAGAACTGGGCTACGAAGTCCGCGCCCTGGATCAGCTCCAGGCCCTTCCGCTGCATGTCGGTAAAGCCGCTGGTGTCCACCTCCATGTTGGTCGGTAGACGTCCCAGTGTATCGGCGAAGAACTGCTGCCCCTCGGCTGAACCGAAATAGGCCAGTAGAGCCTTGCCTTCCTCCAAGTGTTGCGCGTTGGCAGCGATGAAGTAGCCGTCAGTAGGTGCGTCCTCACCGACGGGCACGGCGGGATCAATGATGGGGAAGCGGAAGAAGTCAATCTTTTCAACCTCTTCTGCAGGGTAGACGTCGCGTAGGAAGTCGCCCATCAGGTACATAGCCGCCTCGCCGCTGGCCAGGAAATTCAATCCCTCCTGCCAGGTGTAGGAAGCGGGGGCGTCAATGAAGTAGCCTTTCTCGATCAGCGGCGCCCAGTAGTCGGCGAAGACCTTCAGCACGCGCGGATCGTCGTACTTCTCCGTGCCCAACATCAGGTTGATGTGGAACTCAGGCCCGTTGACGCGCATGTTGAGGTAGTCGAACCAGGCAGCAGCGGTCCAGCGCCACTTGGTGCCGATGGTGATGGGCGTGACTCCGTTCGACTTGAGGGTTTCGCAGAGCGCCAAGAACTCGTCCCACGTGGTGGGTGTTTCCAGGCCGTACTGGTCGAAGATATCCTTGCGATAGTAGATGGCCCACCAGTACCAGCTCGCGGGCAGGAAGTACTGCTTGTCACCCACGCTGCTCATAGCACGGAAGCCAGCGGGGAAGGTTTCATTCCATCCCTCGTCCTCCCAAACGTCGCTGATGTCCATGATCAGGCCCTTGTCAATGAAGAAGCGGGCCCGGTTGCCAGCGAACCAGGTCATCACGTCCGGCGGGGTCGAGGCGGTCAGGTAGGCGCGGATGGCCTGCTTGAAGTCCTCATGGGCGACTGCGCTGTGCATCACCTCAATGCCAGGGTTGGCGTTCATGAACATCTGCACCTGCTCGGCGTCGGCCTCGCGAGCCCCTGGGTCAGTCATGTAGGAGTTGTAGATCACGATTTTCTTCGAGACCTCTACCTCCCTCTCTTTCTCAACCACCACGGTCTCAATGACCTTCTTCTCGACCACCTTTTCCTTCTCTACCTCAACGGTGACCGGGACCTCTTTCTCGACGATGACCTCCTTCTCGATCACCTCTGGGGTGGGCGCGGCGCAGGCAGCCAGCGAGCCCAGAATAGTCGCAACCAGCAGTAGCGCAAACAGCTTGTTTCTCATTTTTGGATCTCCTCCCGTTTTCAGATTGAGTTGTTGTTTTTGGTGAAGGGCGTGCTTGTAGTACATGGACTGCTTTTTTTCGATAGGCATCTCCTTTCACGGGCGCAGCGGCGCGCACGAAGCCCGTTCGATCAGAGAGGCGTGGGTCAAGACCTGCTCAGGTGGACGGTCTGGGTCCCGGATGGTTTCGATGAGCAGGCGTGCGGCCTGCCGCCCAGATTCTTCCAGTGGTTGGCGGAGTGTAGTCAAAGGGGGATCGAAATAGGAGGCAAGGGGGATATCGTCGAAGCCGATGACAGAAACGGCGTGGGGCACCTGGAGGCCGGCTTCTCGCAGAGCACGGATGGCACCCACCGCCATGCGATCGTTTTGGGCGAAGATGGCAGAAAGTGGCCGGTTCGCGGCCAACAGCCATTGGACAGCCTGATACCCCGAAGTAGCCGACCAGTTGCCGCTGGCTGTCAGCGCGGATTCAAAGGTCAGGTCGGCCTCTGTCAATGCCTGGCGGTAACCGGCCAGCCGGTCTAAGGTACATTGCTCGTTGTCAGGACCGACGAGGGTGGCGATGGCGGTATGGCCCAGCTCAATCAAATACCGAGTGGCCAGATAGCCACCTTCATGATCATCGCAGCGAACCGAGGAAACCGGTTCATGTTGTTGGGGTGTGTTGTTTAGATAAACGACCGACACGCCTGTCTCGACAAGGGGAAGAAAATAGCGATACCGATCGTCGGCATGGGGGTTGACGACCAGCAGGCCATCTATCTGGCGGAGTAGCATCTCTTCTAACAGTGCTTCTACGTCAGCTTCCGACGGCGCGCTGCCGGTGAGAATGAAATAGCCTTGGCGGCGGGCTTCCGCCTGGGCGCTTTGGATGATACTGGCAAAGGTGTAGTCAACGAGATTCGGCGAGATGCAACCAAGTGTGCAGGTGCGCCCCGCGACCATGCTCCGAGCGACGGCGCTGGGACGGTAGCCCAGTTCATCAATTGCCGCCAACACGCGGGCGCGCGTTTCGGCGCTGACTTCACCTTTGTCATTGACTACCCGAGACACCGTCTGGCGGGAAACGCCAGCACGGGCAGCCACGTCTTTGATAGTGGGTCTACGTCTCACAAGATGCCCCCTTGCGCGTCCGTGAACGTTCACGTGAACGTTCACATTATACCACAAGACACACGATTTGTCAATAGGCAGTTTTCTCTGAGATCCAATCACAATTCGGATGTACGACAACTTCGGCTTCCCGCGGGTGTTGTGGCGGCGAGCGTGGCCTACGTTACGTTGTTGGGGATGATCTATCCGCTGGTTGATCTGCAAACCCCCGCCAGCAGCGAGGGGAGTTCTATTTCCGCTTCTACTGTCTGGCCGACTTCGGCTTTTATGCAGAAATTCCGAATCATGATATAATAAACCTCGTTCGGATATTGGACGTTCACTGCAGTTCAAGACTTGCTGCCTGAAGGTGTTCCGATGAAACACTTCTTCATCAGCTACAACAGCGCTGACCGCTAAGGAGACAAACCCATGACCAAATACTTCAACGTCCTACTCATCTTCGCCCCGCTGGCCATCGCGGGCGAGTTCCTGGGCTGGAGCCCGACGCTTGTGTTCTGGAGCGCGGCGCTGGCGGTGATTCCGCTGGCGGGCATCCTGGGCGAGGCCACGGAGGAACTGGCCGCCCACACGGGGCCAAAACTGAGCGGCTTCCTCAACGGCACGCTGGGCAACGCCGCCGAGCTCATCATCACCATCTTCGCCATCAAAGAAGGGCTGCTGGACCTGGTGAAGGCGTCCATCACGGGCTCCATCCTGGGCAACCTGCTGCTGGTGCTGGGGCTGAGCATCCTGCTGGGCGGACTACGCCACGGGGTGCAGAAGTTCGACCGCACCCAGGCCAGCGTCAACGCCACCATGCTCATCCTGGCCCTCATCGCCCTGGGCATCCCCTCGCTGTTCAGCCACAGCATTGAGGAGACAAACCACGCGGGAGTGGAGTACCTGAGCCTGGGCACGGCGGCGGTGATGATCCTCATCTACGCCCTGAGCGTCGTCTTCTCGTTCCGCTGGGGTGTTGAGCCAGAGCTGGCCCACGAGGCGCACGAGGTCACGGGCTGGAGTGGGCGCAAGGCGGTGGCGGTGCTACTCGTCTCCACGGCCTTCATCGTCTGGCTGAGCGAGATCCTGGTGGGCACGGTGGAACATACGACCCACGCGCTGGGCCTCTCCGAGTTCTTCGTGGGCATCATCATCGTGCCCCTCATCGGTAACGTGGCCGAGCACATGGTGGCGGTGCAGGCGGCGCTGAAGAATCACATGGAGCTGAGCATGTCCGTCTCCCTCGGCTCCAGCTTGCAGATCGCCCTCTTCGTCGCCCCCGCGCTGGTCTTCATCAGCCTGCTGATGGGCAACCCACTGACGCTGGAGTTCAACCAGTTTGAGTTGATCGCCCTGGGCGCGGCGGCCCTCATCGCCGCGTCGGCGGCGCGGGATGGCGAATCGAACTGGCTGGAAGGAGCCCAACTGCTGGTGGTCTACGTGATCATTGGGTTGGCGTTTTTCTACCTGCCGATGTAGGGTACGTATTGCGTAGTGCGTATTGCGTGCTGGGTGAGGGGAAAAGGGAAATGCAGGAGGGTTATCTGAGCTTGGCGTTTACTTTTTCAACAGCCGCTCTACCTCCTCGATCAATGCGGGGAGATTGGAGTGTGTAAAGGAAAGCTCGGGCGCGGGAACACGATGTCGCTTGATGTCAGGAGAAACGTGTTTGTGATGAGGGTAGGAACTGCGTAGAGTTGCATCTCCTGGGTGTTCGGTAGGGTCGTACCACCAAATTCGCTCGTCGGCGCAGTCCAGTTCGTAGCTGTAGTTGTAGATAGTGCCCCTGGACAGGTCGAGCAACTCCCACACGGTGAGCACGTAGCCGGACTGGAAGGTCAACTGGCCCTCCACCTCGGCAGCAAATGGGCCGATGCGGTAGGCGATAAGGGTAGAGGAGCGGATAGACGGAAACTGATCTGGCAGGCTGGCGATCAGGAGGCAATAGTCCTCGAATGTGGGGAGCATGTCATGCCTCGGTCAGGGCTGCCCAATGTGGACGCAATGGGATGGGCGTTCCGGGGCTGACGCTGCGCACGATCAGCAAACGCTCACGCAAGGCTGCCTCATAGGCACGCTGCCGCTCCTGTCGCAGTTCGTAGTAGCCAACCCAACGGATCAGATCACGGCTCTGTTCCAACTCGCCCAGCCGGTACAACGTGTACAGGTCTTCGGAGAGCAACCCATATTGCTGTTCGAGTTCCTGCAAGCGTGCGTCCAATCCGTGGATGTCTTGAAGGATCTCTTCGAGTGTCATGGTAGTGTCCTCTCACCTCCAGGCTATATACTATATCACCTGCCCGAAATTGTCAAGAGATGCAGAGGAGCAAGGATACAGGAGAACAGGGGACTGGACGTTTACTTGGAGGAGACCATGCAATGGAAAATCATTATTTCGGCGATTATCTTGATCCTGGCGGTGACGGTCTGGGGAGCGGCGGGGCCACTTTCCGCCTCCCAGCCTCCGTCGGCTGCCCCGCCCAATGAAAAGTTTGGCCTCTGTTTCGTCAGCTCCGCCGAATATCCTGCCGACGAAGCCCGTTATCAAAGAGGGATAAGCACTGGAGCTACCTGGACCCGCTGGCCTCTCTATTGGCGAGACATCGAGAAAAGTGCTGGCACTTTCGATTACAGCGCCCACGACCCCGTGGTGGCAGATGACATCGCTTATGGCTTCCGAACCGACGCCATCCTGCTGGGCACACCCAATTTCTACGCCACCGGCGGCTCACCCCACATCCCTGCCCCGCGCGTGGAGCAGAAAAGCTTCCCTCAGCAGGTTACCAGCTTCTCTTGGAAGTTGGGCGTCAGCAGCGCCAGCTCCACGCCGCATAACCTCTACGAGACTATCTTCGACGACGGCACTGACATCCCCGGCCCGGGCAAGAGCATAAACCCGAACAACTACTGGGCCCGCTTCGTCTTCGATATTGTCGCTCGCTACAAGCCTGGGGGCTGGCTTGCCACACACGAAGGCTGGCCGGAAGGGACGGGCGTTAGTTACTGGGAGATTTGGAACGAGCCGGATTTCAGCTTCTTTTGGAGCGGCACCGTGGAGGAGTATTTCCGGCTTCTCAAAGTGGGTTACCTGGTGGCCAAGTTCGCCGACCCCGATTGCACTGTGCTCGTTGGTGGCTTGGCTAACTACTTCGACGCTAGTTGGTTCCCCCGCCTGCTGGGCGCCATAGGGGAGGACTCCGACCGAATGGCCAATGATTGGTACTTCGACGTCGTGGCCACCCATAGCTACAGTCGCTCAAAAGATACCTATGAGCACACCTGCCGTATCGGTGACCTTCTGCGCCCGTACGGCCTGGGCGATAAGCTCATCTGGATCAACGAGAGTGGAGTGCCCGTTTGGGATGATTACCCTGGCCCCACCTGGGACCCCAAAAGCGATTTCCGGGCTACTATGGAAGAACAGGCAGCCTATGTTGTCCAGGACTATGCCTACGGCCTCTACGCCGGAGCGGAGAAGGTTTTCCACTTCATGCTCCACGACGATTGCGGCAACGGCCCCGACGAGCATGATGCCTACGGCCTGTTCCGCAACACGGAGGACGCACCGTGCTACCCATCCGACGGGCGAGTGCGTCCATCCTACACCGCCTACCGCGTGGCCGCCACGCACCTGCGGGACGTGGAGCCCCTGTGGCGCAGTACTTCTGAGAATCAGCAGGAGCGGATAGCCTTCCATCGCCCGGCCACCAAAGAGCGGGCGATGGTGCTATGGGCCACCCAGGGTGTCACCATTACGGCCCAGGTCTCGGCCACCGGAGATGAGGGTTTGCTTGTTGACCAGGCAGGGATAACTCAAACCATTGCGCCCATTACCGGTGTCTACACCGTCACTCTACCTGCGGCCACCAACCAGAATCATCCGTTCCTCCCCCCGGGCGAGTATATGATCGGCGGCCGACCCTACCTGCTGGTGGAGCGCGACACGCTGCCGCCCACCTCCAGTGTGGAACCGCTCCCGCCGACCAGCGGCCTGGGTTTCGTGGTGCGCTGGGGAGGAGAGGATTTGGGCTCCGGCATCGTCAGCTATGATGTCTTCTACAACGTTGACGGGGGACCGTTTACGACATGGTTCACCGAGACCCAGAGCACCAGTGCCTCCTGCGCGGGCTCGGTGGGTGCCACCTTCGGCTTTGCCGTTCGCGCCAGGGACAGGGCGGGCAACGTGGAGCCAATCCCCACAGCGCCTCAAGCCACCACGTTGGTCGTGGCTGGCACCCCTGTGTCTGGCACGGTGATGGACGCGGATGGCGGGATGGTCGTGGGTGCCACCGTTACCATCAGCGGCACCAACACCCTGGACGAGGTTGCCAGCGGCGAAGGCGGGCTCTGGTCGGCGACGTTGCAAGCGGGTGAATATGCCTTTCACGCCAGCGCGCCCGGCTACGGCACGTGGCCGGCGCCTCGTCACGTGACCGTCGGCGACTCGACCCCCATCACCCTCACGCTGGCCCCGACGGTCAATGCCGTGACCACTGGCGACTTTGAGGGCCCGGATGTCTGGGATGCCTGGGTGCGGCCCAATGGCGAGGTCTCGCTCTCGACGGAGGCCTTCGATGGACAGGTCGCCGCGCTGCTGGGAAGCGGCGCAGGGTTGCCAGTAACGTGCATCCAGAATGGCCAGCCCGGCGAGCTGTGGACTTTGAAACAGGCAGTGAGCGTGCCGCAAGGCTACCCGTCAACCCTGTCGTTCCTGTCTGCCATCTCTACCACGCAAACGGACTTTGACTACGCCTGGCTGGAGGTGGTCATTCTGGACGACGGCCAGCCGCACTATCTCGTGCCTTGGGGGGAGCTATGGCGAGCCTCCGATTGGACCCTCACCTCGTTGGATCTATCGGCGTGGCAGGGACGGATGGTGGATGTGCTCTTCCAGGCCGTTCGGTGCTCGGCTCAATCCTTCACGGTCACCCTGGATCGAGTGAGTGTAGGCTCCGCCAGGCTGCCATACCGCATCTTCGTCCCCCTGACGATGAAGTGAAGAAGGAAAAGACCCTCAGGGTTTCAAAAACCCGAAGGGTCTAAACAAACCACAGGAGTAGACTATGCTCGAAAATCTCGTTCGTAAGAACCGCAGCTACCGCCGTTTTCATCAGGATGTCGCGGTGGACATTGAGACGCTGCGCGCACTGGTGAATCTGGCGCGGCTGTCAGCCTCAGGCTCGAACTTGCAGCCGCTCAAGTACATCCTCAGTTGCCAGCCAAAGACCAACGCCCGCATCTTCCCAAACACACGCTGGGCGGGTTTTTTGAAGGGTTGGCCCGGTCCGGCGGAGGGGGAGCGCCCGGCGGCCTACATCGTCATCCTGGGCGACACGGAGATCCGCAAGTCCTTCGGCTGCGATCACGGCATCGCTGCCCAATCCATCATGCTCGGCGCGACGGAGCGAGGTCTGGGCGGCTGCATGATCGGCTCCATTGACCGCAGCGAACTCCGCCAAGTGCTTGACATCCCAGAGCAGTACGAGATCCTGCTCATACTGGCGCTAGGCAAGCCCAGGGAGACGGTCGTGCTCGAGGAAGTCGGCCCCAACGGCGACATCCGCTACTACCGTGATGCTGACGGCGTGCACCACGTGCCCAAGCTCCCCCTCGATGAACTGATCCTGCGGGAGTATGGTGGGTGAGATGGATTTGGTGATTCACACCATCGGCCACAGCAACCACACCACCGCAGCCTTGGTTGACCTGCTGGGCCGTCACGAAATCACCCTCGTAGTAGACGTGCGCAGCCAGCCCTACAGCCGCTGGGCCCACCAGTTCAATCGTGAGACCCTGGCCCGCGACCTCCAGGATGCTGGCATCGTCTACCAGTTTATGGGCGACGCCCTCGGTGGCCGCCCTGCCGATCCGACCCTGTACGACCCTGGACAGGAGCACCCCGACTACCAGCGTGTGGAGCAGACACCTGCTTACCAGGCCGGCATTGACCAGTTGCTCGACCTGGCTGGAGCGGAACGAGTGGCCGTGATGTGCAGTGAGGGCGACCATCGCCGTTGTCACCGCCACCTGCTCATCACCCAGACCCTGCTGGGACGCGGCGTCCGCGTGCTTCACATCCAGCCCGACGGCACGACGGTCGAGGGGGAGCGGATACCGCAGCAACTATCGTTGTTCTGATAGGAGAGGTACAGATGCCCACTCTCTACACCATCGGTTATAAGCGAAAACCCCTGGCAACGTTCATCGGGCAACTGCGGGAGGCTGGCGTGGACGCGGTAATTGACGTCCGCCTGCGCAACACCTCGCACCTGGCTGGCTACACCAAGCGCGACGACCTGGCTTTCCTGCTGCGCGAGGGGTTTGGCATCGCCTACGAGCACCACCCCGAACTGGCCCCTACTCCCGAGATCTTCGATGGCTATCGCGACAATCAGGATTGGGCGGCTTACGAATCCCGCTTCCTCCCGCTCCTGGAGGAGCGATCCGCCGAAGAGGTGGGGCGCGAAATCCTGGCCCACTACCAATCACCATGTCTGCTGTGCGCTGAACCCGAGGCCGACCACTGCCACCGCCGTCTGGTGGCCGAATATTGGGCTGCACACTTGCCAGGGCTGATCGTCGTTCATTTGTAGGATCAGCTATGCACCATTACGGCAACGGATAGACAGCGGATAAGCGGATGGGGTGGGTGGGGGGTGGAAGTCATCCGTTTATCCGCTTCCTATCCGCTGCTGCAATGAATAAGCTGATGAAGAACAGGAGGCAACAAGTGCACGCAAAACCCAAAGACGTGATCCAGAACGCACCTTGGCTCGAATACACCTACAAGATCATTGGGCTGGGCATGGAAGTCCACAATGAACTTGGGCCGGGGCATCGAGAACCGGTCTATCACGATGCGATGGTGGCCAAGTGTGGGCAAACAGACCTTGCTTTTGAGGATGAGCCCTTCATTCCCGTCACCCTGGACGACGGCACAGTCGTTGGGGGCAACAGCCCTGATCTGGTGGTCGAACAGATTGTCATCGTTGAACTCAAAGCGCGTTCACATCTCATGACCAAAGATGATATGGCGCGTATCATCGGTTACTTTGCCGCCCTGCCGCAATGTCAGGTGGCCTTGTTCCTCAACTTTGGCCGTCCGCGGCTGGAGTATCACCGCTTGCTTCCGCCCAAGAAAGTCAAAGCGTTTCAGCGCGAGAAGTGGGGCAAACCGGTCAAGTAGTTCATCACGGCAACTGATACACGGCAGATAAGCGGATGCGAGTGGAGACGGCGCGAGTTATCCGTTTATCCGCTTGTCATCCGTTGCAGCCCCAGGAGGCGGATAGGTGGACGTGCAAGGTGCGGGTTATCCGCTTATTCGTTGTCCATCCGTTGCCGCAAATGAGAGGGAGAAAACCAATGCCATCCCAAGAGGTCCTCATCCTGGCCATGACCCAAATGCTCAGCGGTATCTGCACGGCGGGATTCACCCGCGAGCCCGACCCTGTCACCGGCCTGCGCTGGGTGCGGCCGGTGCGCGATTTTGGCACTGTTCTAGCGGGCGACATGACCGACGCTGATGGTCGCCTGGTGCAGTGCAGCGACGTGGTCGAGTTGAACCTGCTCGCGCCGCGCCCCGACCCGCCCCACGTCGAGGACTGGCTCACCGATTTCGTCCGCCATCGGCCACGATTGCTGCGCCGTTTGGAGGGCGAGAAGCGATCCCGTTTCTTCGCCCAGTATCTCGACCGCGCTCCAGAGGACGTGCTCATCCACCACACCCGCTCCCTCTGCCTGGTGCAGCCGGAACAGGTGTGGACGCGTTTCTCGCTGGACAGTTATTCCGGCAAGTACGAAGCGCGGATGAGCTTCGTGCTGCCGGGTGACGCTAACCACCCACGGGCCACCAGCCAGCGCGGCGTCTCCGTGACCGACCTCAAGTGGCACGCGCTGGGTCGGACCTGGCTGGGCGAGCGGGGGGGCGTCCTGAATCTGAACCACGATGAGCTCTTCGAACGGCTGAACACCGAGGCCCTCTACCTGGCCGTCGGGCTGAGCCGCAACTGGCAAGGGGAGTACTGGCCTCTCGTTGTCGGGGTGCACGTCGTGCCGGATTATGAGGTGTGAGGAGACCACACCCTCACCCCCGGCCCCTCTCCCTCCCAGGGAGAGGGGAGGAGCTCCCTCTCCCCGTTGGGGTGAGGGGTGGTCTGTGGAGGAGGAATCAAGATGGCTAGGAAAAAACAACACCGCATCTACCCACCCATCCTGGCCAGCGCACGCGAGTTGCGCCAGCCGCAAACGCCGGCTGAAAAGAAACTATGGACGCACGTGCGTAATAGACAACTGGGCGGCTTCAGATTCCGCCGCCAGCATCCTATTGGGCCCTTCATCGTGGATTTCTATTGTGCTGCTTGCCGGCTGGTGGTGGAGATTGATGGGGAATCGCACCTAGAACAGGTCGAGTATGATCGAGCACGCACGGCCTGGTTGAATGAACAGGGCTATCATGTTATCCGTTTTTGGAACCGGGATGTTCACCGTGACACAGATGCGGTGCTCGAAGCTATTCTGGGTGAGTGTCAGAAGTTGAGCACACCCTCACCCCCGGCCCCTCTCCCTCCCAGGGAGAGGGGCGATTCACCCTCTCCCCATCGGGGAGAGGGTTGGGGTGAGGGGCGATTATCCGAAACCAATGTGCCCGTTTCTTCCCCACCAGATCCGCCTCAAGAGAACACAGCTAGGCAACCTTCCAGCATTTTGGATCAGCTGGCGCTCACACCCCAGAAGACTCTCCAATTGGCAAGCAACGACCGCAGCCGCCTGCTCAACTTCCTCCTGCGCTGGGAGCACGTCGAAGAAGTGCACGCCTGCCTGGACGTACTCATCCCCCACAATCCTACCCTCGTCTCTCTGCTCGACCTGCGGGCGAGGGCTTTCTTGGCCCAGGGCCGGCCCGACGACGCGCTGGTGGTGATGCGAGAGCGATTGGAGCTTAGGACCTCCCTCACCGCCCGCGCGCTCCTGGCCCGCGTCCATCTAGCCCGTGACGATGTGGCGGCTGCCCACCAGATCGCCCGCGCCCTCGTAGAGGAGAACGAGGACAGCATAACGGCATGGGGGCTACTGGGCGAGGTCGAACTGGCGCGAGGGGACACACAAGCCGCGCTGAACGCCTACCGCCGCCTGGGTGAGTTGCGTCCCTACGGCCGCGCCTACCTGCTGGGGATGCTTGCCCTCTATCAGACCCTCGACGACTGGGTGACCGCCAGCGGCTACGCCGTGCGCTTGCTGCGCACGGCGGACGAGGAGAGGCCGCTGTCCGCCACTTACTTGCGCCGACTGCGCGACCACTTCCGGACCAGCGGTGAGGAGACCCGCGTCGCCGACCTGGAGGCCGAGCTGAAACGCCGCTACGCCGACAAGTTGGCTGAACTACATGCCGCCCTTTCTCCAGATTATCCAGCGCGACCCGCCGCCCCCACACCGCGCCCTAGTCCCGCCGAAGAACCACCGCCTGCCGAGCCACTGCCCACCTTCGATCAAATCCCCGTTTCCGAACAGGAGCGGGCCCACATCGCTGAGGCCGTACGGCGGCTCTTTGGCTTCGACACCCTTCTGCCCGGCCAGTTGGAGACCATCGCCTGCGTCCTGCGCGGCGAGGACGTGCTGACCATCCTGCCTACCGGCGGCGGCAAGTCGCTGTGCTACCAACTCCCCGCGCTGCTCGCCGAACGGGGCACAACGCTGGTCATCTCGCCCCTCATCGCGTTGATGAAGGACCAGGTGGATTCCCTACCCGCCAAAATACGCCGGCGGGCGACCACCATCAACAGCAGCCTGGAGGGGGACGAACTGCGCTGGCGACTGGACCAGGCTGCCGAAGGTGCCTACCGCCTGGTCTACGCCGCACCGGAACGGCTGCGCCAGCCGACCTTCCTGCACGCACTGCGGCGCGCGGGCGTGGATCGGCTGGTGATTGACGAAGCGCACTGCGTCAGCGTATGGGGCCACGACTTTCGGCCCGATTACCTCACCATCGGGAGAGCGCGGCAGGCGCTGGGCAGTCCACCGTTGTTGGCAATGACGGCTACGGCGCCACCGCGCGTGCGGCGAGACATCGTTAGCCACTTGGGCGATTTACGCATCATCGCCGGCGACGTGACCCGCCCCAACCTGCAACTGGAAGTGTTCCATGCCCGCAACGCCGACGACAAGTTGCGCTACCTGCTGGCCTTCTGCCGGGCCGAATCTGGCAGCGGCATCGTCTACGCTGGCACCCGCGCTCGCTGCGAGGAGCTGGCCGCACTGTTGCGCAAATATGGCATCATCGCTGACCACTACCACGCCGGCATCGCCGACCGTGCCGGGGTACAGGACGATTTTATGACCGGTCGTATCCGCGTGGTCGTGGCGACCATCGCTTTTGGCCTGGGCATTGACAAGCCAGACATCCGCTTCATCGTCCACTTCGTCCCCGCCAATTCGCTGGAGGCATATTACCAGGAGGCTGGCCGAGCCGGTCGCGACGGATTGCCTGCCCGTTGCTTGCTAATGTACACCCCATCGGACCGCGCCACACTGACCCGCCGCACCCGTCAGAACGCGCTGCCGGTTGGATTCCTGCGGACCGTCTACGCGGCCGTCAAGCGCCGCTTGAGAGAAAGCGCGTCCGGCCGGGTTGCGGCGGCGGACCTGGAGCGCGACCTGCAAGCCGACGACACGCGCGTGCGCGTTGCCCTGAGCCTGCTGGAGCAGGTGGACCTGTTGCGACGCGGCCCCGACGTGCCCCGCGCGGCCATTGTCTGCCTGACTGTAGGGCAAGATGGTATCTTGCCCCACGAACTGGCGGCTTTCTGCCAGGCAGCCCGCCTGCGGCCCGGCCAACCGCTGACCCTGGATCTGGTGGGCGTGGCACAGCAGGCCGAATTGCCCCTTGATGACGTCGAACGGCGGATGCTGGACTGGGCCGACGCGGGGTGGCTGAGCTATCGTCCCGCCGGACGTGACCTGCTGCTGGAGATGCTGCCGCCACCGCCGGACGCCGCCCAGCGCATCGCCACGCTGCTGGAGCGATACGAGACCATCCAGGTGCAGCGCGTGGACGAGATCGCCGCCTACGCCAGAACCGTGCGCTGCCGTCACGGTCATATCAACGCCTACCTGGGTGGCCGAATCATTGAACGGTGCGCCGCCTGCGATAACTGCGTCGAAATCCAGCCGCCGCCAGATGCCGGTCTACCCGATGAGAGGGAGCAGTTGCTGACCATCCTGCGCTGCGTGGCGGCCGCGCCATGGAGTTGGGGGCGATTCAGCCTGATACGCATCCTGCGCGGCGATCCGCAAGCGCCGGACAAGGGCCGTCACCACGAAGACTTTGGTGCATTGGCCTTCCGCTCAGCGACCGCCGTTGGCCACCTACTGGATCGGCTGGAAGGCGGTGGGTTTCTGAAGGCACGCCAACTCGACCACGGTGGTGTCGTGCTCGACCTCACGTCCACGGGCAAAGCGGCGCTGCAAAACCCGGCCGCGCTGGATGGCTTGCTCAGTCCGGTGAAGGAGCCGCCGTCGCCACCACGTAAGTCGGCTAAGAAAGATGAAGTGGGGCTGGATGTGGACGAAGCACTGTTTCAGGCATTGCGCGCGTGGCGGCTGGAGCAGGCCCGTGATCAGGAGGTGCCACCCTACGTTATCTTTCACGATAGCCATCTGCGTGCCATCGCCGCGCACCGGCCCGTCACTCTGGAGGCCTTATCCGAGTTGAAAGGCGTTGGCCCAATCAAGCTGGAGAAGTATGGCGCTGTGGTGATCGAACTGGTGCGGAAACATCTGGAAGGAGAGACGAATGACTCGCAAGCTCAAGATTAACTGGTCGGAACTGGACGCTGCCTTCCAAACCAGCTCGTGGGAGATGCACTTCTACCTCGACCTGGAGACCGGCGAAGTCGTGATGCTCACCGAGGAGGCGTCTCGCTACTTGGAGGAGCCGCCCGACCGTGAGCTGCCCGATTGGATGCAAGAGATGGTCAGGGTGGCTCGACAAGTCGAAGAAGGGTACCGCACCCGCTACATTCGGATACCCGAGGCAGATACCCGCGAGGAATACCGCGATATGGAGCGCTTCATTGGCACGGTCGGCAACTCGCACTTGCAGGATCGGTTGTGGCGGGCAATTCAGGGCCGGGGCGCGTTCCGTCGTTTCAAAGACGTGCTGCTCGATTACTCATCCGAGCGCGAACGTTGGTTTGCTTTCAAGGACTACTGCATTTACGAGCGGATCTGGTGGTGGCTGGAGAGCGAGGGGATCGAACCGACCAATCCGATTGAACCGCCCGAGGAACCTGAACTGGAGCCTGAGGAGGAGCCATCTCGCGACGCGCTGATCGAGGACTTGACCCTGTTACTGATCTACCTCTGCTCGTGGGAGGAACATCCCCTGCCCGACGTCACCGTCCACCGGGCCTGGAAGGGGTATCTCTTCGAGGTGCTGGACGCGCTGGAGGAGCAGGGTTACATCAATCAGACGCGCCGCGCCAAATCGGTGACGTTGACGGAGGAGGGGCTGCTGCGGGCCCAGGAACTCGAGACACGCTATACATTCTGAATACGCCGTCTTGACAAGGTGGTATGCTCCGGGTATAATTGTGGGTGATGGGTTCAGAACCGCTGTTTAGCCGGGTTGGTTGTGCTGAGGGGATCCCTCAGCGTTCATCGAGAGGAGGTGATGGGAGAGAAATTTGAGTTGGTTTAGCCGAAGGCAGCGAGAGCTGCTAAACTCTAGCAAGGAAGGAGAAGAAAGAAGGATGAAACGAAATACGCTTTTGAGTATGTTGGTCTTGGCGGCCATGCTACTCGCAGCCTGCGCTGCTCCGACGCCGGAGGTTGTCGAGAAAGAGGTAGTGGTCGAGAAGCCGGTTGTCCAGACCGTCGAGGTCGAGAAGGAAGTGTTAGTAGAGAAGGAGGTCATCCAGACCGTCGAGGTGGAGAAAGAAGTGGTGGTGGAGAAGGAAGTTGTTGTCACCGCCACGCCGGAAACAAAGGAGCCCATCGTTCTGCGGTACGCTGACAAGTCCGCTGACCTGGGCACCATGGACCCGCACTTCGCGGCCTCCACCAGCGACCGCAACCTGGTGGACATGATCTTCAACGGTCTGGTGCGCTACAAGCCGGGCGATGGTTCGGTCATTGAGCCAGACCTGGCCGAGGCGCTGCCTGAGCCCGAACTCGTGGGGGGCAAGCAAGTGTGGACCTTCGTACTGCGCCGGGGTGTGATGTGCCACCCCACCGAGACAGGACTGACCTACGAATTGACCTCTGAGGATGTGGTCTGGTCCTTGCAGAAGTCGGCCAACCCGGAGACCTCTGCCTATGCTGGTGAGTACGATGGCATGACGGTAGAAGCCGTGGATGATTTCACCGTCAAAGTCACAATGGAGAAACCGCTCTCGCCCGTACTCTTCTTCCCCAAGGTGGCCGACTATGCCGGTGGGTTCATCGTCTGCAAGCAAGCCTATGAAGCCGTGGGCGCCGAAGCGTTCAAGACCAATCCCATCGGAACAGGCCCCTTCATGTTCGATAGCTACAGCCCGCAGGAAAAGGTCACGTTGGTGGCCAACAATGCCTACTTCCGTGGCCGGCCACTGCTGGACGCCGTCGAATACCGCTTCATGCCGGATATCAACAGCCGCGAGCTGGGCCTCATGTCCGGCGAACTGGATGTGATCAACGGCGCCGCCGAGGGCATCTGGGTCGAGCGGATGAACAAGGAAGAGGGCATCCGGGTGGACGTCTACGGCGTGGGCGAAGTGGCCACCGTTCACTTTGACATCACCGTTCCGCCTCTGGATGACGTGCGAGTGAGGAAGGCCATCGCCTACGCCCTGGACCGCGACGAGTTCCTGGCGCTCTTTGGGGCGCCGGTTGCGGCCAACGTCTACTCGCAGGTACCAGCCCAGTTCCTGGCCGGCGGCTTGACCCAGAAGGAAGTGGCCGAACTGGGCCTGGAATACGCCGTAGATCGGGACAAGGCCAGAGAGTTGCTGGCCGAGGCCGGCTATGCCGATGGGTTCTCCCTGGAGATGGTGTCGTCCGAGCGGGAGTCCTACCTCAAGAACTACCAGAGCATGCAGGCCCAGTTGGCCGAGATTGGCATTGACATCAAGATCAACGTCGTGGACCACTCCGGCATGCACAGTCTGATCCGCGAGGACGTCAACCCCATCGTGATCTACGTCGCCTGGCGGCCCAACGCCGACGTGTACCTCACCCGCTTCTACCACTCCGCCTCCATCGTCGTCACCGGCGCCAAGCCAGATACCAACTTCTCTCACTACGACCAGATTGACGACCTGATCGAGGCGGCCCGCGTGGAGCTCGATGCGGATAAGCAGGTTGACATGTGGAAGGAAGCGCAGATCAAGATCATGGATGACATGGTGGCCTATCCGCTGCAATACCAGAACCAGGTCACCGCGCGCCACGACTACGTGGACTTTGGCCACGAGCTGAAGTCAGTGCTGGCGCTCTATGCGCAGATAACAGAGAATACACGCATCACCAAGTAACCTGTGGCAAAGCCTGGTCTGGGGTTCACTTCGTGGGCCCCAGACCAGTGTCATTCTGGGTCTTTGGGAGTTGGCGTGGACAGCGCGCCGGAGTCCCCAACTTGTTGGAGGTAGTCGCGCCGCCTCCCAACAAGTTTGGGGATTCCGACACCGGGCCTCCGGGAAATCCCAAAGGACCGTTATTCTGAAAGTAGGGTCTTATGCTTAGATACGTGGTGACCCGGCTGGCGCTGGCTATTCCCACCTTTTTGGCTGTCCTGACACTGGTCTTTTTGGTCGTGCGGGTGATCCCTGGCGATCCGGCCACGGCTGCCCTGGGCGATTACGCCTCCCAGGAAGCCGTAGAAGCACTGCGCGAAAAAATGGGGCTGAACGCTCCCCTCTACGTCCAGTACGTCCGCTTTCTGGGAGACCTGCTTCGCGGAGACCTGGGCAAGTCCTTGATCACCGGTAAGCCGATCAGCGAGCTGGTGATGCATGTGCTGCCCTATACGCTGCAACTGACCCTCTCGGCCATCATTGTCGGCGCGGCGCTTGGCGTCCCCATTGGGATATACACTGCTGTGCACCGCAACAGCATCATTGACTACCTGGGGCGTGTCCTCTCCCTGGCTGGGCTTTCGGTGCCCGCTTTCTACCTGGGTATCCTGATCATGCTGCTTTTTGCCATCAAACTCGATCTGTTTCCGGCGGTGGGGGGCGGCGACCTGGACGATTTGAAGGACAATCTCAGCCACCTGGCTCTTCCGGCGTTGAGCCTGGGCTTGATCATGACCACCTCAGTTACCCGCCTAACCCGTTCGGCAATGCTGAACGTTCTCAGCGAGAACTACATTCGGACGGCTCGCGCCAAGGGGGCAAGGGAACGCATCGTCATCTTCCGCCACGCGCTGCGCGCAGCTCTGGTACCCATTGTCTCCATCATCGGTGTGTGGGCCGCTAACCTCATTGCCGACTCAGTCTTGACTGAGACGGTCTTTGCCCGGCCTGGTCTGGGCAAAATGCTGGTAAGCGCCATCATGCAGCGCGACTACACGGCTTTGCAGTCGGTCATGGTCATCTACACGGCCTTCGTTGTGGTCGTGAACCTGATCACTGACTTCGTCTACAGCCTGGTTGATCCGCGAATAACCCATTAGTTTTAGGACATAGACCATGAGTCAAGACACAAAAAGCCTGGAACAACCTACGATACAACTGCGAAGCCAAAGACGGCGACAGTGGCAGACCTTTATCCGAAACAAAACCGCCATCATCGGACTCATTCTGGCCATCCTGGTTAGTCTCATGGCCCTCTTTGCTGATGATTGGTTCCTCGCTCTAGTTCAGGACCGGAAAGCTACACCATTACTGGCTCCTTTTGATCCGACCAAACAGGATACTCGTAGTCGTCTTGCTCCTCCCTCTGGGGAGCACCCCATGGGGCTGGATTCATATGGCCGGGACACCCTGGCACGGGTCATATTTGGCGCCAGGGTTTCGCTTGCGGTGGGTATCTGCTCTGTCTTGTTGGGGGGCACTCTGGGCACTTTCATGGGCCTTGCCGCCGGCTACCTGGGCGGCAAGGTCGAAAATACCCTCATGAGAATGGTGGACGTCCTGATGGCTTTCCCTAGCCTGATCATGGGCCTGGTGGTGTTGGCCGTGCTGGGATCGGGCTTGGGCAAGATGATCTTGGCCATTGGGATCGTGTTGTCGCCCACTTTTGCTAGGGTGGCCCACGGTGCGACGCTGGCGGTCAAAGAAAACGAATACATGGAGGCGGCCAGGGCTATCGGCGCTGGCCGGTTGAGAATACTCCGCATCCATATCCTGCCCAACATCCTGGGCGAGGTGGTGGTGTTGGCCAGTATCTGGATAGCCACTGCCATCCGCGTGGAGGCCAACCTGAGCTTCATTGGGCTGGGCGTTTCCCCGCCAACACCTGCCTGGGGTTCGATGATCCGGGACGGCACGCGATACCTGAGCGACGCGCCGTGGGTCTCTCTTTTCCCTGGCCTGGCTATTCTCATCACTGTCCTGGCCTTCAACCTGCTGGGCGACGGCCTGCGCGACGTCCTGGATCCCAAACTACAACGATAATCGTTCGATCAGAATTGCTCTAAGGGGATTGTCAAATCCCCGCTCTGGGCCTGGAGCTGGCGATCCAGGCCGAGCAAAATCGGATTGATAATCATGGAGGAGTGTCATGTCAAGAGCGGTCAAGTTTCTTTACCTGACCCAAGAGCAAGTCATCGAGTGCGGTGGCCTGGACATGGTGCAGACCATCGAGGCAGTTGAGAAAGCCTTTAGCCTGCTGGACCAAGGTGAGTGCATCGAGCCGCATGCGCCAACCATCCGCTGGGGCGGTCTCAATGACCGGCGCATCAGTATGCATCCGGCCTACGTCGGCGGCGACATCCAGGTGTCCGGCATCAAGTGGATCCCCAGCAATCCAGAGAACCCCATCAAGCGGAACATGCCCCGCTCCAATGGGGTGACCATCCTCAATGACCCGGAGACGGGCTTTCCTCTGGCCATCATGGATGGCACGGTGATCAGCGCCATGCGCACCGGCGCTGTCGTCGGCGTCGGGGCCAAGTACCTGGCCCGGCCCGACGCCGAGGAGGTGGGACTGATCGGCGCTGGGGTGATCAACCACACCCAGTTGATAGCCCTGCACACTGCCATGAAGCACATCCGCCTGGTCAAGCTGTTCGACATCGCGCCAGAGAAGGCCCACGCCTTTGCCGACAAAATGGGAGAAAGCCTGGGGCTGGATATCCAGGTGGTGGACAGCGCGAAGGCCGCCGTTGAAGGAGCAGACGTCGTTGCCCCGGCAACCAACGTCAACCGGGAAGACCGCTACATCCAAGCTGAGTGGATCAAAGAAGGGGCCTACCTGGCCAACATCTCTGTCAACGACTACACCATTGACGCAGTTTCGGCCTGCGACAGGATCATCGTGGATAGCAAGAAGCAGCTTCAAGTGACTGAAGCCGTGCTCACCGACATGGTGGACGAAGGGCTGGTCAACCCCGATGACATCGTCGAGTTTGGAGCCGTCGTCAATGGCAAACAGCCGGGGCGCACCCGCGACGATGAGCGCATCTTCTTCAGTCCCCTGGGCATGGGGATTGAGGATCTCATCAACGCGCACCGCGTGTACCACGAGGCCCGTCGCCGAGGCATCGGTCAAGAACTGGAACTGTGGCACGAGCCGCATTGGGCATAACACGTCATAAAAGCTGAGAGGACGAGGGACTGTCTCTCGTCCTTCTTTGCGTCCGGGGAGGGATGGTTGATGTTTGCAATCAAGGCAGGATTGCTGATTGACGGCAATGGCGGAGAGCCACTCCAGAACGCCACCATTCTCATTGAGGGCAAGACTATCGTCGCTGTAGGCCAGGCGGAGAGGGTCGAGATCCCAGAGGGCGCAGAAATCGTTGACGCCTCTGACAAGACGGTCATGCCAGGGCTGATTGATAGCCACGTGCATATCATGACCAACTCGGCATCGCTGGAGCAGCGGTTGTTCACCCCCAAGGCCGTTTCCTACTTTCAGGCCGCCGACAACCTCAGGCGGATGCTGCGAGCAGGGTTCACCACGACTCGCGACGGCGGTGAGGCCGATGCCGGCATTCGTCAGGCACTCGAGATGGGGCTCATTTCCGGGCCGCGCCTCGTCGTCTCTGGTGGCATCGGTCAGACAGGGGGGCTTTTGGAAAAGCGGTATCCCTCTGGTTCTCAGATCGTCAACGAGGCTTCCTGGCGCATCTGCGATGGCGTCGAAGAAGTGCGCAAAACCGTGCGCAAGGTCCTCCGCGAGAGAGTGGATTTCATCAAGGTTTTCGCCACCGGCGGGGTAGGCGCTCCCCAGGGGCACCCTTTTATCTCAGAATGGACACTCGCCGAACTGAAAGTGGTCGTCGAAGAAGCGAATCGCTGCGGCGTGGGCGTCATGGCCCACGCGGAGGGCACGGAGGGCATCAAGAACGCGCTGCGCGCCGGCGTCACCTCGATCGAGCATGGCTACGTGTTGGATGATGAGGCGATCAGTCTGTTCCTGGAAACAGACACTTTTTTGGTACCCACCCTGCATATCTCTACCCACGAAACCTCCGGCCTCAGTGAGCTATCCCGGCAAAAGAAGGAGCAACTGCTCAAGGCACAAGAGGGCTGCTTCCGTCGAGCGTGTCAGGCTGGCGTCAAGATCGCCCTGGGCACTGATGCTTTCAGAGAGGATATGCACGGCACAAATGCCATCGAGCTAGAGTTGATGATGGAACATGGTGGTCTTTCGGCCATGGAAGCTATCGTGGCGGGGACCAGAAACGCGGCTCAGTGCTGCCTTCTCGGCGATCAGGTCGGCACACTGGAGGCCGGCAAGTTGGCAGATATTCTGCTGGTTGATGGAAACCCGCTGGCCGACATCAGGATATTGCAGGATCCGAAGCGGATCACGGTGTACTAAGGAAGGCACTGCGGTAAGAGTTTGTTAAGAAATAACTTCCCGTTTTCGACGCTGGCAAAAGTCATCCTGAGCCTGTCGAAGGACGACTTTTGCGGCTCCGGAGCTTGGAGAACCCGCTCGAAATCACCCTTCGACAAGCTCAGGATGATTTCTCGCTAGACACCACGCGGGAAGCTATTCTTTTACAGCCCCTAAGATAGGGCACGTTGGAGGATGAATGAAAGTAGTCGGAGCAAAGATATACCTGGTGGACATAGGTGGCCGCCGCCCGGTTCTGGTGCAGGTGTTTACCGACGAGGGCATCAGCGGCGTGGGCGATGCAGCCGTGGCCTACGGTGCGGGCGCAACAGCCGCCGTTGGCATGATCAAAGACCTGGCCGAGGGCATGGTGTTGGGCCAGGATCCCTTTCGCATCGAAGCCCTGTGGAGCGAGATGTACGATCACTCGTTCTGGGCCAAGGGCGGCGGGCCTATCGTCTTTGCCGGCATCAGCGCCATCGAACAGGCGTTGTGGGATATCAAAGGCAAGGCTCTGGGTGTGCCCGTATACGAGATGCTGGGCGGCAAGTTCAGAGACAAAGCCCGCGTCTATGCCAACGGCTGGTCGTTCCGCAGCGCCACCCCTGACGAATTCGCACGAGAGGCGGAACGGGTGGTGAGGGATGGCTACACGGCTCTCAAGTTGTACCCCCTGGCTTCGCCCGACACCACGACCCCCGATGGCTTTCTGAGACACGTATCGCTGCGGGCCATCGTCCGAGAAGCCGAAGACCTGGCCGTCGCCAGGGTCAAGGCCGTGCGCGACGCCGTGGGGCCAGACGTAGACGTTTTGCTGGACATGAGCGCTGAATTGACCACCGACGCCGTCATCCGCTTTGGCCAGCGGGTGGAGGAGTACGACATTTTCTTCTTCGAAGAGCCAGTGGATCCGTTTGACGTGGAGGCGCTGAAGAAGGTGTCGGAGCACGTGAACATACCCATTGCCGTGGGCGAGCGGCTCTACACCCGCTACGGCTTCCGCCCCGTCATGGAGCGCCACGCCGCCGACATCCTCCAGCCCGACATCGGCAACACCGGCGGCATCATGGAGGCCAAGAAAATCGCTGCCATGGCCGAGGCCTACAACATGCGCATCCAGCCGCATACCTGTGCCAGCCCGGTAGCCACGGCCGCCGCGCTACAACTGGATGCCTGCATCGCCAACTTCATCATTCAGGAGCTCTACCCCTATCGCATCCCAGAGCACTTCCAGGTTGTAGACCATGCGCCAGAATTAGACATGCAAGACGGTCACCTGCCCATCCCCGACCGACCAGGTCTGGGAGTGGAATTGGTGGAAGAGCGCGTCCGTCCGTTCTTGTGGGCGGAGTGCAAGATATAGATTTCTGTGGGAGAGGAGAATCGTGTCGAAAAGAGTGGAAGTTCTGTGGCTTAGCCAAGAAGACGTCATTGCTGCCGGTGGGTTGGATATGGCGACTATTGTGGCCGATGTCGAGGAGGTCTTTCGCTTGTATGCGGCGCGCGACTATGTGTTGCCGAAGAAAATATCCCTGGAGTGGGGGCACGATCCACCGCCTGGAGAGCAGCGGAATCACGTCAACCTCATGCCAGGCTATGTCGGAGGGCGATTCAGTGTCGCTGGCCTCAAGGCCATCGCCAGCTTTCCGCGGAATCCGTTCCGGCACAACTTGCCGCGCGCATCTGCGCTGATCGTGCTGCACGACGTAGAGGTAGGGCTGCCCCTGGCCGTGATGGACGGTACGCTGATCAGCGCCATGCGCACCGGCGCTGTGAGCGGGGTAGGGGCAAAGTATCTGGCGCGGGAGGACGTGACCAAAGTGGGACTCATCGGCGCGGGCGTGCAGAGTCGCACGCAGTTGATGGCCCTGCGGGTCACGCGGCCAAGCATCCAGCATGTCATGATCTTCGACATCCGCCGCGACCGGTCCGAGGCGTTCGTGGCCGAGATGAGCCAGCGCCTTGGGCTGGACATACACATTGCCGCCAGCGCTGAGGAAGTGGTCCGTGGGGCCGAGATACTGGTCACAGCCACCACCAACATCGCCGAACCGATTGTTCGCCATGGCTGGCTGGCCCCTGGCAGCTTCTACGCCCATGTCTCCGCCTACGAGTGTGAGTACGACGTCATCCGCCACGCTGACAAGGTGCTGGTGGATGACTGGGAGCTGGTCAAGGCGCGGATGTATTCGACGGTAGCCCTGATGTGGCGCGACGGTGAGTTCGTTGACGATGACCTCTATGCTGAGTTTGGTGAGGTAGTCGGCGGCCAGAAACCAGGCCGGGAGAATGACCAGGAGATGATCATCTTCAGTCCCATTGGCCTGGCCCTGCATGACGTCGCCGTAGCCAGCCGCATTTACCACACGGCGCTGAGCGAAGGTCTGGGGCAGAAGCTGGTCTTGTGGGATAGCCCTCTGTGGATGTGAGTGACACACCACATGCACCACTGCCGCGATTTCCTATTTGCCATCAAGCGCAGGCCCTTGGGGTTGTTGCAGCCCCAGGGGTTCTTGCTTGCGAGGGATCAAGCGACCGGGTACTTGACGTTTGGTGTGGCGCGTGGTATACTAAAGTCAGTACTCTGGCAGCGATGTGTACACCTTTGGCCGCAAGGTCGAGTTTTACGAGCAAGAGCATCAGCAGAAGGGTACCAGGAGACTGATCATCTCGCCAATGGTGGAAGAGTATGCCCAACGTGTGGCGAAGAAGTTGGGGATAGAGGTGTACAGTTATGCAGAAGCGGTGGAGGCGCTCTAGGCAGACACAGACCCTTAGGGTTTCCGAAACCCTAAGGGTCTTTTGTGTCCTCTAGGACGACTGAGCCAGGGAGATAGATTTGCGAACTGCTGTCCCACCAAAGTTGGGTCAATATCTGAAGATAATCATCTTGCCTCTGGCGGTGGTCATCGCTACTGTGTTCCAGTTGCGTTTTGCTCCCTCTGGGATTGTAGACCTGTTAGCTACGCCGACGGCAACGCCGACCCCAACTCCGACGGCGACAATGACTCCAACGGTGACTGTGACCCCGTCCCCAACGATGACGGCAACCACAACCCCGACGAGCACTTCCACTCAGGCCAAGCCTCAGCGCGTATTGCTGCCTCAAGTCGAAAACCTCTTGCCGACGGTCGAGCCCAATCAACTCTTTTTGCCCCAGGTCGGACACTCCTCGGCGGCTACGCCGACTCCCACTCCAACCGCCACTTGGACCCCGACACCAACTGCCACCCCGACACCAACTGCCACTCCGACTCCAACCTCCACCCCGACACCAACTGTCACTCCGACTCCAACCGCCACCCCGACACCAACTGCTACCTCGACCCCTACCTCGACCTCGACTCCTACCCCAACGCCTACTCCAATGCCCACGCCGGACGGAGTGGAGCGGGAGGCGCGGGTGCCTATCCTCATGTACCATTACATCTCCGTCCCCCCACCTGATGCCGACGATGTCCGCCGCGACCTCTCCGTCCTCCCCCAAGATTTCGAGGATCAGTTGCGCTATCTGAAGAAAGCTGGCTATCACTCCATTACCTTGAGCGATCTCATCTATTACCTGGCCATAGGTAAACGCCTGCCCCGCAAGCCCATTATCCTGACCTTCGATGACGGCTATCTAGATAACTATACCCACGCATATCGCCTGCTCAAAAAACATGGCTTCGTGGGGACTTTTTTCTTGATCACCGCCCCTATTGATGAGGAACACGAGGGATACCTGTCTTGGGATCAGGTCAAGGAGATGAGCGCTGGTGGTATGGAGCTCGAGCCCCACACCTACACCCATCCCGACCTGAGGGAGCAGCCCGTTGATTACGTCGTCTGGCAGATCATGGCCTCCAAAGAGGCCATCGAAGAGCGCACAGAGAAGACGTCGCGTTTCTTTTCCTATCCGTCAGGCATGTACGATCAGCAGGTGGTGGATGTCTTGCGCTCGGCTTACTTTTGGGGAGCTGTCACCATCAATCAGGATGATCGGCAATTCTCCCAGCAGCCTTTCGAGTTGAATAGGATCAGGATAAGGGGGGGCGACACCCTGGACGATTTCGTTGTAAAGTTGCACCTGGATTGGGAAGCAGGAGTTCCAGAAGAAGGGCCTCCTTTCATGCCCCTAATGCTAAAAGCTCCTGAAGATGCACTTTGATGCTTTAACTATGACTGCCGTGGCCGACGAGCTGCGGGCTAATATCCTGGGCGGGCGGGTGCAGAAGGTTCTCCTGCTCGATGATCTTTCCATGGGGATGGAAGTCTATGCCCACGGGGAACGCAGATACCTGCTGGCCTCAGCTCATCCTGAGCACGCCCGCCTGCACCTGGCAGGGGAAAAGCTGCGGCGTGGGGTGGAGAAACCCTCGCCGCTCCTGCTTCTGTTGCGCAAACACGTGCGCGGGGGACGGATTGCGTCCATTGAGCAGCCACCGTTTGAACGGGTGCTTCACATCGGGGTGCGGCACCCAGAGGGCGACACTACCCTGGTTGTCGAAGTCATGGGCCGCTACAGCAACATCGTTCTCGTTGCTGAAGAGGGTGTTATCTTGGAGTGCATCAAGCGCGTGGGGCCTGAGATGAGCCGGTACCGCACCATTCTGCCCCAGCAATTTTACGTTCCCCCGCCGCCCCAGTCCAAGCTCGATCCCACCGACGTCACCGAATTGCGTCTCAGGGACATCCTGACTTCGGCGAGCTCAGTCGAGCCGTCCGATGCCTCTCCTGAATCCCCCATTTGGAGGGCATTGGTGGCAAACATCGGCGGCGTCAGCCCCCTCATGAGTAGGGAAGTGGTCTACAGAGCAATGGGGGACGCTGAGGCGGCTATCTCCCAGGTGGTCAAGATCTCTCCTTTGCTGGAAGCTTTTCAAGAGATGCTGATGCCGGTTTGGGAGCACCGCTGGCAGCCCTGCGTTGTGAAGGGGGAAGACCGCTTGGTGGCCTTTGCTCCCTATCCTCTGACCCAGTACGGCGATTGGGAGGAGGTAGAGAGCATCAGCCAGGCAGTGGATGCCTACTACGGCCAAAAGGTCGGCGAGGGCGCCTACGCAGCGGCCAAGCGGATAGCCAGGGAGGCCATCGTTCAGGCCAGGGAGAGAGTGCGGAAGAGGCAAGAGGCTCTGGAGAGATCGAGGGTTTCTCAGGCGCAGGTGGAAGAACTGCGCCTCAAAGGGGAGATGATCCTGGCCTACGCTCACGACATCGAGCCTGGGCAGCGGGAGCTGACGGCGCCCGTCGGGCCCGATGGGCCGCCCCTGCTGATCGAACTGGACCCGACCATCTCGCCAGTGGAGAACGCCCAGCGTTGCTTTGGGAAGTACAGAAAGGCAAAGAGCGCGGCTCAGGAGATTCCCGCCCTGCTGCAGCAAGCCAAGCTGGAGATGCATTACCTCGACCAATTGGAGACCGACCTGGACTTAGCGGTCAATCGGCCTGAGATCCGAGAGGTCGAGGCCAGTTTGGCCGAGGCTGGCTATGTCAGGGAGGAGCGACGAAAACAGAAAGTGGGGCGCAGTCAGCCTTTGGCAGTGGATTCCCAGGATGGCCTGCTCATCCTGGTGGGCAAGAACAGCCGGCAGAACGAGGAAGTCACCTTTCGCCGGGCTGCTCCTGACGATCTGTGGCTGCACGCGCGGGGCGTACCCGGCGCTCACGTCATCGTCAAGACCGGGGGACGAGAGGTGCCGGAGGCCACCCTGAAACAGGCGGCTCAATTGGCGGCCTATTACTCCCAGGCGCGAGGTTCGGCCCGTGTGGCTGTGGATTACACCGAGCGACGGTATGTGCGTCCCGTCAAGGGTGCTGCTCCGGGCCTGGTGACATACACTCAGCAGAAGACGATTCAGGTGGTGCCACGAAAGTTCAACTAAAAACGTGGCCGGTCTTTCTATTCTACCTTGATCTTCGTAGCTTTCTTTTTAGGTTTTTCTTCTCTCTCTTCGGTACATTCGATGGCCGCATCAAGCAGGCTGCGCATGGCCAGTAGCATCTCCCGACGAGCGGTGTGGGTGTGTTGGCGAAACTCCTCCGGCAAGTGCGGCGATAGCCTCTTGTAGCACCCCCTGAAGCCCTTGATGCCCTCGGCCAGCCAGTCCTCGAAAGTGAACTCCTTAGCGTGAACGCCTTCTTCTGTCATGCTTCTCACCTCCTGGTAGAACACGAGCTTTCCCGGAAAGTGCTCAGAGCCCCGTCCCCGGGGCGACTTCCGCGGGGTGGCTTCGCTGGTGACGCCCCCGGGGACGGGGACTGAGAGCGCTTTCGAGGACTTTCCGGGAAATCCCAATACTGATGCGCAGGGTTGGCGGATTTGCATAGCTGATCCGCCAATCCTGCTGCTTGTCCTGAGCTTGTCGAAGGGATCCATTGTTCTTCTTGGCAAGACAATTATACTCTGATCTGTCTCAGCAGTCAAAGATTCTCTCCACCGATGATCAACCTGGCCACTGCCTCCAGCACTTGCTCTACGGTGATGTTTCGCACGCAGGGGTGCTGGTGCAGCTCGGCGGGGGGGTAGTCGAGGCGGTTGCAGGGGATGCAGTCCATCTCGGAGGTGACGACGATGTGTCGGGCTGGGTCGCCCCAGGGGCCGAAAGCGCGGCTGTCCACAGGCCCGAAAAGGTGCACCGTTGGGGTGTCCATGGCCACGGCGAGGTGTAGAGGCCCGCTGTCCACTCCAAGCACCACTTGGCAGCGAGCCATGATGGCCGCCAACCCTCCCAAACTCGTCTCCCCGGCGACTACGATGGGCTTCGTGGTCATTCGGTCAGCGATGGCTCTGCACAAGGGCAATTCCTCTGTTGAGCCGGTCAGGATAACCTTGGCTCCATACCGTTGAGCCAGGGCATCAGCTACCTGAGCCCAGGCTTCGTTTCTCCACAACTTGACCGGCGCTCCGGCACCAGGGTGGATGCAAATCAGCAAATCGCCATCCTCCACACCATGTCCCGCCAAGTAGCCTTCAGCAAATACATCATCTTCAGCACTCAAGTGAAACTCCAGCGGCCAACCCGAAACCCGAAACCCGAAACCCGAAACTCTCTCCACCAAGGTCAGATTCTGCTCCACCTCATGGCGATGGGGTGAGTAGGGTACGATGTCAGTCAGAAAGGGACGAACCTCGGCCACGTCGTAACCGACTCGTCGGGGGATGCCGGCCAGATAGGCCAGCAGTGCTCCCCACCAGTGGTCGAAGCGGAGAACGATGGCCGTGTCAAAGCTCTGGCGTCTCAACTGTCTGGCATGTCGGAGAAGGATGACATAAGGTTCGAGGAAGGACCGCTTCTCTTGCCGGGTGAAGCCAGGGAAGGGGCAAAGGGTGATTTCGTCAGCGTGGGGGTTGTTCTCGATGACGGCTTTTGACCAGGGGCCGACGAGGCAAGTGATGCAAGCCTGGGGGAAGGCTTCGCGCAGCAGCCTGATGGCGGGGGTGGTGAAAAGGAGATCGCCCAGGTGGTCGGGACGGATGAGGACTATGGATCGGGGAGGCAGATGGCCCTGGCGGCTTAATAGCTTCATGGACCTGGCCAAGTGCGGTATCAGACGTAGGAGGAACAATCGGACTTGCTGGCGCAGTGTTCTCATTAGTTGTTTGACATGTTACTACTCAGGCTGGCGGTTGAAACCGCGCCTGGAGAGCTAAAGCTGACTGTCCACCTACGTGGACAGCGACGTCCACGCAGGTGGACGCCCGGCTGAAAGCCCTGGAGAGGCGATTTCAATCGCGGCACAGGGTGGCCTGAGCACTCACTTCTTGCTCCGGCTGGATCGCCAGATCCAGCCGCTGAGCGACGGATTTGGCAATCCGTCGCGAGCATGGAATGTCATTTTTGCCACAACGGGCTACTTCTTATAGACCTGCTCTAATTTGGGCACGATGAGCCACCAATCGTACCGCGCCTCCACGAAGCGCCGGCCTGCCTGCCCCAACCTTTCCCGCCGGGAGGCGTCTTCCAAAAGCTCGACCACCCGCTGGGCGAACTCTTGCGGGGTGTCGGCTATGGACAACTCCCGGCCAGGTACAAGCCCCTCGAAGCCCTCGCAGCCCAGCGAAGTGGAGACGATGGGTTTACCCATGGCCATGGCCTCCAGCACTTTGAGACGCGTGCCGCCTCCTATGCGCAGGGGTACCACGTAAACACGGGCGCCAGCGATGTAGGAACGCGTATCGTCCACATAGCCGGTGACTGTTACCGCTGGATCGTCGGCCAGGCGCAGCACGCGGCGATGGGGGCTCTGGCCAACGATGTAGAAACGAACGTCAGGTATTTGCTCTCGTATCAGAGGCAAGACCTCGTGACAGAACCAGAGGACGGCGTCCACGTTGGGGCGAAAATCCATCTTGCCCGTGAAGATCAGAGAGCGAGGGGGGAGTGGCGAGGGCTGAATGTCAGCGGAGGTGTAGTAATCTACATCAACAGCGTTGGGGACGACGGTCACTTCCAGCCCAGGAATCAGGCGCTGCAGGGCTTGTTTGTCGGCTTTGGAGACAGCCACCACCCGATTCACCAGTCGGCAAACCTTGGCCTCATAACGGCTGAGCTTCTTCCATTGAATGAACGAGTAAAGGGCTCCGGCCCAACGCCTGGGTTGTCGAACATCGGTCTCGAAGGCTCGTTGTTGCAACAGGTACTCGGCGTTGTGATCGTCGAATATAGATATTGGATATTGGGTATTGGGTATTGGGTGTCCAGTTCCATAATCCAATCTCCAATCTCCAATCTCCAATCTCCATTCCATCCAGGGGTGTGTCATCTCAATGCCTTCGATTTGTACCACATCGAACGGCACTCTCCGCAGCGTGGCGGCCAGCCTGGCCTGGAACTCCGCCGACGGCAGGCGCAGGGCCATGTCGGGCAGGGGGGAGAGGAATAGCGATAGGAGGCGTTTCAGTGGAGAGCGGCGGGGGGCGGTGATGCCTTCGATGCTGCGACAATGTTGGTGCAGCGGAGTTGCCGCATCTATTTCATCCTGGGAGCGCACGAAGGAGAGCAGGTGGATCTCGTGGCGCAGGGCCAGGTTGGCTATGATGTTGTAGTTTCTTATGGTTGTGCCCTGGTGGGGGGGATAGGGGAGCTGAGGGGTAAGAAACAGTATCCGCATCTATCAGTCGCCCTTGGAAGTGGAAACGGCCTTGCCGACGCGTAGGTAGAGTTCCAACGTCTGGAGCGCGGTTTTCTCCCAGGAGAAGCACTGGGCTCGCTTGAATCCCTTGGCGATCAAATCGGCTCGCAGGGCCTCGTCGGTCAAGATCCGCCAGATGGCCACGGTTAGCTCGGAAACATCCTCAGGATCAACCAGGAGCCCGGCGTCACCCACCACCTCAGGCAGTGACGAGACGTTGGACACCACCACCGGCGTGCCACAGGCCATGGCTTCGAGAGGTGCTAAGCCGAAGCCCTCGTATAAAGATGGCTGCACCAGGAGTTGGGCGGCATTGTAAAGGTGGAGCAAATCCTCGACGGGTACCCGACCGAGGAAGAGGATGTGGTTGCTTAGCTTGAGATCGTCAACCAGGGTGAAGACCTCTTCGGAAAGCCAGCCTCGCCGGCCCACTACGGCCAGTTTCACGTCTGCCTTGTAGCTGTCTAGTAACTGTCGGTAAGCTCTTAGAAGCGTGGGCAGGTTCTTACGCGGTTCGATGGTGCTTACGAAAAGGATGAAATCACTCGTGATGTGGTATTTTTCCTTGGCCTGCTCCAGGATTTCCCGGTCGTTGACAGGCCGATAGATTGGGTTGGCCGATTCGTAAATGACGGTGATCTTGTGCTCAGGCGCGCCCAGCAGGCCAATGGTGTCTTGCTTGGTGCTCTCGGAGACGGCGATGATGTGGTCGGTCTGTTTCACAGCCTGGTCAATCTGGCCGTAGTAACGGGCACTCTCTTTGGTGAGGAAGTGGGGGTACAATAGAAAGGCTAGATCGTGGATGGTGATGATGGATTTGTAGTTGCGGTGAAAAGGGGGTATGAAATCGGGGCTGTGCAGGACGTCCAGGTCGAGCCCTGAGATCTCCACTCGTAGAGCAACCTGCTCTAAGCGATGATGACTTGGCGTCCAGAGGGACACTCGCTTGAAATTGGGCTTATCAACAATGATGCGTTTGTCCTTACGGCTCTGCAGGATGATGAACTCATTTTCTTGTTCGCGAGGTTTTCCGCCGCTCTCGGCAAGTCCTTGAATCAGGCGAAGGATGTACTGACTGATCCCCGCTTGACTGTAATAGACCAACCGCGCGTCAATGCCGATGCGCATTGGTTATGTTTCTCCTCCAAAGTCGTCAGACTCACCATTTCGGCAGTTGGGATGGATTAGAGCTCCTTCCATTTCCAGCAGACGGCGTTTGAGACCCAGGCCGCCCCCAAAGCCGCGCAAGTTCCCGTCGCTGCCTATCACCCGGTGACAGGGCACGACGATAGGCACGGGATTAGTAGCCATGGCCCGCCCGACAGCACGAGCTGCCCCTGGAGAGCCGACCTGTTGGGCTATCTGACCGTAGGAGCGCGTCTCTCCGTAGGGAATGTCTCGCACCGCTGACCAAACCCGGCGTTGGAAAGCTGTTGCCTCTCTCAGGTCCAAAGGCTCGTCGAAGAGAACTCGCTGGCCGTCGAAATACTGCTGCAACTTGGTCTTCAGGCCGTCAAGCCCTGGGTCATCGCAGCCCTGCTCTTCCCCCCAGCGTTCGAGTAGTGGCTTCAAAGCCCTCTCCTGGGTGGGCTCAGGTAGAGTAAGGGCCAGGAGTCCGCTGGGGGAACTGGCTATCCCGACCCAACCACAGACCGTCTGGCACGAATCTATAGTTACTTTGACGTCTTCTTTGCTCATTCTCGTTTTCTGGTCTCCTTGGGCTTGAGTATTCGTGCCTCTAATTATAACCATTACGCTGTGTCTGTCAAGGCTGAGTGACATCGGAGGGAGGGATGGGGGGGGAGCTTTCAAGGGTAGGTTTTTAGGCTGCGACCGCCACTTGAGCCGTGACAGCCGGGA
>CAYMKL010000021.1:69545-70016 GCA_964390805.1 uncultured Anaerolineae bacterium | reverse complement strand
CCCGCCAACGACTCCAGCACCGAGACTACCCCCGTCAGCACCAGCGCTGACCTGGCTCTGGATATTGAATCCACGCCGACGGTGAACGCGGGCCAGACCATCGTCATCACCCACACCGTCACCAACGACGGGCCCTCCGATGCCCAGAACGTGGTGATCACCACGACGCTACCACCCAGCGTCACCATTGCCACCCTGCCCACAGGCTGGACCGACAACGGCGACGGCACGGTTTCCTACACCACCACCCTCCTCTCCGCTGGCGATTCCACTGTCGTCACCTTCTCCGTCACCGCCGACCCTGCCGTCGAGCCAGGCACCAGCCTCGAGTTCACCTCCCAGGTGGATTCCGATACGCCCGACGCCAACACCCTCAACAACTCCGACGATGCCGATACTTCCGTCGTCGGCCTGGCTGACCTGGTTCTCGACAAGACGGGGCCCATCACGGTGACGGCAGGCCAGCAGATC
>CAYMKL010000021.1:0-69445 GCA_964390805.1 uncultured Anaerolineae bacterium | reverse complement strand
CCCGCCAACGACTCCAGCACCGAGACTACCCCCGTCAGCACCAGCGCTGACCTGGTATTGACCAAAGACGACGCTTCAGATCCAGTGCTGGTGGGCACAAGCCTGCTTTACACTCTCACTGTCGAAAACCGCGGTCCTTCCGACGCCCAAAATGCACAATTGACTGACATCCTACCGGTCAGCGTCACTCTCGCCAGTGCCAGCGCCGAATGTGCTGAGACCGCGCCGGACAGCGGGGTCGTCACCTGCACGCTGGCCAGCCTGGCCGCCGGCGACTCTGCCACTTTCACCATCACAGTGGACATTGATCCTGGCCTGCCGACAGCCTACAGCCTGGTCAACGAGGCATTTGTCACCAGCGATACCCCGGATCCAGACCCGGATAACAACGCGGCCGTCGAAGATACCGAGGCGCTGGCCATCGCTGCCCTTGAGATCAGCAAGACCAGCGATCCCAAGCCGGTGAACGCTGGTGAGCAACTCACCTACACCATTGTGATCACCAACAACGGCCCCGCTGAAGCGACGGATACTCGGATGATTGACACCCTTCCAGCGGGCACAACTTTCGTGTCGGCCACACCAAGTAACAACGGCGTGTGCAATACCGGGGTGCTTTGTCTGCTGGGCACGCTAGATCTTGGCGAAGTTGTTACCGTGACCATCGTGGTGGACGTTGATGGGTCCTTGCGCCAGGGCACTGTCTTGACCAACGCTGCTAGCGCCTTCTCTGAGCAACTCGATCCACCTGAGCCCGTTACGACTTCAGAGACGACGACCGTCGCCGAAGACGTTGACATCTCCGTTCAGAAGCAAGACCTCCCAGACCCGGCAGCCATCGGCGGGAGCTTGCGTTACCAACTGTACGTGTCCAACACTGGGCCGTCCAATGCCTTCAACGTCGTCGTCACCGACACGCTGGACACGGATACCACCTTCGTTCAGGCGACGTTGGGCTTTGGCTGCACAGAGAACCCGGCCGGTGTCATCACCTGCCTCATCCCAGAGTTGGAAGCCGGCGATTCACAGCTCATTGAGATTGACGTGGACATGGCTACTGGCCTGGCGGAAGGCGAAATCCTCACCAATACAGTTGTCATCACCAGCGATTCCATCGAGACCGATCCGTTTAACAACACCGATGTGGAGACCACAACGGTGCGCTCCGGCACTGACTTGTCGGTGACCAAAACCGGTCCCACACAAGCAAAGGCGGGCGATGTCCTAACCTACACCATTCACGTCAACAACCTCGGCCCATCCGATGCCCTCACGGTCACGGTGACGGACACATTGCCCTCGGCGATTCTTACGACCAGCGTCGGTTTCGCAAGCTCCACCGGCACTTGCACTCAGACCAACGACCTGGTGGTCTGCGACCTGGGCGACATGACGTTAGGCATCACCGACACGGTGGCAATCACGATATCCGGACAGATTGACCCCGCCACCACCCTGGGGTCGGTCGTCGAGAATGTCGTCCAAGCCGGCACGGAGACGTTTGACTTCAATCTGGACAACAACGAGTCTCGCCACGATACCTTGACCTGCGGCATTTCCGACCTGACGATTACCAAGAGCGGGCCGATGACGGCGACCGCTGGGCTGGACATCATCACCTACACGCTGGTGATAACCAACGCTGGTCCCTCCACGGCCCAGGATGTGTTCGTAGAAGATCCGTTGCCAGACGGCCTGACGTTGGTCAGCGTTCAGAGCATGAATGCTTCTGGGCCAAAGGGCACGTGTGCTGGAGGTGTGGCCTGCTCGGTTGGCACGTTGGCCGTATTCCCCAGCGAGGTTGTCACCATCACCATTGTGGCCAGCGTGGATGAAGACGCACCTGCGGGCATCATCACCAACACCGCCACGGTGGAAGGCGCAGTCATTGAGCCCGTCATTGACCTTCCCAACGTTGCCCAAGTCACGACCACCATCCAAAGCATGGCTACGCTGGAAATCAGCAAGATTGATCTGTTTGACCCGGTGGAACCCGGCGGCGCCATGTTCTACCGCATCGCCGTGACGAACACCGGCCCCTCAGCGGCCGCCAAGCTGGTGGTCGTTGACAACTTGCCCGTCAGCATCACCTTCCAGTCGGCCAGCCTCGGCTGTGCCCACGATGGCAGCACCAGCGGCGGCACCATCACTTGCACCGTGACCAGCTTAAGTGTCAATAGCACCGAGCTCTTCGAGATCACGGCCTTCGCACCAATGGATGTCACCAGTGGTACGGTACTAACCAACGCGGTCGTAGCCGACGCCGACAACGCTGCTCAGGTGAGCACTGATGAACAGACGACCGTTCGGGAAGTGTTCGGACCATCGGCTGACCTGCAAGTGCAGAAGAGCGGTGACATCACTGCCACGGCTGGCGGTCAGGTCTCGTACGAGATCGTGATCACCAACGCTGGCCCTGGCATCGCCACCGGTGTGGACCTGAAGGATGTCCTGCCAGAGGGGGTGACGCTTGGCAGCGTCAGCAGCATCACCACCACGCAAGGGCTATGCTTCCCCTCGGCCTTCGGTGCCCTGTGCCAGTTCGGCACCGTGCAAGTCGGTGATGTAGTAACGGTAACGCTGGTGGGCGACGTGGACTCGAGCATCGCCGACGGCAGCACCATTACCAACACGGCGATGGTGTTTGCCGATAACCCGGATCCATCGCCCGGCGACAACAGTGACACTGCGGTGACAACAGTCCAAGCGGAGGCGGATCTCTACGTTAGCAAGACCTCCACTCCGGCGACCGGCACGGCGGGCGAGACGCTGACTTACCAGATCGTGGTAGGTAACCGCGGCCCGTCGGCTGCGCATAACGTGACCCTGAGCGACTCCCTGCCCTCCGGCTTCACACCTGATAGTGTCAGCAGCGATCCGACGGGTTGCATCACTATCCCCTGTAATCTTGGCACCATCGCACCCGACGGTGAGGTCGTGGTGGAAATCGTGGGCACGGTGGATGCCGATGTCAGCGGCACGATCACCAACACAGCAAGGGTGACCAGCACGACGCCGGTGGTGAACACGGGCGACGACACCGACAGTGTGGTGACACCCATCCGCGGTGTGGGCGATCTCAGCATCAGCAAGAGCGATACTCCCGATCCGGTGCGGGCTGGTGAGAGCCTGGTCTACACCTTGACGGTACGCAACAATGGCCCATCGGCAGCTTCGGCGGTCACCGTGACCGATACTCTGCCCAGCGGCGTCACCTTGGCCAGCGCCACGCCCGGCTACGGCGGCCCCAACCCGCTGGTGTGGAATCTGGGGGCCATGAACGTGGGCGAGACCCGCATCCTTACCGTTGAGGTCACCGTGAACAGCAACGTGGCCAACAACACGCTGCTGTACAACGCGGCCTCGGTGGGCAGCGATCTGCTCGACTCCGTCACCAGCAACAACAGCGACACTGAGCCCACGCAGGTGATCGCCCAGGCCGATCTGACCATTGTCAAGGCGGGCGAGCCAGAGCCTGTGCAGGCCGGCGCGCTGATCACCTACACCCTGACAGTGACCAACTACGGGCCGTCCGATGCGGTGCAAGTGCAAATCGTGGACTCGTTGCCGACGCAGGTCACGCTGGTCAGTACGGCCGCAAGCCAGGGTGTCTGCGGAGGCGCCACCTGCATCCTCGGCGACATGACGGCGGGCAGCACCGCCGTGATCACGTTGGTGGCGCGGGTCAAGTCAGACGTGGCAGCGGGTACGACGGTCTTCAACGTCGCCCTGGTCTCCAGCCCCACATCGGACCCGGGTCCGAACCCGAACTTTGACATCGAGACCAACACGGTGACGACTCTGGCCAGCATCCAGGTCGAGAAGCGAGACCTGGTGGATCCTGTGGCCCCCGACTCGCTCTTGATCTACTACATCGTCGCCACGAACGACGGGCCGAGTGATGCCGAGAACGTTGTCCTCACCGACACGCTGCCTGCCCAGGTCAGCTACGCAGGCAACAGTGACAACTGTATCGAATCGCCGACGGGCACGTTGAGCTGCACGCTGGGCACGCTGGCAGCCGGCAGCACCCAGAGCTTCCTGGTGACCGTACTGGTGGATGAGGCCGTGGTAACAGGCACCGTACTGCTGAACCAGGTCGCTATCACCAGCACCACCCCGTTGACCCACTCCGTGCTGACCGACGACGAAGAGACAGTGGTGCATTCGTCCTTCGGCACGCCAGCCGACCTGGCCATCACGAAGGATGCCATCAGTGCCACAGTCGTAGCGGGCGAACTGATCACCTATACCCTGGTGGTGACGAACAACGGGCCGGGAACGGCGACCGACGTCGAGGTGGTGGATTCGTTGCCGGACGGCCTGACGTGGGTCAGTGCCACGCCCAGCCAGGGCCTGTGCGACAGTGGTGTGGTCTGTCTGCTGGGTTCGATGGTCTTCGAGGGCACGCCGACGGCTGTCGCTACGGCAACGATCACCATCGTCGCCAGAGTGAATTCGGACGTGGCCGCAGGCACGACGCTGACCAACACCGCCTTTGTACAGGCCAGCCAGCCCGACCCGGATCCAGGTGACAATCTGAGCGATGTGCCGGTGGACGTAAGCGGCGTTGCTGATCTGGAAGTCACGAAGTCAGGCAGTCTTGACCCGCTGGTGGCCGGTGAGTTGCTGGCCTACACCATCGTGATCACCAACCACGGCCCGTCGGATGCTGCCAACGTCGTCGTGACCGACACGCTGCCGGCTGGAGTAACAGTGGACAGTAGCGATGCCTGCTTCAGCGACGTCGGCGGCAACAGGCTGGTCTGCACACTGAGCAGCCTGGCGGCTGGCGAGAGCACCTCCCTGGGTATCGTGGTCTCCGTGCCACCGACCGCCAGCGGCAGCTTGCTCAACGAGGTGGTCGTTGACAGCCAGACACCAGATCCGACGCCTGCCAACAACGACGATGACGAGACGACCACGCTCACCAGCAGCGCCGACCTCAGCATCGAGAAGGCAGCAAGCAGTGAAATCGTGACGGCTGGTGAGTTGGTCACTTACACATTGACGGTGCAGAACGCCGGGCCATCGGTGGCTCAGAGCGTGCGGGTGACGGACTCGTTGCCGTCCGACGTGACTTTCGACAGCGCCACACCGGGTTACGCCGGCCCCAATCCGCTGGTGTGGAACGTTGGCTCGCTCAACCCAGGCGAGACCCACGTGCTCACGGTGGTGGTGCGGGTCAACTCCGATGTCGCCGAGGGCACGCTGATCCGCAACCCAGCAACCGTCGGCAGCAGCACACCGGACCCAGTTTCGACCAACAATGAGGACGAAGCCACCACTCAAGTCTTTGGCGCAGCCGACCTCGAGGTAACGAAGGAAGCCCTTTCCGATACCGTGAACGCTGGTGACACCCTCGTTTACACCATCACGGTGCACAACAGCGGGCCATCGGTGGCAACCGATGTGGACGTAAAGGACATCTTGCCGCCTGGGCTGACACTGGATCAGTTGCTGACGAGTCAAGGCGCTTGCGCTGGCGCCACCTGTCAACTCGGCGATGTGCCGGTCAGCACCACGGTGGTCATCACGGCCATCACCACTGTGGACCCGAGTCTGGCGGATGGAAGCGTACTGACCAATACGGCCGCTGTCTTCAGCGATTCACCGGATCCGGACGAGGACAACAACTTCCCCGACGAGGTAGTGCTCATTGGAGTAGCGGCTGACCTTCTCATCAGCAAGCGTGCGGCAGAGATCGTCGTCTCGCCAGGTGAGGACGTGGCCTACACCATCGTCGTCACCAACGCCGGCCCATCGGATGCCACGGGTGTGACGGTCACCGATACGTTGCCCTCCGAGCTCACCTACGATAGTGACACCGATGCTTGCACTGAGGTACTGCCGGGTACGCTGGTGTGCAACCTGGGCGCCATTCCCGCTGGCGATTCGAGGTCCTTCACCATCATCGCCACTGCCGGTAGCCTTGCCAGTGGCGTGAAGCGGAATACCGTCAATGTCCAGGGCAACGAGCCGGATCCCAACCCAGGCAACAACGAAGACAGCGAAGATATCACCGTTACGGATGAGCCCAGCATCGCAGTGGACAAGATCCTGGAGAGCAGCGACCCGGCGTCTGTGGCTGAGCTGGTGACATTTACCATCCGCATCACCAATACTGGCAACACCACATTGGGAACCGTACCGCTGACCGATACCTATGACACCGCGTACTTGACCTTTGCCAGCGCGGACCCAGAGCCAAATGAGGTCATGACCGACACAGGTATGCTGGTTTGGCATGACCTGACGGCTGCACCTCCCAACGGTTTCGGTGTGGACTTCCCGAAGGGTACGACAGTAGAGGTACAGGTCGTGCTACTGGCTATCCACTACACGCCGGAGGGTGTGCAAGCGGAGAACAGGGCTGTCGTTGACAACGTGAAGGATGAGCTTGGTGATCCGCTCCCTGGCGTCAGCGACGCCGATACCGTAAGGGTGATCGTATTGCCCAACATTGAGGTCAGCAAACGCGCCGAGGTGGACGGACCTATCGAGGTAGGTGATGAGATCACTTTCACCATCCAGATCACCAATATCGGCATGGTTGACATTGTCACCCTGCCACTGACCGACACGTATGATCCGGTTTACCTGGGCTTCGCGCAGGCTGATCCGTCCCACGACCGCTACGTGCCGGGGACAGTCGAATGGGACGATCTGACCGGGCCACTCCCCAATGGCTTCAACACCCCCTTGGCGCCCGATGCCAGCTTCAGCGTCCGAGTAGTATTCACTGCGGTTGCCGCTACCGAGGCTGTCACCAACACGGTCTTCGTTGAGAACGGTGTGGACGCCAATGGCAACCCGGTGAATGGCTTCGCTTCGGCGGCCGTCGCCATCGCCGAAGAACCCACCACCGCCATACTCAAGTTCTTCACAGCGAAGGCATCCGGCGACGAAGTCACCCTGCTTTGGGAGACCATCACCGAAATAGACAACCTGGGCTTCAACGTCTGGCGCAGCTCGCAGTCGGGGGCCGGCTATCAGCGCGTGAACAGCGCCTTGATCCCCAGTCAGGCGGCTGGCACCAGTGGCGCACGCTACGAGTTTGTGGATAGGGCCGTGCCGGACGGCATCTGGTTCTACAAGCTGGAGACCATCTCAATCACCGGCCAAACCAGCGGCTGGCATGGACCGGCTTATACTCAGGTGGGGGACGTTATTGGCTGGCCGATCTATTTGCCTTTGGTCATGCGCTAGTGGGTGAAGATTGGAGGTGGAAGTTGGATGAGCAATAGCAAAACGAGTTGGGGGGGCTGGAAGCGGCGAAGCGTGGTTATCTTTGCCATCCTCGCGCTCCTCGCGGCTCCCTGGCAATCTTACGGCCAATCACCAGCGACGGGGGTTGCTGGCACGCCATTGCCTGACCTCCGCCTGCTGACGTCGGGTGAACAGACGATTGTCGTCGAACTGCGCGTGCCATCGTGGGAGGTGAGTGCCCAGAAGGCAAACGGGGTCTTGTTGGACGAGATCAGCGCGCCTGGGTTCAGTTACACCTCGGACCCCGGCACGCCTCGGCTGCCGGTCAAGTTCGTCACTCTGGGTATCCCGCCCGGCGTCGAACCGCAGGTGCAGGTTCTGGAGGCCGATGGGCCGCGGATCGAAACCGGCTATCGGTTGGCGGCTAATTCGCATCCGACGCTGAGCTTCGATCTTGAAACCGCGCCGTCGGTCGCAGCACTGACTGGGCCGCCTGCACTGAAAACCGAGCCGGCCAGCGGCGATGCGCTCTATCCGGCAGAGCTGGCGCAGGTCATTGAGGTGGGCCGGCTGCGTAGTCAGTCTTTCGTCCAGATTCGACTGAACCCGTTCCAGTTTCATCCCCAGAAAAGAGAGTTGCACGTCTACGACCGCCTACGGGTGGCCGTGCAGCTTGCCCTGAGCGCCGCTTCGCTTACGGCCGAAGAGTTCGGGGGCCACAGTGTCGGGATCCCCAACTTGTTCGGGGAGCAGTTCGGCCAATCCCAACAAGTTGGGAACTCCGGCTCGATATTCAAGCCAACTCCAAAACACCCAGGGTTCGATGCGCCGGCACCGGAGAAGAGCGGGCCAGTTGACGAAGGCTCCTTTGAGTCCGCGCTGCGGGCTCTGCTGCTGAACTACGCAGCGGCTAGGGCGTGGCGAGCGCTTCCACCCCCACTCCAGCCCTCGCCCTCCGAGGGGGAGGGAGGTGAACGGTTACAGGATTTCTACACCGGCATCCGGTTCCGCATCGAGGTCAGCCAGGATGGTCTGTACGAATTGGACCGCAACATGCTTCAGGCTGAAGACCCCGACGTCATCAACTACCTGCTCAGCACCTTTCAACTGTTCGAGGACTTCAACCTGAGCGCGGAGAGCGAGGTCGCCCTGGAGATCGTGGACTTGGACGGCGACGACCACCTCGACTTCAGAGACCTCATTCGCTTCTACGGGCGAATACCCGACGAAGAGGAGCTACGATATACCGGCACGCGGGTCTACTGGCTGGTGGCTGGCCGCCAGGCGGGCAAGCGCATGGCAACCCGTAGCGGCACGCCGGGGTCCGGGGCGATTCCCCCCGACTTCCCCACCACAGTCCACGTCGAAGAGAACCACAAGTATTACTGGAATCTGCCTGAGCTCGGCGGCTCGGACACGCACTGGTATTGGGTCTACCTGGTCCAGACAGATCCAAGCTCGCCGCTGCAGCGCGATTACCCTGTTTCAACACCTGATGTATCCTCTGAAAGTCACGAGGCCACCGTTCGCGCCAAATTAGTCAATATTTCCAGCAGCTCCAATGTCAATCCCGATCACCGGGCGAAGCTCTACCTGAGCAATGCCGCACCGGCTACCCTCATCACGGACCAAACCTGGGATGGCCAGATAGGCGTGGAGGTCGAGGGGAACGTGGCGTCGTCAGAGCTAAATCCTGGTACGAACACAGTTCGGCTGGAGATCTACTTGCAGCCGGGCGTCATAGCCGACGCCCTCTACGTGGATTGGTTCGAGATGGATTATCGGCGGGCCTTCCATGCCCAAGATGACAGGCTGACCTTCACGCGGCCAACTGGCTATTCCGAGTACGAGATCACCGGGTTCAGTGACTCTGACGTAGGGGTGTACGACATCACAGACCCGCCCAATCCAGTGCGGCTTACCGGTACCCAGGTAAACTGGCGGGGAACGCTTCGGTTCAGCGACGCGACGCCGACGGCTGATAAGTACGTCGCCGTGCTACTTCAGAAGCCGGCCCTCATGGAACCCGATAGCTTAGCGCGCGTGAACGCCGGCACTGATTTGAGAGCGCCCGCCAACGGCGCCAACTACCTCATCATCACCCACGCCGACTTCACCAGCGCCGCCAACCAACTGGCCACCCACCGCGCCACTGATTTCACTGTTAGGGTCGTTCAGGTTCAAGACGTCTACAACCAGTTCGGCAATGGCGTGCTGGATCCGGAGGCCATTCACGACTTCCTGGCCTATGCCATTGACAATTGGTCGCCCAGTCCGCAATATGCGCTGCTGATGGGGGATGGCACCTACGACTACCGCGATTATCTGGGCGAGCCGCGGGACAACTACATCCCGCCCTACATGGCCATGGTTGACCCCTGGTTGGGTGAGACAGCCGATGAGAACTACTATGCCGCCGTGAGCGGCGCGGACATCGTGCCCGATTTGGCCGTCGGCCGGGCGCCGGTGAACACCCTGGCGGAGGCAAACGCCGTCGTTGCCAAGATCATCAGCTACGAAGGAGCGCTGGGCTTGCAGGGGCTACAGTCTGTGCCCGACAGCGTGATGTTTGTGGCCGACAACTATGAACCGGCGCGCAACGCTGGCAATTTCCCGCGCCTCGCCGACGGCCTCGCCGCAGACTGCCTGCCCGACAGCTACACCGTCCAGACCATCTACTACGGCGAAACCCATGGCACCGCTGCCGCAGTCAAGTCAGCTATCATCAGCAACATCAACCAGGGGCAACGATTTGGCAACTACATCGGACATGCCGGCGTAGGAGAGTGGGCTGATGAGGGCTTCTTTGCCGTCTCAGACGTGGGTGGGTTGAGCAACGCTAACAAGTTCCCTTTGGTGCTGGGAATGACCTGTTTGGAAGGCTCCTTCCAGGACGCTGTGCAGGACGCCGTAGCTGAACAATTGGTGCGGGCGGCGAACAAAGGAGCCATCGCCAGTTGGTCCCCCACGGGCCTGGGCGTGGCAACGGGGCACGACAAGCTCAGCCGCGGGTTCTACAACGCCCTGTTCCAGCAAGACGCTCGACGGCTAGGTGCGGCCACTGTGGCCGGCAAGGTGCGCTTGTACAACACCGGCAGCAATCTGGACCTGATCCACACCTTTGCCCTGGTGGGCGATCCGGCCACCGACACCGGAATCGAGAGCGATTGTCAGGCCGACCTCAACGACGATGGCGATGTGAATGTAGCTGACATCATGCTGGTGGCCAGCCGTTGGAGTACTTCTTGTGATAACCCCAACCCCGACGGCAATCCCGACACGCCCAATTACGAGACCCCATACGACCTCGATGGCGACTGCGACATAGACATCGTGGACATCATGCGGGTAGCCGCTCGTTGGGGAGGTACTTGCGAGGCTGGCACTAGCGGCTGCCTGTAGCCGAATCTCGATCGCCGAAGGTCTCTGACCGAGGCGAAGGGGCTCGGTCGGAGACCTTTGCCCACCACAGAACAATCCCCTCAGAGCAATCTTGGATCCACTGAGAATACCAGGAGGTGACACAATGCGACCAATTGTAGCAGGGATACTGATTCTACTTGGCATGCTGATCTTACTTGGCATGATGCCCTTCTTCTTCAGCGAGGATCCTGTATCGGCTCAACTCCAGAACGAGGGCACGCCCATGGCTCCTATCCTGGCTGGGGATACGCCGACGGTTCCTCCGCCTACCGCCACACCGATTCCGGTCGGCGGCCATCTCTCCACGGTGGATCGCGAAGCCGTGCTGCAAGCAAACCTGGGCACTCTAGTCGTGCCGTTGGCTGCTCTGGTCATTATGATTGGCGTCGTCGGCCTCGTTGTGATACGCCGTCGCCCCACGGCCTGAATCAAAGCCCATGAACCGTCAACGCTTATGGCTGATCATCGTTGGCGTTTTGATCATCCTGGCCATCAGCGGATTGGCGTGGCTCTGGCTCCGCCCAGACACCATCCTCTCCGACCTGATGGAGCAGCCCACTCTCCGAGTGGCCATCGTTGATCAGGTGGGACTCACCCATCCAAACCAGGAATTCGTTGACCTGGCCTCCGCCATGCTGAAAGCAGCCGGCTATCAGGTAGATGTCTACAGTGGCCGCGAGATCACCGTCGAGTTCTACAAGAATTTGGCAACCCACGGCTACCGCCTGATCGTCTTCCGCACCCATTCCAGCGATGTAGACCCTACGGGCGAAATCGGGCTGTTCACGTCGGAGCTCTATCGCGAAGACCAATGGGCACTGGAACAGCTTCGAGGCCACCTCGCATACGGCGATACGATCCCCGATCCCGATGGTACAGACTACTTCGCCATCGTGGCCGCCTTCATCAGGGAGGAGATGCGAGGGCGGTTCGACGACACGCTGTTGATCATCGGCGGCTGCAAGATCCTGGCCTCGCCCGAACTTGCCGAGGCCTTCCTTGATCGCGGCGCATCGGCGGTGGTGGGGTGGGATGACACCGTTGACCTGGCTCACAACGATCGCGCCATTCTGCGCCTGTTGCTGGCCATCGTGGGGCAGGAGATGTCGCTTGAGGAGGCAATCCGACGGACGACCATTGATGTTGGGCCAGATCCAATGTACCAGAGTTGGCTGGTCGCCTACACCCACCGGTGACGTTGAATATCTGGAAGTACAGAAAGGAGGTAGTTGCATGTAAATAGGATGTAGCAGGTCCTCTCGTCGTAAGAGGGGTGTTGAGGAAGGTCGAAAGGCCTCAAAAGTGTGTATCTGGCCCTGTTGGGCATCGCTTCAATCAAAGGAGGAAAAAACATGTTTCGCAAATACAGTATCCTGATCGCTCTACTGGTAGCTGGCCTGGTGCAAACGGCTTGTTCTAGTCCGGTTCAGGAAACCAGTCAGGCCCAGGGCATCCCCGGGTGGGTTTGGCTGCTGATAATAGTAGTGATAGTGGCACTGTGGCTTTGGTGGCAGCTAGGCCGCCCCAAGGAAAAAGCTGCCCCGCCAACCAGACCAAAGACAGCAGCCCCGACCGCCAGGCCTGAGACAGCAGCTCCATCCCACGTGGTTGAGACGCCAGAGGGTGTGGCAAGGCACGCGCCGCCAATGCCCGATGATCTGAAGCGCATTGAGGGAATTGGCCCCAAGATTTCCAGTTTGCTTCAGGCAGCCGGCATCACGACCTTTGCACAACTGGCTGCCACCGATGTGAGTCGGCTGAAGCAGATCATCGCGGAGGCCGGCCTCACTGCGCTGGCAGATCCCACCAGTTGGCCCGAGCAGGCCAACCTGGCGGCTACTGGCCAGTGGGATGTGCTTGAGACTCTACAAGATGAGCTCAAGGGTGGCCGGCGAGTGTGATTGATCAGCCTGGTCTTAATGGTAGGGCTGAGACTACTCTCTGCCGGCGGCCGCGCCCCGATAACCTAGTGAACCGTGTGTAACCAGGAGGCGAGAAGTCATGTTCCGAAAACACAGTACCTTGATAGGCCTACCGGTAGCCTCCCTGGTGCAAACAGCTTGCTCCGGCCCGGTTAACGAGGCCAGTCAGGCCCGGGGGATCCCCTGGTGGCTTTGGTTGCTGGTAATCGTGGTGCTCACGGTGTCTATTGGGTTGCGGCTAATCTCCCGCAAGGGGAAAGAAGTCCCGACCACCAAACCCGAGGCAGCAGCTCCTCCTGCCAAGCCCGAGGTAGTAGTACCGACTGCCGAACTTGAGCCCCCCCCCACTGCAACCAAGGTCGAACAAGTTTTCGTCAGCTACGATAGCGAGGACACCCAGTTCGCCCACCGCCTAGCCGACGATTTGCAGCGACTGGGTGTTAAGATCTGGATCTCCCCGGAAAGCATCCATCCGGGCGAGAGTTGGGTAAGCGCCATCGAACGGGGGCTGAGAGAGAGCAGCCATATTGTGGTTGTACTGACGCCAGCGGTGCTGGAATCAAAATGGGTAAGGAAGGAGACGGAGATTGCTGTCGCCCAGGAACGCAAAGACCGAATACGGGTAATACCGCTGGAGGTGAAACGGTGCGAGGTGCCACTTCTGTTGAGTAGTTATCAGATGGTCTCGTTCCGCTACGACTACTACACCGGCCTCAGTCAGCTTGCCACCATCCTGGGTGTGCGTGTCAAATGAGCCAGTTTGTCTGAAGCGAAAGCACTAACGCCCGACGATCTGACATGCATCAAGGGGTTTGATCCCATAATTTACAACTGGCTTGGCGACATGTTCGCCAAGTGTACCACTTTCAAGCTAATCCAAAGGGGGTTTAAATATGTTGAAAGAGTTCAAAGAATTCGTCATGCGTGGGAACGTGGTTGATATGGCCGTGGGCATCATCATCGGCGCTGCCTTCGGCACCATCGTCAGCTCGTTGGTGAATGACGTCATCATGCCGCCCATCGGCCTGTTGCTGGGCGGCATGGATTTCGCCAACCTCTTCATCTTGCTCAAGGTAGGCTCCCCGCCTGCACCTTACGCATCGCCGGCCGACGCGCAGGCCGCAGGCGCGGTGACCCTGAACTACGGCGTGTTCATCAACGCCGTGGTCAGCTTCCTCATCGTTGCTTTTGTGATGTTCCTGCTCATCCGCAGCATCAATCGGATGAAGCGGGAGGAGGAAGCGCCGCCAGCCGAGCCGACAACGAAAGAGTGTCCATACTGCCTGTCCACCATCCCCATCAAGGCCACTCGTTGCCCGCATTGCACCTCTGAACTGCCGGTGGCGTAGGCTTAGCAGCGGTCAAAGTCGGTTAGAACGGACGTGTCAGGCACAATCGTTTTTCCGTTCCGCGAACAGATAGTGCACTGCATGAATGGGAGGAGGTGAGAACGATGGACGAATTGATCAAGCTGGTCTCGCAGAAGGCCGGTCTTTCCGAAGAGATAGCCAAGAAAGCCGTGGATGCGGTTATCGGCTATCTAAAGGACAAGCTGCCGGCTCCCATCGCTGGTCAAATTGACAGCGTGTTAGGTGGCGGCGGAATGCCCAAGGACCTGGGAGACATTACGAAGGGACTGGGAGGCATTTTGGGCTAGAAGCAACCCAATCACAATCTTATCACAACAAATGAAAGGAGGCAAAGATGGCTATCTCAATCGGCACACTCAGAGGCATGTCCGCCGAACTGGCGGCCAAGTTGAAGGAGCAGGGGATCTACGACAGCGATCAGCTCCTCGAAGCGGCCCGGACACCCGCCGGACGAAAGGCTCTGGCAGAGCACGCGGGCGTGGAATCCCAGGCCATTCTGGGACTCGCCAACCGTGCAGACCTGGCGCGCGTTCGGGGTATCGCTGGCGTCTTCTCCGACCTGCTAGAGCATACTGGCGTGGACACGGTCAAAGAGCTGGCGACCCGCAACCCAGACAACTTGCACGCCAGCCTAACGGAGATAAACGCCGAAAAGAAGCTGGCCGGGCGAACACCCCATCTGGATATGGTTAAGGACTGGGTAACGCAGGCCCAAGAGTTGCCCAAGTTGCTGGAGTATTGATGCATTGTGTGGAGAGGCGGTCAGAAGGCCGCCTCTCCACGCACCTGCGACAATTTGATGTGCCAAGTGGTGTAGGGTGCCGACCGAGCTATGAGCGAACTGTTGGGCCAGCTTCTCCCAGTCGGCAATGACGTGCAAGATCGGCTGGTGAACGCTGAGTTGGTGCGGCAGGCAACTCAGGCACACGGCTTCGTGCTGGAAGAAAACCACATATGATACAATCTACATAGCTGAGGGCCTTTTTTGCTCCTCCCCCTCGTAGAGCTTGCCCTGAGCTTGCCAAAGGGGGGAGGCTGGGAGGAGGTGGCGTGCACGAACTAGTCTTCCTAAAACTCGGAGGTTCTCTGATAACCGACAAAAGCAGGGAGGCAACGCCGAGGGGGGAGGTCATCAGGCGGACGACACGGGAGATAGAGGATGTGCTGGAGGCCAGGCCCGACCTCCGGCTCCTCGTAGGCCACGGCAGCGGCTCCTTCGGCCACTTCGTCGCGCGGCGCCACGGCCTCCTCGAAGGAGCCCCGCCCAACTGGCGGGGCTATGCCGAGACGGGCGCGGCAGCCGCCCGCCTCAACCGCCTTGTGACAGACATCTTCCTGGCCGAAGGCGTACCAGTCGTCTCCATCCAACCCTCGGCCTCGGCCCACTGCTACGATGGACAGCTCATCAGCATGGCAACGAAGCCCATCGAAATGATTCTGCACCACGGCCTGGTGCCCCTGGTCTACGGAGACGTTGCCCTGGATGAGCTGCATGGCTGCACCATCATCTCCACCGAACAGATATTCGCCTACCTGGCCGATCACCTGGAGCCCGCGCGGATCGTCCTGGCTGGCGAGGTAGAGGGCGTCTTCACCGCTGATCCCCTCCGAGATGAATCCGCCCAATTGATCCCACAGATTTCGCGCCAGAACTTTCACCAGGTGGAGCATAAGCTGGCCGGCTCTCACGGCGTTGACGTGACGGGCGGGATGCTGACCAAGGTGCGGATCATGCACGCCCTGGTACAGAGGCGGCCTGAGCTCAAAGTGCTGCTCATCTCAGGTCAGCAGCCGGGCATGATCAAGCGAGCGCTGGTGGAGCCGGACCTTGCGGAAGGAACGACGATCCGATTCTAACCTTGACCTCTGATAGGCGAAGATCGCCCCGAGCTGAAGCTCTGGGCTAAAAGAACAAAGCCCTGCGGGCTGCATCCAGCCCCGAAGGGGCTTCGTTCTCTCAGCGCGGGGACTTCAGCCCCGCGCCGCTGTCTGGGACTAGGCGCACAGCTTTGAATTCTGAGCTCGGAAAGGGAAACAATGATCGCAGCTTTCTTTGATCTCGATGGCACCTTGTGCGCCGAGCACGTGTGGCAAGCTTTCAATAAATACTCCACCGCACACCGTCGCCGGCGGCTCCTCCTCAACGCTTTCTTGGTCACTCACCTCTCCTTGTGGCCGCTGCACCGCCTGGGCTTGTTGAGCCGAGAGCGGTTCTTCCGCCTGTGGATCAAGAACATGCCCTGGCTTTTGGTCGGCCTAAGGCCTGAAGAGGGCCAGGAGATCTTCCGCTGGATCACCGATCAAGCCCTCATCCCTTCCCTACGCCCCGACGTAGCCGAGGTCTTGCGTCAACACCAGGCCAAGGGCCACCAGGTGATTCTGGTCTCCGGCGCGTTCGAGGAGCTGCTGGCTTGCCTCGGGGAGCGCCTGGGGGTGCAACACGTCGTGGGCACGAGACTGGAGCTGAACCGGGGGAGATACACAGGTCGGGCCGCCAAGCTCTGCTTCGGCCAAGACAAGGTGACTCTCCTCACCGAACTCCTGGCGAAACGTGACCTGGAGGTGGACTTCAGTCAAAGCTTCTCCTACGGAGATGGCATCTTCGACGTCCCTGTGCTCGAACTGGTGGGCAACCCCGTTGCCGTCTATCCCGACGATCAATTGTGGGATTATGCCTCGCAGAGAGGATGGCGAATCGTCGGAGAGCCAAAGGAGACTTAGTCCATGGCGACGATTCTGCTGGTCGAAGATGCACTTGACCTGGCGCAGGTGATTGTGCGCGAGCTGAAGGCAACGGGTTACGAAGTCCTGCACGCTGGCGACGGGGTGGCTGCCTTGCAGTTGCACGCCAGCCACCAGCCTGATCTGGTGATTCTGGATTGGATGTTGCCCAGGCTGGACGGATTGGAGGTGCTGCGGCAGATACGCCAATCCTCTGCCACACCTGTGCTGATGCTGACCGCACGGGATGAGGAAGCCGACCGCGTCATCGGACTCGAAGTCGGCGCGGACGATTACCTGACCAAGCCTTTCAGCATGCGCGAGTTGATGGCGCGGGTGCGGGCGCTGCTGCGCCGCATTGAGAGGGTGCATCAAATCCTGGCAGCCGATCGCGCTGGGAGTGACGCCGTGATCAAATACGACTCGCTGCGTCTCGACCCCGAGGCATACCAGGCCACTCTCGCCAATGAGCCGCTGGATCTGACCAGAACGGAGTTCGAGTTGCTGCACCTGTTGCTCCGCAATCCTGGCCGGGCTTTCAGCCGTTCTTATCTCCTGGATATGGTTTGGGGCGAGACCTACGTGATCGGCGACCGCTCGGTGGACAACGCCATCCTGCGGCTGCGAAGAAAGCTGGGTGCCCTGGGCGAAGCGATTGAGACCGTGTGGGGCGTGGGCTATCGTCTGAGGCGGGAAGAATGAGCGAGAAAAGGCGGCTTTCGTTGTTCTGGCGAGTTGGCATGCTGCGCGCGCTCGCCGAGACGTTTTTCGCGGGTGTCATCCTGACGATAAGCTTGATACTGGCCAGCGATTATGTGCGGCCCAACGTTCTTCAGCAAGGTTTCTTATTCCTGAATCTGGTCTGCGCGTTGCTCTGTTCACTGCGGCTGCGATGGCCTGATCATAGCCAGGTGTGGCGACGGCTCGTCAGAGAAGGCATGGCGGCGGTTGCCTTGAGCTTGATGTTGAGCGCAGGGCTGTTGGCTGTCGTCTTCGTTCTAGGATGGAGGGAGTTGCTGGCCAGCACCAACCTCGGCATTGGCGGCATTTCTCTCGTGCTGGCCGCCAGCGGGCCTGTTTTCCTGGTCTTCCGCATTGGCCTATGGCTATGGCGGTTCTGGGACCGGCTGCGACGCCGACGGCTACTGTGGGCGCTGACGCACGCCCATCTGACGGTGGTTGCGGTGGCGGTTGTCCTGTTCGCGGTCCTGGTGACGTTTCAGGTCATCCTATCGGATCATAGCGGTCGCTTTGTGCCGCAGCAGGGGGGACTGGCGGCGCTACTCGTTGATCGCCTGGTCCTGACCATCTTTCCACTTTTCGGCGTCATAGCGGTCATGACGACTATCCTACTAGCAATCGTGCTCCCTCCATCCGCCATCTTCTCCTACTTTGTCGCACGCCGCACGACGCACCGGTTGGAGGCCCTCGCTGCTGCGGCGAAGTCTCTGCGCGACGGAGACTACACGGCGCGCGTTGACGTGGTGGGCGAGGACGAGGTCGGGCAACTGCAGGCCGACTTCAACGCCATGGCCGAGGATCTGGGGCGGACGGTGGATGAACTACAAGCTGAGCGGGACAAGGTGGCCTCCTTGCTCCAGTCACGGCGCGATCTGATTGCCAATGTGTCCCACGAGCTGCGCACCCCCGTGGCGACGATCCGGGGCTACCTGGAATCCATCCTCGCCGGCCGAGACGAGGAGCCGCCCAAACTCCGACACGACCTGGAGATAATGGAGCGCGAGGTCGGGCACTTACAGATGTTGATCGAGGATCTTTTCACCCTCTCGCGAGCCGAGGTGGGCGAACTGGTACTGGCGTGCGAGCCTGTGGACGTGGGCGGAATCGTACGTCGAGTGGTGGATACGGTAGCGCCTCTGGCATGGCAAGGTGGGCGCATCGAGGTGATCGCGCAGTTCTCGCCCGACTTGCCGCCGGCCCTGGCCGACGAGCGACGACTGGAACAAGTGCTGAGCAACCTCCTACACAACGGAATGCGCCACACGCCACCGGGCGGCATCGTGGCAGTGATCGCCGCCGCCGAGGAAGACGCTGTGCGCATCGAGGTACGCGACACCGGCGAAGGCATTCCCCCTGAGGAACTGCCGTACGTTTGGGAGCGGTTCTATCGAGGGGAGAGCGCCCGCGCCGAGGACAGCCGTGGCGCCGGCCTGGGCCTGGCGCTGGTCAAAGAGCTGACCGAAGCGATGGGGGGGACAGTCGAGGTGGAGAGTGTCTTGGGACAGGGGAGTTGTTTTGTGGTGAGGTTGCCTCGAAGTAGAGTTTGAAGCGTCAAACGTAAAACGTAAAACGTCAGACGTCAAACGTAGGGGAAACAGACCTCCTGCTGGGTTATGCCTCGCAGGAGGTTTTTCTCTTTTTGCGACAAAGCTGCGACAAATGTGTGATGGGCGTACGACACCTCTGTGGTACGATTAGGCTGAAGAATCCTGGATTTGAGTTGGTCTTTGGACACGGCTAAAGAAACCCGTTTTCTGATAACTCTGTTACCGAAATCTAACTGAATCAATCTGTTTCAAGTCAAACTTGGTAAGAAGTCTGGCGTGAGAAAACGGGTTTCTGGTCGCCAGTGATTTTGTCCAAAGTCCATTCTGAGGGAGAGGCTGAACATGTATTCGACAAGAACAAAGACGCTGTTTCCACTTACTAAATGGCTGACTGATCCGTTCACCCTGGCAGCACTCGCGGTTTACGTACTGGCCTTGATCGGACTGTTTTCGGCTGCGGGGACGTTGCGGTCTGCCCTGCTGCTCGGGCTTGGCACGGTGCTGTTGAGCGGCATCGCGGTAGTAGTAACACGAGGGCGCAGGCCACCTCCGGTGGACATCGTCCGACCACAGGCCGAGCTCTGGCCAGTATTGGTCTGGTACGGGGCTGTTTTCCTGCTGGCTGTGTTGACCAGCGCCAGGGGACTAGAAGTGGTGAATCAGTTCACCAACTGGCTCTTCCTGGTGACAGTGCCTTCTGGCCTATTGATGCGGGTGCGCGGAGGCAGACTGGCGCTGCGGGACACGTTGCGCTCGGTTGGATTGACGCGGCGGGGACTGAAGGAAGGACTGAAAGTAGCTGCCCTCGTAGGGCCACTGAGCATACCAGTTGTCTGCGTTGTGGGGGAGCAGCAGCGGGCAGCCATTGAGATGATGTTGCGTCAACCGTTGCAAGCAATGGCGCCGTTTCTGGTGAGTCTTGTCTTGGCCCTGGTGACTGCTGGGACAGTGGAGGAGTTCTTCTTTCGGGGTGTGCTGCAATCGCGGCTGACATCGTGCCTTGGCTCGCAGTGGCGAGGGTTGGTGGTTGCATCGTTACTGTTTGGGCTGATTCATCTACCAATGTACTACTATTCACCGTACGAGCCCACTCGTGGCAACTTGGTCTGGACGTTAGCGAGTGTCATTGTAGAGCAAGGGGTGATGGGGATTTTGCTAGGGGTGTTGTGGGCAAGGACGCACAATCTGGCGGCCCCGCTTCTGATTCATGCCTTGATTAACGGCCTTGCCTGGATGGCGCCTGTGTGATCGGCGCGCAACAAGTTGCTGGCATGATATGTGAGGAGGAAAAATAAAGATGACACAAGATTCTGCAATCACCACATCCAGACTGACGCGCTGCTTTGGCGATCTCACCGCTGTAGATTGCATAGACCTGCGGGTGCCGAAAGGGAGCATCTACGGCTTCCTGGGGCCGAACGGTGCGGGCAAGACCACCACCATCCGCCTGCTGCTGGGGCTGATCCGGCCTAACGCCGGGGAGGTGCAGCTCTTCGGTCAGTCGCTGCGAAATGGGCGCATGGCGCTGCTGCGGCGAGTGGGGGCGCTGGTGGAGACCCCCTCCCTCTACCCACACTTGACCGGGCGGGAGAACCTGGAGGTGACGCGGCGGCTGATCGGGGGGGAGCACAGCCAAATCGAACGCGCTCTGACTATAGTGAAGCTGGAGCAAGACGCTCACCGGCGGGTGGGCCACTACTCGTCGGGAATGAGGCAGCGGTTAGGGCTGGCCCTCGCCCTGCTGGGGCAGCCGGAGCTGCTCATTCTGGACGAGCCGACCAACGGCCTCGATCCGGCTGGCATCCGCGAGATGCGCGACCTGATCTGCCGCCTGCCGGAGGAACACGGCGTGACGGTATTCCTCTCCAGCCACTTGCTGAGCGAGGTGGAGCAGGTGGCGACGCACATCGGCATCATCCATAGGGGCCAGATGCTGTTCCAGGGCACGCCGGACGAGCTGCAAGCCCAACTGGCCGATCACGTGAATCTCGAAGTCGACCAACCCGACGTCGCGCTGCGGCTTCTATCTCAGGCAGGTTGGACGGCGCGACGCAACGGCAACCATCGGCTGGTGGTCGAGGTGAATGGCCAGTCTGACGTGGCCATGATCAATGCCCAACTCGTCCGCGCCGGGGTGAACGTCTTTCACCTCAACCTGGAACGACCGTCACTGGAGGACATCTTCCTGAAGCTAACAGGAGAACAAAACAGACGGTAGTCCCCCTCTTGGGTGTTGCTGGCTCATTTGCTCCGGCGGGATTGCCAAATCCCGCCGCCAAGCCGCTGGATCTGGCGATCCAGCGGGAGCAGAATAGCACAAGTAGAAACTGATAGACCAGCAACACTTGGCAGGGGAACCACCAAACAGACAGGGAGGCTCAAAATGAGTGCACTGGTACGCGCCCTCAGGTCAGAAACACTCAAGATGAAACGCACGCTGGCGCTGTGGCTGGCCATCATCGCACCGCTGGGGATGGTGGGGCTTCAGCTTATCGGAGCCCTCCAGCGTGGCCAACAATACGTTCGCCAGTTTGAGGATGTATGGGTGCGCTTTGGACAGGAGATGTTCGTGTTCTTCGGTTTCCTGATCGTGCCACTGTTTGTCGCGCTGGAGACGGCGCTGCTCGGCGGACTGGAGCACAGAAGCGACCAGTGGAAGCATCTCTATGCCCTGCCGCTGCCCCGCTGGACAGTGTACGCGGCCAAGCAGTTGGCAGGGATGACGTTGATCGCACTGAGCATGGTGGGGCTGGTGGGATTCAGCGTCCTGGCCGGGCTGGTGCTGCGGATGCTCATGCCAGACGTGGGCTTCGATGCCGCTATCCCGTGGGGCCTATTCCTGAAATATGGCGTGATGGTGTATGTGGCCTCGTGGCTCATCATCTCGCTCCACACCTGGGTGGCCATACGCTGGCAGAGCTTCGTGGTGGCCATGGCGGTCGGGATCCTGATGACAGTCGGCGGCATGGTGGTCATCAATGCCGACTGGGCCACCTTCTACCCCTGGGCACTACCCGGCCTGCTGGCGAACACCTTCAACAAGGGCGAGCCGATCCTGCTCAAGGAGCTAGTAGTGAGTGTTGTTGGCGGCATCGCAGTGGCTCTGCTGGGCTGCTGCGAGGTCACTCGTCGTGACGTGCTATAGATAGCATCTATCGAAGTCCCCCTAAAGCTCCATGTCGAAACCCGATATGCAAAAAGGCCACTGCCTATTGGTGCTAGTGGCCTTTTCTTTTTGCCAAAAGGCCAAAGTATGATATACTATTGATCAGCGCATAGTCCGTCGGCTAAGCAGCATGGTTTGGCAATACCACACCAGGTAAGTCCTGGGGGAGGTTCTGTGATGTCTACCTTACGGTTGCACTTTCTGGGCACACTGGACATCCACTATAATGACCAACCACTCCCTAAGCCTCCCACCCTCAAATCCCAGTCCCTGCTTGCCTACCTGATCCTCCACCGCCACCGACCCCAGCCCCGAGATCGGTTGGTCGGCCTCTTCTGGGGCGATAGGCCAGAGCGGAAAGCGCGTGGTTCTCTCTCGACCGCCCTCTGGCATATCCGCCGTTGTCTCCCCCACGCAGAGTTCGTCCTGAGCGATCCCTATACGGTACAGTTTGATCCCCTGAGCGAGCTATGGCTCGACGTTGAAGCATTCGAGACTCAGGTATCTCATGATGATGCCGCAAGCCTGCAATCAGCGGTGGCGCTCTATCGCGGCGATTTCCTGGACGGCTTCTACGATGACTGGATCATCAACGAACGCTACCGGATGGAAAGCTTGTTTGGCGAGGCCCTGGCGCGGTTGATGGTCGGCCAAGAAGCCAATGGAGAGTACGCCGCCGCCTTGGCCACGACGTTGCGGCTGCTGGACAAAGACCCACTGCGAGAGGACGCCCACCGGCTGGCGATGCGTGCCTATTGTCGGTTGGGACAGCGCAACGTGGCACTGGAGCAATACCACCGTTGTCGGGAGATCGTGCTAGAGGAACTGGGTGCAGAGCCGATGGTCGAGACCACCCAGCTCTACCAGGCCATCCTAGAAGGGCAGTTCGAGGTAGGCCCTGTACCTGAGGCCCTCCCCGTTGAGATGCCGGCGGCGATAGAGCGTGCAGGGCGCAGTCCCCTCGACGTGATGGCACCCAGCAAAATGGTGGGCAGAGAGCAGGAATTGGCGTTCTTGCACCAGTGCTGGCAAGGGGCGCAGGCGGAGCAAGGCGGACTGGTACTCATCAGCGGCGAGGCCGGGGTGGGCAAGACTCGCCTGGCGGAGGAGTTTGCCAACGGTCTCCGCTGGCAGGGCGTCCGCGTGCTGTGGGGCCGCTGCTACGAATTCGAGCGTCTCTTGCCCTACCAACCCATCGCCGAGGCGGTGCGAACGGTTCTGCGAACGCTGACGCCTGATGAACTGACGGGCTTTCCCGCCTGGACCCTCGGCGAGGTGGCCCGCTTGGTGCCAGAAGTGTCCAAGACACACCCTGGACTTGGGGCTACGCCGTCGCCCGAGGCTGACCAGGAAGAGGCACGCCTATTCGCCGGCCTGGCCCATTTGCTGGCTGAATTGTCTTCTCGCGGAGCGATCCTGATCGTTTTGGAGGACCTGCACTGGGCCAGCGAGTCCACGGTGGAACTGCTGCACTACCTGGCCCGCCATCTGGCAGATCACTCTGTTCTGATGGCTGGCACCTTCCGCCCCGAAGCGATTGGGTTGGAGCATCCCCTGCTGGCGCTGCGGCGACGAATGACCCGCGAAGGGCTGGCTAAACCGCTGCGTCTGCCGCGCCTCTCTCCCGAGGCCGTGGACACGATGGTGGCCGAGATGTCGGGGGCGGGGAAAGCGGTGACGCTCCTGGCGAGGCGGTTGTATCAGGAGACGGAAGGCAATCCCTTCTTCCTGATAGAGATCATCAAGGCGCTCTTCGAGACCGGTGCGGTCCGCCTGGAGGAAGGTGCCTGGCGGGGCGATTTTGTGCGGATCAGCGAAGAGACGCTTCCGCTGCCCGTCGGTGTGAGCGAGGCTATCCAGGCGCGGGCCAACCGTCTGGATGATGACGCACAGGACGCGCTGCGCCTGGCAGCGGTCCTCGGTCGCGAGTTCGACTTCGACTTGCTCAACGCGGTCTGGGGCCGGGGCGAGGAGGCGACGCTGGAGGCACTGGACGATCTGCTACGCCACCGCCTGATTGACGAGGGAACCGGGGCTATGGGCCGCGACTACGCCTTCACTCACCACAAGATCCAGGAGGCGATCTATGCCGCGATGCCGCGTCGGCGACGACAGCACGCCCATGCGCGAGTAGGAGCAGCGATGGAGACCCTCTACGGCTCAGAGGCCGAGGCGTTGGCGAGGGAACTGGCCTTCCACTTCGAGCAAGCACGACAGTTAGACAGGGGGCTGACAGAGAAGGCCATCACCTACCTGCTTCTGGCAGGAGATCGCGCCCGTATGCTCTACGCCCACCAAGAAGCCATTGACCACTACCAACGAGCTCTGGCGTTTCTGAAGGAGCAAGGGGAGTACGGGCGGGCGGCGCGGACGCTGATGAAGTTGGGGCTGACCTGTCACAGCGCCCTCGACTTCAAGGCAGCGCGCCAGGCGTACGAGGAGGGCTTCGCTCTGTGGCAGCGGGCGGGAGGGATTGAGCCGGCCGTCCCGCCACCGCCTGCGCCCCACGCCCTCAGAGTGTGTTGGGTCGATCCACCGGGCCTGGATCCGACCATGGCCGGAGATCTTTTTTCGAGCCATGTGATAGACCAATTCTTCAACGGGCCGCTGGAGCTCACTCCGGAGCTGGATGTGGTACCCGACTTGGCCCGTACCTGGGAGGTCTTAGAAGGCGGGCGAAAGTACGTCTTCCACCTGCGGGACGACGTGCGCTGGAGCGATGGCACCCCGGTGACGGCAGGGGACTTCGAGTACGCCTGGAAGAGGGTGCTGGACCCAGCCATTGGATCGCCCTATGCCAGCCTGCTGTACGACGTCAAGGGAGCGAGGGCCTTCCATCAGGGTGAGACGTCCGTTCCAGACGAGGTGGCCGTGCGCGCTGACGGCGATGCCACGCTGACTGTGGAACTGGAAGGACCAACGGGGTACTTTCTCCAGTTACTAGCTCGCCTGGTTGCTTGTCCCTTACCTCGGCACGTAGTAGAGGCGCATGGCGAGGCGTGGACCGAGGTCGGGAACATCGTCACCAACGGCCCTTTCATACTGGAGGCCTGGCAGCCAGGCCAATCAATGGTCTTCTCGCGCAACCCCCAATATCATGGGCGGTTCAGGGGGAATGTGCAGCGGGTGGAACTATTACCCATTCTAGCGGAATGGTCTGCTGCGTTAGAGGTATATGAGGCTGATGGCCTGGACATCTTAAACATTACGTGGTTCCCACCGGCCGAGAAGGACCGCGCCCGGCAGTGGCACACCGGGGAATATGTCTCGGCACCATGGTTACAAACTCTGTACGTGGGATTCGACGTGACTCGCCCCCCCTTCGACGACCGACGGGTGCGCTTGGCCTTCGTTATGGCCGCAGACAGGGAACCGCTGGCGGACGTGGCTCTGGGGGGGTACTCTTTCCCGGCCACGGGCGGATTCGTGCCACCGGGCATGCCCGGGCACTCGGCGGGGATCGCTCTGCCCTACGATCCCGAGCAGGCGCGACAATTGCTAGCCGAGGCGGGCTATCCGGGCGGCCGTGGCTTCCCCACTGTAGACCTCCTGGTGCCCCCTGGCGGTATTGGATTTCAAGTAAGCGAGGGCTTGCAGCCTCAATGGTGGGAAAACCTGGGGGTAGAGATCACGAGGGAGGCCATGGAGTTGGCCGCGTATTTCGACAGAGTAAGAAATGAGCCACCACGCTTGTTTACGACGGCGTGGGCGGCCGACTATCCCGATCCCGACAACTTCCTGAGAGTGGGTTTCCCATGGAGCTCAAGTGAGTGGCCGAACGAAGCTTACCACAGGTTGGTGGAGGAAGCCAGGCGAGTCACGGACCAGGGAGAGAGGATGAAATTATACCAGCAAGCGGACAGCATCCTGGTCGAGGAGGCGGCAATCATGCCCCTGGCCTATGCGCGGACCTACCTACTGCTGAAGCCGTGGGTGAGCAAGTACCCCATGTCGGCGGTCGGAAGGTGGCTCTGGAAGGACGTCATCATCGAGCCGCACTAGCTCTGGTTGCTGAAAGGTCACAACGTTAGATTCTCTCACAACCTCTACGTGTGCCCATCAGAGGGCATATCCTTGTACCATCAGACGGGGATATGCCCTCTTTTGCTTTCGAGTGCTCCAGAGATGATCTTGCCTTGGGCATTTTTGAGACTTTTTTGAGACCTTTGTGGTATGATGATAGTTGGGGTATTGGCTCATTATTCGTCATTGGGCGTGACAGATGCAGTTCGCCCATCACAAAACGAAAGGAGTGGAAAGATGAAAGCGACAAAGTTCTTGGCGTGGGTTGTGGTTCTGGCCTTGCTGGCGTCCTTAAGTGGAGCCGTCAGCGCTGGGGAGCCAAAGCAGGCATCCAACGGGGGCTGCGTTGCCGGTGATGTGTATGATCCGGTCTGCGACGTGAATCGCAACGGCCGCATAGACATCGTAGACCTCATGATCGTCCAGACCCACTGGAACCAAAAAGGCACCTGGACCGGTGACGGCGGCTACTGGACCCAGACTGCCAGCGCCCAGTCCAGGGGAGATCCCTGGTCGCCAAGCACCCAGCAGGATGCCAGCCTTGAACCGATGGCTGGTCTTGGCGGCGTTCCTCGCTGGACCCCTTTGGGCGAGCCGTTAGCACCAGGCGGCCAGGTATTGGGCCTGGCCGTGCATCCAACCACGCCCGAGACAGTGTACGCGGCCGTGGCTCCTGTTGAAGCCTATGATTCCGGCCCTTCGACTCTCTACAAGACGACCGACGGCGCGGCATCCTGGACCGAGGTCTACCTGGCCGAGCACCAGGTATACGCCCTTGCTGCGGCCGGCGACAATGTGTACGCCGGAGCCTTCAATCCCGGCGGCGATGGTCCTGGCATCTACGTCAGCAACGACGGCGGCGCAACCTGGGCGACGACTTTCGAGTTCAGCAGCCGCGGCGTGTGGTCAGACATCTCGGTTCATCCCAGCGATCCCGACGTAGCCATCATCGGCGGGTGGGGCCCGCCCCCCGATCAGAGCGGTCTGGTGTACAAGGCGTCGTACGATGGCGGGCTGGTGTACAAGACGGACGATGGCGGCCAGACCTGGAGTCCCAGCCTCAGCGCCACCTTTCCTGACAGTAATGGCTCGGTCGATGCGGTGCTGATTCATCCCATCAGCCCGACCTTGATGCTGGCCTCCGCCCACGCCGAAAACAGTAATGACTGCGACGTTCAGCGCAGCGAGGACGGTGGCGCAAGCTGGACGGAGGCGTCTACGATTGTAGGTGCTCAGGTCAAGTCATTCGTTGGGCATCCCACCGCCCCCCGGATTATCTATGCGGGTACTGGAGGAAGCGCCTTCACCGGGGGACCGCACAAGGTCTTTCGCAGCAGTGACGCTGGCCAAAGCTGGAGCGAGGTCTTCGACGAGGGAGGCGGCCTGCTGGCCTTCGAGCCGCCCAGCACAATCTACGCGGCGGCTCGGGGGGGCGAGGTATGGTCTAGCGCCTCCAACGGCGACCCCGGCACCTGGAACGCTGTTGGCGGGGTCCCCGATGCGCTCTCCTTTGCCATAGACCTGGGTGCGACACCGGTGGCTCTGTACGCGGGAGCGGCCAGGGATGGAGTATTCAAAAGCACCAACGGTGCTGGTGACTGGGAGGAGCGCAACAACGGAATCGAGACGCCTGTCCAGCCTCGTGACATTGACGTGGATCCGCAGAATCTGGACAAAATCTTCACCGCGGCCGAATGCGGCGGGGGCTGGCTGACTACCGACGGCGGCGATTCGTGGATAGAACCGCAAGGCATCTCCGGCTGTATGGGCGCGTTTGCCGTCAATCCAGCCAACCCGTCCATCGTCTACGGCGGAGGGCTTGATGATTCCAACGGCGCGGTGATGCGCAGTGAGGATGGCGGTGTCAGCTTTGAGCGGGTCTACACAGCGCCCTATATTGAGCCGGACGGCTCTGGCGGCGGCCAGCAGATCCGTGCGCTGGCCATCGCCGACTCGGCGACCGACACGGTGTATGCGGCCGGGCAGAACAACCCCGCCGACCAAGATGATTATGGTATCGTGCTGCGCACCCCTGACGATGGTGAATCCTGGACGCAGGCGCTGACTCTGCCCGGTGAATCCCGTGTTGATGCCATTGCCGTTAGCCCGGCCAATGCTGACGTGGCCTATGCCGGCGGCGAGGATTGCAGCGGCCCCGGCTGTGTGGGTTTTGTTCGCCGCACCGAGGACGGCGGCGACAACTGGACATTGGTCTTCGAAGAACCTGATAGCCGCGTGCGCTCCATCGTCGTGGATCACCAGGACCCCGACGTCGTCTATGCCACCGCGAACTATGATGTGTACAAGAGCATGGACGCCGGCGATACCTGGACACTGATCCGGTCCTGCTGCCCTAGCGGCGACCTGCTGGCCATGGACCCCCACGATTCCAGCCATGTTTATCTGGGTGGCTGGGGCTACATCGCTGAGACCTGGGACGGCGGCGCGACCTGGAGCGAATGGGATGACCCAATCAACAACGGTACTCCTGGGATGCAGCCTGGAGCCCTGACCGTGGACACCGGCGAGGTGGTCCAGTCCATGTACGCGGGTTTCAGCGGCGTGTGGCGCTACAGCCGCCTGCTGCCCGGCGAAGGCGACCGCTACGTCGCCACCAGCGGTTCCGATGACCTCAACGTCTGCCTCGACCCCGCTGTGCCCTGTCTGACCATCGGTCATGCTATCCAGGTGGCCAACCCGGGTGAGTCCATCTTCGTGGCCCAGGGGACCTACACCGAGAACCCGAACGTCAGCAAGCCGCTCTCTCTCCTGGGCGGCTATGAGGCAAGTGGCTGGACGCGGGACATCGCGGCCTACGAGACCATTGTCGATGGCAATCAGAATGGGACCGTTGTGACCCTGCAAGGTGGAAGCGAAGGCGCTGTTCTTGATGGGTTCACCATCACCGGCGGCAGCGGCGAAGAAGCTGGTGGCGTTGAAGCTGACCATGGCGGAATAACCATTCGAAGCTGCTCGATACAAAACAACATGGCAGATGGCTCTCCTCATCATTCGGGTGGTGGCGGCGTGAAAGGCAACGACCTAACCATCGTGGACAGCCGCATCATCAACAATGAGGTCCAATCGGGCGCAAGCGGCGTCCGCGTAGGTGAAGGCCATTTGGCAATGGTCAACACCATCGTGGCTGACAACCTGGGCGATGAGGGACTGCATCTCAACGGATCTGCTAGCCTGATGAACGTGACGATCGCCGGCAATGCGCCAGGAACCGGCAGACCAGGCATCAACTACAACCCCCAGACCGGCGGGACGATGGAAGTCGTGAACAGCATCATCTACGGAAACGGCAGCGGAGACGCTTTCCATGTCGAGGATCCGGACACCATCCAAGTCACCTATTCAGACATTGAGGGCGGCTGGCCCGGCACCGGGAACATAGATGCTGCCCCGCTCTTTGTGGACGCTGGCAGTGGCGACTACCACCTGCAGGTCGGCTCTCCTTGCATTGACGCCGGCACGGCGGTCAGCGCTCCGGCAACCGACCTGGAAGGCACGCCCCGCGACGCGACGCCGGACATGGGGGCTTACGAGTGGAGATTCCGCATCTTCCTGCCGTTGGCACTCAGGAATTTTGGACCGTAGAACAGCGAGTGTGGATCAAGACCGCCCCTGGTTTCGCCTAATCGCTGTTCTGCACCCCTGGAGCGTCGGTGATATGCACAACACTGCGTCAGGAACAGTTTGCTGCCCTAGCGATCGCATCCTTGCAGTCGTGTGACCACCGGTACGCGAAAAGATCATGACGCAGAGAAAGGGGGAGCACCTATGAGTCAAAAGACCTGACCTTTTCGCACAGCGTTTACCAGTAACCGTCAGTGCGACTCGCTACGAATCGCACCCACACTCCGAACCTGTCGGAAAATCTGGAGGAAAACACTATGTCTAGCATGAAACGACAACCCAATGTTGGTCGAATGTCCACAGCGCTACAGACGCGACCCTTCCATCTGGTTCGTACTCTGGTTGTGGTGACGTTCCTTCTCTCCCTCACTACCATGGGGCCTGTTTTCGCCGGCCCACATAATGGCGTGGATGATCTGCGCGGGCGTTGGGAGTTCGTCGTATGGGGTCTTCCCGACGAGCCTCTCCCTTTCGACATGTTTATCAACGACTTGGAGCCTGATCCCGATAGCAAGAGCGGGAACGATTATCTCGCCGTCGGCTGCATGCGGTCGCCTGACACCGGCGTCATGACGCCTATGTCTCTACGTGCCGCCGACCTCGGGGGCGGCGACTACGACCTCAGCCTTCTCAGCACAGTCGTTCCCCCGCCCTCCGATGGCGAGCCGTACGTCATCCAGCTTCTGGGTACTGTCGAGACCAATGGCAGAGGTGTCCCCGATGACGTGGCGGGCGGCACGATCCGCACCGGCTGGTTTGAGGGGGGCGAGTGGAGTGGCGCTCATCACGACCGCCGCCGTACCAAGTGCCCACCCGTGGATGAAATCCCACCGCCTGGGCTGTACTTCCATGGCGACGTCTATGTCCACCACGGTTATGAGGGCGACACCGTTAGCCACGAAGCTTATCTACTGGAGGCTTATACCAACATTGTCTCCACTGGTATGCAGGTGATCCTGCCCGATGGCACGGTCGTCATCGTCCCGTTCTACACGGACATCTTCAGCCCTGGCGTAGACTTCGTCTCACAGTTTCGGTATCTGGAAAGCCACCCGGGCGATGCTGTCAGTGGCGAGCCCTACGAATTCACCTTGCTGGATGCCCTCGGCGATCCGATCGCCGGCACAACCCGAACCGATACCTGGACAGGCTGCCTGACGTATCCGCCCCCCCGAGCCTTGATTGGATCTGTGACGCCGGGCTTGGACATCGATCTATCCTGGAACCCCGTCCCGTCGGTCCCCGGGTTTGACCCCGCCAACGAGATCGGGTTCTACCAAATCGGGATCTGGCCCTGGGAGTGGGAGGGTGACACACAGTACGGTGCCAACGGGATCAAAACCCCGAACCACCTCATTCCTTGGGAGCGTGGCTCTGATTGGCCTGAAGGCGTCCCGAATGGGTGGGATCGCGGAGACGTTCTAAGTGAACTGGATAACGGCGATTACCAGCTTCAAGTCGAAGCCTTCAGCGAGCCAAGTCCAGACAATCCTGGTACTGGCCTCGAATGTGCTGTCTGGGACTCCGCTGAGAATCTGTTCTTCACCAAGAGTGAGGAGGGAATCACCTTCTTCCCGTAGTGCCACCTTTCGTCGACTCGATAAGAGCCGACAGGAGACGGTCGGCTCTTATCTTCACTGAAGGGGACAATTCAGCAACGGTGGATGCAGCAGCGCCGCGTGAGGATTGCTCCGCTGACGTCTGGGCAACCCCCGTTCGACGCCGAGTGGCGGCGGGCCAGGCTCACCCGATCACTTCCTCAAGGAGGTGATGCAATGCAAGTTTGTGGGCCAACTTGATCCTGGGGCGGAGAGAGTTGGCCTTGTGGACGCAGCCCCGCAACAACTGGAAAGACGCATAAAGACGAAAAGACCTTTCAATCAGGTAATATCAGCAACCATCGGCGCGATTTGTTGAAAATCGCGCTCCAGTAATACGAATACGAAGGAGAGTATACTATGTTAGAAGAATACAAGGCCCTGAGGGATCGAAAGGGTTCTTTGCCGCATTCCGGGCCGCCATGCCGGACATCCACCATCCCAGTTGGACCCTGATTGCTGAAGGAGACCTGGTAGCCATTCACATGCCAATAGAAGGCACGTTCACGAATGAACTCATGGGCATCCCTCCCAACGGCAAGAAAGTGACCCTTTGGATGTGCAACGTCTGGCGAGCCGCCGAGGGTAAGCTGGCGGAGTGGTGGATCACTATGGACACCTTGGGACTCATGCAGCAACTCGGCGCTATTCCACCGATGGGATAAGACGGAAGACCCTTCGGGTTTCAGAAACCCGAAGGGTCTGGCCGATAAGGACCCTTGCACATGGCTGAATCACCCCCAGTTCCCCCCACCAGTACCTTCGTCGTCCGCTTTTGGCAAGAGTGGTCGGCCGCCGGATCTCGCTGGCGCGGCCGCATTGAGCACGTGCAGAGTAGAGAGAGCGCCACGTTCCTAAACTTGACTGGGCTGCTTGACTTCGTCCGTCGCATTGGTGTCATGGGGGGCGATGAGAGCCGTCCCATGAGGCAGGACAAGTAAAGCAAAGGCGACTTCAAGCCGGAATCTGATGTACGTGAAGAGGCCACCGCTCGTTGATGAGGGTGGCCTCTGAACTTGGATATTGGATATTGGCTACTCTTTTTCTTCTTCCCCGATGACATGATAGGGAGCCTCAATGTAGCCGGAGGGCGATGCCTCCTGAGATGGTTCTTCATCTACCACCCGATAGGCACCGCGCACGGAGCTCATCTCCCGCAGGTGGCGGCGAACAATGTCCTGGGGACAAAGCTCGATGAACAACTTCAACCCCAGTAAGATGACACCGATGTCATCCAACTGGTCCAGGCCAAGCATAGGGTCGGGCAGGAAGTCAATGGGAAAGAGAAGATCGAACAATGTGGAAGGAGCAGGTCCAGAACTTGTTGAATCCCACGGACGGCGCCGGTCAATATGCGCAAGACCGTTTCCAATTCACTCTACGCGCGCTGCCGGGCCATCGGCGACTCGAACTCGCAGTAGACTTTGCCCTCAGCCAGGGCCACGTGGCTCCTGACCCAGCCTTTGGCCGTAGACGGTTCCATCACCTTGGGCGAGCCCCTTTCCAGCGCGCGCAATCGAGTCTGGGCCTGGGCCAGCCCGGCCTGATCCTCTATTAATCTCAGCCAGGTCATCGCTTCCTGGAGATGTTCGCGAGCGACGTCCCATTCGCCACGCTGCGCTTGGACGTCGCTCAGGGCAAGCAAGCCGTGAGCAATGCCGGGGCCGTAGCCGATCTCCTGGCTGATGCTCAGCGCCTGGTGCATATGATCGAGCGCTCGGTCCAGTGCACCGACACCCCAGTGCAAACCGGCCAGGGCATGGTGGACCCGTGAGGTCATCAGCCGGTCGCCGACAGCCTCGCAGTGGGCTAGAGCTTGCTGGTAACGAGTCAGGGCCTGGTCGAGATCGCCCAACTGACGCAAAGCGTGGGCCATGCCATGAAGCGTCAGACCCTGGCGCTGCCGGTCTTCTCGTGCCCAGTGAAGGGTCAGCGCACCTTCGTATTGCGCCAAGGCCTGTCGGGGGCTGCCCAGGCTGCGATGGATTTCTGCCAGGTTGTGTAAGGCCGTCGCCTCCCCGTCCACGTCTCCCAAGCGCCGGTGCAACTGGAGTGCGTCACGCCCGTAGGCCAGCGCTGTGCCATAATCCTCCACCGACCAGTGCAGGAAGCCAAGTTCACGCAGAGCTTGGGCCTCCCCGGCCCTGTCACCAGCCCTACGGTATAGAGTCAATGCTCTCTCGCCTGCCCGTCGCGCCTCCGTGTACTGTCTGGTGCAGGTAAAGAACCCAGCCTGGCGCACGCAGGCCACGGCCAGCCGGTGGGGTTCTCCCAGGGCCTCAGCCAATTCCACCAGCGCCGCTACGTCGTCTGCTTGCTCGGCCCGCCGTCCCTGCCGCTCCAAAACCGCTTCTCGTCTCAGAAGCAGATCGAAGCGCCCTGCCAGGTCATCAGCCTCGCAGGCACGATGCAGAATCAAAGCGCGGCTGTGAAGCTCCGTGGCGTGATGATACGCATACAGCTCTTCGACCTGTTGGGCAGCTTGGGTAAGGTAGGGCACCGCCTCAACGTCGCCCGCCTGTTCGTAATGATGAGCCACTTCTTCGGTCACGGTCTTGGGTCGAGCCCGATGGAGCGCCAGCAGCGCCCGCGCCGCCCGGTGGTGCAATGCCTGCCGTTGGACGGTGCTGAGTCCCTCGTAGATCACTCGCCGGAAATAATCGTGGTGGAAACCCAGCAAGTGTTGGGGCAGAGCTTCCGTTCTTTCCTCAAGGAATGCCCGCGCCAGTAACTGCTCTACGATGCCAAGGAGTTGCGACTCAGGCAGGCCGCTAACCCGGCGCAACAAACGCGGGTCAAAAGGACGGCCAATGATGGCCCCGGCGGCCAGCACCCGCCGCTGTTCTTCGCCAAGAGGGGCAAGGCGGGCCTGGACAAGGTCTTGCACACGCCGTGGCACCGGCCAGGCTTTGGCTTCTGCCTCGCTCAGGCGGCCATCGGGCTCCCGCCGCAGTTTTCCCGATTCGACCAGCGCGTACAGCGTTTCGACCAGGAAGAAGGGATTGCCGTCACTGTGCCGGTAAAGACGACTCGGCAAGTCCGCTGGCCACTCGGCGCCTAGATGCCTTAACATCTGACCGATTGTCTCCTGATCCAGTGGCGTCAACTTCAACACAGGTGGTGCAGTGGCGTGGCCGGCTCCTCTCAGCAGATGGTCAAAATAGGGCATGTCGGCTGCGGCTTCCGGACGATAGGTACCGATGATGAGCAGAGGGTAGGCGGCCACATGGCGGGAGACATAATGAACCAATTCCAGGGAAGCCTCGTCGGCCCAATGGAGGTCGTCAAACCAAAGCAGTAGAGGGCATGATTGCGTCAAACAGATGAGAGACTGGAGCACACCCTGCAGCAGCCGCAGCCGGCTCTCAGCGACCGTCGTTCCCTCAAGCTCGTCGGCTGGCGTGGCCAGCACTGGGACCAAGCGGGCCAATTGCCGACGCCAAACCTCAGCCAGCCCGGCCAGGAGTGGCTGCCAGTCGGGCATGGACAGGGGCTGCAGGGCATCGCCCCAGACCGTATAAGGTGCACGCGACTCCAGTTCGTAGCATTGCCCGGCAAGGTAGCGTGCAGGTATAGCTGATGCCTCTGGGCTACGCTGGATGAATTCCGCCACCAGCCGCGTTTTTCCCATACCGGCCTCACCAGCCACAAGAATCAGCCCACCCTGCCGGGCAATGGCCTGGTCCAGCCGGGCCTGCAACACGGCCAACTCGCGCTCACGGCCCAAAAAGGGCAAAACCGGCGGTTGCTCCCCTGGCCGTGGGATGGGCGGTCGTTCAGGGGAGACCGTCGGGCCGGGTTTGCTGGCTAGGAGTTGATGGAATAGTGCCTGGGTCTCGGCCGCCGGCTCGATGCCCATCTCCTGAGCCAGGACGTCGGCGCACAAACGATATTGGCGGCGCACCCCGTCCCGGTCGCCCAGGGCAGCGTGGATCTGCATCAGACTGCGATGCGCACCTTCGTGCAGCGAATCCAGCGCCACCAGCCGCCGAGCCAGGTCCAGCGCCTCTCGGTGATCGCCCTGACGGAGAAGCCTATCCACCAGAGCCTGTAGCACGCCTAAAGCTTGCTGTTCCAGAGCATCGCGCTGGAAAAAGAGCCACTCGTCAAAGGCAGGGCAACCGGACAACTCCAGACCTTCTAGCAGCATCCCCTGATACAGTTGCGCGGCCCCACGCAAGGCGTCCAGATTTTTCGGATCAGCAGCCGCCAGGGTCAGAAACTCCCGTGTATCCACCCAAAAGTCTGGGTGCGGTTCAGAGATGACAGTCTCCTCTTCCAATACCAGGCAATCCTTGAACAGCTTGCCCAGAGCTCGGCGCAGAGAGTAGAGGCCTTGGCGCAGGCTATGCCGGGCGTGAGTGTCGGGACTCTCCCCCCACAGCAGTCCGGCCAGCTTTGCCCGGCTGTGAGGCGTATCGGCTTCGAGAGTCAGGTAAGCTAGAAGGGCGAGGGTTTTGGCCGAGTGCAACCTGGCCGGATGGCCCGCTATGATCAGAGAAGGAGATCCCAAGAGCCGAAGTTCAGCCGTCACCATAGTAGCAACCTCCCCCACAGGGAACCGTGACGCGCCCGTGACGCATATCAAGTATACTAGGATTAGTATACCATATCAGAGACGTTTTTGCCAAATCCCGCCTTCCGGCAATAGGCCGTGTGGTTGATGGCCAGGCACAATCATCAAATGACGAAGAAAGGAGAACCTATGTCAACACAGTTAGCCACCGCATCGGTCACCTCGTGGCTCTCCGGCCAGCCCGGCCGAGCCATCGTCGCCGCGCGGGGTCATCGCTTTATTGTGGATTCCCCACCGCCCTTGGGTGGGCCCAACGAAGAGATCAACCCCATTGACGTGCTGCTATCGGCACTGGCGACTAGTGGTACCTTTGTGTGCGAAACGGCCGCCCACGAGATGGACATCCCTCTGGACGCCGTTGCCGTCACCGCTGCGGGCGACTTTGACCCACGCGGCGTCTGCGGCGAGCCGGTGGATCCAAGGATCCAGGAGTTTCGGGTACGGCTGGCTCTGTCCGGCCCGAACGAGGCGCAGGCGGAGGCGCTGGCTAAAGCTTTTCGGACGCGCTGCCCGGTGTACACCACGCTGTCGCGGGCGGCGCCTATCAAGTTGGAAGTGGCGGTGGAACCCCCGCCGCCAAAATACAGAAAGGAGCAGAAAATGAAGGCCTTGCGTTGTCGTGATGCCGGTTTCGATTGTGACCACGTGGTGCGTGCGGAAAGTGTAGAAGAAGTGCTGCGTCAGGCAGCCGAGCACGCGCGCACGGAGCACAACGTCGAGGTGACACCCGAGCTGGCCGAGCAGGTGAAAAGCCTCATCCGCGACGAATAGTAGACAAGTCACAGCTAAACCGGGCGATCGTGGCCGGATTTCGAGCGAAAGGGGCGATTTGATAGCAATACAGGACCAGAGGAACTCACTCAGAGAGAGGAGGAAACGATGACAGCCAAACTTGGCACGATCGGTGCTCTCGTGTTGACACTAGTGCTCTTCGTTGCATGCGCGTCAGCGACCCCAGAGCCGGCCACACCGACCCCGTTGCCGCCCGCGTCCACACCGACTCCCCCGTCTCCCACGGCTACACCGACACTCCTGCCGCCCACAGCCACACCGACACCCCTGCCACCCACAGCCACACCGACACCCCTGCCACCCACAGCCACACCAACCCCGTTGCCACCCACAGCCACACCGACCCCGTTGCCACCCACAGCCACACCGACACCCCTGCCACCCACAGCCACACCGACGCCTGTACCCCCCACACCCACGCCTATCCCACCGACAGCAACGCCCACACCAGCGTTCACACTAGCAACGTCCGCCGAGGAGATTGTTGGCACATGGCTCGAAGGAGGTGCTAGCTACATCCGCTTCTATGAAGATGGGACTTTTCACCAGGCGCATGCGCTGGATAGCCTCGATAGCCGGTCATATGCCATCTGTGAATATCGGTTCGAGGGGACACAAATGTTCATAAAGGAACTCTCCGTTTCAGGCGTTCCCTCCTGTGGAGATACCATTGCCATCTATGAAGTTCGGTTGCTTGAAGGCGGCAAAATCCAGATTGTGTCCATCGAGGACAAATGCTCACCCAGAAGGGGCGACATAGCGGGAAAGTACAAACCAGTTTCCTAGCTTGTAAGCGAACAGATGAAGCATTTTCACAGCGTGCAGCCGACCCGCCTCCGCTGAGCTTCGGCGGGCGGCTGCCCCACCCTGATAAGGAGGAAAACCATGGCCATTGATCTTACCGTCATTTTGGAAGACCGCCCGGGTACCCTGGCCGACGTAGGTGAGGCGCTAGGGAAAGCCGGCATTAATATCGAGGGGCTATGTGGATTTCCCAGCGAGGGTAAAGGGGTCCTTCACCTCTCGGTGGAGGGCGGACCCACTGCTCGCCGTGCCCTCGAAGAAGCTGGACTGCAGGTGCACAGCGAACGCCAGGTCTTGATCCTGGACGTCGAGGACCGACCGGGCGAGTTCGGGGGCATCTGCCGCCGCATAGCCAATGCCGGGATAAACATCGATTTGGTCTACCTGGCTACGAATACCCGCCTGGTCGTCGGCGCCGACGACCTGGACAAGGCTCGCGCTGTCATATAACGAAGCGAGTATCAAGGTCTGGAAGGATCCCACTCGTGATGGATAGCAGTCATGCCCGTCACGTTCCCGCAATCGCGTTACAGCGAAGACGGGTTGAGTGCATGAGACGAAGAAAGGAGGGGCGTTTATAAAGCTGAGAATCCTGACCCGTTCCTGGGTCGCATACCCCACAACCATTAATGCGGTGCGGCCTGAATCGCATCCAAATTCACACCAGGAGGTCAAGCAGAGATGAAAGTCTTGCGTTGTCGTGATGCCGGTTTCGATTGCGAACATGTGGTTCGTGCCGAGAGCGAGGAGGAGCTGCTGCGCCAGGTCGCCGAACATGCCCAGACGGTGCATAACGTCGAGGCGACGCCAGAGCTGGTCGAGCAGGTGAAAAGCCTCGTCCGCGAAGAATAAGAGTCAGGAGGTCAATCGGGCGACAGGATTGGTGAGATGTCCTTGAGATCCGGCGGATACGAGTTGGTCGTGAACTTCGTAGTTGAAGGCGCCGTCTTGCCGGTGACCGGCGGAACCACCCGAACAGAAACGCTGCCGTTGTGGCTTGGGGTTGCCGGGCTGCTGCTCATCGCGCTGGGGTTGGGGCTCCGGCGGGCGTTCAGCCGCGCGCGATAAACATAAGACCCTTCGGGTTTTCAGAAACCCGAAGGGTCTTGGCAAGAGAAACCCCGCATGACTGAATCATCCCCAGTTCCACCGATCAGCACCTTCGTCGTCCGCTTCTGGCAAGAGTGGTCGGCCGCCGGGTCTCGCTGGCGCGGTCGGATCGAGCACGTACAGAGTGGCGACAACGCCACCTTCTTGGACCTGGATGAGATGTTAGAGTTTATCCGCCGCATTGGTGTTATGGGAGGCGATGAGAGTCAGCTTGTGGAGGAGAAGGAAGAGTGAACGCGGGGCAGCACTGAGGAGAGATGCAATATGCGTGAAGAGGCTACCGCTCGTTGACGAGGGTGGTCTCTTCTTTTGCCAAAAGGCCAGAGTATGATATACTATTGATCAGCGTATAATCCATCAGCAAAACAGCATGGTTTGGTAATAGCACGCCAGGGAAGTCCTGGGGGAGGTCTGGCAATGTCTACCTTGCGGTTGTACTTTCTGGGCACACTAGACATCCGCTATGACGATCAGCAATTGCCCAAGCCTCCCACCCTCAAATCCCAGTCTCTGCTAGCCTACCTGATCCTCCACCGCCACCGACCCCAGCCCCGGGATCGGTTGGTCGGTCTCTTCTGGGGCGAGCGGCCAGAGCGCAAGGCGCGCCGCTCCCTCTCGACGGCCCTCTGGCACATCCGCCGCTGTCTCCCCGATGCCATCCCCATTCTGAGCGATCCTCACACAGCACAGTGTGATCCCCAAAGCGATCTCTGGCTCGATGTTGATGAATTAGAGTCCCAGGTCTCTCGTGATGATATTGCCAGCCTGCAATCGGCGGTAGCGCTCTACCGCGGCGACTTCCTGGATGGCTTCTACGATGACTGGATCATCAGCGAGCGCTACCGACTGGAAGCCTTGTTTCTCGAGGCGCTGGCACGGCTGATGGTCGGTCATGAGACAGGAGAGGAGCACCAAGCCGCACTGGCGACAGCCCTGCGCCTGCTGGGCCGCGATCCACTGCGCGAGGACGCTCACCGGCTGGCGATGCGTGCCTATTGCCGATTGGGGCAGCGCAACGCGGCGCTGGAGCAGCACCATCGTTGCCGGGAAATCGTGGTGGAGGAGTTGGGCACGGAGCCGATGGTCGAGACCACCGAACTCTACCAGGCCATCCTGGAGGGACGCTTCAAAGTCGGACCTCTGCCTGAGATTCTACCTGTTGAGATGCCAGCGATAGGGCCTGCGGGACGTAGTCCCCTCGACGTGATTGCGCCCGTTAGGCTGGTAGGCAGGGAGCAGGAACTGGTCTTGTTGGGCAACTGCTGGCAGAGGGCTCAGACAGGGTACGGCGGACTGGCCCTCATCAGCGGGGAGGCCGGGGTGGGCAAGACTCGCCTGGTGGAGGAGTTCGCCAACCGTCTCCGCTGGCAGGGCGTCCGCGTGCTGTGGGGCCGCTGCTACGAGTTCGAGCGTCTCTTGCCCTACCAACCCATCGCCGAGGCGGTGCGAACGGTTCTGCGAACGCTGACGCCTGATGAACTGGCGGGCTTTCCCGCCTGGACCCTCGGCGAGGTGGCCCGCCTGGTGCCAGAGGTGTCCGAGATACAACCTGGACTTGGGGCTACGCCGTCGCCCGAGGGTGATCAGGAGGAGGCACGCCTATTCGCCGGCCTGGCCCGTTTGCTGGCTGAATTGTCTTCTCGCGGAGCGATCCTGATCGTCTTGGAGGACCTGCACTGGGCCAGCGAGTCCACGCTGGGACTGATCCACTACCTGGCGCGTCATCTCGCAGACCACGCGATCTTGACCGTTGGCACTTTGCGCCCTGAGGAGGTCAGGCTGGAGCACCCTCTGTTCAACCTCCGCCGGCGCTTGACTCGCGAAGGGCTGGCCAGACCTCTGCGCCTGTCGCGCCTGTCGCCAGAAGCAGTCGAGGCGATGGTGGTGGAAATGTCGGGAGCGAGCGAAGCGGTGGCGCCCCTGGCGGAGCGGTTGTACCAGGAGACGGAGGGCAACCCCTTCTTCCTAATGGAGATCGTCAAAGCGCTCTTTCAGACGGAGGTGGTCCGCCTGGAGGGAAGTGTCTGGCAGGGCGACTTCGCCCGGATCAGCGAGGGAGAGCTGCCACTGCCTGCCAGCGTGAGCGAGGCCATTCAGGCGCGGGCTCATCGTCTGGAAGAGAACGCGCAGGAGGCGCTGCGCCTGGCAGCGGTACTCGGTCGCGAGTTCGACTTCGACCTGCTCCACGCGGCCTGGGGTCAGGGCGCGGACGCGACGCTAGCGGCCCTGGACGATTTGCTGCGCCAGCGGCTGATCGGCGAGGGTACGGATGAAGCCGATTCCGATTACGTATTCACGCATCACAAGATCCAGGAGGTCGTCTACGAGGAACTTCCGCGTCGCCAGCGCCAGTATCTGCATGGTCAGGTTGGTGCGGCGATAGAGCAGTTGCTTGGGGCCGAGGTCGGGGCAAGGGCCGGGGAACTGTCCTTTCACTTCGAGCAGGCCCGGCAGTTGGACGGGAGGCTGACGGAGAAGGCGATCACGTATCTGCTACAGGCCGGCCAGCAGGCTGTGCGACAGTCCGCCAACCAGGAGGCTATCTCGTATTACCGTCGCGGCCTGGACATCCTCCACTCCCTGCCTGAGACGTCCCAGCGCGCACAACAGGAGATCGAGCTGCAAATCGCCCTGACCGTGCCCACGACGGTCGTCCAGGGTTACGGCTCTCCTGAGACAAAGCGCGTGTATGATCGGGCTCGCGAACTCTGCCGGAAGCTGGGTGAAACGCCTGCGCTGTTCACCTCCCTGATGGGACTCTCACGGTACTACGGCGTAGCAGGGGATCACCAGACGGCGGTGGAGCTGGCGGAGCAGCTTCTCGCCATCGCCCAGACGGCCCAGGATACCGCCTTGCTGCTGGAGGCATACCGGGCCATGGGCGGCCCCTTGTTCGCCCTGGGCAGGCTGAAACAGGCGCGGGCGCTCCTGGAGCGAGGCGCTGCCCTCTATGATCTGGCACAGCATGAGAGCCATGCCTACCGTTTCGGCCATGATCCGGCCGTCACCTACCTAGGCTATTTGGGCATGACGTTGTGGCTGCTGGGGTATCCCGAACAGGCACAGGTGCAGAGCCAAAACCTGCGCGACCTGATGCAGTTCATGGCACACCCCTCCAGCCAGGCCTATGCGCACTGCCTGCTGGCCATGCACGCGTGCATACGCCACGATGCGCAGGAGGCCCGGGACCACGCAGAGGAAGCTATCAGGCTGGGCCAATTGCATGGGCTGCCGAGCTGGACGGCCATGGCCACGGCGCTGCGGGGTTGGGCCCTGATCGAGCAGGGACAGGTGGCGGAGGGATTGGCCCAGTTGAGCGAGGGCACGACCGTCTGGCGGGCCATAGGCTACGAGACTTTCGCACCCTTTTTTCTGGCCTTGCAGGCGGAAGCCTGTTTGAAGGTGCAGAAGCTGGAAGAGGGGATCGCGGCCGTATCGGCTGCCCGGGCCATTGCGCAGAGCGGCGGGGACCGCTACTGGATGGCGGAACTGAGCAGGCTGCACGGGGAATTGCTGAGGGTTCAGGGTAGAGACGGCGGGGAAGCAGAGGCACACTTCCGTCAAGCCATGGAGACGGCTCGCCAGCAGGAGGTCAGAATGTTGGAGTTGCGGGCGGCTATGAGTCTGGGCCAGTTGTGGCAGAGACAGGGCAAGCGAGAAGAGGCCCGACAACTGCTGGCAGAGATCTACGGCTGGTTCACCGAGGGGTTTGACACTCCAGACCTGAAAGAGGTGAAGGCACTTCTCGAAGAGTTATCGTGAAGGGTGATCTGCCCGACAATTTGAGACTTTTTTGAGGCCCTTGTGGTAAACTGTATTGTGAAGTGGCCGGTGAGTTCGCGCTCCCCACACCAACATATTATACGAGGAGGTTACCCCATGTCACTGCAAGAGAACAAGGCACTGGTACGCCGTTTCGTCGAGGAGGTGCAAAACCAGCATAACCTGGATGCGCTGGACGAGCTGTTCAGCCCGGACTTCGTTGACCACGGCGGCATGACGAACCCGCCCAATCTGGAGGGCACCAAGGGCTTCTTCACCGTGCTGTTCGCTGCCTTCCCCGACATACGCTTCACCATTCGCCAGCAACTGGCCGAAGGTGATAAGGTGATGACCCACAAGACCTTCCAGGGCACGCACCAGGGGCAGTTCATGGGCATCCCCGCCACGGGAAAGCAAGTGGCCTTCGACCTCATCGACATCTTCACCCTCGCCGACGGCAAGATCACCGAGCACTGGGTCGTGGCCGACCAGCTCAGTCTGATGCAGCAGCTCGGCGCAGTGCCAACGCCGGGATAACGCCGTTTCGCTCAAAGCCGCCGATTCTTCGAAAGCTGGCAACTCAAGCCAGAGCATCTGATCACCTCCTCATCCGACAGCTTCCCGTCGTTTTCGGGCAAATTTCGCCCGAATTTGGCGGGAAGCTGTGTCTTTTGACACTTTTTTGACACCAGTGTGCTATGCTTATGACGAACAGCCGCTAATTCGCACACTCGAAAGGAGGTGAATCACAGTGTCGGCGGCGGGCTTGGCCGGAGGCTTGGCTGATTAATACAAGAAGGCTGGCAGCCCAGCAAATTAAGAGTTTGTGACAAACTGGTGAAAGGCGGCTTGTCACCACACGTCAAAACAAAACAAAAAAGGAGGCAACAAATGTCTAAGAGGACGCTCGTTATTTTGTTCTTAGTGTTCACAATACTGCTGACCCTGGGGGTGAGTGCGGCCAGCGGTGCTCCGCCAGCGGCGGAAGTGCTCGCTCAGGAGGAGATGACCTACACGGTTAAGCTAGGCGACAACCTCTGGGCCCTGGCGGAGAAGTATCTGGACAGCGGCCCGGCTTATTGGGCCATCGTCGGCGCCACCAACGCCAAAGAGGAGGATACCAGCTTCGCCCACATTGAGAACCCCAACCTGATCCATCCTGGCCAGAAGCTTCTCATCCCCGGCGCAGTGGAGCCCTTCAAGGCGCGCTACGAGACCTATCCTCAGCCCGTGGGTCCCCCCGAGAACGGCATCCTCACGTTGAAGATACCGGGCGATGGGGAAGGCGACCCTCTGGGTAAGAGCACCTGGGATGCCGAAATGAAGATCAACCTCACCCAAGTCCCCAACCCCCAAACCGGCACCATGGTGTTCACCGCAGCCAACGGCGATCAGCTCTTCGGTACCTATGAAGGTTTGGGCACGCCGCCGGATGGTCCCGTTTCCTTCCAGGGCACCTTCCAGATCACCGGGGGCACCGGCACGTTTGAGGGTGCGACTGGCGCCGGCACCTACAGGGGTACGGCCGACGGCGGTGAGGGCATCCTCTACTTCGACGGTATGCTTGCCAGGTAGTAGGGGCAACCCGCCCAGTGGAGGCGGCAGGCAGTCCCATCAGGGAGTTGAGGACCGGCCAAGTCCGCCGGCTGCCGCTACGAGCACGACTGGGTGGATGATCGTGCGCCATCGCCACTACTACGACACCGCCGACGTGGTGGCCGCTTTCGCTCCTACACGCCGCCAGTAAGTACTTGGAACGAGAATAGGTGCTAATTGGGCCCAGGCGATGGGCTGTCTCTAGCACAGGAAAGGAGAATACCATGATTTTGGTAGCAGGAGCCACCGGGCAGCTTGGTGGCATAATTACACGACGACTGTTGGCTCAGGGCCAACCGGTGCGCATCCTGGTGCGGCCCCAGTCATCGTTCCAACCCCTGGTGGAGGCTGGAGGGCAGCCGGTGTTTGGCGACCTCAAAGACCGCGCCTCGCTTGATCCGGCTTGCAAAGGGATCGAAACCCTCATCACCACAGCCAACTCAGCCCGGCGTGGCGGTGAGGACAACGTTCAAACCGTTGACCTGGCGGGAAACCGCAATCTGATTGACGCGGCGAAGGCAGCCGGGGTGAAACAGTTCATCTTCACGTCAGCATTGGGCGCCGACATCAATAGCCCCGCCCCCTTCATCCAGGCCAAAGCCAAGACCGAGGCGTATCTCCGCGATAGTGGGATGATGTACACCATCCTGGCGCCCAATGCATTCATGGATATGTGGGTGGGCATGGTCATCGGCGTGCCATTGCAGGCCGGCCAGCCGGTCACCTTGGTAGGCGAGGGGCAGCGCAAACACTCGTTCATCGCTGTGAGAGATGTGGCGGCGTTCGCAACAGCCGCTGTTGGTCATCCGCAGGCCATGAATCAGTATCTTGCCATTGGCGGTCCGGAGGCCTTGTCCTGGCGTGACGTGGTGGCGACCTTCGAGCGCGTGCTGGACCGCGAAATCCCCGTGCAGTACGTCTCTCCGGGTGAGCCGGTACCGGCTTTGCCCGAGGGGATGATGCAGCAAGCGATGGCTGGCATGGAGATGTACGATTCGCCGCTGGATATGACCGAGGCGGCGAGCACCTTCGGTGTCGAACTGACGACGCTGGAGGAGTCTGTGCGAAGTCAGTTCGCTGGTGAGAGATCTTAGCAGTGCGCCCTGACGACCAGGGCAAGACCGAAGACCCTTCGGGTTTTAGAAACCCGAAGGGTCTGGCCGAAAGGACCCCTGCATGGCTGAACCATCCCCAGTTCCACCGATCAGCACCTTCGTCGTCCGCTTTTGGCAAGAGTGGTCGGCGGCTGGATCACGCTGGCGCGGGCGGATTGAGCACGTGCAGAGCGGCGACAGCGCCACGTTCCTGGGCCTGGATCAGATGCTGGACTTTGTTCGGCGTATTGGTGTCATGGGAGGCAAGGAGAGCGGCCCTGAGAGGAAGGAGGACCGAACGTGGGGCGACACTCAGCCGAGGTTTGATACACGCAAAGAGGCCACCACTCGTTGATCCTGGTGGCCTCTTCTCTTGCCAAAAGGCCGAAATCTGCTATACTATGGATCAGGCGATAACGATGCTCTCACCTTGAGGCACGGTGCAAGAATAGCGCGCCAAGCAGGTTTCGAAGGAGGTCTGGTAGTGTCTACCTTACGGTTGTACTTTCTGAGCACACTGGACATCCGCTATGACGACCAGCAGTTGCCCAAGCCCCCCACCCTCAAATCCCAGTCTCTGCTGGCCTACCTGATCCTCCACCGCCACCGCCCTCAGCCCCGAGATCGGTTGATCGGCCTCTTCTGGGGCGACCGGCCAGAGCGCAAAGCGCGCCACTCTCTCTCGACGGCGCTCTGGCATATCCGCCGTTGTCTCCCTGACGATATCCCCATCCTGAGCAATCCCCACACAGCACAGTTTGACCCTCAAAGCGACCTCTGGCTCGACGTTGATGAATTCGAGTCCCAGGTCTCTCATGATGACACTGCAAGCCTGCAATCGGCGGTGACGCTCTACCGCGGCGACTTCCTGGATGGCTTCTACGACGACTGGATCATCAACGAGCGCTACCGGCTGGAAACCCTGTTTCTCGAGGCGTTGGCGCGACTGATGGCCGGTGATGAAAGAGAGGGAGATCACCAAGCGGCGCTGGCTACGGCCCTGCGCCTGCTGGGCCACGACCCACTGCGGGAGGACGCCCACCGGCTGGCGATGCGCGGCTATTGCCGATTGGGGCAGCGCAACACGGCGATGGAGCAGTACCACCGTTGTCGGGAGGTCGTACTGGAGGAGCTGGGTGCGGAGCCGATGGTCGAGACAACCGATCTCTACCAGGCCATCTTGGAAGGACGCTTCGAGGTCGGGCGCGTGCCTCCTACTCCGATACCAGTGATAGAGCCTTCTGCTCCTCCAGGGCGCAGTCCGCTGGACGTGATAGCACCCAGCAAGCTGGTGGGCCGGGAGCAGGAGATGGCGTTCCTGCACCAACGCTGGCAAGGGACACAGGCGGGGCACGGTGGACTGGTGCTCATAAGCGGCGAGGCTGGGGTGGGCAAGACTCGCCTGGTGGAGGAGTACGCCAACCGTTTGCGCTGGCAGGGCATTCGCGTGCTGTGGGGCCGCTGCTACGAATTCGAGCGCGCCCTGCCCTACCAACCCGTCGCTGAAGCACTGCGAACCATTTTGCCAGTCCTGACATCCGAGGAACTGGCGCGCCTTCCCGCCTGGACCCTCGGCGAGGTGGCCCGCCTCGTGCCAGAGGTGCTGGAACGGCATCCTGGGCTTGAGGTCACGCCCGCGATCCGTTCAGACCAGGAGCGGGCACGCCTCTTCGAGGGTGTGGCCCGTTTCGTGGCCGAGTTGTCCTCTCACAGAGTGATCCTGATCGTCATAGAGGATCTGCACTGGGCCAGCGAGTCCACGCTGGAACTGCTGCACTACGTGGCCCGCCATCTGGCAGATCACCCTGTTCTGATGGTTGGTACCCTCCGCCCCGAAGCGCTTGGGCTGCAGCATCCCCTACTAGCCATCCGGCGCCGATTGACCCGAGATGGGCTGGCCAAGCCGCTGCGTCTATCGCACCTCTCGCCTGAGGCCACGGAAGCGATGGTAGTCGAGATGTCGGGGGCAGGCAAAGCGGTGACGCCCCTGGCGAGGCGGTTGTATCAAGAGACGGAGGGCAACCCCTTCTTCCTGATGGAGATCGTCAAAGTCCTCTTTGAGACGGAGGTAGTCTACCTGGAGGAAGGCGCCTGGAGGGGCGACTTTGTGCAGATCAGTGAGGGGGAGATTCCGCTGCCCGCTGCGGTGAGCGAAGCCATTCAAGCCCGCGTTCACCGTCTGGGCGATGACGCGCAGGAGGCGCTCCGTGTAGCAGCCGTGCTCGGTTACGAGTTCAACTTCGACCTGCTCAGCGCAGCCTGGCGCCGGGATGATGATGAAGCGACGCTGGAAGCGGTGGACGACCTGCTGCGTCATCGGCTGATTGACGAGCGAACTGGACCTGCGGACCGCGATTACGCCTTCACTCACCATAAGATCCAGGAGGTGGTCTACGCCGGGATGCGGCGCCGACACCGGCAGCACGCCCACGCGCGGGTGGGGGCGGCGATGGAGACCCTCTACGGCAGAGAGGTGGAGGCATTGGCCGGCGAGCTGGCCTTCCACTTCGAGCACGGCCAACAGTTGGACAAGACGCTCACGCAAAAGACGATCACCTACCGGCTTCAGGCGGGAAAAAAGGCGGTGCGTCTGTTCGCCAACGAGGAAGCCATCGCGCACTTCACCCGGGGGCTGGAGTTGCTCAAGACCCTGCCCGACTCCCCTGAACGTACCCAGCAAGAGCTGATGCTACATGTCAGTTTGGCTGCTCCCCTACAGGCCGTCAAGGGCTATGGCGACCCAGAACTGGGCCGCATCTGCGCCCGGGCGCGGGAGCTGTGTCAGCAAGTGGGAGAGACACCGCAGCTCTTCCCTGTATTGGCGCAACTGATTAACTTCTATAGTGTGCGGGGGGAATTGCACGCGTCGCGCGCGCTGGCGGAGCAACTCCTCAGGCTGGCTGAGCGTACAGCGGACACCCTGCTTGTTGCACTGGCCCATTTGATGCTGGGATTGGTCATGGTATATCTTGGAGAGTTGGCCGAGGCTCATGCTCATTTGGAGCACGTGATTGCCTTTTATGACCTGCAGCAGCATCACGGTCTGGTCTACCTCTACGGACACGACCCCGGGGTAGCCTCTCTGAATTACGCATCGTGGGCGCTGTGGTCACTGGGCTATCCGGAGCAGGCCCTGAAACGGGCCGGGGAATCGCTCGCTCTGGCCCAGGAGTTGTCTATTCCTTTGAGTCTGGTCTATGCCCAGACCGTGGCTGGGTCCTGCTATGCCTTCTGCCAGGATTGGCAGAAGGCCCAGGAGTCGGCCGAGGCATGCATTAACCTCTCCACCGAGCACGGGTTCCCATACTGGTTAGCGGGGGGGATTCTCCTTCGTGGCTGGGCGCTGGCCGGGCAGGGGCAAGCCGAAGAGGGGGTGGCACAGATACGTCAGGGCTTGACTATGACCCGAGCCACGGGATCCAGGTTGACCAATTCAATTCACCTTGCCATACTGGGCGAGACATATGGGAGAATGGGTCGGGGAGAGGAAGGACTAACCACCTTGGTCGAGGCCCTGGCGATAGCACACCGCAGTGGAGAGCACTTTTACGAAGCCGAGATTCATCGGGTCAAGGGAGAGTTGCTGCTGCGGTGCATCGAGCCTGTCGAGATGATGCAGGCTGAGGCCAAGGCTGAGGCCGAGGCTGAGCGTTGCTTTCAGCACGCCATCGAGGTTGCGCGCAAGCAGCAGGCAAAGTCGTTGGAGCTGCGGGCGACGGTGAGCCTGTGTCGACTGTGGCAGAAGCAGGGCAAAAAAGGTGAAGAAGCCCGACAACTGCTGGCAGCGATCTACGGCTGGTTCACCGAAGGGTTTGACACGCCCAACTTGAAGGAGGCGAAAGCACTTCTCGAAGAGCTGTAGTGGCGGAGGTTCTCGGGCCAAAGGCTCACGCGATGGCCCATGACAAAGCCGCCCTGCTGATAGAGCGCAGCCTCTGCGGGCTAAATCCAGACCCGCAGAGGCTTTGTTGTTTTCAGCCCGACGGCTCTTAGCCTTGATCAGGGTTGTTCTCATTTCCAAAAGAGCGATTTGACACTTTTTTGAGACCCTTGTGGTAAACTGTATTATAAAGTAGCCGGTGAGCTCGCGCTCCCCAGACAAACATATTATACGAGGAGGTGCATGATGTTTGGCTTACGACGTGGATTTTCGGCTTTGCTAGTCTGTGTTCTGTTTCTTCTCATTGGTAGCCTGCCTGGTGCAGACGCCGTTTCGCGGCCCGGGGCACCGCCGGCCGCAAGGCCACAAACGGCTGGGGTGCCGGATCCGTTAGCCCGGCTTCCTGACCCGGCAGACCCTGTGGAGAGTTTCGCAATCTCCGCCTTTGAGCATTCCCTGGCCCTGGATGGCGTCAATGACTACGTGCAGATAGCCCACCATTCGGCGCTGAGCCTCAACGACACCAATGGCTTTACCCTCGAGGCCTGGATCCGGCCCTCCAGCACGGATGGTTACGACACGATCATCACCAAGTCCGCTTGGGGGACCGGTGGGGAAGCCTATTGGCTAGGGCTTCATGACGGGCTAGTTAGCTTCAGCCCCAGAGGATCGAGCAACCTGCGAGACGGCAACACCACACTACCCACCGACGTGTGGACTCACGTCGCTGTGGTTTGGGTTAACAGCGGCCTGCGCAGGTATTACATCAATGGCGATCTTGACTATTCTGGCAGCGCAGGATCACCACCCTTGACCAACGGACGCCCTCTCTCGATCGGCATTGATGTAAACGCCCCTCTCCCATTTCACGGTAACATCGCTGAGGTGCGTGTGTGGAACGCAGCCCGCAGCCAGGATGATATCCGCCGCACGATGCATGTGGCCTTGGACGAACCCCGGCCTGGGCTCGTGGCCAACTGGCACCTGAGTGACGACTATACCGACAACATTGGCTCTCACGACGGCACGCCCCGCAATGGCGCCAGCTTGACGGGGCCACAGGCTCCACCACAGCCCCACCTGGTTCCCTACGACTGCAACTTCAATGCCCTGCCAGTGGCACGCTACGGTGCTGCAACGAGCTACGTGCCTGACCTGAATCAGGCCCTCTTTGTCGGTGGCACCGATGGCGCCTTCCATCACGATCAGATATACACAGTAGACGTCAGCACTGGTGACAGCAGCCTGCTGGGGACATTCCCGGTTGACATCGCTTTTTCGGCAGCGGCCTACGTGCCCACCAATGGCACCGTCTATGTGCTGGGTGGTCAGTATCAGACCCCCAGCTTCACCAAGGACACTGCCAACATTCGCGCTATCGATCCGGCCACAGGTGTCGCGCGTACCATAGGCGATACACTACCGGAGGCACTGCGCGCGGCGGTGGCCGTCTATCACGCAGGACTGGACAAGATCGTCGTGCTTGGCGGTCGCAGCGGAAGCACTAGGTTGGCCACCATCACTGTCTTCGATCCCACGACTGAGACGGTAGCGGGACCGTTGGGAGTCGATCTCCCGGACCCTCGCTCCGATATGGCTGCAGCCTACTCATCGGCCACCGGCAAGATCTACTACTTCGGCGGCCTGGACGGCTCTGGGGCGGCAACCGATACGATTTACGAGGTTGCGTTGCAGCCCGATGGGCTCAACGGCTCAGTGAACGAAGTTGGCACCGCGCGATTGCCCATGGCCACATACGGCCTGGCAGCGGTCGAGGACCCAATCAGCCACCTTATCTACCTGTTGGGCGGCAGTGGTTCGGAGCGCGTGATGGTCTTCGACCCGGTAACAGGCCAACTGTGGGAGACGTCCATCGGGTTGGAAGAACGTATCTACGCCAGTGTCATCTACAGCCACCGCAACCGCCAGGCCGTGCTCATGGGCGGTGCGGAGCCCTCCGGCGCCCCTACCACGAGTATGTGGCGCATTCCGTTGGGAGACGGCCCGCCCGTGCCCCTGGGTCGCTGGGATTTCCCCACACCGGTTGGCGACAATGTGACGGCAATTGACGGTGACGAGCGGCGGGTCTTGGTGGCAACTGACGACGACGGCGCATGGCGCTACGATGAGTACGGGACGCGCTACCACTACACTGCCGGCATACTTGGCAGTGCCCGTGTCAACGACGTGCGCTATGACGCTGCCAACGACCACGTGTGGATGGCTACAAACGACGCCGGCGGCAAGCTCGGTGACGGAGGTACCATAACGACCTATGGCAGTTCCGTGCTGGGTACCAACACAGTGTATGCCGTAGACGTGAAGCCTGGCTACACTGACCCCGATGGTGCCCCCTTCTTCGGCACCATCGCCCAAGGGCTGAGGTGGCGAGCCCGCTCTTCGACTTACCCCTATGACTACCAGTGGACGACCGACTTTTCGGGCAGTTGGGTGAAGGCCTTGGCTCACCGTGCCTCCGGAGATCTATGGTTGATTGTCAACGACACTCTGCACCGCATGACGTATAATGATTATGGTTCTACCTCTGAAACTGACTACGGTTACCCGTGTGGTGTAATCCCGGATGATTTAGCCTTTGGTCCCAACGGCGATTGGTGGCTGGTTGCACAAGCGTCCGAGTTCGCACCGGGCGGCGTCTGTCGCATTCCACCAGCCACCATCCCTGGTGCTGGCAACCGGATAGAAGCGCTCATTGGCACCGCAGCCACCGCCGTGGACGTGGACGCCGATGGCCGGATTTGGGTTTCCATTGTGTCACAGTCGGGGCAAAGTGGTGGCCTCTCAGTCTATGAGGTCACCGGTGCCTCTTCCGATGTGACGCGCAACGAGGAATACAACTGGCTAAACACGCCGGTGGGCAGCAGCACGCTGGACGATTCTAGCACGCTGTGGGACAGTGGGTTCACCGCTGTGGGTGCCGCCGACGAACGGGTGTGGGCGGGCAAGGGCGACGGTCAATTGGTGACTGTGGCCCAGCGCTGGCAGCAGTTGGACGAAAGCAATGATCTGGACCAGAAAGTGATCCAGGGTGTGTGGACCGTGCGCGGCCGGGCTTTCCTGGCCACCAGTAACAGCCTGCATGTGCTGATGCCCGACGGCCAGAGCTGGGACGACCGCAGCGGTGTTCGCGTCCGATCCGTGCTGGGCGACAGCCGGGGACGTATCTGGGTGGGAACGGACACCGACGTGCGCCTGTACACCCCCACCGGCTGGGACATGCTGACGACTGTCGAGGGCACGCCACCAGCAGGTCGAATCTACGCCCTGGCCGAGGACCAGGACGGCCGCATCTGGATCGGCGGCGCGGGCGGCCTGACGCTCTTCGACCGGGAGCGCTTCGTCGCTACGTTCACCAGCGCTAACTCGGACCTGCCCGACGACACGGTCAAAGCACTCCTGGTGGATCGGGACAACAGCCTCTGGATCGGCACTGCGGATGGCCTGGCCCGTCTCCGAGACGGAGACTGGGTGATCTTCACCACAGCCCATGGCCTGGCCGACACTGCGATTCAAGACCTGGCGCAACTGGGTGACGGCCAACTCGCCATCAGCACGGATGGCAGCCTCAACGTCTACGACGGCAGCAGCTTCAGCGATGAAGACCCTCCGGTCGGTCCCGCCAACCTGCCCCTGACTGTGGACGAGTTGGGGCGCTTGTGGGCCGGCAGCGCCGTGCGCACGGAAGGCGGCTGGCAGGGCTATTACTGGACCAACTCGGGCCTCAGTTATTCCACCATCAGTGACAACGCTGCCGACGGTGCCGACCGGGTCTGGTTCAGCCATGCACCAAACACCGGTATCAGTGTAAGGGGCACCTACCTGCCGCCTCTGGCGGACGTCATACCTACCATCACGGGCATATCGCCGGATCACGGCAGCTCGGGCGACGAGATCACGGTTAACGGCGGTGGGTTTGGCTCCAACTCGGCCGATGTGGATGTTACCATCGGTAGCACGTCGGTGGACGTGGTGAGTGTATCAGGTGACGAGATAAGCGTGGTGCTCAACGACAACAACATCAGCGGCGACGTATCTGTCAGCGTAGGCGGTCGGCGTGTGACTCTCAGTGGCGGTGATTCGCCGGCCTTCTGCGCCGAGCCGGTGATCAGCAGCTTCTCGCCCACTGGCGGCAACGACGGCGTGCTGGTCGATATCCACGGCAGCAACTTCGACCCTCTTGCCACTGTATCCCTGGGTGGCGGACCGTTCCGACTCTACGAATACTATCGCGGCCCCACCCATCTCCAGGCACTCATCCAATCCGGCGATGGTGAGGGGCTCGTGCGGGTGACTAATCCCTGTGGTAGTGGGAGCTATACGGCGTCGAGCATCAGTCAGTTCCGCTACATTGGCCTGACCTTGGAAACCGTCATCCTCAACCAAGGAATAGAAAGCTATGGCCTGGTGGCCAACCGCCCGACCCTGATTCAGCATTACCTGATCCACGACGTGGCGCCGCGCTCTGGGGATCGGCTGGAAGTGGATACAGTGGAGGTTACCTTTACTAATCCTGATAGTGGCGAAAGTCGCTCCTACGAAATCCGCTATCCCGATGCTGACCCGGTGCCCTCCTCGGGGGCGCTGACAGACGTGCTGCTTCGAGATGTAGTCAATAGCCTCAACATCTCTCTGACGCCTGAGGTAGGCGATTTCCTCGGCTTCCTCGGCTCTGAGTTGCAGGTGCACACTGAGCTGAGGCACCGTGGCTATCTCGTGGCGGAGTCTACCAGTACTGCCTTCTTTTGGCCGGACCTCGTGATGCGGGTGCTGCTGGTGCCCATCATGCAGGAAGGCTACTCGCTGGCCGATTTTGTTGCCATGCAGAACCATGTGTGGAGCGGCCTGGACGAGCTAGAGCGGCGTATCATGCCCACGGGTCAGGTGGAGTTTGCGTGGTCGGATGTCGTATTGACCCGGAGCGGGTCGGTTGACCTGGGCAACGCGTGGGAGCTCTACACAACGTCCCACGATATGGATCGGGCACGTCGCCAGTGGAACGACCGCCACGACCCAGACGCGTTGATTGCCTTTGGGGTCGTCGATGACCGGGTGGCGACAGGCGTGCCCGGCATGGCTTTCTGGCCTGATCTCAGCCAACTACTCAATCTGCTGTTGTTGGATCCACTAGACTTGCTGTGTGACATAGGCAGTGCCCTTGCGCACATCTTTACGTTTGGTTTTGTAGGAGACTTCGAAGGTTGCCATCTGGAGATTCCGCTCTATGTAGGTTGGGCAAATGGCGACGATGCTCAGATAAGCGAGCTGTTCGGCCACGAATTTGGTCACATCATGAGCCTCGTGAAACCTTATGCCCCCAACGGTTTCGATTCAGCTCCCTTCGATACCGACAACCCTAGCCATTCGTTGACCGACGAACTGGATGGCGGCTGGTGCGACGACGCCGGTGCGTCTTATAACGCGGACAGGACCCTCTATCGCCAGCCGGGCGTAACGGAGCCAGTGGTCAACCCTATTACAGGAGAGCAGTTTCGTGGGCAGCTTTGGATGGACGTGGCTGGAAACCCGGCTGACGAAGCTACCCACCGCGGCAAGGCCATCATGAGCTACGCTTGCGAACGTGAGAATGACAATGTCTTCTACGAGCCAGTTGATGTGCCGGCCGTTCTTATAGAATTTGGCACATCTTTTGTGCGAGGGTTCATCGACGATCTCTCACCCGGTGGAGGATTGGCCGCGACGACACTGAACGCAGCAACCTCGACCACGGCGGATGCCGGCGACATTCCCTCACCGCGCCCCATGCCGGGGCAGCGGCTCTATGTCTCTGGCACGGTCAACAAGGCCGCCGACACCGGCGAACTGTACCGGGTGGAAGTGCTGGGTGCGGATGCTCCTCTCGACGCCAGTTTTGCCACCGGCTATTGGTTGGTACAACTGAACAAGGTCGGCGCTGAACTGGCGCGCACCGGCATTTTTCCCGTCTTCAGCGCTACGCCATACGACAGCGCCACGGTGGTGGAGCACGACACCGGCTTCTTCGCCACGACGATACTGCGCCAGGACGACGTGACCCGCATCGAATTGCGTCACAACGACACGGCGCTGGATACCTTCAGTGCCGGGGATGCCGTGCCCGGCGTCGCCATCAGCAGTCCAACCGGCGGCGGCTACCAAAGCGGTACCATCCCTGTCACCTGGACGGCCAACGACAAGGATGGCGATCCCCTGGAGATTGTGATCGACTACTCGGCGGACGACGGTGTCACCTGGACGCCGGTGGCCTTCAGCAGCAGCAGCGGTACAGTGGAGGTGCCGGTGTATCAGCTTGCCGGCGCTATCAACGCCCGCTTTCGGGTGACAGCCAGCGACGGATTCAACAGCGGCAGCGCCATCTCAGAGGCGTTTCAAGTGGTCAGCCAACCGCCCAGGCCCTACATCGGACAGCCAACAGATGGCCGAACTTTCCTAGAGGGGCAGCGCATCATGCTCTCCGGCGGCGCCGATGACAATCAAGATGGCGCCGTGGCTGACGCCAACCTGCGCTGGAGCAGCAACCGGGACGGCGAGCTGGGAACCGGATCTGAGCTGGGCGTCTTCCTCAGCGTTGGCACCCACATCTTGACTCTTGAAGCGGAGAACAGCGCTGGACTGACTGCCAGTACCACCGTCGCTGTAACGGTCGAGGGCGATTACGACTACGATGGCATCCCCGATGACGAGGAGCTCGCCGACGGACTCAACCCGTTGAACGAGAGAGATGTCTACAGCGATGCTGACCAGGACGGACTGCCGCTGATCATGGAGCGCAAACGTGGCCTGGATCCCAACAATTCCGACAGCGATGGGGATGGCCGCAGCGACGCTGACGAGATCGTTGAGGGTACCGATCCATTAACGATCGATCAGCCCTTGCCGCCCGACGAGTTGTCTGTAGCCCCCACGGCCCTGGTCTTTGACGCCGATCTATCGGTACGCACACCGCTTCCCCAGCAGCAGATCTTTGTGGCCAGTCGTGCACCCGTCACTTGGACACTGACGGCCGACGTAAAATGGCTGGGAGCCAGCGCCGCGACCGGCTCCACGCCGGCCGGCCCTACCATTCTGGTGCAGGCATTTGAACTCAACGACGGGGTCCACACCGGTACCCTGACATTCACCAGTGATGAGTTGGGGAGTACCGTTAAAGCGTCTGTAACCGTGACGATCACCAACAGTAGGGCCTACTTCGATGTCAACAGTGATGACCGGGTCACTGTTGTAGACATCATGGAAGTGGTAGCACGCTGGGGCAGCAACAACAGTCAGGATGGCTTCAGCAATCGCCACGACATGGACCGGGACGGCGACATCGACGTGCAGGATGTACTGTTGGTTGCCGCGCGGTGGCATACCTAGTCGGTATTGGGTGCAGATGGTGGCGTGTGGATGAAGTCGGGCCGGCCTGACAGACTTCCGAGGTCACCGTGAAGGGTTACCCATTGCCTATCCATGCTCTGAAAAGGAGAATAACCCATGTCTCTGTTTAACCGCATCATGACCCGACGCGCTTTTCTGAAGCTGAATCTTCAGCTATCGGTCTTGATGGCCAGTTTTCAGGCCAAGCTCCTGACCATCCCAGCCGTTCTTCGGGCTCCTTGCCCGGGTACGGCCTACGGCAGTGGCCTATATGGCCAGGGCTGCTACTCCGGCTACTGTGTCCCGATCGGAGACGTGTTCCCCGAGGTCCCCGACGGCATCGTAGACATCCAAGACATCATGGCCATCGCCAGCCACTGGCGCATGACGGACGAGGATCCTGACTGGGATCCTCGCTACGACCTCAACGGCGATGGAATCATCACCGTCGTGGACATCATGATGGCGGTGGTACACTGGGGAGAGACGTGTTCGTAAATAAGATTACAGCACCTATCTACTCATAGTGAACAAGGAGGAGACTAACATGGCACGTTTACCTGTACCTGGTAGCGACGAAGGCACATGGGGCACTCTGCTAAACGAGTTCTTGCGCGTGTCCCATCACGAAGATGGCAGCCTTCGAGGTGTTATCGGCGTAGTCAATGTCAAGGATTTTGGGGCAGTTGGTGACGGCACAACGAATGACTCGGCAGCGATCCAGGAGGCCATCACCTGCACAGAGTCAGAGGGGTCTAGGTGTGTCGTATTCTTTCCGCCTGGTACGTATTCTCTCGGTGGCTGGTCTACACATATTGTTGAGAAGTCTCTTACGCTTCTTGCGCACGAGGGAACGGTGACACTTATTGGGCCAGGTCTGGCCGATTTGCCCGAGAACCATTTTCTGAACATCAGGGAGTCTGTTGGTTCTGATACGGTACGTGTCGTTGTTGATGGCCTGTCGTTCGAGAATTGGGGGCGCACTATTGTTACGAGCCACACTTCACCTATCGACCAGCTTTCTGTGCGAAACTGCGCATTCAATTCGATTTATAATGCGATCGATGCTTGGGGTGCAGAGCCAGACACTCATAGAATCAGCTATGTCAGTGTTGAGAACTGCGTGGTCGAAAACTCCGATTGGGTCGCTATCTCTGTGCGCTCTGGGTTCGATACAGCAATGATCGTGGGAAATCGTATCTCAGACTGTAGGAAGACTGCGATTCAGGTCGGGGATACAAATCGAGGATTTGATGATGACTATGATGATGAGTGGAAGAAGGCAATCATCAGCCACAATGTGTGTACGAATCTTGTGTCTGAGCTTGAAGGAACGGATATTCATGGTGTGATCGCTGCTGGTCGTGAGATCATCGTTACCCACAACCATATCGAGAAAGTGCAGAATGGCGGAGGATCGGGCGCGGAAGGGATCTACCTAAAAGCGCGTTATTCCGAAGTCAGTCACAACACGCTCGTGAACGCAGGAGGAAACGAAGGCGTGATCACGGTCAAGGGGACCAATCGCGATGGTTCCCCCCCCCCCGGGGGAAGACTCTCCTCGAAGTTACGCGATTCGCATTTGTGAAAACATGATTCGGGAGGATATAAGGTTGGGGTTCTTGTTTAGCGTCGGGTTGGAGTTCCAAAGTGATTTAGAACTGGGGGTTCTTTCGGAAGGGTTTCGGCAGGCGTTTGAAGACCACGGGATCTCCCTTTCGGAGAACGTCACCATTGAAGAGGAAGTGGAAGGCAGCCGATGGCAAATAGACGATACAGATCAGGGCCACACATACATTGTGATCGTAGGAGATGAAACGCTAAACATCTACAGGTTGGGAAAAGACTTGGTAGGGATCAGGACCTATAACGGCGACATGATGATTGTGAACAACTACATCGAAAGTCTGCACTCGGGAATCAAGGTTACTGATCATGGTATCGGTGGTCACTTGATCAGCGGGAATATCCTGCGCGAGGTTAAGCTTGGTATCAAGCTCTGGGGTGCATGGGTGCGTACAGTGGTGGCTGGGAATGTCATCTACTTGCGCCCACCGGAAACCGACACGGCGCAGCGGGACGGCATCGCACTCGCGTTGATTGATTCCAGTGGCATTGAGGATTGTGTTGTCGAGGGGAACTCGATATACTGTGGTGAATCCGAGGTGAGTGGCCTGCGAGGGATCAGCATTTGGTGTGACGGAAGCAGTGGCTACCCTGTCAATGGGTTGGTGATTGCCAATAATCAACTATCCGGTCTCTATTGTGGCATTTGGTCCAGGAGTAGTGCGCTTCCCGCTATTGGTCCACATCGCATGTGGATCCACGGGAATTACTTCCGTGAGTGTGACTACGACATTGAGCCAGTGCTGACGGGCTACGGGGATGGCGTGATCATCCAGGACAACCTGGTAGCTGCATAGCTCATCGCTTGTGCCGCTTCGCTTCCTGCGAGAGGGAGACCCTGATTGGATATCACGGTTCGGCCTGGATCGGGATGGAATCATCACCGTGGTGGATATCATGATGGCGGTGGTACACTGGGGAGAGACGTGTTCGTAGACAAGGTTGCAGCATCTATCCATCATATAATGCACAAAGGAGGAGACTAACATGGCACGCTTACCTATACCTGGTAGCGACGAAGGCACGTGGGGCGCTATGCTGAACGAGTTCCTACGCGTAGCCCATCGCGAGGACGGAACCCTACGAGGTGTTCTCGGCGTGGTCAATGTCAAGGACTATGGCGCAATTGGTAACGGGGACTCGCATCCACTCAGTTAGCGTTACGCCACACTGGCAGAAGCGCAAGCCATCTACCCACATGCTACGAGTCTGGATGACGAAATCGATTGGGCGGCGATTCAGGCAGCGATTGATGTTGTATCGGCCAATGGCGGGACAGTGTTTGTTCCCCCTGGATCCTATTGGGTCAACCAATCCATACACATCAATGATAGCGGTATCATAGGTGGAGGAGATGCAACATGGAACACATAAACATGCAACGACTCAGACAGGCTGTCCTGCCCCTGGTGGCCCTGCTCCTGCTGGTCACCGTTGCCTCTGCTCAGTCCGGCGGTGGCACTTCGACCTCGCTCAGTACAGGCTATGACCTCTCCTGGTCCAGTGTGGATAATGGCGGGGGCGAGTGCAGCGGCGGAGGGTATACCCTCAACGGCGCGGTGGGGCAACTCGATGCCGGCATCCTCAGCGGCGGAGACTACACCCTGCAAGGCGGCTTCCACCGCTGTGCCGTGCTCCACGACCTGGACGACAACGGGGTGGTGAACATGTCCGACGTCATGCAGGTAGCCAGTCGCTGGCGCTGCCGCTGTGGGGATGAGTGCTATGATGCCTACTACGACCTGGATGACGACTGTGACATTGACGTCGTAGACATCATGCTGGTGGTAGCGCAGTGGGGAGAAGGATCATGCTGAATAGACCAACACTTCGACACGGCTCAGTGCAGGCCACAATCCTTCTGATCGAAAATGACGTGAGTTCTGCCGTACCCTTGACCATCGGCCTCCAAGACCACGGCTTTCGGGCGCTTCACGCCACGGACGGTCAACAGGGCCTGGAGTATGCGCGTGCCGCTCAGCCCGACCTCGTCTTGCTAGACGCGATGCTGCCGCAGATGGACGGCTTTGCCGTGTGCCGCACCCTGCGGCAGGAGTCGGTCGTGCCCATCATCATGCTCAGTGCCTGGCATCATGAGACGGATCGTGTCAAGGGCCTGGGAATCAGCGCCGATGATTACGTCGTCAAGCCCTTCAGCTTCCAGGAGCTTGTGGCCCGGATGCGGACACTGCTTGGCCGTCGCGAACTGGACCGCCACCAGACATCCCCACCGAGCGACCGGATCGTGGTGGGCGACATCGTGCTGGACCGCGGCGTCCACCAGGTGTGGCGAGCCGGCCGGCTGATCGAACTGTCGCCGCGAGAGTACGATCTTTTGTGCGTGCTGATGGAAAACGATGGTAAGGCCATTCCGCGCCAGGATTTGTTCGATCAAGCGTGGGGGGAAGGCTGGATCGGTGATACCCACACGTTGGACGTACACATCTGCTGGCTGCGAGGGAAACTGGAAGATGATCCTTCAGCGCCTCGCTACATTCATACCGTTCGTGGCTATGGCTACCGCCTTGTGGATACCGCTGAGTGGCTGGCGGATGCCGCGTAGTCTGCGAATCGGAACCACCCTAGGCCCCCATGCTTTGAAATCACCAGGATCCGCCCGGAGGAGGAATCCCGCATGGCTGAACCATCCCCAGTTCTCCCAATCAGCACCTTCGTTGTCCGCTTCTGGCAAGAGTGGTCGGCCGCCGGGTCCCGCTGGCGCGGTCAGATTGAGCACGTGCAGAGCGGGGAGAGTGCCGCGTTCCTTGACGTGGATGGGATGCTGGAGTTTGTCCGCCGCATTGGTGTTATGGGGAACGATGAGCGCCAACCCGCAAGGAAGGAGAAGTGAACGTGGATGGCATTGAGCCGAGGTTTGATATACACAAAGAGGCCACCGCTCGTTGACCTGGTGGCCTCTTCTCTTGCCAAAAGGCCGAAATCTGCTATACTATATCAAGCGATGATGATCGTCTCACCTTGAGGCACGATGTAAGAATACCACGCTAGGCAGGTTTCGAAGGAGGTCTGGCAGTGTCTGCCTTACGGTTGCACTTTCTGGGCACACTGGACATCCGCTATGATAACCAACCACTACTCAAGCCCCCCACTCTCAAATCTCAGTCTCTGCTGGCCTACCTGATCCTCCACCGACAGCGACCCCAGCCCCGAGATCGGTTGGTCGGTCTCTTCTGGGGCGACCGGCCAGAGCGCAAGGCGCGCCGCTCCCTCTCCACGGCCCTCTGGCACATCCGCCGTTGTCTCCCCCAAGCACAAAGCTTGTGTCTGGTCTCTGCCTGCTTCCGGAAGCCGTACCTGAAGGCAAGCGGGTCACCAGATCAATGACCATTAGGGAACCAATCTTCTCCTGCGCCGTCTTAATAAACAGACCATCGTGTCAAGAGGAGAAAATATGTCAATCCTCAAAGCCACACAGAGATTCTTTGGCCTATTGGTCTTGGTTACGCTGGCTCTGAAGGGAGAGGTCTTGGATAGCGAAACAAAGCCACCTGTACGATTGATGCAGGTGGCTTTGCTCTTCGGTGGAGAGTGTCGCGGCCGAGATGTTGTCCAGCCGGCAGGGATCACTAAAACGACTCATGGTCGTGGCTCTCTTCTTGCCATCCTACAAGGCTTAGGGTATAATAGTTGCAGTGAAGGGGATAGGATACCGCTTTGGATTATGACTCTGCATCTTTTTGGCTGTTTAAGCTGGGGGAGGTGATGTCCGGGCGAAACTACAGATGGACGGACTGAGTACAAGCCTGAGGACTGCCGTTAGGTGGTCACTAGCAAAAGGAGGGAATAAGATGCAAACCAAGAGGATAGCGACGATAGTGACGGTTGTGGCCGTGCTGACCTTGCTCTTGGCCACCAACTCTACCACGGCTGGCCCGCAGGGCCGTCTGGCGGCCGACAACCCCTACCCGCCCGCCTCTCCCATCAAGCTCATCTTCGTTCATCACTCCTGCGGCGGAAACTGGCTGGCCGACCCCAACCCGGATCAACCCTCTGGGGGGCTGGGCATTGCGCTGATGAACAACAACTACTATGTCAGCGCCACCAACTATGGGTGGGGGCCAAACAGCATCGGTGACCGGACAGATATCATAGACTGGCCTGAATGGTTCACCGGCTCCAGCAGTAACCAGATTCTGACCGCCTTGTATAACGAGACTGGCCAGAATTTCGGCGATTTCGGCTCCTGGTCTCGTCTGGGGACCGATCCCGGTGGCGAGAACGAGATCATCATGTTCAAGTCCTGCTACCCCAACTCCGACGTGTGGGGCAATCCCGACGACCCGCCGGGATCAGAACCCAACGACCAGTTGACCGTAGCGAACTACAAAGCGGTCTACAATAACATACTGACCTATTTCCAAACCCGCCAGGATAAGTTGTTCGTTGTCATCACCGCGCCACCGATGGGAGAGGGCGACTACCAGGAGTACCCAGGTGAGCAGACGCCTGCTCAACGTGCGGCCAACGCCCGTGCCTTGAACGACTGGCTGGTCAACGATTGGCTCGATGGCTATTCCTACAACAACGTGGCTGTCTTTGACTATTACAACATCCTCACCTCCAACGGCACTACCACCCGGGTGGATGACCCTGCAACGAACGAAGAGCCCAATGACGCAGGCCAGGAAGACGGCAATCACCACCGTTGGTGGAACAGCGCGGTACAACACATCCATACCATAGACAACGATTACTCGGCCTACCCCACCAGTACCGATTGGGACAGCCACCCCACAACGGCCGGTCACCAGAAGGCCACCGCAGAGTACGTGCAGTTGCTCAACGTTTTCTACAATCGTTGGGTGGGGGGTGCAGTGACGCGCACCCCTACTGCCACCGGCACGCCATCCACCGCCACCCCGACGGCGACAGCGACAGCCACAGGCGCACCCACAGCTACACCCACGCCTACCGGCACGCGTCCTGCCGGCGAGTATACGATGGTTTTCCAGCAGGGGGTCAGCCCGGATACGTCCTACGCTGGCACGAGCGACGTGATTCTGGCCAACGACGCCGAATCCAATGCCAACCTGGGGGGGCTGGAGAACTTGGAGACTTTCTTCGGGGCGGGGCAGGAGTACCGCCGCAGCCTGGTGCGATGGGACATCTCGGCCCTGCCTGGTGACATCACCATCAGCAGTGCGACTGTGGAACTATATCGCTACGAGGTGGGTGCAGAAAACGCCATGCAGATCGCCCTCTATCGGGTGACTCGTGATTGGGCCGAAGGGACTGGCCATGACTTGTGGCCCGGTTCCGGCTACGTCCCCGATGGAGCCACCTGGGCCCTGGCCAGCCCCGGCACGGCCTGGACGACGCCGGGCGGTGATTTCGATGCCACCATTATGGATCAGATCACACTGCCGGTTGGGATGGCAAATGGTTGGGTCAGTCTGGACGCCACCGCCGCCGTGCGTGCCTGGGTTGAGGATGGCGTGTCCAACTACGGCCTGCTGCTACGACCTGAGAGTGGTAACTACACCTACCACTACTACTACAGCCGCAACTACGGCACCTCCAACCTGCGCCCCCGGCTGGTGGTCAACTACACGGTGGGAGTTGTGACAGCGACGCCCACTACCACCAGCGCACCTGCTACCTCTACGCCAACGAGGACGCCCACGCCGACCCAGACCGGCGCACCGCCGACGGCTACCGCTTATCATTTCGTCTACTTGCCCCTGGTTATGAAGGCTTGGTCTCCTCCGACGCCCACCCCCACACCGACGCCCACGACAGTCATCCCCGCTGGTCTCATCCAACCGGGCGATCTGGTATACCAAGGGGCGTTCCGCCTCCCCGGCGGCGACACCCCGCCGCAAACCTTCGCCTATGGCGCCAACGCGATGACGTTTAATCCCGACGGCGACCCTTCCAATGGTGATGCGTATCCAGGCTCGTTATTCGTCATGGGGCACGACCGAATGGCTTGGGGAGTTCTACCAGATGGCAGTCAAGTGGCCGAAGTCAGCATCCCGGCGCCAGCTATAGCAGCCAACCCGGCAGACCTCCCGCAAGCGGGGTTCATCCAGGGCTTCCATGACGTGACCGCTGGGTTCTTCACGCAACTCGAAGAGATCCCCAAGACGGGCATGCAGTACCTGAACCACGCCGACACCGGGCCCAAGATTCACCTGTGCTGGGGGCAACACTTGCAACCACAGGATGAGGCTTCCCATGCCTGGTTCAATGCGACATTGGACACACCGAACATGCAAGGCGTCTGGTTCATCGGCAATCACAACCTTTACAGCGTCAATGGGTATATGTTCGATATCCCCACAGCCTGGGCCGACGCGCACGCCGAGAGCCGCTATCTCGCCACGGGACGTATGAGAGACGGCGGGCAGGGTGGCATGGGGCCGACGCTGTTCGCCTATCGCCCCTGGCTGCCCGACGGCTCGGCGCCGCCCTCAGGAACGCGCCTGAACGAGACCACCCTGCTGCTGTACGAGAACGCGTACAACACCTCTGACTTCGTGCGCTGCATGAACGGCTACCAGCACCCCGACGAATGGGAAGGCGGCGCCTGGATCACAACACCCTCGGGCAAGAGCGCCGTCCTGTTCGCCGGCACCAAGAGCACTGGCGCCAAGCACTGGTACGGCTTCATCAACCCCCTCGGCCCCGAATATCCCTGCGTTGATGAGGAGTCTGTGGCCTATTTCGTGGCGTGCCGCATGGCCGATGGCTCACCCTGTCCACCGGAGGACTTTGCACCTTGCTGTAGCGACGAGCAAGACACTTGTGTTACTTACAGGGGATGGTGGACCAGCCGCTGGGATGCCCAATTCATCCTGTACGACCCGGCAGACCTGGCGCAGGTTGCGGCTGGCGAAATCGAATCCTGGGAGCCACAGCCATACGCCTCCTTAGACATAGATGAGCATCTGTACCTCGACACCCCGGAGTGGGACCTGGTAGTACTGGGCTGGGGAGTGCAGCGTCGCTCCCGCATTGGCGCGGCGGCCTATGACCGGAACAATGCCTTGCTGTACGTGCTGGAACAGTATGGAGATGGGACTAAGCCGGTGGTGCACGTGTGGAGAGTAGAAGGATAGGCAGCACCTGGACGGCGCCCACGTCGGGGCTCCTCTACGGGCAAATGAAGGCTCCAACCATTTCGGCCGCCCATGCCACTGACCGCACGTTTGCGCAGGGGCCGCTCGAAGAGCTGCCCGTGAAATCTGAAGGGGCACATCTTGGGCAGCGAAGCAAAGCCACCTGCGCGATGGATGCAGGTGGCTTTGCTTTTTGTGCTTTTACGAGATTCAGGACATAATGGTTGCAGTGAAGGGGACAAGATACCGCTTTAGACAGTGACTGCCGTATCTTCTTGGCTGCTTCGACTAGAGGAGGTGATGTCCGGGCGAAACTACAGATGGACCGATCGGGTTTTGGAAACCCGAAGGGTCTGACCGAAGGGACCCCGGCATGGCAGAATCATCCCCAGTTCCACCGATCAGCACCTTCGTCGTCCGCTTTTGGCAAGAGTGGTCGGCCGCCGGGTCACGCTGGCGTGGTCGCATTGAACACGTGCAGAACGGCGAGAGCGCCACGTTCCTTGACCTGGATGGGATGCTGGACTTTGTTCGTCGCATTGGTGTTATGGGGGGCGATGAGAGTCGGTCTGCGCGGAAGGAGGAGTGAACGCGGGGCAGCGCTGAGCCGGGATCTAGAGAGGCCACCGCTCATTGATGAGGGTGGCCTCTTCCGACTTGGATATTATTGGATATTAGCTTTCTTCTTCGCCTTCCTCGACAACGTGATAAGGAGCTTCGATGTACCCGGAGGGCGGTGGCTCGTGGGATGGCTCTTCATCCACCACCCGATAGGAGCCGGACACCGAGCTCATCTCCCGCAGGTGGCGTCGCACGATTTCCTGAGGAGAAAGCTCGATGAAGAGCTTCAAACCAAGTAAGATGACACCGATGTCATCTAACTGGCCCAGGCCAAGCATAGGATCGGGTATGAAGTCAATGGGAAAGAGTAGATAGAGCAACGTGACTGGCGGTATCATCTTCAGCCAAGATGGAACGTCTGAATCCCGAAGCAAGCGCCACACCAGCCTCGTATTCTTGATGATCGAAGCCAAGATGCCGGCTTTCTCGCCGAGATTGGAAGCTCTTCCTTGATTCGCCATAACTCCCCCCTTCGCAAAACTCAAAGATATTATACCCGCCTTCTCTCTTTTTGGCAACTTTGCAAGACCCGATTTGACCTTTTCATCCATCGGTAGTATAGTATAAACGCCACCGACCGCATGGCGGTGAGCAGATTAGCTTGAACTCGTGCAAGGTCGCCTGGTTACAGCGGCGGCTGCCGCACAACACTACAGCGGATTGAGAAAGGAACGGATTCGTTTGCTCCCAATCCGTTTTATTCCGAATTCGTTGTAGTGTTTCAACTGTTGTCGCTTGGATCGCCGAGGCGACCGAGACGGCGGGAATCCTCAGCTTGGCAGTTACCCAGCCCCTTGGCACGCCCCAAGGGGCTTTTGTTTCCGCCCTCCGGCCCTCACTCATCACATACCGAGGAGGTACCGCATGAACGCACGAAACGCTCTCCACCTGGCTCTGCTAACGCTGATTCTATCAGGGCTCCTCACTGCCTGTGGACCAACAGCTTCGCCTACGCCCAGCCCAGGTCCCGCCACCCAGCGCGGCGGCTCCCTCACCGTGGCCGTCGCCGCCGACATGGATGGCCTCGATCCCCACAAGACCGTGGCCGTCGCCACCTTCCAGATCACCCGCAACCTCTACGATACCCTGGTGCAGGTGGACCCCCAAAGCCGCATCCAGCCCGACCTGGCCACCTCGTGGGAGACCTCGGACGATGGGCTGAAGTGGACCTTCCACCTGCGCGACGATGTATCCTTCCACAATGGTCGGGCCATGACGGCCGCCGACGCGAAGTACAGCTTCGAACGCATCCTCGACCCCGACACGGCCAGCCCCCGCGCCAAGGACTACCAGATCGTCACCGCCATCGAGACCCCGGACGACCGCACCGTGGTGTTCACCCTCTCCGAGCCCCAGGCCGCCTTCCTCTCCAATCTGGCCTACGGCTGGGCAGCCATCGTCCCCCAGGAAGCCGCCGACACCCTGCGCGATCACCCCGTCGGCAGCGGCCCCTTCGAGTTCGTGGAATGGGTGCCCGACAGCCACGTCAAGCTCCGCCGCTTCGACAAATACTTCCTGCCCGATGTACCCTACCTGGACGAGGTCACTTTCCGGGTGATCACCGACCCGCCCGCCAGGCTGATCAGCCTGAAGACCGGGGAGGTGGACGTGGTGCCGGAAGTACCGGCTCAGGAGATCGCCGGCCTCCAAGACGAGCCCGGTATCAAGGTGATCCAGCAGCCCTTCAACGGCATCCAGTTGCTGGCCATCAACAACGCCCGTCCCCCCTTCGACGACGTGCTGGTGCGCCAGGCCCTCAACCACGCCGTTGACAAGCAGGCGGTGATCGAAGGGGCCCAATGGGGAACAGCGGTGCCCATCGGCAGCCACATGCCGCCAGTCAGCGACTTCTACGTGGACCTGGCAAGCCGCTATCCCTACGACACCGACAAGGCCAAGGAACTCCTGGCTGAGGCTGGCTACCCCGACGGCTTCGAGACCACCATCGCCCTACCGCAGCCGTACGACTTCCACATCCGCAACGGTGAGGTCATCGCCGACCAACTGGCCAAAGTGGGCATTAAGGCCAAGCTAGAGACCATTGAGTGGGCCACCTACCTGGAGCAGGTGTACTTCGGCCGAGATTACGCTCTGACCACCCTGGGCCACACCGGCCGGCTCGACCCCGACCCCTTCCTCAACCGCTATGTGAGCGAGCGCTCAGAGGATTACATGAACTACACCAACCCTCACTACGACGAGCTGGCCAAAGAGGGGGCTGTCAGCACCAACCCGGCGCGCCGCCAGGAGATCTACGCCGAGATGCAACGGATGCTGGCCAACGAAGCGGTGGCCGTCTATCTCCTGGCCCCGCTCTCCTCAGTCGGGCTGCGGGAAGAGGTGCAGGGGTGGCAACTGTATCCTATTGACATCTATGATTTGCGGACGGTGTGGGTTGGAGATTAGAGATTAGATGTTGGAGATTGGATTTGGGGATGCGACGGTTGCCGTCTCTCGTGCTCACCCTGTTCCTGATCTCCCTGGCCACCTTCGTGGTGGTGAAGGTGGTGCCGGGGGATCCGGCTCAGCTTATCCTGGGCACTGAGGCCCCGCCAGAGGCGCTGGCCGACCTGCGGGTCCAATTGGGACTGGATCGCCCGCTGCCGCTGCAATACCTGAGCTGGCTGGGCGGGGTGCTGCGCGGGGACCTGGGGGTCTCGCTGCGGCATGGGCGGCCGGTGGCGGCGCTCATCGCCGAGCGGCTGCCGGTCACTCTGTCGCTGGCAACCCTGTCCCTGATCCTGGCGGTGCTCCTGGCTGTACCGCTGGGCGTCCTGGCCGCCGTCCGCCAACACAGTGCACTCGACTACGGCGTACTGGTCTTCGCCCAGGCGGGGTTAGCCCTGCCCTCGTTCTGGATCGGCATCCTTCTCATCCTCTTCTTCGCCCTGAGCCTGCGCTGGCTGCCCTCAGGCGGGTACGTGCCCTGGGGGGAGAATCCGCTGGGCGCGCTGCGCAGCCTGGCCATGCCCGTTCTGGCGCTGGGATTGCCGGTGGCCGGGGTGCTGGCTCGCCTGGTGCGAGCTTCGATGCTCGAGGAGCTAGCCAGCGATCACATCCGCACCGCCCGGGCCAAGGGTCTCTCCGAATCACAGGTCATCGTCCGCCACGTCCTGAGGAACGCTCTCATCCCCACCGTGACCCTCCTGGGCCTGCAACTGGGATTCCTCCTGGGGGGGAGCATCGTCATCGAGCAGGTCTTTGCCTTGCCGGGCCTGGGTCGTCTGGTGCTGTTCGCCATCAACAACCGCGATCTCCCCCTCATCCAGGGGCTAGTGCTGTTCATCGCCGTTCTGGTGGTGGGCATCAACCTCCTGGTGGACATGGCCTACACCTGGCTCGACCCGCGCATCTCTTTGGAGAACAATCATGGTCGGTGATTTTTCGACGGAAGGCCTACCCTCCCCTAACCCCCCCCTCGCAGGGAGGGGAACTCTGTACTCCTCCCCCTGGCAGGGGGAGGCTGGGTGGGGGTGGATTCCTCAACGCAAGGCCCACCCTCCCCTAGCCCCTCCCTCGCAGGGAGGGGAACTCTGTACTCCTCCCCCTGGCAGGGGGAGGCTGGGTGGGGGTGGATTCTTCGACCAGGAAGGCCCACCCTCCCCTGACCCCTCCCTCCCAGGGAGGGGAACTCAGACTCCTCCCCCTGGCAGAGGGAGGCTGGGTGGGCGTGGATTCTTCAACCAGGAAGGCCCACCCTCCCCTGAGCCCTCCCTCCCAGGGAGGGGAACTCAGACTCCTCCCCCTGGCAGGGGGAGGCCGG